>NZ_DASZAW010000036.1:0-66921 GCF_035944845.1 Devosia sp. | reverse complement strand
CTCGTGACGCGCCAGTCTGGACAAGCCCGGAGCGCATGGCCATATAGGATGGCGCGGGCCGCGAAAGCAAATCCCAACCCGCCCCGAATTGAAGGAACCCATGCGCGACCCGTATACCGTGCTCGGGGTGCCGAGGTCCGTTACCGAAAAAGACCTCAAGTCCGCCTACCGCAAGCTCGCCAAGGCGCATCACCCCGACCAGAACCAGGACGACCCGAAGGCCCACGCGAAGTTCGCCGAGGTCTCGTCGGCCTATGACTTCCTGTCCGACAAGGAAAAGCGTGCAAGCTACGACCGCGGCGAAATCGATGCCGACGGCAATCCTCGCTTCGCCGGCTTCAGCCGCGGCCCCGGCGGCGGTGCGCGTCCGGGCGCCGGGACCGGTGCAGGCGGCTTTTCGGCCGAGGATATCCTCAAGGAGTTCATGTCGGGCTTTGGCGGGCAGCAGCGCGGACCGAGCCGCGGCGCCGGCGGCAGCCAGAGCTGGGATCCGTTCACCGGTGCCTCGAGCGGCGGGTTCCAGGGCGGCCGCACCACGGGCATGGGCGGCGAAGACATCAACGCCACCGTGACGGTAACGCTCGAGGAAGCACACACTGCCGGCAGTGTGCCGCTGCGCATGCCGACCGGCAAGGTGCTGAACGTGAAGCTGCCCGAGAAGGTCGAGGAAGGCCAGCAGATCCGGCTCAAGGGCCAGGGTCACCCCTCGCCCTATGGCGGCGCGCCGGGCGATGCGATCGTCACGGTGAAGTTCGAGCGCCACAAGCAGTTCCGTCGCGACGGAGCGGACCTGCGGGTCGATGTGCCGATCACGCTCTACGAGGCGGTGCTGGGTGGCAAGGTCCGCGTTCCCACGCTCGATGGGTCGGCCGAACTGAACCTGCCGGCCTCGGTCAACACTGCCAAAGCGCTGCGGCTGAAGGGCAAAGGCCTGCATGGCGCCGGCGATCTCTACGCCACGCTCCGGGTGGTGCTGCCCGAACAGGGCGACCCCGACCTCGAAAGCCTGATGCGCTTCTGGCGCGACCAGAAGCCCTACAAGGTGCGGGACAACTAGGCTGCGACTGCCGCGACTTCCAGCATGGCGCGCTTGAGGGCGGCGAGGCAGACAGGGTCGATCGCCGTGCCGATGTCGGCATCCATGATGGCGAAGGCCCTGGATACCGGCATGGCGGCACGATAGGGGCGTTCGGCGGTCAGCGCATCGAACACGTCGGCTGTGGTGACGATGCGCGTCTCGAGGTCGATCGAGGCAGCGTCGAGCCCGCGCGGATAGCCCTTGCCGTCGAGCCTCTCATGGTGGGCGCCGGCGACGCGTGCCAGTTCGGCGAACGCGCTGATCCGTCCGAGGATGGTTTCGCCGAGCGCCGGGTGGCGACGGATCGCCTCCCACTCGTCGGCGTCTGGCTTGCCCGGCTTGTCGAGGATCTGGTTCGACACTCCCAGCTTGCCGATATCGTGCAGTAGCGCCGCCCGCTTCAGCCAGCGTCGACGTTCGTCGGAGAAACCAAACTGTTCGGCGATGAGATCGGCGAACAGCGCCACCCGGTCGCTGTGACCACTGGTGTATGGACTCTTGGCATCCACCACCTTGGCGAACGCGGCAGCGATGTCATCGAGATAGTCGTCATCGACTTCGATCGAGCGCTTCTGCGGCTCGAGCGCGATCACCCATTCTTCGAGGTCGGGAGCCGCCAGCGTGGTCCAGAACTGTGGGTCACGGGCGATTTCCAGAAACGCCGCGGCGCAGACCGGATCGAACCAGGCACCGGTCCGGCGTTCCACCTCGCGAAGCGCCGCCTCGGGCCCCGAGCTCATAAAGAACACGTCGACCACCTGCGCCAGCAGCGCGATCCGGGCGAGCGGCGAGATCGCGCCGCCGATCCGCCCGACGGGCTTGCCGTTGCCGTTCCAGTGTTCGTCGAGGTCGAGGATCGCACTGGCCACTGCCTCGGAGAAGCGCATCTGCCGGGCGATCTCGGCGCCACGCGTGCAGCGGGTTTCGATCAACTCACGCGCAATCTCGCCCCCATGCATGGCGATGTGGACGATCGAACGAAAGCGCGCAGCAAGTCCGGCCTTGAGGCCGGTATGGGCGAAGACGAAGCGCAGGATCTCCGGCAGCGCCGAGTCCAGCTGTTTGAAGCCGTGCTTGAAGCTCAGGTCGTCAGCCAGGTAGAGCTGACAGATGCGCGCCGCGTTCGAACTGCAGCCGACGTCCTTGAGCAACAGCGCATAGTAGAGATCGCCGAGCGTCGCCTGGTCGAAGCCGAGCGCCTCGCCCAGTTGCATGCCGATCCAGCAGCAGCGTACGCCATGCCCCACCGGTTGGCCTTCCGTGATGTCGAGCGCGTGGCTCAACGCACTTACCAACTCGGCAAGACCGAGCTGGGTACGGACGGATGTTGGGGCGGGATCGCGGCGCATGGCGACATTCCGCCCAGATAGGCATTAACACTTAGTTGGTATGATAACCTTACTTGCCCAAGGCTCGATCACGATTGCGGCCGTGGCGCCGCGGCCCGTTTCAGCCGATCGTTGATCGCTTCGCCGAGCCCCTTGCGCGGGATCGGCGCCACGGCAATGCGCGTAGCGCCCTCGTCGAGCTGGTGCAGCATGGCGAACAGGTTGCGAGCGGCCTCGCGCAGGTCGCCGCTCAGCGACAGGTTGGCGCCCTGAGGGCCGGGTCCGAAGCCGAGCCAGGCCTCTCCCGCCTCTGCCCGCTCGGCATCGAGGCGCAAGGCGGCGTTGGGCGCATAGTGGCTCGCCAGCATGCCGGGTGCAGCAATTGCCGCATCGTGTTTGGCTACCGTTACCGGCTGGCCGATGGCGGCCTCGATCTCGTCGCGCGGCAGGGCGCCGGCGCGCAGCTGCGTCACCACGTCGCCCTCCACCGCCAGAATGGTCGACTCTACCCCGGCCTCTGAGGCGCCACCGTCAAGTACCGGCACGAGGCCGCCGAATGAGCGCTCGACCTGCGCGGCGGTAGTCGGCGACAGTTTGCCCGAGCGGTTGGCCGAGGGTGCGGCCAGCGGCCGGCCGGCAGCGCGGATCAGCTCGAGCGCCAGCGGATGGTTCGGGATGCGGATGCCGACCGTGTCGAGCCCTGATGTGACCAGGTCGGAGAGCCCGGCGTCCGGGCGCTTCGGCAGCACCAGGGTGAGCGGGCCGGGCCAGAACGCCGCCAGCTTCCGGGCCATCGGGCTGAAGCTGACAAAGCGCTCCGCCATGGCGAGATCGGCGACATGGACGATCAGCGGATTGAAGCGTGGCCGGCCCTTGGTCTCGTAGATTTTCAACACGGCGTCGGAGTTGGTCGCGTCGGCGCCCAGCCCATAGACGGTCTCGGTGGGGAAGGCGACGAGCTCGCCCGCACGCAGTCGCACCGCGAGCTGAGGCAGATCGGAGGGGGAATGAACGGCATTGGCCATGGCGCGAGGTTTGACAAGCTCGCGAGCACAACGTCAAGCTATTGGGGCAGCGACAGTTCCCGAGCCCATGGCCACTCTCCTCGTCTCCCAGCCCAATTTCGAAAGTCACGCCACCCCGACCGGGCACCCCGAACGGCCCGACCGCATCCGGGCGGTGGAGGAGGCACTGAGCGCCGACCGCTTCGCCCGGCTCATCCGTCGCGAGGCGCCCTCCGGCGACCTGAGCCTCGCCGAGCTGGTGCACGACGCCAACTATCTTGGCATCCTGACCCGGGCCCGCCCGGCCGAAGGGATTGGCCAGATCGACGAGGACACGTTTATCTCATCGCGCTCGCTGGAAGCGGCGGCGACCGCGCTCGGCGGCGGGCTCGCGGCGCTCGAGGCGGTGGCGCTGGGCGAGGTGCGCAACGCCTTCTGCGCGGTGCGGCCGCCGGGACATCATGCAGAGATCGACCGGCCAATGGGGTTCTGCCTGATCAACTCGATTGCCGTGGTGGCGCGCGAGGCGCAGCGCAAGTTCGGGGCCGAGCGGGTGGCGATCGTCGATTTCGACGTGCATCACGGCAACGGCACCGAGGATATCTTCAAGGACGACCCGACGGTGTTCTACGCCTCGAGCCACCAGATGCCGCTCTACCCCGGCACCGGCTCGCCGAGCTTCACCGGGGTCGGCAATATCTGCAACGCGGCGCTTGCAGCCGGCAGTGGCGGCGCAGAGATGCGGGCAGCCTATAGTGACCGGATCCTGCCGGAGCTCGAGGCATTCCAGCCGGATTTCCTGCTGGTCTCGGCCGGCTTCGATGCTGACTACCGCGACCCGCTGGCCGGGCTCAACTGGCACCCGGAGGATTTTGCCTGGGTCACCGAGCGGCTCACCGAAGTCGCCGGGCGGGTGTGTGATGGACGGCTGGTTTCGATGCTCGAGGGCGGCTACGACCGGCACGGGCTCGCCACCGGCGCCGCCGCGCATGTTGAAATGTTGATGGCTGCAAGCTAGCAACAGGTCTCATCGAAGGAACTGACATGGCCGATTCCCCCGCTCCCGCCGACGACATCAAGCTGATGAGCTTCGAGGCGGCTTTGCGCGAGCTCGAGGGCATTGTCGGCAAGCTCGAGAGCGGCCAGGCGCCGCTGGCCGAGTCGATCGCCATCTATGAACGCGGCGAGGCGCTGAAGGCGCATTGCGAGGCGCTGCTGAAGCAGGCCGAGATGCGGATCGAAAAGATCACACTGCGCAACGGCCAGCCCACCGGCACCGAGCCGCTCGACCCGCAATAAGCTTTCACGCCTCGGTGAGTGCGCGACAATGACGCGCGCCACACTGTATCAGCGGGCGCTATAAGGCGCCTACACAGCTGGGCAGGACATAATGGCCGACACAACCTCACCGGCGCTGGCGCGCTTCCGCATCATCCTCTGGACGCTGGTAATCGTGGCCGCGCTCGGCGCCACGGCGCTGTTCATCTTCCGCCCGCCTTCGGCGCCGTTGGGGGTGACCGGCAAGCCCTTCAGCATGGGCTCGACGCTGGGCGGCGAGTTTACCCAGGCGAGCCTCAAAGGCACCCCGAGCCTCGTCTTCTTCGGCTACACCAACTGCCCGGACGTCTGCCCGACCACGCTGGCGGAATCGGTGACCTGGAGGGAGCAGCTCGGCCTCACTCCCGAGCAGTTGCGCACCATCTTCGTGACGGTCGATCCCAAGCGCGACACCAAGGACGTGCTGGCCAACTACCTGAGCCCGTTCCCCGGCACGATCGGCCTCGTCGGCACGGACGAGCAGACCAGCGCGGTGAAGGCCTCGTTCGGGGCGGCCTCGGAGACGACCGAACCCGGCGCCGATGGCTTTTACCTCGTCAACCACACGGCCTCGGTGTTCCTGATCAACAAGGACGGCAATTTCGAAGGCACCATCGCCTATGGTGAGCCGACCGAGAATGCCGTCGCCAAGATCAAGAAGCTCATCGCCTCGTGAGCGACCGCATCCGGCTCGACCAGGCGCTGGAGGCACGTGGCCTCCTCCCCAGCCGGGCCCGGGCGCGTGATGCAATCCTGCGTGGTACGGTGAAGGTCAATGGCGCCACGGCCAGCAAGCCCAACCAGCAGGTCGGACCGGACGACGATATCGCCCTCGACGACCCGGCCGCTGGCTATGTCTCGCGCGCCGCACTGAAGCTGGTGGCCGGCCTCGAGGCGGGCGCCATCGATCCTGCCGGGCGGGCCTGCCTCGATCTCGGTGCGTCGACCGGCGGCTTCACCCAGGTGCTGCTGGAGCGCGGCGCCAGGCGGGTCTACGCCGTCGATGTCGGTCACGAGCAGTTGCACGAGCGGATCAGGGCCGAGCCCAGGGTAGTCTCGCTCGAGGGGGTCAACGGTCGCGATCTCGACGCCGAACTGATCGCCGATCCGATCACGCTGCTGGTGTGTGACATCAGCTTCGTCTCGGTGCTGAAAGTGCTGGAGGTGCCGCTATCGCTGTGCGCCCCGCATGCCGAGGCGGTTATCCTCATCAAGCCGCAGTTCGAGGTGGGCCGCGACAATGTCGGCAAGGGCGGCATCGTTACTGACGAGGTCGCAATCGCCGGCTCGATCGCCAGGGTGGTGGCGTTCCTCGGCGCGCGCGGCTGGACGCACCTCGTTTCCGTCGCTTCGCCGATTGCCGGCGGCGACGGCAACCACGAGACGGTAGCGGTGTTCCGGCTCAGCCGCGCTTGAACGCGGCGTCGAACCAGCGACGGAACGGATAGGTCAGCTGTCCGCGTATGCCGCGCCCCATGTCAGCTTCGAGGCCAAGCGGCACATTGCAGGGGCCGGGCAGCGAGAAGGTGCCAAAGGCCCGGTCGATCGCCGAGAACACCGTGGCAAAATTGGTGCCCGCGTACTTGTATTCCTTGGCGTGGTGCCAGCGATGCATCGCCGGGGAGACAAAGATCTTGCCGAGCGGACCATAGGTCCAGGGCAGATCGGCATGGATGAAATAGCCATAGTAGTGCCGCACCAACCCGTTGGCGACGGCCGCCCAGGCCGGAAACCCCAGCGCCAGGAGTAAGGTCGAGTCGATGAGCGTGGTGGTCAGCCGATTTATCGGATGAAAGCGCAACAGCGTGGACCAGCTCATTTCGGTGTCGCTGTGGTGCACCGCATGGCTCGGCCAAAGCAGGTTGGTGTGCTCGAGGCGATGGCGCCAGTAGCCGATGAAGTCGCCGGCAAACACCACAATGAACAGCGTCGGATATGGGCCCAGTGCTGCCCAGAACGCCGACGGCACGAGGATCAACCCGGCACTTTGCATCGCCACATAGACCGCTCCGGTGACCAGGCTGAGGATCGGCAGCATCATCAGCGTGTCGAACAGATAGAGCCCCAGGTTGATGCGAACCTCGCTGGCGGCGCGGCGAAACGCGGCCAGGGCCTCACCCTTCTTCACCAGTATTGCCAGGATGGCGAAGAACAGCGCCGGCACGATCAGCGCCACGGCGCCGTCCCACAGCGCCGAACCGCCGCGGCCGATCACATCGCCAAGCCAATCCATCGGCCCCCTCCAATGCCAGGTCCGGGCACTCTAGCTCGCGGGTGCTTGTCGATCTGTTAACCGTTCCGGAGAGGGCGTTGCGGCTAGGAGGCGTGCTGGCCGAAGAGCTTAGCCATGAAGTGCGTGTGCGGTGCCGGCCGCGCCTTGAAGCGGTGGCCGCGCACCTCGCGATCCAGCACCTTGATGCCGCGGCGCGGATCGCGCTCGAACACCAGCCTGGTGTGCGGCGAGATGCCGACCCGCAACTCGGCCCCCCGGTCCAACCGACGCCGATCGGGACCGAAATAGTCCTTGGTCTCGATGTAAAGCTGCTCGCCATGGAGCTGACCGGCCAATCGTTCGGCCAGGTCGTCGCGCCGTGCCGGCAGGCTGATGACGTCGTCGAAGCCGAAGCGGACGTAACGCACAACTGTTTCGGCGGTCCAGTCAGCGGTAAACAGGATGACCGGCGAGAAACAAAGCCGTGAGGTCCGCTCCTCGCGGATGGCGGCAATGGTGTCGACCAATTCCTCGTCACGCATGCGATAATCGAGGAAGAAGTAAGTGATCGCCGCACCGGGACGACCAGTGGCCGCGGTGCTGCCGAGGCCGCATACCACGTCGCCGAATCCCAGGTGATGCGCTGCGGTTTCCAGCGCCAGACTATCGCGGAGATTGGCGGCCATGACGTAAGCGCGGCAGGAATCGAACATGGGACGACCCTCAGCTGTCTCAGTGCGACCGCTTAGTCGTCTCGCGCTTACCCTTAGAAATACACCAGCGAGAGCAATGACTTACGGCCGACGCCCACAGCAAGCGCCTTGCCGCCGCAACGGTCAATGCGCACTAGCGCGTGGTCCGCGGCGACAATTTTCTCGATTCTAAGCGTCACCCCGCGGGTGTGTGCCAGCGAGCCCCGACGGGCCAGGGATTGTCGCGCGATCGAACTCGTTCGCTGGCTGCCCCATACTCGATGTCAGCCCCCCGCGAAAACGGGGACCTCGGTTGTCTGGGCCTGCCGCGAACTCAGTCTACGGAGGTTCCCGCTTTCGCGGGACTGACCCGGTGGGTGCGCTCACCTTGGGTGTCCGAGGGCCGCGCAAGCGGTCCAGGCGGGCTCAGTAGCCGATGCCGCCCTCGCGCCCGGTCTGGCCGCGATGACGCAAGAAGTGGTCGGCCAGGACCACCGCCATCATCGCCTCACCGATCGGCACGGCGCGAATGCCGACGCAAGGGTCGTGCCGGCCCTTGGTGATGACCTCGGTGTTCTCGTTATGCGTGGTCACGGTCTGGCGCGGGGTGATGATCGAGGAGGTCGGCTTCACCGCAAAGCGGCAGACGATCGGATCACCGTTGGAGATGCCGCCCAGGATGCCGCCGGCCTTGTTCGAGGTGAAATACGGCCCGGCATTGCCCGCCCGCATTTCGTCGGCGTTCTCGGTGCCGGTGAGTTCGGCTGCTTCGAAGCCGGCGCCGATTTCGACGGCCTTGACGGCATTGATCGACATCATCGCCGAGGCGAGGTCGGCGCTGAGCTTGCCATAGATCGGGGCGCCCCAGCCGGGCGGCACACCCTCGGCCACCACCTCGACCACCGCACCGACCGAGTTGCCGGCCTTGCGGATACCATCGAGGTAGGCTTCCCACTCTTTGGCGGCCACCGGATCGGCGCAGAAGAACGGGTTGTTGTCCACCTCGGCCCAGTCGAAGCGCGCGTAATCGATCTTGTGCGGGCCAATCTGGACGAGGCTGGCGCGAACCGTGACATTGGGGATCACCAGCCGAGCCACCGCGCCGGCAGCGACGCGCGCGGCGGTTTCGCGGGCCGAAGCGCGGCCAGAGCCCTTGTAGTCGCGGATGCCGTATTTCTGGTGATAGGTGAAATCGGCGTGCCCGGGACGGTACTTGTCCTTGATCTCGGAATAGTCTTTCGAGCGCTGGTCGGTGTTCTCGATCATGAGCGAGATCGGCGTGCCGGTGGTCTTCAGCTGTCCGTCGCGCTCGTCTTCGAAGGCACCGGAGAGGATGCGCACCTCATCGTCCTCGCGCCGCTGCGTGGTGAAGCGCGACTGGCCGGGCTTGCGGCGATCGAGATCGCGCTGGATCGCCTCGGCCGAGATCGGCAGCCCAGGCGGGCAGCCATCCACCACCACCCCCAGCGCCGGCCCGTGGCTTTCGCCCCAGGTGGTGAAACGGAACAGGTGACCGAAGGTATTGAACGACATTGGAAGTCCTCAGCGTGGGAGGACTTCTAGGAAGCTGCCCGATGAAGGTCAATCGGCGGTTCGCTGCAGCCGCTCAACGGATATCGAGCGTCTTGCTGAGGACAACGCTGCGATAGTTGGTGTGCTGCCACTGCGCATGCTCGATGAACCGGTAGCCGAGCCGGGTGTACCACTCGACGAGATGCAGAGCCGGCTCAGCCGTGTCGAGCGCCAGTTCGCGGGCGCCGGAAGCCGCGGCATGCGCTTCGACATGCGCGATCAGGCGGCGGCCGAGGCCATTGCTCTGCAGGCCCGGTTCGACCGCGAACTGGGCGAACGAAGCGACTTCCGGACGATCGTACCAGGGGCTGCCCTTGGTGGCGGCGGCGGCGCGGAACACGATGGTGCCGCAAATCACCCCATCGGCGACGGCGACGAAGCATTCGCCTTCGGCGATCCGCTTCTCGGTCGCCTCGGCACTCTGGTGCGTCGCCCAGAAGCGCAGGCCCATGCCCGCCAATCGCGCGTAAGCGCGGTGCAGCAGTTCGGTCAGCTCAGCCGCCGAATCGGTCCGCTGCCACGGGCGGATCGAGATCTCGTTCACACCCACCCTCACGACGACTTCAGGTAGGGTCGCATCGCCCGCGCCATGTCGCCGGCCATCTCGAGACGCCGAATCCATTGCAGCGGATCGTGGTCGTAGCTGTCGGCTGCAGCGCCGTACTCATCGATGGTGCGGTACTTGAGGCCATGCGCTTGGGCATAACCGACGCGACGACCCAACTGCTCGGCCAATAGCGGCCACTCGACATCGTTGGCGATGCTGTCGACGCGGCTATGGGCGACGATGTCGCGGGCCGTCGCTCTATCGATGCGACGCACGGCAAACAGCAGGTCGGCGGCGCGACCGGTCAGCAGCTCATAGGCGCGATTGACCGGGGCCTCGGTGTCGCGCAGCCGCCGTGGCACTGCCGCCATCGCCTCGGCAGTGCGGCCGATGATGAGGAGTTGCGCCTCCGGCTCCGACGACAGCACGGCCAGCATCTCGGCGGGGTCGGCATCGATCCAGCGCAGTACGTGGTCCATGTCGGAATAGAGCACCCGCGCCGCATCGCCTTCGAGCGCCAGCGCCACCGCGTTGCGCCGTGCGAGGCCAATGATTGCCTCGCCGGTAGGATGCCTGGAGACGCGGGCGCCGAGCGCCTCTGTCAGCGCGGTGGCGACCTGCGGATCAGTCGCCTCCGTCAGGCTGGCCGCAAACTCCGAGAACATTCGCCGCAGCGCCGGTGCGGCATCGCGGATCGGCTCGGCCAGCCGGCCTTCGGTATCGTGGATGATGGTGGCGAGGGCCGTCGACATCCGCCGCCTCTCAATCGTCCCAGCTGTGACCGGCCGGATAGACGACGCTCTTGCCGTCGATGAAGTGCACCACCGAATCCTGCGGCGGAAACCAGTTAACCGCACGCTCGGCCGGAAAATCCTCGATCAGGCGGCGGAGAATCCTGAGGATGCCGCCATGCGCGACGACGATCGCCGGCCCCTTGAGCGTGTCGGCGGCAAAGCTCCGGATGCGCTGCGCCACATCCTCATAGCTCTCGCCCGAGGGCGGGCGGAAATCCCAGAAACTGGCATCGCGCTCGCCGGCAATCGCCATCTCGCCGGAACTGAGCTCGGTATGAAGCCGGCCCTCGTAGATTCCGAACGACACCTCGACCAGCCGCTGATCGTAGGCCACATCCGGTAGCGGCACACTGAAGCCCGCGCGCACCCGGTCCATGGTTTCGCGCGTGCGGCCGAGCGGCGAGGCGTGCCAGGTGAAATCGGCCGGGCTGCGACCTGCCCGATCGAGAATCTGCACCAAGAGCTTGCCGTTGAGATCGGCCTGGCCGCGACCGATATCGTTGAGCGGGATGTCCTTGGAGCCCTGATAGCGTCCTTCGGCGTTCCAGTCGGTTTCGCCGTGGCGAATGAAGTAGAGTTCAGGCCAGATAATAGACATCAGAACGCTCGGAAACAGTTGGGGCCGCCTTGCGGCAGCCCCGGGATTGATCAGGCAGTGGCTTCGGCTTCATCGTCGACATGCATGCCGATGATGTTGAAGCCGCAATCGACATACTGCACCTGGCCGGTGACGCCGGAGGCAAGATCGCTGAGCAGGTACAGCGCGGCCGAGCCGACTTCTTCCTGGGTGACGTTGCGCTTCAGCGGCGCCGCCTTCTCCTGGAAATGCAGCATGGTCCGCAGCCCCGAAATGCCGGAGGCCGCCAGCGTCTTGATGGCGCCGGCCGAGATGGCGTTGACGCGAATGTTCTGCGGGCCGAGGTCATGCGCCAGATAGCGGACCGACGCTTCGAGGGCCGCCTTGGCGACGCCCATGACGTTGTAGTTCGGCACGTATTTTTCGGCGCCGTAGTAGGTCAGCGTCAGCAGCGAGCCGCCGGGGTTCAGCATGGCTTCGGCGCGCTTGGCGACGGCGGTGAACGAGTAGACCGAGATGTTCATGGTCAGCGCGAAGTTCTCAGCGCTGGTGTTGATATAGCGGCCCTCGAGCTCTTCCTTGTTGGAAAAGCCGATGGCGTGGACGAGGAAATCCATCGTCCCCCACTTGTCCTTGAGCACGCGGAAGGTCTCGTCCATCGCGGCGTCGTTCGACACGTCGCATTCGACGAGCGTGGTGACGCCGATCTCGGCGGCCAGCGGCTCGACGCGCTTCTTCAGTGCTTCGCCCTGGTAGGAGAAAGCGATTTCTGCTCCCTGGTCGGCGAGGGCCTTGGCGATGCCCCAGGCGATCGAGCGGTTGTTCGCCACGCCCATGATCAGGCCCTTCTTGCCGGCCATCAGACCCTGCGCCATCGTCGTGCTCCCAGATGGAATGTCTCGTTGGCGCCGCTTGTCGCATAGCGACCGGTAGCGGGCAAGTTCGCCCTTGCGCCAACCCTGTCCGGGATTATCTTCCCCCGCCATGACCACGCTCACGCCCAAAGACATCGTCCGCGCCCTGAAGCCGCTGGTCGGCGAAGGCGGCGCGCTGCTCACCGATATCCGGGAGATGACGAGCTATCTCAGCGAGCCGCGCAAGCGCTTCCATGCGCCGGCGGTAGCGGTGGCGCTGCCGGGGAGCGTCGCGGCGCTGCAGGCGATCTGCCGCTGGGCCAACCAGCATCGGGTGCCGCTGATTCCGCAGAGCGGCAATACCGGCCTCGTCGGCGGCCAGGTGCCGCTCAGCGGCAACGAGGTGATCGTCAACCTTTCCCGCATCAACCGGGTGCGGGAGGTGAATGCCGCGGCCGGGCACATGACGGTGGAAGCCGGGCTGATCCTCGAAGAAGCGCATAAGGTGGCGGAAGCCGCCGGGGCGATTTTCCCGCTCTGGCTGGCGTCGCAGGGCTCGGCCCGGATCGGTGGCGTGCTCAGCTCCAACGCCGGCGGGGTGCAGGTGCTGGCCTATGGCAATGCGCGCGAGTTGACGCTGGGAGTCGAGGCGGTGCTGGCCGATGGCCGGCTCTATAACGGCCTCAATGCGCTGAAGAAGGACAATACCGGCTACGACCTCAAGGACCTGCTGGTCGGGGCCGAGGGCACCCTGGGGTTCATCACCGCGGCGACGCTGAAGCTGTTTCCGGTCCCCGAGGCGCAGGAGACGGCGCTGATCAACGTCGCCGACCCCGGCGTGGCGCTCGAACTGTTCTACCTGCTGCGCGAGCGCGCCGGCTCGCGGCTCACGGCGTTCGAGCTGATGAACCGGTTCGGCATCGACCTGCAGCTCGAATATGGGCTGTTGCCGCGCGACCCCACCGCAAGTCTGTCGCCCTGGTATGTGCTCGCCGAAGTCAACCGGATGAAGGGCGGCGCGCCCGGGGCGCTGCAGGCAGCACTCGAGGACGTGCTGGCCAGCGGTCTCGTCGCCGATGCCGTGGTGGCCGAATCGGAGGCCGATCGCACCCTGATGTGGGCGGCGCGCGAGCAGATGAGCGAGGTGCAATCGAAGGAAGGCGCCTCGATCAAGCACGATGTTTCGGTGCCGATCGGCGCGGTGCCGCAGCTGATCGCCGAGGGCAGCGCCGCGGTCGAGCGGGCCATCCCCGGCGTCAGGCCCTGCCCGTTCGGGCACATGGGCGACGGCAATATCCATTTCAACTTCAGCCAGCCCGCCGGCGCCGATCCCAAGTCGTTCATGGCGCGCGAGGCCGACGCCAATGCGGCGGTCTACGAGGTGGTGCGCCGGCTCGGCGGGTCGGTATCGGCCGAGCACGGCATCGGCCAACTGAAGGCTGGGCTGCTGCGGCAGGTGAAGGACCCGGTGGCGCTCGAGATGATGCAGGCGATCAAGGCGGCGCTCGACCCCAACGGCATTCTCAACCCAGGTAAGGTGCTTTAGAGCGTTGCTCTGCAGGTTCCCCGAACTCGGTGTCATCCCCGCGAAAGCGGGGACCTCCGTTTGCGATCGTGCGGCAGGCAAGAAAAACAGAGGTTCCCGCTTTCGCGGGAATGACCCGGTGCGTGGGGCACTACCCCTGACCTTGCGCGCGCTCCCGGAGGTGACATCGCGGATGGTGCAGTTCGTCCGTGAAACCCTCGGTCACCCCGAGGTACCCTGTTGACGGGTCGACCTGGTCGTCCCATCTCACGGCCATGCTGCTCGATATCGGATTTCTCGACGACGCCACCCGGCCCGCGCCGATCAGGCTCGAAGGCCTGACCGAGGCGCAACGCGCGCCCGGACTGCACCTCAAGGAGGTGCACGATCACCTGCGCGACAACATGAAGACCCTGGCGGTACTGATCGATCGTGCTGCCTCGGGTGAGATCGGCGCCAAGGCCGCGACCGACGAGGCCGCGAGCCTCGCCATGGTCGCCAACTACCGGCGCTTCGGCAACCTCTGCGGCCAGCACTGCAACATCGTCAATGTCCATCATTCGATCGAAGACGAGGCGATATTCCCTGCAATCGCCGCGCAGGGCGCCGTCTTCAAGGCAATCGCCGACCGGTTGCGCGCCGAGCACGTGGTGGTGCACGAGCTGCTGGTGCGGCTGATCGATAGGCTTGGCGAACTCGCCGCCGACCCGGGTCCGAGCCGCTTCGCCGACACGCTCGAAATCTATCGGGCGCTCGAGCGGGTGCTGCTCAGCCATCTCGGCTACGAGGAAGAGGCGATCGGCGACGCACTGGGCTATTTCGAGCTGTTCTAGAACAGGTCGAGCTGCCCGCCACCGCCGGCGGCGACTTTCTTCGGCTTTGCGACCGCTGCGGCTTCGGCTTCCGCCTGTTCGGGGCTGATCGGGCGGATCAGCTCCGGCCCATCGGCGTCGGCCCGGCCGACCGCCTTGCTCACCGGGTGGTATTTCAGCGAGCCCGGCGGCAGCGGCAAGGCCAGCTGGGTTGCTGCCTTGACGTCGAAATCGCGGGTGTTGAGCCACATGTCGACGGCATCGCCGGTGAGCATGGCCGGCATCCGGTCATGGACCGAGCTGATCCCAAGATTGGGCTCTACCGTGACGATGCAAGCGGTATCCACCTCCTCGCCCTGCGGCCCCGACCAGTTCGAGTAGAGCCCGGCAAAGATCATCGGCGAGTCGTCAGCCATGGTGATGTAGTAGGGCTGGCGCTTGCCATCCGGCCCCTTCATCCACTCGTAGTAACCCGAGGCCGGCACGATGCAGCGCGAATGGCGCACCGCGTCGCGGAACGAGGGCTTTTCCGCCATGGTCTCGGCCCGGGCGTTGATCAGGAGCGAGAACTCGCGCGGATCCTTCACCCAGTTCGGCACGAACCCCCAGCGCACCAGCTGGATGGTACGGCGCCCCGACTGCTCCCAGACCACCGCGATCGGCTGGGTCGGGGTGATGTTGTAGCGTGGCGGAAACTCGATCTGGTTGAGCAGGTTGAACAGCTCGACCAGCATTTCCGGCGGCAGGGTGGTGGCGTAGCGTCCGCACATAGTCGAGGCCTCTCTTCACCCCCTAGTTAGGCACTTGCCGCGGCGAGGACAAACCACAATCATCGGTTTATGCCCGAACTCAGACAGCCTCCCAATGCCGCCAGCGTCGCCCTGATCGATCGCGACAAGGTGCTGTTGATCCAGCGCGCCAGGAAGCCATATTTCGGCATGTGGAGCCTGCCGGGCGGGCGGCTCGAGCCGGGCGAAACACCCGAGCAGACGGCCGAGCGCGAGATCATGGAAGAGGTGGGCCTCCGGGTCTGGCGGCTGCACCCGATCCGACGGATGTTGCTCGGCGAGGGCAAGTTCGTATTGCAGGTCTATGCCACCGAAGCGTTCGAGGGCGAGATCGGCGCTTCGGACGAAGTCAGCGCCTGGCGCTGGGTGCGGCTCGACGAGATCGGCGGCATGTACACCACGCCGGACCTCGGCGAGGTGGTGGCGGGCGCCTTCCGGGTCTTCGATCGCAGTTGAGGCATTTGGGCGTTTCACATAAAGGTCAAGCCATGCGCCTTCGCCCGCTTCGCATTGCTGTCGTTGTCCTGTTGCTGGCGGTGGCTCCGGCACGCGCCATCGATCCGCCCTACCAGGCCGAAATGGAGCGGCTATCCGAGATCCTCGGGAGCCTGTATTTCCTCAATCCGCTGTGCAAACCCGACGCCCGCTCCGACTGGCGCAGCGAGATGGCCGACCTGATCGCGCTCGATGAACCCGACGACGACCGCCGGCAGCGGCTCAGCGGCGCATTCAACTCCGGCTACGAGGCCTATGCGCGGCTCTACCGGGTGTGCACGGTGTCGGCCGAGCAGGCGATGTCACGGCTGCTGGTCGAAGCGGAAAAAACCGCCCGCGACATCCACTCGCGCTACGCCGAGTAGGCCTGCGACAGGCTTTGTCCTTGCCGGTTAACAATAATTGCAGAGTGCATATTAACCTTTTGGAGACGGATGGGGCGCGCCATCGGTCGGCTCGTGCTAGGGCCGATAGCATGAAACTTTCCAAGACCCTCAAGGGTGACAACGGCAGCATCGAGCGACTCGCCGAGGCGGAGCGCGAAGAGCGCCAGGTGGCGCTCGAGTATATTGCCGAGGCCTGGAACACGGCCGAGGATGACGGCATCGCCACTGAGGCGCTGGCGCATGCCTCGCTGTTCGCGGCGATCACCTCGCTGGTCGAACACCATGGAGAGACGGCGATCGCCGAACTGATCGCCACCCTGCCCGACCGCATCCAGGCCGGCGAATACAGCCTCAGCCGCTCACTGCAGTAGCGTTCGCACGCCCTCTGACTACGGTCCCGTTGGCCACCGTACGGTGCAGCGCCGGGACTCGAGCGACGCTCCGCGCGTTCATCAAACTCGATGTCATCCCAGCGAAAGCTGGGACCCATTCATCCACGTGCGCTGTGGCGAGTTGGGTCCCTGCTTTCGCAGGGATGACACGCGGTGAGTGAGGCTCGACCTGTGGCTCCGCGCGGAGAAGACGACGGTAGGAGTGTCCCCTAAAGCGCTTCCAGAAACCGCATCGGCTGGCCAACGCTTGGCGTCACCAGCTCGCCCTGCCACATCACGGTGTTACCGCGTACGATCGTTCCCACCGGCCAGCCGGTGACGGTCACGCCATCATAGGGCGTCCAGCCGGCGCGGCTCTTCACCCAGGCGTTGGTGATGGTCTCGCGCCGCTTCATATCCACCACCGTCAGGTCGGCGTCGTAGCCCACGGCAATGCGGCCCTTGTTGGCGATGCCGAACAGCCGGTTCGGCCCGTGGCTCGACATATCGACGAAGCGCTCGAGGCTCATCCGCCCGGCATTGATGTGGTCGAGCATGATCGGCACCAGCGTCTGCACCCCGGTCATGCCGGAATGCGACTGCGGGTAGGGATGATCCTTTTCCTCGCGCGTGTGCGGGGCGTGATCGGAGCCGAGCACGTCGGCGACGCCGTTCTGAACCCCGGCCCAGATGCCCTCGCGATGCGCCTTGTCGCGCACCGGCGGGTTCATCTGCGCATAGGTGCCGAGCCGGGTGTAGGCCGTCTCGTCGAGCGTCAGGTGGTGCGGCGTCACTTCGACGCTCGCCACGTCCTTGTGCGCGGCCAGAAACACCATCTCCTCGGCGGTCGAAATGTGGAGGATGTGGACGCGCTTGCCGGTCTTTCGCGCCAGGGCCACCAGCCGCCGGGTCGAAAGCATCGCCGCTTCGGGGTCGCGCCACACCGGGTGCGAGCCGGGATCACCCGGGACGCGCAAGGGTTTACGCTCCTCGAGCCGATATTCGTCCTCGGAGTGGAAGGCAGCGCGGCGGGAGATGGCGCTGAGGATCGCCTCGACGCCATCGTCGTCCGGCACCAGCAGCGAGCCGGTAGAGGAGCCCATGAACACCTTCACCCCGGCGCAACCGGGCAGGCGCTCGAGCTCGGGCAGTTGCCCCACGTTGTCGTGCGTGCCGCCGATATAGAAAGCGAAATCGCAATGCATGCGGCGGGTGCCGAGGCGGATCTTTTCCTCGAAGGTCTCGCGCGTCGTGGTCAGCGGGTTGGTGTTTGGCATCTCGAACACCCCGGTGACGCCCCCCATCACCGCCGAGAGCGAGCCTGACTCCAGATCTTCCTTGTGGGTCAGCCCCGGCTCGCGGAAATGCACCTGGGTGTCGATGACGCCGGGCAGGACATGGAGGCCGGCACAGTCGACGATCTCGCCTGCCGACGCCGTGCCGAGGTTGCCGAGCGCGACGATCCGTCCGTCGTTCACTGCAATGTCGGTCTGGTGCACACCATCGTGGTTCACCACCGTGCCGTTCTTGAAGATCGTCTCGTACTGCGCCATGTCTCAAGTCCGCCTGCCGTTTCGGCGGGTGTAGCGGAACCATCCCATGCCCACAATCCTCCGTCCGTCCCGTGCTGCCTTCCGATTCTCCGGACCTGAGGCGCAGAAACTGTTGTTCGACGTGGTTACCGGACGATTGCTGGCGGCGCCCGGCCCGGCGGTGTGGTGGGCGCTGCTGTCTCCGCAGGGCAAGGTGCAGGCTGAAGGGTTGAGCGGCTGGGCCGAGGACGCCTTCTGGCTCGATGTCGACGCCACGGTGGCTGACGCCTTCTTGAAGAAGATGAAGCTCTATCGGCTGCGCGCCCAGGTGCAGATCGACGACCTCAGAGACACCCATTCGGTCGGTTGGAGCTTTGACGGCTGGACCGAAGGGATCGTCCATGCCGATCCGCGCGGCCTCGGCGAACGGGTGATCGCCGAGAATACCGCGACCGCCGGCTGGCTGCCGCCCGACGACAGCTTTGCGGCCCATCGGATCAGCGCCGGCATCCCCGAGGAGGGGCCGGATTTCGGCATCGACCAGAATTTCGCCCATGATATCGGGCTCGACCTGCTCGACGGCATCGACTTCGTCAAAGGCTGCTATATCGGCCAGGAAGTGGTGAGCCGGATGAAACATCGCGGCACGGCCCGTCGTCGCCCGGTGATCGTTTCGGGTATCGATGCGCCGGCCGGCACGCCGGTGGTAGCGGGGGGACGCGACGCGGGTCCGATCGGCGAGGTGGTGGACGGGCGGGCCGTCGCCATCCTCAGGCTCGACCGCATCACCGATCCGGCCGCCGTCACGGTCGACGGCAAGCCGGTGACGGTGACACTGCCGCCTTATGCTACCTACCAATTCGGCGACGCCACCACGGACGACTAACTCGCGAATCAGCGCCGTTCCCACTACGTTCCTCGGCTTCGGAACAGAGGGGTCGATGATGGCGCGTGGCAAGGAGCGGGCGTGGCAGCGCATGTTGTCGGGCAGGCGGCTCGATATCCTCGATCCGTCCCCGCTCGACGTCGAGCTGAGCGATATCGCGCACGGCCTCGCCCGCGTCGCGCGCTGGAACGGCCAGACCATCGGCGACTACCCGTTCTCGGTGGCGCAGCATTCGGTGCTGGTGCTCGAACTCTACCGCGCGCTGAACCGCGACGCCGAGCCGCGCGCCCTGCTCTATGCGGTACTGCACGATGCGCCCGAGTACGTGATGGGCGACATCATTTCGCCCTTCAAGGCGGCGATGGGCGGCAACTACAAGGAAGTGGAAAACCGGCTGCTGGGCGCGGTGCATCTGCGCTTCTCGCTGCCGGCAACGCCACCTGCAGCGCTGCAGAAGCAGATCAAGCGCGCCGACCGCGAGGCGGCCTTTCTCGAGGCGACACACCTTGCCGGGTTCGAGGCGGAGGAGGCCCGGCGGTATTTCGGCGAGCCGAGCTTCCCGGTGTTCGAATTCGAGCCGTTCGAAAGGCTGATCCGGCCCTGGCCGACCCGCGAGGCCTATGATCGCTTCGTCGAGGTGGTCGAGAAATTGGCGGCCGCGCTGCCCTAAGTGCCGGTCCGGCAAAGCCCTGGTTAAATTTACCTTAATCGCTGTTCCATTTTGACACGCCTTTCGGCGCCATGGTTGATGGTTGGTTAACAAACCGACCGGAGAACGGCCATGGACGCTACCAAGACGATCATGCTTGGAGGAGCAATCGGACTGGGGGCAGCTTTACTGTTGTCGCTGCCGAACGTGCTGCCGCGCGCCGTGGCCGAGGAAGAGCCGATGCGGACGTTGTTCAGCTCGCCGCGCGAGATCTGGCCGCCGGCGTTCGATCCGGACCGGCTGATGCGCTGGAACTACTATGTGCAGCCGGGCGTCTCGGTCGAGCCGATCCGCGAAACCGTGGTTCGCAAGATCGGTTATGGGCGCACCACGTTCGTGAACGTCATGGAAACGGCGAGCGGGGTCTACTCCACTGACGGGCTCGCCAGCCCTCACATCCAGTATCCCGGCATTGTCAAGGAAATGAAGCCGTCACCGAAGGCCGGCCTGTGGTTCTGGAGCGGCGGCCAGTGGGTGGCGAGCACATCGGCGGGCGCCGATTCGTTCGTCTCGATCATCCCGTTCGATGGCAACCAGGCAACCACCGGGGACGGCAACTGCATCGCCGTTGAAGACAGCTTCTACTGCTAGCCTACCCACCGGATGTCATCCCTGCGAAGGCAGGGACCCATCTGTCCATCCTGCGGTGGCTGTGAGTTGGGTCCCTGCTTTCGCAGGGATGACGCCGAGTTGGTGAGCCAATGGTACTCGAACAGGGTGACTACAGCTTCGGCCCCTCGGCAACGCTGGCGGCGCCGATCGACACCTGCTTGATCACCAGCGCATACTCACTGCGTCCATCAGGGAGGAAACGGAACACCCCGTCGCGGCCGTTGAAGCCCGCCGGCAAGGTCAGCTGGGCGCGATCGTATTTTGGCGTGCCATTGGCGAGCGAGCCGGCATTGGCGAGGATGGTCGCGGTGTAGGCGATGGTGGCGAATTTGTGCGGCGCCGAGCCGAACTTGGCCTGATACTCCGGCAATAACGCGTTATATCCGGTGTCGTCGATGGCGGGGAAGATCGCTCCGGCCAGCGTCGTGGTGTTGAGCACCGAAGGATCGCCGTCCCAGTCGGCCGAGCCGATCAACTGCACCTTGCCCGGCGCGATGCCAGCCTCGTTGAGGAGGTTGGCAAAGCTCGGCGCCGTCGCCCGGTCGGGGATGAACAGCGCATCGATCTGTCCGGCCTGCAGCATCGGCACCAGTTGGGTGACGACGTTACGGGCCTCGGCCTCGGACGAAAAGTTGTAGACGGCGCGGGCATTGAGCCCCAGGTCAGCCGTCGCCTGGCGGAAGGCGCCTTCCTGGATGCGGCCGAAATCGGTGGTCGGGAACACCCCGGCAAAGGCCTTCTTGCCGAGCTTTTTGGCATAGCCCATCGAGCGCTTCACTTCGCTTTCGGGCAGGATGTTGAGCAGGTAGACGCCCGGCGAGGCGGCGCCCGAATTGTTGGAGAAGCCGATCACCGGCACCCCGGCGGCCTTCGCCACCTGACCCGCCGCCGTCACCTGGTCAGCCCGCAGCGGCCCGAGGATCAGGCTCGCGCCTTCGCTCAGCGCCTGCTGCGCCGCCTGGGTGGCGCCGCTGGCGGTGGCGCCGGTATCCTTCAGCACCACGGTGATGTTTTCACCGATATTGGGGTTGGTCTCGACGAAGCTGATCGCCAGTTCCGAGGCATTGGCCATCGAGGTGCCGACGCTGGCAAGGTTGGGGTCGCCCGACAGCGGCAGCAGCAAGGCCACCCGCACCGGACCCTTGCCGAAGGTCTTGCCGGTGGCGAGCGGCCGTGAGGCGCCGCCGCTGGTGCCGCCGGCCGGACCGAAGTTGAAGTTGCCCGCCGAGCAGGCCGACAGCAGCGCTGCCGCGGCCAGGCCGAGCCCAACATACCTGAGCCCAGTCAGCACCCCGGCACCACCAGCAATTCTCACTTGCCCAACCTTTATCGAGTCCCGCACTGTGGCGTAGAGCGCCACTCCAAGCGTGGTCTATACAGAATCGAGCCCGGCTCATAAAGACCGAGCTTAACCTTGGCTTAACTTTCGGGGGTTGCGTGGACGATCGCCAAAAGAGCTATTTCATTGCCGGGACTGAGTTTCCGGCGCCGCCACTGGCGGCGGGGCTCTATGTGGTCGCCACTCCGATCGGCAATCTCAAGGACATCACGCTCAGGGCACTCGAGACGCTCGCGTCGGCCGACCTGATCCTCTGCGAAGATACGCGCCACTCGGCGACGCTGCTCGATCATTTCGGCATCCGCACCCCGCGCAAGTCGCTGCACGAGCATAATGAGCGGGCCCGCATCGGCGAGGTGATCGCTTCGATCGAGGCCGGCCGCGCCATCGCGCAGATCTCCGATGCCGGGACGCCTTTGCTCTCCGACCCCGGCTTCCCGCTGGTCCGCGCGGTGCGTGAGGCCAGGCTGCCGGTGTTCGCCAATCCCGGCGCTTCGGCGCTGCTCGCGGCGCTGGCCAGTGCGGGCCTCCCCACCGACGCCTTCGGCTTTATCGGCTTCCTGCCGTCCAAATCCGGGGCGCGGGCCAATGCACTCGCCGCGCTCAAGGCCCGCACCGACACGCTGGTGTTCTACGAATCGCCGCGCCGGCTCGGCGATACGCTCGCGGCGATGGCGGAAGCCCTGGGCGATCGGCCTGCCGCAGTGGCGCTGGAGCTGACCAAGCGCTTCGAGCGGGTGGAGCGCGGCACGCTTACCGAACTCGCGACGCAGTTCGGCGATGGCGACACCAAGGGCGAAGCGGTGATCCTTGTCGGCGGCGCCGAGGGTGTGGTGGTCGAAGCCGCGGACTGGCAGGCGGCGCTCGACGAGGCGCTGGCCACCGGCCCGCTGCGCGCCGCCGTCGACGAAATCACCGCCCGCTTCGGCCTCAAGCGCAAGGAGGTCTACGATGCCGCCCTGGCGCGCAAGGCCGAGCAATAACCGGACGCGCAGCAGCCGGCTCGGTGCCGAAACGTTCGGCCGCCGCAGTGAGACGCTGGCGGGCTGGTTCCTGCGGCTCAAGGGCTATCGCATCGTCGCAACGCGGGTGAAGACGCCGGTCGGCGAGATCGACCTCATCGCCCGCCGCTTCGGCACCACCGCCTTCATCGAAGTAAAGGCGCGGCAGCACCGCAACGAGGAAGCCGAGGCGCTCGAGGCGGTCAATACCAGCCGGATTTCCCGTGCTGCGCAGTACTATGTGGCGCGCCACCCGGCCCTTGCCGAAACGCCGCTCCGTTTCGACGTGATTTTCCTTGCACCGGGCACCTGGCCGCGCCATGTGATGAACGCTTTTCAGGGCGAGTGAGGCATCCTTCCTACCTCTCCTCGGTGTCTTTCCCGCGAAAGCGGGAACCTTCGTTTGCTGAGTACGCCTTGCCCTCGAAAACAGAGATTCCCGCATTCGCGGGAATGACACCGCTTGGTGCTTGAGCGTCGGAGCCAAAACGTGACTTTGAAGATCGCCGTGCAGATGGACCCCATCGCTTCGATCAACCCCCAGGGGGAT
The DNA here is from genome assembly GCF_035944845.1 of Devosia sp. Lineage (GTDB taxonomy): Bacteria > Pseudomonadota > Alphaproteobacteria > Rhizobiales > Devosiaceae > Devosia_A. The sequence continues at coordinate 43,940 of NZ_DASZAW010000036.1, read as the reverse complement.
TCGACCTTTGCGCTGATGCTCGAGGCGCAGGCGCGCGAGCACCAGATCGACTATTACGTGCCGCAGAGCCTGGCGCTGCACGACAACCACGTCTCGGCCGAAGTCGCGCCGATCACCCTGTTCGACAAGCCCAAGGGCGAGCACTACGCGCTGGGCGCATTCGCCCGCGTTGATCTTCAGAGCTACGACGTGGTGCTGATGCGGCAGGATCCGCCGTTCGACATGAACTACATCACGCTCAGCCACCTCCTGGAGCGGATCCACCCGAAAACCTTCGTGGTGAACCCGCCGGCGGCCGTGCGCAACGCGCCCGAGAAGATCCTCGTCACCGAGTTCCCCGAGCTGATGCCGCCGACGCTGGTAACCCGCGACCGCGGGATGATCCATGAATTCCGCAAGGAGCATGGCAACATCATCGTCAAGCCGCTCTACGGCAATGGCGGCGCCGGGGTGTTCCTGATCCAGGAGACCGACCAGAACCTCAACTCGCTGATCGAGCTGTTCGAGCAGAGCTTTCGCGAGCCGTTCATGGTGCAGAAATATCTGCCGGATGTGCGTAAGGGCGACAAGCGCATCATCCTCGTCGACGGCGAGCCGGTGGCCGGCCTCAACCGAATCCCGGCCGAAGGCGAAGCGCGCTCCAACATGCATGTCGGCGGCCGCCCGGAACTTTCGCCGCTCACCGACCGCGAGCGCGAGATCTGCGCCACCATCGGGCCGGCATTGAAGGAGCGCGACATGATCTTTGTCGGCATCGACGTGATCGGCGATTACCTCACCGAGATCAACGTCACCTCGCCCACCGGCATCCGCGAGATCAAGCGCTTCGGCGGGCCGGATATCGCCGTGCTGATCTGGGACGCCATCGAGAAGCGGCGGGCCTGAGCCCGGTGACCCCGCTCGCGACGCTGGTCGAGCGAGCGGGTTTTGCTCCCGGCACGCCGGTGGCGGTGGCGCGAGTGGTTGGCGACACCGTCGAGGATCACATCAGCGGCGCCTGGCCCAACGGGCGGCCGGTTGCGCCGAACGACCGGTTCTATGTCGCAAGCCTCGCCAAGCAGGTGACCGGTGCGGCGTTGGCGCTGCTGGTGCGCGACGGCCGGATCGATCCGGATCGGCCGGTTTCCGACCATATTGCCGGTCTGCCGCCTTGGTCGGCCCGCATCACGCCACGCCAGCTTGCCCATCACAGCAGTGGCCTGCCTCCTGCCGGCGAGTTGGAGGCGCGAATGGCCGGCGACTGGACCGATGCCTTCGTTTTCGAGGCGCTGGGCGAGCTCACCGAGCTGCCCTCCCCGCCGGGCGTTGCCCATAGCTATTCCAACGCCGGCTATGTCCTCCTCGGCCGTGTCATCGCGGAAGCCAGCGACATGCCGCTCGCCGAGTTCGCCACAGCGCGGCTGCTCGAGCCGCTGGGCCTCGACGGCATCGGCTTTCCCAGCACTCCCATAGGCCAGCCGCAATTGCCGCTGCTTGGTGCGCATCTGCCGCTCACCCACGGCGATGGCGGCTTGTGGTCCAGCGCCCGCAGCTTGGCGCAGTGGTTGCAGCAGCAGAACCGCGACACCCTCGGCATTGCCCACCTCGTCACCACTGCCGGCCACCTCAGTGACGGCAGCTCCGTCGACTATGGCTGGGGCCTCGGTCTACGCAGGCATTGCGGCGAGGCGCTGTTGATCCATGGCGGCGAATGGACGGGCGCGGCGGCGAAAGCGGTGCGCAGCCCGGCATTGGGGATCGCGGTGGTCGGCATGGCGGCGGGCGCACCGTTCGAGACGCTGAACCGGCTGGTCAGCGCGGTGCTCGAGGATATCGGCTGATCACTCGTCGCTCTCGGCGGCGGTGAGATAGTGCTCCTCCCACTGGTCGTGCGGGATGAAGCCGCCGATCGAGAACTCGAAGCGCTCGACCGTCGAGTAGTTCGCGGTGGCGGCACAACTGAACTTCACCTCGTACCATTCGCGCCGGCTGCGGAAGGCACCGCCATCGGCGATCAGCGCGCCGTCGCGGGTCGCCATGTCGGCCATGGCATAGGCGACGACAGTGTCGGGATCGAATTCCGGCCGAGCGCGGCGGATCTGCTCGATCGCCTCGATACTGCAGAGCTGGACCAGCCGCTCGCTGCCATCGAGCGTCTTCATGGCGGCACGGACCTTGGCGCTGGCGGGTTCGGCCAGCAGGTTGCCGGCATAGAACTGGGTGGCGCGAATGGTGCCGCCGGGTGGGGGCTTCGCAACAGGCGGTGCGGGATTGGAGGCTGACGGCGCTGCGGCGGCGGGCGCACTGGGTGCCGCTGCCGGCGGCGCTTCCTCGGGTGCGGTGAGGGCGGCAAACTGCGCCGCCGTCATCAGTTCGACCGCGATAGAAGGTGGCAGCACCGACTTCGGCGCGTCGCGATCCGGTCCCAGCAACACCAAACCGAGCAGTGCGGCGTGAATCGCGAGCGATGTGACAGTTCCCCACGCCGATCGCGGCGCGGGTGGCAGGTCGATCGGGGCTGCGTCGAGGGTGATGGACATGGCGACACCCTGTCAGTCGGGCGGCTTTGCGGCTGATTTGCGGAGCTTGTGGGGGCTCGGGGCGAAATCCTCAGGGCCCCCTCGCCTTTCGGCGCCGGCTCAGCCATTGTCCGGCCATGCCGATCGACACGTTCCTGCTTGCGCTGACCACCTTCTTCGCCACCCTCGGGCCGGCGGACCTCCTGGTCGTCTATGCGGCGCTGACGCAGAAGAACACCCAGGCCGAGCGGCGCGCCATGGCGCTGCGCGGTACGGTCATTGCGGCAGTGATCCTCTTATTCTTTGCAGTGTTCGGCGAGGTGCTGCTGCGGCTGTTCGGGATTACCCTGCCGGCGTTGCGCATCGCGGGCGGGATCCTGTTGCTGTTGATTTCGATCGACATGGTGTTCGCCCGCCATTCCGGCGGCACCGGCACGACGCCCGAGGAAGAGAACGAAGCGCAGAGCCGCGCCGATATCTCGGTGTTCCCGCTGGCAACGCCGCTGCTGGCCGGTCCCGGCGCGATCAGCGCGGTGATCCTGCTCACCACCGGCTCGGGCGGCTTCAACGTCGAATGGGCCGTGGTGGTGCTGGCGCTGCTGGCGATCCTGTTGCTCTGCTATGTGGTGATGCTGGTCGCCATTCCGATCCAGCGGCTGCTCGGCATTACCGGCCTTGCCGTGGTCAGCCGTGTCGTCGGCGTGCTGCTCGCGGCGCTGGCGGTGCAGTTCCTGCTCGACGGGCTCAAATCCAGCGGGTTGATCCCGGGGCTTGCCGGCTAGGTTGGCTGCAGTTCAGAGAAGAGCACCCAAATAACATCCGCCACCGGGTCATTCCCGCGAAAGCGGGGATGACATCGAGCGTGCGGCTCGCTCCACCTCTCAAAAGCAAAGGCCGCGGCGGGTGCCACGGCCTTCGCGAATTCAAGCTGCAAGTCGCCCCGTTACTTCTTCTTTGCCGGTGCGGCGGTGGCGGGGGTCATCCCGGCCGTGGCCAGCACTTTCGGCTTTTCCTTCTTGGGCTTCTTGGCTTCCTTGTTGGATCTCAGCTGACCTTTGGCCATCGGCATCCCCTTCCATTGTTGATCCGGCAGCAACTCCGGCAAATCACTAGCTGAGGCTAGAACCAAGGCAGAATCCTGACAAGGTCACCGCCAGGCGAGAGTCTTTGATTTGTCGCGCTTTCGAGGTGGAAAAGTCTGCAAGTTTTCCCGAAAACGCTCCGGCCGTTACTTGTGGCTCTGGCAGCGGCCCTGGGGGCCCAGCCGATCGACAGTGCGCGGATCGCACCCGGTAAGCAGGAACGTCACCCAGTCGCCTTCGCTGCCATAGAAGGCATTGCGATCGACCTCGGTGCGAATGCCCGACATGGTGCCGGTTTGCGTCCACTGCCAGAAGATCCACGGCCGGTCGCCATACTTGGTATGCGGCTCGGCGGCAGTCGAACGCAGCCAGAACGATGAATCGAAGTGCTCTCCGGCGAGGATGTCGTTGTAGAAATTCATGTCGGTATAGATGATCGGCACCTTGCCGGTGTGCCGTTCCATCTCATCGAGCATGACGTGGACCTTCTCCAGCACGTCAGTCCGGTTGAACTTGTTCTTGCAGCTCGAATGGTTGTTCCATTCGAGATCGAGCACCGGTGGCAGCGCGTCGGGATCGTTGGGCACCATCCTTTTGAACCAGGCGGCCTGCTGCGAGGCGAGACTGCACCAGGTCATGAAGTGGTAGGCGCCGCGCGCCATGCCGGCAGCCTGCGCGCCGCGCCAGTTGTCATAGAAATTGGGGTCGATGTAGTCCTTGCCTTCGGTCGACTTGATGTAGACGAAGTGCACCCCACCGCCGCGCGCCGCGTTGAAATCGATACGGCCCTGGTAGCGCGCCACGTCGAGCCCCTGGATCGGCAGGCCCCAGGCCCGGCGCACCCCGTCATGCGGGTCGTTATCGCCGGGGATGCCGCGATAGTCATGGGTGGGCGAGCGCCCGCAGGCAGCAAGCAGCAGGGTCAGCCCGACCAGCAGCAGGGTTCTGGCAAACGGCAGGGCGGGACGGGCGGCGGCGAACATGCTGGACGTCTGGCTTTCGGACGGAGATCGGAAGCCTTTGAATCAACATGGGCCGCTTAACGAAACCTTGCGCTAACCCTTTGTTATTCCAGCATGGTTAACGGCCGTGGTCCGGATCTGCCGGCATATCGATCACCTTCATGACCGCGCGGCGGGCTTACGAGGCACTGCGTCCCTGAGGCGGGATCGTCAGCGGCAATGCCGGTGCGTGAAGGGCCTCCGATGCCAACGCGGAGACAAGCCCGCCGTCCACGACGAGCGGACCCAAGCAATTGCGTCACGCTGGGCAGGCTGTTGGCCAGCCGACCTCCAACTGCAGGCAGGTTCACAACGCCCGTTACCTCGTGCATACTTGTTGTATTGGGGCGCCCGTCAGGGCTAGCTATACGGCATTGTGAGGGGACAGCGATGCGTTATATTTTGAAAGTGCTTCTGGCGGCGGTCGCTATTGCCGCGCTGTTCGCCGCGCCGAGCCATGCGGCAGACGCCGAGACTGCCTTGCTGCGCTCCTATATTGGGAACTGGAGCGGGAGCAGCGTGCTGCGCGGGGGAGACCAGCCCGAGGCGTTTAGCTGCCGCCTGAAAGTGACGCAGGGCAGGCTGGTTAAGATCAACTATGCCGGGCGCTGCAGCCTGGTGAACATGAACCTGTCGGTGTCGGGTACGATCTACTTCAACGACCAGGCAAACCGCTATGAGGCGACGATGCGCTCCAACGTTGGCCTCTCCGCCGGGGCGGTGGGGGTGGCGCGAGGCGGCAGCATCGTCTTCAGGCTGAGCGAAAAGCAGAGCGACCGGGTCGGCACGCCCATTCAGATCAACGCCATCCTCGAACTCAGCGGCAAGCAGATTACCGTCGATTTTACGGTTGAGCTCAATCGGTCAGGACAAACGTTGACGACGAAGGTGCCTTTCCGGCGGCAGTAACTCCAGCCGGCTCAGCGGCCCCCGGAGCGAAGGGCGCCATTGGCGCTCTCCGTTCCGGATCCGCGGTCGGCAGAGCCTATGCGCGCGCCTTCAGATAGGCGTCGCCCTGTCTGGTCAGCTCGGTCATGATCACGTCGAGGCCGGCCGCGTCGGCGGCCTTTTTCAGCTTGTCGAGCCCGGCATCGACGTCGCCGACGCCGTAGAACAGCGGGTTGGCGTACTGGGTCATCACGTTGCTCATCTGCGCCGCGGCTTCCTTGACCGGCGTCACATCGGCGATGAACGAGGCGAAGGTGTCCGAGGTGAAGTTGTCGTAGTTCTGCGCCCAGCCGAACACTTGCTTTTCCGACTCGGTCATCGACGAGGTGAGGCGCTCGAGTCCGGCGCGCCAGAGGATGGCGTAACTGGGGAAGCTGTAGGTGCTGAGCTGCTCGAAGCCGCGGTCGCCAACCGCCTTCCAGTCCGTGCCCTCGATGCCGAGCCCGACCAGATCGTGGTTCTCCTGCACCGAGAACCAGTCCTGCAGCGCCATGGCGCGATCGACGTCGCCGCCATTGGCATTGACCACGATCATGTTGTCGGCCTGGAAAGTCTGCACCGGCTTGACGCTGCCCAGCGGCCCGCCAAATGGCAGGACCTGACCCAGAGCCGCGGTGGGGACGGCTCGCTGCAATCCAGCCAACCGGTTGGATTGCAGGCCATCCGTCATCGACCAGAGGCCCGCGAAGCGGCCAGCACCGAACTGGCTTTCGATGGTGGCCTGATCGACGTTGAGCGCGTCGGCGTTGATGATGCCATCCTGGTAGTACTGGCGGATCTTGCGCAAAGCCGCGACCGTACCGGCATCGTCCCACCAGGGGATCGGCCGCGACGAGCCGGTGGTGGCGGCATCCTTGTCGAAGTAGAAGCGCAGGCCCGACCCCGCCAGCGAGTACTGCATGGTGTAGGGATTTTCCCACGAGTACTCGTTGAACATGCCGGTGGGGGTCGCCACTGCCGTCTGCCAGCCAGTCTGCGACGCGAGGGCGAACGGGGTGACCCCCGATTCCTTCTCCTTGATGGCGTAGAAGAACTTCTCGAGCGTACCGAAATCATTGATTTCGGCGAAGCCGTGTTTCTCCGCCAGATCCTGCCGAATGCCGAAGTGCTGGATGCGGCCGGCGCTGTTCACCTGCGGGATGCCCCAGAGCTTGCCACCCCAGGAATTGGCCTCGATAAGCTTGGGCGCGATCTGCTTCTTGAGGTTGGGCCACTTGTCGATCTGCCCGGTCAGGTCGGCGAGCGCTCCGCTCTGCTGCAGTTGCGCCATGTTGAGCCACAGGGCCTGCAGCGCCGTATCGAACTGAGCGCCGGCAGTGAATTTCAGCAGCGACTGCTGGCCGTAGTTGGACCAGTTGATGAACTGCGCATCGAAGGTGAAGCCATGCTCCTCCAAGAGTTTGGCATTGGCCTTGTCGAGCACGGCCTTCCAGTTGGTCGGCGCTTGCGACGGCAGCAGGGCCACCGAGGTGCCCGAGCTGGCGCCGAATGCCGGCGACAGGCCCGAAAGGGCCGTGGCCATGCCGGCGGCCCCACTGAGGGCCATGAACTGTCTGCGCGTGAGTCTCATCTTGGTAGTCTCCTCCTCATTTTGTGCGACGTGCTTGGGTGCCGTCGTCACCCCTTGGTGGCGCCAAGGGTGATGCCCTTGACAAAGAAGCGTTGTGCGAATGGGTAGGCGAGCAGAATGGGGCCGACGGTGAGCACCGTCATGGCGAAGCGCAGCTGGTAGACCGGCGCCATCGCAGCCCCGGCCGAGCTCGGCAGGCTGGCCGCATTGGTGACGTTGGAGATGAGGTTCTGCAGGATCAGCTGCAGCGGGAACCTGTCCGGATCGGAGATGAACAGCAGGCCGGTGAACCATTCGTTCCAGTAGGTGACGGCGTAGAACAGCCCGAGCACCGCGAGGATGGGTTTGGACAGCGGCAAGACGATCTGGAAGAAGATGCGCAATTCGCCGGCCCCATCGATGCGGGCCGCATCGAGGATTTCCTCCGGCATCTGCCGGAAGAAGCTCACCGTCACGAAAATCAGGAAGGGCGCCAGCATCAGTGGCAGAATCATCGCGAACCAGCTGTTGGTCAGGTTCAGCACCTGCGTCACCAGCAGGTAGAATGGCACCAGCCCGCCGTTGAACAGCATCGGCACATAGGCAAAGATAGTCAGTGGACGGCTGATGAACGGCAGCCGCCGGGCTATGACCCAGGCGATCGACGCGGTGCACGAGATCGAGAGGATCGTGCCCACCACAGTGATGAACAGCGATGCGATGTAGCCGTTGAGCAGCGATTGCCCGGTAAACAGCAACTCGTAGGCCCGCAACGAGAAGGGCTGCGGGAACAGGCTGTAGCCATTGAGGCCCAGCACCGACTCGTCGGTCAGCGAGCCCGCGACGATCATCCAGAGCGGCACGAGGCAAAACAGCCCGAACAGCGTGACGGTGACATAACTGACGGCCGCGAACGGCTCCAGCCGGCGTCGCGCCGGCTTTCGAACGGGTTGCGCAGCGATGTTCGCCGCGCCCCCCGGAGCTGCGCTCTGCTGATCGATGGCGCTCACAGGATGCTGCTCTCTTTGTGGAAGCGGCGCTGCACGAGGACCGCTGCCGCGACAAAGACGAAGCCGACGACCGACTGGAACAGGCCGATGGCAGCCGTGGTGCCGAAGTCACCGATCGTTCGCAGCGAACGGAAGACGTAGGTGTCGATGACGTCGGTGGTCGGAAACAGCACGCCATTGTCCTGGACGATGGCGTAGATGGTGGCGAAATCGCCGAAGAACATGCGGCCGACGCCAAGCACCACCAGCACCGCGAAGGTCGGCAGCAGCAGGGGCACGGTGATCGACAGCGCCATGCGCCAGCGGCTGGCGCCATCGAGCGCCGCCGCCTCGTAGACCTCCTCGGAGATCGAGGTGATGGCGGCGAGAAAGATCACCGAGGTGTAGCCGCCCAGCTGCCACACCTTGACGATGGTGAGGATCCACGGCCACGCCCCGGGCTCGGTGTACCAGCTGACCTGCGGCAGATCGACGACGCTGAGCAGGTTGTTGACGAGGCCGCCCCGCCCGCCGACCCCTGAGAGGATCACCTGCAGCATGATGGAAATGACGATCGGCGAGACGAAATAGGGAAAGAAGATCACCGACTGCATGAAGCGGCGATACGGGCCGCCGCGGATCTCGTTCAGCATCAGCGCCAGCACGAGCCCGGCGAACAACGACGCGCCGAGAAACAGCGCGTTGAGAAACACCGTGTTGAAGACGACGGTCACCGCATCGCCGCTGGTAAAGAAGTAGCGAAAGTTGGCAAGCCCGTTCCAGGGGCTTCCGAAGATGCCGTCGCGGATGTTGAAGGCCTTGAACGCCACCACGAGGCCAACCATCGGGCCGTAGGCAAACACCAGGAACCAGGCGATGCCAGGCACCGCCAGCAGCAGCAGCACCAGGCTGTCGCGCGACGACAACCCGCCGCGGCGCGCGCCGACGCGAGTCTTTGACTCCCTGACGGTCATTGATTGCTCGGCCGGCCGGCGCCGCCAATGACGCGCAAGATTCGATGAGTCACCGGACTCCTCCCGTAACCGTATGGCGTTTGAGTTTCTTATTTGAAACTCTTGGTACCATATGATAACCGTGGAGGACAAACCGATGGGATGTCAAGCCGTGCGTGAGTCTGAGATCGAGGCGCAGAACCGCAATCCGACGATCGAGCGGATGATGGCCATTCTGCAGCAGCTGGAGCGGGCGCCGAACGGACTGGGCCTCAAGCGCCTGGTCGAGCAGTCGGGAGTAACGCGCTCGACCGTCTACCGCATCCTCAACTCACTGTCGGCGCACGGGCTGGTGCGGCAGCTGGAGAATTCCGACTACGTGCTGGGGAGCCGGCTGCTGTCGCTGGCAGATGCCGTGGGGATGCCGTCCGGCGGGCAGGTCGCCAAGGCGGCGCAGCCGCATCTGGACTTCGTGGCGCGCTCGCTGGGGGAGACGGCGAAGGTCTCGATCTACGATCGCGGCCATGTGCTAGTCGTCGCCGTCGCCCCCGGCATCAAGCAGCATGCGTTGCATGCGAGGGTCGGCGAGCAGTTGCCGATCCATGCCGGCGGCAGCAGCAAAGCGCTGTTCGCCTTCCTGCCCGAGGCGGAACGCCAGCGCATCTATTCGCGACCGCTGACGCTCTACAACGAGCGTACTCTCATCGAGCCGGAGGCGCTGGAGGAGGAGCTGACGCGCGTGCGTGAACAGGGATGGGCGCGCGACCATGGCGAGTTCAGCGCCTCGGTCAATTCCTACGCCGCGCCGATCCGGGACCGCTCGGGCGACGTCGTCGCCGCCGTCAGCATCCCGTTCCTCGCCGGCCGCGACGCCGAATACGAGCAGCTGGTGCGCGCTACGGCGCTCGCCACCGCCGATCGGATCGGCGGCGGTCTCGGATGAGACGCAGCCTGCTTTCTCCAACAGAGCGGTGAAAAACCAGCGCCGAGCAGCGGTAAGCCAAGGAGGTCGCCGCACCATAGATCGGCACCAGAGCAGGTGGGCATTCTCAAGCGACGGAGGATGTCTACATGCCCGACCGTTCACCGCGAACAACAGCACCTTACCGGGTTCAGCCGCTCGGGAGATACTTGCGCCAGTTGTGCTGTTCCTTGAATCCGAGAATGGTGCGGATCTTGCGGTTCGAAAGGGGGGCTTCGCGCTCGCCCATCGGGCGTGTGATCGGCGTGTTCTGCGCGTACTTGCGCAATACGGTCTCTGTCGGCTCGTTGGCGACGATCTCGTCATTGACCGCGTTGAAGACCTGAAACCCCAGCCCATCCTTGCCGATGCACAGATCGACGATCTGGCCGAGGTCGCGGGCGTCGATATAGCTCCAGGCATTGCGCTTGCGCGACGGTGGATCGGCCAGATAACCGGGGAAGTTCGCATAGTCCTCCGGCGACATCACGTTGCCGATGCGCAGGGCGTAGATGTCGGCGCCGGTGCGCGCGGCAAAGGCGCGCGCGGTCTTCTCGTTGACCAGCTTGGAAAGTCCATAGCTGTCCATCGGGTCGATGTCGTAGTCTTCCTCGAGCGGGAACGCCTGGTAGTCACGGTCGCCTTCTGCAAAGCACACGCCGTAGGTGGTCTCGCTGGAAGCGATGACGATCTTGCTGATCCCGAGCTTGGTCGCGGCCTCGATCACATTGTACGTCGAAACGACATTGGCCTTGAACGTCTCGTTGTCGGGCTGCAGCAGCACACGGGGAATGGCAGCGAAGTGCACGACGGCGTCGACCGGAGCTGGCCCCTTTCCGGTCCTGAAGCCGTCGAAGTCGAAATGCATCGAAAGAGCGTTGAACACCTGGCCGCTGTCCGTGAGATCGGCATTGAGCGTGTTGACGCCCTCGATGTCGAGCGGCTTGAGGTCAAGGTTGAAGACGCTGTGACCCTGGGCAAGAAGATAGGCAACGGCATGCCGCCCGGCCTTCCCACTGCCGCCGGTGAATACTATGCGTTTGCTCACTTGAGTTCCTTGCAGCGATTCATGAAGCGGTGAAATGCTCTAGATCGGACGGGACAGCGTCGTGGCGCGGCCCGTGGCGTGGAAGGTCTTGATCGCAGCATACTGATCGCAGCCGGGAGCCATTTCCATGATTTCGATCCGATTGCCGTCGGGATCGACAATCCACATGCCGCGATTGCCATCCACGCCGCGTCTGGTGGGATCGAGCGGCGAGACGAGAGGAATGCCGACGCTCGCCAGGTGCGCGGCTGTGTCCTCGATGTCAGGCGTCGTCAGGCAGAGGTGATTGAGGCCGGCGGCCTGCTGGTCACCGGCGCGGCCGGTGCCTCCCGGCAGCAGCTCGATATAGAGCTCGTCGGTGATGCGCAGGTAGACGATCCAGGTGCGGCCGTCCGCCTGGGTCAGGCGCAGGAATTCGGGAAAGCCGAGCTTGGCATAAAAGTCGATCGAGGCCTGAAGATCGTTGGCCTTGAGGTTGAAGTGACCGAGGCTGGTGAAAGGCTGCACGTTGATCTCCAAATCCAGGGGCGCGAGGCTCAGGCCGCTTTGCGCATCGGTCGGCTACATGGGCGAAGCGCCGGCTGTCGGGGGCCGGTCGAAACCGGGAGGACCGGCAGGGAGTTGGGAGCTCTCCCCGCCGGCCACGAACGGTCAGTTGAACGTCAGGTCGTACGCGTCCTTGAGTGCTGCGACGGCATCGTCCGTCGTCTGATTCTTGTCACTCCAGAAGTTGTACATTGCCGTCCAGATGCCGTTGTTCCAGTCGCCGGTGATGACGTTGAAGGGGTTCTTCACCGCGCCGTCTGGCTTGTTCATGGCGTCCATGGCGACCTGGTTGCAAGCATCGCGGAACTCGGTCGGAGCGTCGGCGCGCGGGCTGGTCGAACCCTTCTGCTGATTGGCCTTGGCCGAGACGACCGGGTCGACGAAGGCAGCGACGAGGTCGAGTTCGGCCTTGTCCTTTTCCGGCGGCTGGCCGCCGAGGATGCCCATGGCATCGGAGGTCACCGGAACGGCGAGGGCGCCGGGGATGACTTCACAGCCAAAGTCGACCCCCGGGACCTTGCCCGCGGCGAGCCATTCGCCCTTCATCCAGTCGCCCATGATGTGGAACAGGGCCTGGCCGGCGATCACCGTATTGGTGGTCTCGTTCCAGGGACGATTCTCGCTTTCCGGGGTGGCTTCGTTGGAGAAGGCCCGTACGACTTCGATGGCCTTGCGCACTTCGGGCGTATCGAAGGCGGTCGGGTCGGGGGCTTCCGAATAGATGCGGTCGTAGATGTCCGGCCCGGCTATGGCAGCGACCATGGCATGGAACAGGTATCCGACCTGGAAGGCTTGGCCACCGACGGCAGCAGGCACGAAGCCAGCGGCTTTGACTTTGGGGAAGTCGGCGATCATGTCGTCGACGCTCTTCCAGGCGGTCGGATCGACACTGGCTTTTTTGGCGACCTCCATGTTCCAGTAGACCATGCCGTCGATGTGGAGGAAGAGCGGCACCTTCACCATCTTGCCGTCGACCGTGGAGAGATCCTGCACGATCGGGAAGAAATTGTCGGCCGCACCGATTTCCTTGTAGTAGTCGGTCAGGTCACGCTCGAGGCCGAGACCGGCAAGGTCGCGGAAAATATGCGGATCGGAGGTGACGAAGGCGTTCGGGGGATCGCCACCAGTCACCATGTTGACGATGGAGACGTTAACGCCCGAATTGTGCGGAATCGCCAGATCCTTCCACGTGTGGCCCTTTTCGTTGAGGGCAGCCTGAAGGATGTTCAGGGCCGCGACTTCGGCCTTGGACGACCAGCCGTGATAGACGATCAGTTCTTCGGCGGTGGCACCGAGCGGCGCGGCGCTGAGCAGCAGTGTGGCCGCCATGGTCGCCAGTGATTTCATATGCATTCGTGTCTCTCCCTTTGGGCTCGCCTTCCGACGAGTCGACGTTTCACGTCCCTGTCTTGCGGCAGGGCCTGCCGGAAGATCCGGCCATCGGTCACGCTCAAGCCCTTCCTCCAAGGCTCGCGTGCGGTTCGCCCGCTACCCGGGAGAACCTGGTAGGCTCGGGCCGGTGAGCCCGGGCATTGGCGTCCCGTTGCCTTTCGGCCGGGTCGCCTCATCGATCACCGCCACCCTCAGCAGAATAGGGGGTGCGACGCTCGATCTAGAGTCGGCGCCCACTCTGGGCGTCGAAGACATGCAGCTTCCCCTGTGGGAAGGAAATGTTGACCGTATCGCCCTGCCTGAAGCGGCCGATCTGTTCGGGGTCGACACGGGTGGCAATCAGGCCATCGCCGAATTTGAGATAGGCGGTGGCGTCGCTGCCGGTCTTTTCGCTGTACTGGACGGGCAGCGAGAAATTGCCTGCGGGATCGGTTACGGCCGCGTCGGGCTCGCCGAAATGTTCCGGCCGCAAGCCGACGACGACGCTCTGGCCATCCTGCGGCGGGCTGACAAAACCGTAGCGGCTGACGTCGAGGTCGACGCCGGCGGCGCGCGCGGCGACCTTGCCGCCGGCCACCGAAAGGGTGGCGGGGCGCAGATTCATGGCGGGGGAGCCGATGAAGCCGGCGACGAACAGATTGGCGGGGCGGCCGTAGATCTCGTCGGGCGATCCGAACTGCTGGATGACACCGGCATCCATGACGGCGATGCGGGTGGCCATGGTCATGGCCTCGATCTGGTCGTGCGTCACGTAGACGATTGTCGACTTGAGCTCGTCATGGAGCTTTTTGATCTCGAGCCGCATCTCGGTGCGCAGCTTGGCATCAAGATTGGAGAGCGGTTCGTCAAAGAGGAACACGCCGACCTTCTTGACCAGCGCCCGGCCGATGGCGACGCGCTGGCGCTGGCCGCCCGAGAGTTGGGCCGGCTTGCGGTCGAGCAGCGGCTCGATCTGCAGCAAGCGGGCGGCCCAGGCGATACGTTGCTCGATCTCGGCGGCTGGCAGCTTGTGAGCAGCCAAGCCAAACTTCAGGTTTCCGCGCACTGTCTTGGTGGGATAGAGCGCGTAGGACTGGAAGACCATGGCAAGGCCACGGTCCTTGGGGTCGAGGTCGGTGACGTCGCGGTCGCCGATCGTAATCCGGCCCGCAGTAACGTCGAGCAGGCCGGCCAGCAGATTGAGCAGGGTGGTCTTGCCGCAGCCCGAGGGGCCGAGCAGCACCAGGAACTCGCCGTCGTCGATGGCCAGATCGAGGTTCTTGAGAACCGTCAGCTTTCCGTAGCTCTTGATGATGTCTTCAAAGGTGACCCGTGGCATGCCCGCTTACCCCTTGATTGCGCCGGCAGTGATGCCTTGGACGAAGAACTTGCCGAGAATGAAGTAGATGACGAGTGGCGGAATAGCGGTGAGCAGCGCTGCCGCCATGTTCTCGTTGTAGGCCGCCTCGCCGGTGGTGGTGATGACGACATTGGCGAGTACGACGCTCATCGGCTGGGTACCGAGGCCGCCAAAGGTCAGGCCGAGCAGGAAGTCGTTCCAGATCGAAGTGACCTGCAGGATCAATACGACGATGAAGATGTTGCCGCTCATGGGCAGGATGATCTCGCCGAAGACGCGCCAGAAGGAGCCGGAGTCCATCATCGCGGCACTCATGATCTCCTGCGGAATGCCCTTGTAGTAGTTGCGGAAGACCAGCGTCAGGAACGGCATGGAGAGCACCGCATGGATGATGGCGATGCCCCATATGGTGCCGTAGACCTTGAGGCCCGAACTCAGAATGATGAGCGGGATCATGATGATCTGGAAAGGCACGAAGGCGCAGATGAAGAGGATGAAAAGGAAGGTGCCGGCCCAGCGCACATGCCATAGCGCCAGCGCGTAGCCGGTGACCGACGACAGCGTCATCGACAGCACCAGGCTGGGGAAAAGGATCGCCACCGAGTTCCAGAAGCCGACCTTGAGACCTTCGCAGCGGATGCCGGAGCAGGCATGGTCCCAGGCGTTGACCCAGGGCTCGAAGGTGATGGGCGAGGGCAGCGAGAAGATCGCGCCTTCGCGGATCTGTTCCATCGTCTTGAAGGAGGTGGTGACGATCACATAGAGCGGCACGCAGAAGAAGGCAGCGCAGATGCTCAGGAAGACCAGGATGGCGATTGAGCGCCCCGAGATGCCCTTGCGCTTGCGGGGGAACCGCGGCGCGGCCTCGACGCGGGCCTCGCCCGATAACAGACCGGTGCTCATGAGGTCCTCGCCCGTTCGCGCCAGGCAGTGAGCAGCACCAGCGGCAGGAAGATCAGCGCCGTGATGCCCAGCATCAATGCGGCGGCGGCGGAGGCATAGGCGAGGTTGGACTTCACCCAGTAGGCGTTGATGGTGAAGTAGCCCGGCACCCAGGTGGCCTGCCCCGGCCCGCCATTGGTCATGGCCACGACGATGTCGTAGGCCTTGACCACGCCCAACGAGAGCAGAATGGCGCAGGTGAGGAAGGTGAACTTCATCATCGGGATGATGATCTCGGCGTAGAGCCGCCAGAAGCTGACCCCATCGAGCCGGGCCGCGCTCCAGATCTCGGTGTTGATGGATTTGAGGCCCGAGAGCATCAGCGCCATGTAGAAGCCGGCCCCCTGCCAGACCGAGGCGAGGATGATGCCATACATGGCGGTCTCGGGCTTGGAGAGCCAATCGAAGCTGATGAAGGTGAGGCCGATGGAATGCAGCGCACCCTGCAGGCCGAAGCTGGGGTTGAACATCCAGCGCCACGCCACGCCGGTGACGATCAGCGAGACCGCCAGCGGATAGAGGAACACCGTCCGGAAAAAGCCCTCGCCGCGCTTTTCACGATCGATCAGGGCAGCCAGAATGAACCCGAAGACGATGGCCAGGAAACTGCCGATGCCGAGCACCAGCATGTTCTTGAGCGCAATGGTCCAGCCCTTGTCCTTGAACAGCCGTTCGTATTG
This sequence comes from Devosia sp., assembly GCF_035944845.1. GTDB lineage: Bacteria > Pseudomonadota > Alphaproteobacteria > Rhizobiales > Devosiaceae > Devosia_A. The sequence continues at coordinate 28,012 of NZ_DASZAW010000036.1, read as the reverse complement.
GCGGGCCCAGTCGGTGAAATCGATGCCGTAGGTCGCAAAGGCCTTCGATGAGGTGAACGAAACATAGATCGTCCACAGGATCGAACCGATGAAAGCGACGAGCGTTATCGCCACCGCCGGTGTCAGCGCGAGCTGCGGCGACATTCGGCTCCACCGAAAGGCCATGCTTCCCTCCCTGCAGCGCCACCCGGCCTCTGGACCGTGGTGCGCCTCCCTGACCGTTGAGGTCGTATTATCGCTAATCTAAGTACGCGCTGCCGGCCTCGTCAATGGTCAATAATCCGAGCAGAGCAGATCCCCCCGGGTGGATGCGCTTGCGGAGCATGATGAAAGCCGACGATACGCGCCGAAATCGCCACCAAAACTATCTATTTATTTCAATGGGTTAATACATCATGCCGCAAGAGGTCGACATGCGGGCATTCTGGCAAACGAAGAAAATGCCGATTGACAGGACCCCACGGTTTGGATGATCCCTTGGTATTAGCGTTCACACAAAATGCGCGGACGAGCCGTTTGAGCCGGATCGACAAAGTCGCTTGAGGGGAGAAAAATCATGCACGGAATCAATGGCGTCGGCCATGTGGCGATCAAGGTCACCGACCTCGATCGCTCGCTCGACTACTACATCAACAAGCTCGGCTTTCCCGAGATGCTGCGGCTCCACAAGGACGACGGAAGCGTCTGGCTGGTCTATCTGCGGATCACCGACGCACAGTATCTCGAGGTTTTTCCGGGGGCCGAAAACGATCGTGCGCCGGGCTGGAACGCCAACGGCATGAACCATATGTGCCTTACCGTTGAGAACATCGACGATACGCTGGCGCAAGTGGCGGCCGCTGGGCTCGAGCTGCTGTTGCCGCTCAAGACAGCGATCGACGGCAACCGCCAGGCGTGGCTGGAAGACCCGGACGGCAACCGGATCGAACTGATGGAGATGGCCGAGGACAGCCTGCAACTCCAGGCGATCCGCCGGCTGCAGGAAACGGGAGCGATCGCCTGAGCGCGATGTCCGTTCGGATGGACGATCGAGCCAAGGTGACCGGCGCGACACCGGCATGCTATCGGTGTCGCACAGCGACGGGCGACGTATCGCCGGTGCAGGAATTGGGTGCCGAATTTGGGTAAGGGGATCGTGCGGTTACGTGACATTGCTGCGCGCACCGGCTTTTCACTGAACACGGTGTCACTGGCGCTACGCAACAGCGAGCGCATTCCCGTCGAAACCCGGAACAAGATCCAGTCGGCGGCGCTTGAGCTGCGCTACGTTCCCAACCATGTGGCGCAGTCGCTGGTGAGCCGAGCGACCCGCACCATTGGCCTGGTGCTGACCGACATCCTCAACCCGACGCTGACGCAGACGGCCCAGTCGGTCGAGATCGCGCTGGCGGAGAGGGGCTACGGCACGCTGTTCGCCACCTCGAACAACACGCTCGAGGAAGAAATCCGGGTGGTCGACATGTTCCGCTCCCGCCAGGTGGACGGCATCCTGATCTACCCGGCGCGGCATCGCGACCTCGAACACCTCAGGCCGTTGCGCCGCGCCAATTTTCCCCTCGTCCTGCTGATTGCCGATCCCGACGCCGGCATTGACGGGGTGAGCGTCAATGATCGCAGCGGCGGCTACCAGGCGACCCGCTACCTGATCGGCCGGGGCCACAAGCGCATCGGCTTTCTCGACGCCTCGCATGCCAATGGCAATGACGAAAAGCTCGAAGGCTACCAGCAGGCCCTGCTGGAGGCCGGCATCGGCGTCGATGTGGAGCTGATCGCGCCGACCAATGGCCACTATGCGCGGCACGGCTATTTCGCGCTCGACATGCTCATGAACGGGCCGAAGCGGCCGACCGCGGTGCTGACCGACAACGACTCGCTGGCGTTGGGGGCGCTGCGCTGGTGCCACAAGCAGGGCGTGCGCATTCCCGACGACCTCGCCATCATGGGCTATGACAACATCGCCTTCACCGAATTCGGAGAGCCGCCGCTGTCGACGGTGAACTACGACGCCCAGGCCGTCTCGCAAATGGCCGTCGATCGCCTGATGCACCTGATCGCAGCCGGCGAGAAGCTACCGCCGCCACGGGTTACCTTGATCGATCCCGAGCTCATCATTCGCGAAAGTACCTGACCGATCGTGACGATGCTCTCGCCCGCCCCCCGCCCCGCCCCGCTCGCCAATAGTCCGTTGCCCCTTCTGCCGATGGCGCAAGGCGGCTCGTGGTACGCCAAAGACGCGACGGACACCGATCTGCTCGGCGCGCTGCATGCCGCGTATCTGGCTGGAATACGGCACTATGATACTGCCGCGGGCTACGGCAACGGCAGGTCGGAAACGCTGCTCGGCCAGTTCCTCGAGGGCAAGCGGGAGAGCGTCTTCCTCGCATCCAAATCGCACACGGATGAGCTGACCGCAGCCGCCGCTATTACCGAAGTCGAAGGCAGCCTCAACAGGCTCGGTGTCGACTTCATCGACCTCTACTACATTCACTGGCCCCGCGCCGGCAGAGATATGCGCCCGGTCATGGAAGGTCTCGAAACCGCCCGCGCTCAGGGCAAGATCGGCGCCGTCGGGGTGAGCAACTTCAGCATCGCGCAGATGGAGCAGGTTGCTGAAGTCGGCAAGATCGAAGTCCATCAACTGGGATACAACCTGCTGTGGCGCTATGCCGAAGCTGAAGCAATTCCATACTGCCGCGCCCACGATATCGCCGTGGTGGCCTACAGCCCGCTTGGTCACGGGATCCTTACCGGCAAGTTCGGCCGCGATCCGGGTCTGATTGCCGGTGACCAGCGTCACTCGATCCTGCCATTCCGGGCTGACATCTGGCCGCATGTGCATGCCGGCGTGGAGCAAATGAAGCGGCTCGCCGCCGAGCTCGACCTGCCGCTTTCGACCCTCGCGATCCGCTGGATCCTCGGTCAGGTCGGCGTCAAGGCGGTCGTCGCCGGAGGCCGGACGAGGGAGCAGGTGGCAATCAACACGGCGGCACTCGAGGCGGCAATCCCGGCCTCGGCCTTCGAGGAGCTTGCCGAGATCAGCGATGCGATCATGGCCCACATCCCGGACGCCGGAAATCTGTTCAACCACTACCCGTAGGCACCGTTCGGCGGTCCGGCGATCGAGATTCGATCCAGCGCTCTGTTCTCTAAATGTTCTTGCCTGCTCCGCAGACCTCCTGCTAGCGTGCCGCGCGGATGTTGGGGGTAGTCGATGGTCACGCGGGTCGCCACCGTGGCGTTTCAGGGGATCGAGGCGGTGCCGGTGGATGTGCAGGTGCAGATCGCGCCTGGTCTGCCCAAGTTCTTTCTTGTCGGGCTGCCCGACAAGGCAGTGAAGGAATCGGGCGAGCGGGTGCGGGCGGCGCTCTATGCCTCGGGCCTCAGCCTGCCGCCCAAGCGCATCACCGTGAACCTCGCCCCGGCCGACCTGCCCAAGGAGGGCAGCCACTACGACCTGCCGATCGCGCTCGGGCTGATGGCGGCGATCGGCGCCATTCCCTCCGATGCGCTCGAAGGCTATCTGGCGCTGGGCGAGCTCGGGCTCGACGGCCAGTTGGCGCCGACCGCCGGAGTGCTGCCGGCAGCCATCGCCGCGCTGTCACGCGACATGGGGATCATCTGCGCCGAGGCGTCGGGGCCGGAAGCGGCTTGGGCGGGTGAGGACCTCGAGATCGTCGCGCCGCCAACGCTGCTGGCGCTGGTCAATCATCTCGGCGGCTTCCAGCTCTGCAGCCGGCCGGTGGCGCGGCGGCGGGAGGAGACGGTGGGGCTGCCCGATCTCAGCGAAGTGCGCGGCCAGCAGGTGGCGCGCCGGGCGCTCGAGGTCGCAGCAGCCGGTGGCCACAACATGTTGATGGTCGGGCCGCCGGGCGCCGGCAAATCCATGCTGGCGGCGCGGCTGCCCTCGATCCTGCCGCCACTCAACCCACGCGAACTGCTCGACGTGTCGATGATCCAGTCGATCGCCGGCGAGTTGGCGGGTGGCGCACTCAGCGACCGGCGACCGTTCCGCGCCCCGCACCATTCGGCCTCGATGGCGGCGCTGGTGGGCGGCGGTCTCAAGGTGCGGCCGGGCGAAGCGAGCCTCGCGCATAACGGCGTGCTGTTCCTCGACGAGTTGCCGGAGTTCTCGCCCTCGGTGCTCGACAGCCTGCGTCAACCGCTCGAAGCCGGCGAGACGGTGATCGCCCGCGCCAATGCGCATGTGAGCTTTCCCGCCCGGTTCCAGCTGATTGCGGCGATGAACCCCTGCAAATGCGGGCTCGCCGGCACGCCCGGCCATGTGTGCAAGCGCGGCGATAACTGCGCGCTCGACTATCAGGGCCGGGTGTCGGGTCCGTTCCTCGACCGCATCGACCTGAGGATCGACGTGCCGGCGGTTTCCGCCGCCGACATGATCGGCCCGGCCGACGCCGAACCCTCCGCAGCCGTCGCCGCCCGGGTCGAAGCAGCGCGCGAGCGGCAGCGCCAGCGCTATATCGAGGCGGGCCATCCCGATGTCTTCACCAATGCCGCCGCCGGGCCATCGCTGATCGAAAAGCTGGTCAACCCGGACAAGGAGGGCCAGACCCTGCTGCTGCAGGCCGCCGAGCGCTTCAACCTCTCGGCCCGCGCCTACCACCGCGTGCTGAAGGTGGCACGCACCCTCGCCGATCTCGCGGGCGCCGACAAGGTCGGCCGCCCGCATCTGGCGGAGGCACTGAGCTATCGGCTGAACCTGGCGCTGGGGTGAGCCAGCTTGCCTGTCAGGTTCTGCGACACAAGCACTGGCGGCAGCGGTTCCCTCGAGTTTGCCGCCTTCCATAGCTGTTCAGCTGATCCGCCGATAGCCGCCACGCACCCCGCCGGGGCTCAGCACCAGTTGCCACAACTGGATGTTGCGGGCCCGGAACATGGCGGCGAACACCTGCAGGTAGAACCGCCACATACGCCAGAAGCGATCGCCATACTTTTCGCGGAGGCTGGGCCAGGCGGCGTCGAAATTGGCCCACCAGGCCATCAGCGTCCTGTCGTAGTCGGCGCCAAAATTGTGCCAGTCCTCCATCACGAACACCCGCTCGCTGGCGGCGGCGATCTGTTTGATCGAGGGCAGCATGCCGTTGGGAAAGATATACTTTTCGGTCCACGGATCGCCGTGCGTCGAGGTGAAGTTGTTGCCGATGGTGTGGAGCAGGAACAGCCCGTCGGGCGCGAGCAGCGAGCGGATCTTGCGCAGGTAGGCGTCGTAGTTCTTGTAGCCGACATGCTCGAACATGCCGATGGAGATCACCCGGTCGAACTGGCCCTCGAGCGCCATGTAGTCCATCAGCCGCGTCTCGATCGGCAGCGATCCCTTGTTGGCCTCGGCAAAGGCCGCCTGTTCCTTCGAGATGGTGATGCCGACGCCTTCGACGCCATAGCGTTCGGCGGCGAACTTCAGAAAGCCGCCCCAGCCCGAGCCGATGTCGAGGATTTTCATCCCCGGCTCGAGCCCGACTTTCTTACAGATCAGGTCGAGCTTGGCCTCCTGCGCCGCGTCGAGCGTCGTCGCCTCGGCCCAGTAGCCGCAAGAATAGATCATCCGCTTGTCGAGCATCGCCGCGTAGAGGTCGTTGCCGATGTCGTAGTGCCGCTCTCCGACCTCGGCTACCCGCGAGCGTTGCAGGTTGAGCAGCTTGCCGCGCACGAAGCTCAGGGCCAGCCCGAGATCGGGTTTGAGGTGGGCGTAGATGTCGTATTCGAGCAGCTTGTAGATGAACTGGTCGAGCGCATCGGTGTCGAACCAGCCATCCATGTAAGCTTCGCCGAACCCCAATGTGCCGTGGCTGATGGCGCGCCCCCACAATCGGTCGTCATGTACGGTGACATCGAAGGGCCGGCTGCCGCCGAGTTCGATGCCTGCGTCTTTGAGGATGGAGGTGAAATAGGACTTTGGCCCGGCGCTCATCGCGGAACCTCGATAGTTATGATCCTAATGAAATTTTAGCGCCACTCCGATCGCCGGGCAAGCCCCGGCAACGCCATGCTGCCATTCGCTTTTCCGGGTTGTCGAACTGGTTTGGCTACCGTCGTCAGCGAGCGAACGCGGCGAACGGGTTGGCCACGGTGAGTTGCCGAATGGTGGCCTCGTCGACCCCTTTGCTGAGCAGCAGTGGCAGCATCACATCGCTCAGATGCGTGTATGGCATCGGAGTACCGCCACCGGGAATGGCCGGATCGTACCAGCCACGGTCGTGGCTGAGCAGCAGTTGTGAGCCGAGGCCGGCATCGAGGGCGCGGAGGATCAGTTCGCTCACCGCCGCATCGGGGGCGCGGCCGACATGGTCGTATTCGATCCAGGCGCCACGCTGTGCCACCGCGATGTTGAGGCCAAAATCCGTTTCTTCCTGGGTGTGGATCGAGATGAAGCGATCGGCCCGATAGCCCTCGGCCTCGATGATATCGAGCTGGTCCATCACCACCCGGCCCTTGATGGTGTGGCTGCCGATCACCGCGCCGGTGCGCTGCGCCGCCCGCGCTGCGGCCCGGAGAATTTTGCCCTCCATCGGGGTTATGCCGTCGTCGCCGGCCGAGACCTTGATCCAGGCGGCCTTCACCCCGGTGTCGCCGACTCCTTCGGCAAGGTCGCTGTACATCCGGGTCTCGAGTTCGGCCTCATCGGCATCGCGCACCCAGTCGGGGATCCACGGCTCGCGATAGTTGCCGGTGGGGACGACGATCGGCAGGCCGGTGGCCCGGCTGACTGCGAGATCGATATCGACCCTGAGGCCGACGCCGCCGGTCGAACATTCGACCAGCGCGGTGATGCCGCGCGCCTTGATCGCCTCGATCTCAGGGCCCATCAGCCGCACCACATCGGCGGGATCGGCCTCGGCGTAACCAGGCTGATCAGGTGTCCTGAGATCAACGAACACGTGCTCGTGCGGCAGGATCATGCCCAGTTCATCGGCCCGCTTCGGCCCGAGCGTGGTGTGCAGAAGTTTCATCGGTGTCTCCTCGTCGGGCGGAAGAAAAGCCGAGTCAGGGGCCGGAGGCAAACCCTAAGGTTTGGGCTCCTCCACCTCGCCCGGGACGAACTTCAGCAGGTCGCCCGGCTCGCATTTCAAATAGGTACAGATCGCTTCGAGCGTATCGAAGCGCATGCCCTTCACCTTGCCCTGCCGCAATAGCGACAGGTTGGCTTCGGTGATGCCGACGAACTCCGCCAGATCCTTGGACTTGATGCCGCGTTCGGCCAGCAGCACGGCGAGGTTGACCTTGATCGGCATCAGATGAACTGCGCGTTTTCTTCGGCAATGGCGGCGGCCTCGGCCAGCGCCCAGCCGACGAGGGTCAGCACAGCGCCGACGAGCAGCATCAGCAGCATGTCGGAACTGACCGAGATCGCCAGCTGCTTCTGCCCGGCGGGTGCATTCCAGCTCAGCACCACGCTCAGCAGTGCCCCCGTGATCAGTTTCAGCACCGTGCAGGCGAAGACACCAATGGCGAAGTCCCGCATCCCGGTGGCGGCGGCGAGGCCAAACGGATGGCCCTGACGGAAGGCCGAGAGCGCCGCCGCTAGCCGCAGCAGACCCCAACTGAGGGGCAGGACCGGCAGCAAGGCCAGGACTGTCGCGAGCAACCGCTGAGCCAATCCGAACTCGGCCAACCAGGTTGCCGGCACCAAAGCAGCGCCCGCCAGGGTCCCGGCAGGTGCAAACCCCCAATAGAGCAGACCGGCCAGCGGCAGCACCGCCGCAATGACCAGCGCAGCGATGCGCGTTACCCCGCTGAGGGTGGCAATGCGCTTCTGGCGCATTGCATCTCGGGCAATTGGCTGCGGCATGGGGCGCTCCTTTGCGTCACTATCCATATCATACAGCAACAAATTATCGTTGCGCAATAAGAAATCGCTGTGTAACAAGCTCGCCGTTCGCTTTTCAACAGGAGCCTCGCATGTCTCGTATCCGTTTGCCTCTCCTCGCCCTGCTGCTCGTCGCCGCTGCGCCGGCGATGGCCGCCACGTCAAGCACCTCGAAAGGACAGATCTCGGTGGCACAGGTGATGGAAATGCTCGACCGCGCCAATACCGACAAACATGCCGGTCAACTGCTCTACGCCTACCTGGGCGGCGTCGGTGAATCGGCCGGCGTGCTGCTCAACGCCACCGACGCCAAGGGCAAACCCTATGTCACCTGTTCCAAGCCGATGGCACTCGACGCGGCGCTGGTGCGCGACGTGCTGAGCAATGGCGCCCCCAGCGCCAAGAGCTGGGGGGAGACCGCGGCGACGCCACTGCTGATCAACGCCCTGGTCAGCATCGCTGGCTGCCGCTGAACAAACGAACGAGGCGGCAGTCGCCTGCCGCCTCGTCAGACTCTACTCGGAGGCCTCTGCACCTGGGCTCCGCCTCAACCCGAGCTGCACAGGCCCAGCAGCTTCTCGCCCAACTCGGTCAGTTTTGCCCTCGTTGCGTGTCTTTTCTCCCAGTCGCGCGGGTCGCCCGGAAAGGCGTCGCGCCTGGGGTGGTCGAGTTTCGCGCCACACGCCGCGGCAGTCCGGGCAGAGAATCTCTACCGGGCGCCGCTAAAGCCCGGTCGGCTTGACCGAGCACGGCGCGCCGGCGGCGCCGACCCCGTCGAGCACGTCGGCAACGCGCACATCCGCACCGACCTGAAGGCCGCGCTTGAGCTGAACATAGCCTTGGGCGCCATAGCGCTTGACGCTCCAGCGCAGCTTGGTGCCGGCCGGAATATCGATGGTGCCGACATTGGCGACCAGCAGATCGGCGCCGCCGACGCGACAATCGAGGGCGAGGCTGCCGTTCCGTACCGCCGACCGCAGCTTTGCGCCGCTGCGCACGGCGCCGCTGAGCACTGCGTCGTTGAGGCCGGCCTCGGGGTTGGTGAGGACCGCCCGGTTGATATGATCCTGGGTCGTCGGCATCACCGCATCGTTGATGCTGTCCTGCGGCGAAGGACTGATCTGGCTATTGAGGCCGCCGATCGGATCGTAGGCCGAAGCAACGCCGGTGCCGAGCAACAGCGTGGTCATCGCCACGAGGGCGATGCAGTTCATGTTGTGCATTGGGATTTCCCTTGGAGCGGCAGGGGTTGCCGCGTCTTTGGGCGCCGTATCGCTGCCGCGGCTTGAACCCGGATTGAGCAGCATGTTCAGGCGAAGTTCACGGGCTGAGGTCCCGGCGAACGACCGGGACCTCGCCGTGGGTCAAAGTCCGGCTACTTTGGCCGAGCAGTTGGTGCCCTTGGCAACAGTGCCATCGAGCACGTCGGCGAGCCGGACGCTTTCGCCTGCCTCGAGACCGCTGGTCAGCCGGGCCGTCCCCTTGTCTCCGGTGGCCTTGACCTTCCAGGCGAGCCTGGTGCCGGCCGGCAGATCGATGTCGCCGGCGTTGGCCAGGCGCACGTCGTCGCCGCCGGCAATGCAACTGAGCACCAGCAGCCCCTGCCGCAGGGCAAGCTTCATCTGCTTGGTTTGCTTGGGGTGGTACAGGACGGCATCATTGACGCCCGGGTGGGTGATGACGTGCGGGTCAACCAGGCGGGCAAGGCCGTCGATATCGGCATCGACCATCTCGGAATGCCGGATCTCGATGTCGACATCGCGGTCACCGATCGAGTCGATGACATCGTTGAAGACGTCGTGGGTGGTCTCATTGCGGTCCTCGCGATCGAAAATGCTACCGGCAGTTGCGAGGCCGCTGCTGAGCACGACAGCTGCGAGGGCGAGGGTGGTGAGCTTGGTCAGGGTGTTCATTTCGGTTCTTTCCTGTGCGCGGCGGAAGCCGGCTTCAATGCCGCGCCATATCGCCCCCTTGGCTTGAACCGCAGTTGAGCGCAGGATTTAGGTCCGGTTCATAATTGCGTCCATGTGGAAATAATGTCCGATCCGACTGTATCTGCCTTCACGGTCGAAACCGGCAGCCCGCTGGAGCAGTACGAACGGGTCATGTTCACCTCGATCATGCTGTCGATGGCGCGGGCGCTGCGGAACGATAATCTCAGCCTCGCGCAGGTGGCAGCGCTGCATTTGCTGGAACAGCGGGGCGAACTGCGGGTCAGCGACGTTGCCGAGGCGCTGGCGATGCAATTGTCCGGAGCCAGCAAAGTGGTGGCCGATCTGGTCGATCGCGGACTGGTGGTCAGGCGCGAGGACGCCGTCGATCGGCGGGCCAAGGTGCTGACCATCAGCCCGGCCGGCAGTGCGCTGATCGAACGGATGTCGAAGCAGCGCGCCCTCGAAGCGCCGCTGACGATGGCGGGGCTCGAGGGCGAAGTCACCGAGAACTTCAATCGGCTGTTCGTGGCGATGTTCGAGGCCGGCCTGACGCGCGCGCCGGGAAAGCCCGGTTGAGGAACCCGGCCGACCCAAGCCGGCGGGGCTCCCCGGTTGCTGTCAAAGCCCGATGGCCTTGGCCGAGCAGACGGTGCCGGCTTCGACACCGCCCGGCAGCACGTTGCTGAGCTTGAGCGCCTTGCCCGGCTGCAGCGTCTTGCCGAGGCTCGCCACGCCGCCAAGCCCGGCCGCCTGCCACTTGATGGCGGTGCCGGCCGGCAGCGCCACCACACCGGAATTGGCGATGCGGATATCGTCCGGAAACTCGCTCGGCGTGCCTGAGACGACGCAGGTAAGCACCGCGCCGAACTTCACCCTGGCGTCGAGCTGCGTCTTGCCCGGAGCCGGCTTGCCACCGTCGCGGACGCCCATGTCGATCTGCTCCAGCGGCGGATTGAGCGCCTTGAACACCTCCTTCTTGACGGTGATCTCGGGCTGCGGGTTGAAGATCCTGTCGAAATCGGGAGGGTCGCTATGAGGCCGCGCCTGCTCAAAAACGTCGCCGCCCGAGTGGCTGCTCGAACCCGAGTCGCCAAGACCCGGAATATGGAGGCCGCCGGCGCCGGCGAGGCTGGTGCTGACGAGGATTGCTGCGATCGCAAGGCTCGTGGATTTCACGAAGGTCATTGTTGTCTCCTGTGCCGGGAGGAAAACGGCGCCGGTTCTGCGGTCACCGGTCCAGCATTCCCGGTGGATGACTGGACGGCGGCCTTATGACGGGCTTCCACTGAACCGGCTTTGAGGGCAACATTCAGTACGCGTTCACAATAGTTGCATATTTGAAAGTATTGTCCATATGAAATCAAAGTCCATCGAGCCGGTCGACCAGCTCGCCAGCCCGCTGGAACTCTACATGCGGGCGATGTTCACTCATCTGCTTGCGGCCATGGCCCGCAGCCTCAGCACCCAGGACATGTCGCTCAGGCAGCTGGCGGCTCTGCACGTGCTGGACCAGAAGCAGGAAATGCGGATTGGAGAGCTCGCCGAAGTGCTGGCGCTGCCGCTGCCCAGTGCCAGCCGCCTCGCCAGCGAAATGGTGCAGCGGGGGATGTTCATCCGGGAGGAGGTCGCCACCGATCGGCGTGCCAAAGTCCTGCGCTTGAGCCAGGCCGGTCGTCAGCTGATCGATGCCATCAGCCGCCAGCGCGTCGATGAGGGCAACGTTGCGCTGGCCGCCATCGGCGGCGAGGTCGGCGAGATGTTCAATCGGGTGTTTGACGAAATGCGGTCCCGCGGGCTTTCTTCAGTATCTGGCGGCGACCCGGCAGGCGACGCGAAGAGGAAAGAACCGTGACCATTGCCACCCGCATCATGCGCAAACTGGCGCAGAACAACCGGCTCGCCAACCACCGGCTACTCACCGCCTGCCTCGGGCTGCAGCCCGGCGAGTTCGAGGCGGTGCGCACGAGCTTCTTTCCGACCTTGAAGATGACTCTCAATCACATCCTCACCATCGACTGGTTCTACGTCGATGCGCTGGAGGGCGGCACACTGGGGCCAAAAGCCTGGGATCCGGAGGAGCCGTTCGACGCCATCGGTCCGCTGGCGGCAGCGCAGTTCGCTGTCGACCAGCGCCTCCTCGCTTTCTGCACCGGCCTCACCGATGCGCGGCTCGCCGCCGAGACCCGGGTGCACCGCACCGGCCGCATCCAGGTGGAGCGCACCGACGACCTGCTGCTACACCTGTTCATGCACCAGACCCACCACCGCGGCCAGGTGCATGCCATGCTGGCCGGCAGCTCGGTGAAACCGCCGCAGCTCGACGAGTTCCTCACCGCCAGCGATTTCCGCGACCGGATCGACGACATGGCGGCTCTCGGCTGGAGCGAAGCCGAGCTCGGGGCGTAGCGGTGGCTCGGCACAATGGCGAACTGGTGCAATGGAACGATGAGCGCGGCTTCGGCTTCATCGCCGGCGACGATGGCAGACGCAGCTTCGTCCATATCAGCGACATCGGCCGGATCGCGACGCGACCCCGTGCCGGCGATCGCGTATCCTTCACGCTCGGGCGCGGCATCGACGGGCGGCCGGCTGCCAAGGAGGTGAAGATCGCCGGAGCCAACCCGCTCAACGTGGAAGCGAGGCGACGCGGCGCCCCAACACCCACCGCACCGAGCATTGGCGGGCGTGGGGTAGCAGCCGGCAGCATCGTGGCGCTCGGCCTCGCCGATTACCTACTTGGTCGAGTGCCCGTCTGGCTGCCCATCGCATACCTGGTGCTGGGGGCGGTCAGCATCGCGGTCTACTGGTTCGACAAGCGGGCGGCCGAAGCGGACCGGTGGCGGGTGACAGAGAAAAGCCTCCATCTCATCGACGCGATCGGCGGCATTGCCGGTGGGCTTGTCGCGCAGCAGCTGCTCCGCCACAAGACCAGCAAGCAGGGCTTTGTCGCGGTGACCGTGCTGATCGCCATCATGCACCTTGCGGTGCTGGCGAGCCTCGGCCTCGGGTGGTGGACACTCGCCGATATCCTGCCTAGCGGTTGACTGTGACGGCATCGGCAATTACTAAAGCTGCGACTTAAGTGAGGTCCGCCATGGACGATCTTGCGCCCGCGCCCGATCACCGGTTCGATATCGTCACCAGCCGCGTGCTGAACGCCCCTCCGACGGCGGTGTTCGCCGCCTTCGCCGATCCACAGGTGCTGTCGTGCTGGTGGGGACCCAAGGGGTTTCGCGACACCATCCATGCCTTCGATTTTCGCGTCGGCGGCATCTGGCGGCATACGCTGCACAATCCGGACGGCCGCGACCATGACAACGAGGCCCGCTTCACCGTCATCGAGCCGGACTCCCGCGTCGAATACGAGCACAACTCCGGCAAGTATATCACGCTGAGCTTCAGGCCGGCGCCAGGTGGCAAGACGCTGTTCTCGCTCGGAATGACGTTCGAGAGCGCCGAGGCGCAGCGCGCGGCGCGAGAGCTGGTCAGCCGCTCCAATGACGAGAATATCGACCGGCTGGCAGCGGTCCTGAGGCAGTAAGGGCGGGCAGACCTGCTCCCCTCCCCCTCGAGGGCAGGGAGTGGGGGTCAATCGGTGATCACAGAACTACCCCCCTCAGTCCCTCCCCATGGGGAGGGACGCCGACGGCCGGCGCGCGAGCTCTAGATCAGCTTGCCGAAGAACGTCCTGATGTCCTCGACCAGGAGGTCGGGCGCGTCGGTAGCGGCGAAGTGGCCGCCGGTGGGCATTTCGGTCCAGTGCACGATGTTGTTGGCGCGCTCGGCAAAACTTCTGACCGAGCGGAAATCCCAAGGGAACACCGCGACGCCGGTCGGCGTGTCGTTGCGGGCTTCGCGGTAGCCGGAGCCGGAGCGCACGTCCTCGAGATAGATATTGCCGGCGGAGCCGCCCGAGGCGGTGAACCAATAGATCGAGACGTGCGCGAGGTACCGGTCGCGATCGACATACTGCACGCCCTCGCCTTCGAAGCCGAAGAACAGCTCGGTATTCCAGGCCAGTTGTCCGATCGGCGAATCGACGAGGCCATAACCGAGCGTGCCGGGGCGCTTGGACTGGATGTCCTGATAGCCGTTGTATTTCGAGAACTTGTCGAGGTTGGCGAAGCCTTCCTTCTCGAAGGCACTGAGCTTCTCCATCTCGCCCGCGGCGCCGGTCGGGAAGGCGAAGATCTGCTGCAGGTGGGTACCGACGAGGCCGTCGGGCGCGAGAATGCCGAGCTCCTTGCCGACGAGCGAGCCTATGTCGCCGCCCTGCGCGCCGTAACGGGTATAGCCGAGGCGCTTCATCAAGGCGTCCCAAGTCTTCGCCACTTTGGCAGTATCCCAGCCCGGCTCGGCAAGCGGTGTCGACCAGCCGTAGCCGGGGAGCGAGGGGATCACCAGGTCGAAGGCCAGCGCCGGGTCGAGGCCGTGCGCCCGCGGGTCGCTCAGCGGCCCGATCACCTCGAAGAACTCGAGGACGGTCGAGGGCCAGCCGTGGGTAAGGATCAACGGGAAGGCGTTGGGTTCCTTCGACTTGATGTGGAGGAAGTGGATGGTCTGGCCGTCGATCTCGGTGCGGAATTGCGGATAGGCATTGAGCCGCGCCTCCCAGGCGCGCCAATCGAACTGGTTCAGCCACTGGTCGGCCAGCTCCCTGATGAAGGCCACAGGCTGCCCGCGGCTCCAGTCGGTGGTGGTGGCATGCGGCCAGCGCGCCATAGTCAGGCGCTCCCTGAGGTCAGCGATCTCGTCGTCGGACACCTGAACCTTGAACGGGGTGATGGTCATTTCGTCTGCTCCGGTTGCATGGGAAACCAAGGCGCCGAGCGCCGGGACGACTGCCGCCGCAGCTGCGGCCTTCAAAAAGCTCCTGCGATCCAGATCGGTCATCGTCGGCTCCTCAGTCACGCGGGACCACCATGGCCCGGCGTCTGAGGAGACCTTCCGCCTACCCTGCTGACAGGGCGTGGCAGCAGCGTTATCCGGTTGTTACGAAAGCAAAGTCCCCGCTCTGGGCGGGGATTTTTGGAGGTCACGGCCAGGGTCGTCCACACGCCGGGACCTCAGCCCGGCTGGCTCGCCCAGTCCGGGTGCCGTCGCGCCCATTCCTCCCGCCATTCCCTGGCGAGTTGCAGGCGGCGGCGGCCGTAACGTTGCTCGGTTTCGGCGGCCGAGACGATACGGTCGGTGCGGAAGTTGCGGAAGGCTTCGCGCATGCAGCACCAGCCGGCGACGATCTGCTTGCCTTCGTAATAGGCGAGCTGCACCGGCCAGATGTCGCGCTCGGACTGCCTGCCGCTCTCGTCGGCGTAACCGATATGCAGTGCCTTCTCGTTGCGCATGGCGGCACGGACCAGCCCGAGCACCGGGGTCGGCTCTTGCGGGCCGCGCATCAGCACCGGCCAGAGCCCGGTATCCTTGATGCGGTCGCGCAGGTCGTCGGGCGAGGCGGTGGCGATCTTGGCGAGGGCGTTTTTCGCCGCACCGGCAAGGCCTGCATCAGGCTGCGCCTCTACCCAGCGGCCGCCCAGCACCAGTGCCTCAAGTTCCTCGGGGGTGAACATCAGCGGCGGCAGGAAGAAGCCCGGCCTCAGCATATAGCCCACTCCGGCCTCGCCATCGATCGGCGCGCCCAGCCCGATAAGCGTCTGCACGTCGCGATAAAGCGTGCGGACGGAGACCCCCTGCTCCTCTGCCAGCGCGGCTGCCGTAACCGGGCGGCGGTGGCGGCGCAGCGCATCCATGACGGCAAACAGGCGTTCAGTCTTATCCAAGCAAGCATCTCCCGAGGTCCCTGGTTCTAGCCAGTTTTTTGGCCTGCCGCACCATGCGAAGCGTGAGCGGTGGCCGCGCTGACGGCCACCCCACTCGAGCGCTAGCTGCGTCGGGTGATTTCCCGATGGAACGCCCGGATGTCACCGGCCAGCACGTCAGGCACCTCCAGCGCCGGAAAATGCCCGCCCTGCCGCGCGTCGTTCCAATGAATGAGGTTCTGGAGATTCCTTTCACCCCAGGCGCGCGGCGCCGGCAGGTCGCTTTCGGCGGGTACCAGCACGCCTTGCAACACGCCGTGCGTCGGCATGGGCGCGAGCAGTTCCTGATCGGCGAAGGCTTCCTTGTAGAGCCGGACCGAGGAGCCGATCGTTTCGGTGAACCAGTAAACCGAGAGCAGCGTCGCCAGCGTCTCGAATGGGAAGACGCTCTCGACATCGCCACCGGTATCGCCCCAGTGGTGGAACTTCTCGATGATCCACGCCGCAAGGCCGGCGGGCGAATCGTTGAGCCCCACCGCCAGCGAGGTCGGCTTGGTACCGTGCAGCAGCGCGTAGGCGCCCTCGGCGAAGCCGGAGTAGTCGACCCGCTTGAAGTACTCGACTTCCTCCGCCGTAAGCTCAGGCGGCCGCGGATACCCAGAAAACACGTTGCAGTAATGTGCGCCGAGAAGGCGCTCCGGGTAGTGACGCACCAGCCCCAGCACTGCGCCGCCGCCGAGATCCGAGCCCGACACGAGGAAACGGGAATAGCCGAGTTGCCCCATGAGTTCGGCCCAAAGATGCCCGATCTGCGTCAGGTTCATGCCCTTCTTCCGGGGCCGGCTGGAAAAGCCGTAGCCGGGCAGCGAAGGGATGATCACGTCGAACGACACACCGTCGGTCTCGGCGGTCAGCCGGTCGACCAGCGGCAGCAGCTCGACGAAATTGCTTGGCCAGCCATTGGCGAGAAGCAGCGGCACCGGGCTGGCGCCCTTGCCGCGCACGTGGACGAAATGCACCGTCTCGCCATCGACCAGATCGGTGAACTGGGGGGTGCGATTGAGTCGCGCCTCGGCAGCGCGCCAATCGAACTCAGTCCCCCAGTAAGCGACGAAGCGGCGAAGGAAGGCGAGGCTGGTGCCATAGTCCCAGCCGGCATCCTCGACTTCATCGGGAAAGCGGGCGTGCTGCAGCCGGCTCCTGAGTTCGGCAATTTCAGTGTCGGCAATGGCGATGGTGAACGGGGTCATGCAGTCGTCTCCACATTGGGTGCCCAAAGACGAATGCCTGATGCCTGCTGCCAGATGGTGTCAGCAGTCTGCGCGCTGGCCGGAGCTGTTGCGCTGGAGGCGGGCAAACGGCGATGATGGCGCCGAACTGGAGCGTCGCAGTGGATCAGATGGTTTTCTGGGTGGCGAGCGCCGCCGGATTGGCGGTCGCCTATCTCCTGGGCGCAACCCCCTCCGGCTATCTTGCGGGAAAGCTGCTCAAGGGCATCGACATCCGGCAGCACGGCTCGGGATCGACCGGCGCCACCAACGTGTTGCGCATACTGGGCAAAGGGCCGGCCGCGGCGGTGCTCGCACTGGATGTGCTGAAAGGCGCGGCGGCCGTCACGTTTGCCGGCTGGCTGACGCAATGGCTGTCATCGGTTGCGGTGGCGGCCGATCTCGAGCGAACCAGCCTGCTGCCCTGGGCCATCTGCTTTGCCGGCCTTGCCGCGTTGCTGGGGCATAGCCGCTCGATCTGGCTCGGTTTCACCGGCGGCAAATCCGTGGCGACGGGCCTGGGCGTGTTGCTGGCGCTGTCATGGCCAGTCGGCCTCGGCGCGCTGGCGGTGTTCGGCGTAGCGCTGGCCGCGTCGCGAATCGTCTCGCTCAGCTCGGTGCTGGCGTCGTCGGCGGCGATCGCCCTGGTCCTCGTGCTCGAGCAACCGCTACCCACTCGCCTGCTGGTGATCGCCGGCGGCATCTATGTGATCGTGCGGCATCGGGCGAATATCCGGCGGCTGCTGGCCGGCACCGAGCCGCGGCTGGGGCAGTCGTCGAAGGCGGGCCCCTAGAGCACTCCACGATTGGGCTGCACCGGCGAAACTGCTCGGGCTCGGCGCTAGACACACCCACCGGCTGTCATCGTGGTTGGGGTGATTTCAGTGTGTCAGCACGACCACGGCGCGCCATTAGGACGACCCATCGGCTCTCACTCGCGGGGATGACACCGCGGGCGGCTCGTCCGAACATGAAACGCCTGAGCTCAGGTCTTCGCCAGCGCCGCACCCTTGGTGGCAAGGCCGGCGAACACCGTCCAGTTGCGCTGCGTCATGCGGGCGCCGAGGCGCTTTTCGATGTTGAGTTTCGTCGTGCTGATGCCCTTGGGATAAGCGACGATCAGCTGGGCGCCGACCGTCGCCAGGAGTTCCGGCCCGTCCCAACCGCCGAGCGGCGTCCAGTCGGGGGCTTTGTGGAAGGAGCAGATGCCGAGTTCGTGCGGGCGCTCGGCCGCCACCTCGGGGAACGGGTTGGCCGCAACCACCGCGGCCATATCCTTCGGCTTGACCACGAACACCTCGTTGGCCGGGCCGAGACCGAAACTATCGACCGCACCCTGGACGAGCTTCCGCACCGCGACGAGCGTCTGAGGGGAACGAAGGATGATGTTTCCGGTATTGCCGATGGTCGAGACATCGTCGAGGCCGGCGGCGGCGCAGGCATCGCGCAGCGCCGCCATCTTCATTTTGGCATGCGTCACCGGGCCGATTGCGCGAATCAGGGCGACGTAGGCCGCCATCAGGCGATCTCGATATCGACGCGGTGGCTGTAGTCGCGGCCCGGCCCATAGATGGTCGAGGGGAAGTGCGGGTGGTTCACCGCATCCGGCAGATCCTGGTCTTCGAGGCAGAAACCGCAATGGTTGCCGTAGTGCTTGCCCTCGGCGCTGACATCGGTGGTCACCGAGTTGTAGACCTGCAGACCCGGCCGGTCGGAATAGAGCTTCAGCGTCAGCAACTTATCCGGCCCGGTGACCACGGCCACCGGATCCTCGAAGCGACGGTCGGTATTGAGCACCACGTTACCGTCATAGTCGATCGGCTTGCCGGCAGCGTCGCGCATGGTGCGCCCCTGGCGGAAATCCCAGATGGTGCCATCGACCGGCAGGATGGCGCCGGTGGGGATCAGCGGGCCGCCGAGTTCGGTGTAAGCGGCCGCATCGATCTTGAAGCTGTGGTCGAGCGCATCGGCGCCGGTGCCGAGGTTGAAGTACTGATGCTGCACCACGTTGATCGGGGTGCGGCGGTCGGCCGTGGCGCTCAAGTCCAGCCGTAGCCGGTTGCCGGTCAGCGTGTAGGTGGCGGTGAATTTCACATTGCCGGGAAAGCCCATGGCGCCATCGGGCGAATCAAGGGTGAAGCGCACGGCATTGTTGGAGCTGTCGGCCTCGCCATCCCAAACCAATCGGCCGATGCCCTCGGGCCCACCATGCAGGGTGTGGCCGACGAAGTTGGTCTTCAATTGATAGGTCGTGCCGTCGAGGGTGAACTTCGCATCCTTGATGCGGTTGGCGACGCGGCCGGCAAGCGAGCCGAAATAGGGCGAATGGGCGGGATAGCTGTCGAATTTGTCGTAGCCGAGCACCACCGAGCGGAGGCCGCCGGCGACCGGCACGCGCCAATCGCGCACCACTACGCCCCACGAAATGATGTCGACTTCGACCCCGGTGGCGCTTTTCAGCTTGAACTGCTCGACCCGCTTGCCATCGAAGCTGCCGAACTCTTCCACCGCGACGCTCATTGCCGTTATCTCCTCTTTCGTGCGACGGGTTGATAACCGCAATCGTCACCAAGCGGAAGTCTGAGCGGAAACTGGGGAGGGGGAGGCGATGGACGAAGTGAAGCGGCGGGCCACCGTGCACGACGTGGCGCGCGAGGCCGGCGTGTCGCTGGCGACGGTGGATCGCGTGCTCAACGGCCGGCCCGGCGTGCGTACCGAAACCGCCGACAAGGTGGCCGAGGCGATCAAGGCGCTCGACTTCCGGCGCGACCTGTCGGCGTCACTGCTGGCGCGGGCGCGCGACCTCGGCGTCACCTTCCTGATTCCCGATGGCCGCAATGAATTCATGCTGGGACTGGTCGACGCCATTGCCCGACGCGCCCGCACCACCAAGGGCGAGCGCATCTCGATCACCACCAGACTGGTGCATGCCTTTGATCCGACGGCACTGGCGAGCGCACTCGGTGGCCTCGACCCCAAAAGCTGCGACTGTGCGGTGGTGGTTGCCACCGAAGACGACAAGGTGCGCCGCGCCATCGACCAGGCGTCGCGCCGCGGCATCGCAGTGGTGACGCTGGTTTCCGACCTGCCCGGCTCGGCCCGCCGGCATTTCGTCGGCATCGACAATGTCGCGGCAGGGCGCACTGCCGCCTCGCTCATCGGCCGCTTCTGCCCGGCAGGTGGGATCGGTCTCATCGCCGGCTCGCTCAGCCTCGCCGACCACCACCAGCGCCGCGAGGGTTTTGAGGCGGTGCTGCGCACCGAGTTCCCCGGCCACGAAATCGTCGGTCCGTACGAGGGTTTTGACGATGACCTGAAAACCGAGGCTGCGGCGATCGAACTGCTGAAGCAACCGCTCACCGGCATCTACAACATGGGGGGTGGCTATGCCGGGTTGCTCAGGGCGCTGGAGCGCAGCGGCAAGACCGGCAAGGTGCGCGTCGTGGCGCACGAACTGACCGAAGCGACCCGCATCGGACTCGCCAGCGGCGCCATCGACGTGGTGATCGACCAGAACCCGGATGGCGAAATCGCCGCGGCGCTCGCCGTGGCCCGCGCCCTGGCGCTGGGGCAGGATGTCGAGCGGCGCCCCGCCCCCATTGAAATCGGTCTCTATCTGCGCGACAATCTCCCCAGAGGGTAATCCATCATAACGACGCCCCGGGAGGACTACGGCATGTTGCGTATGCGCAGTCTTGAGGTACGTGCCTCATGACTTATCTCGGCATCGATATCGGCACGTCCGGCGTCAAGGCGCTGCTCATCGACCGGGCCGGGCAGCCGCTCGGCGAAGCCACCGCCAAAGCGGTCGAGCCGACCCGCCCGCATCCGGGCTGGTCCGAGCAGAACCCGGCCGACTGGTGGAACGCCACGCTCGAGGCGATCGACAAGCTGTCGAAGGCGCATCCGGCGGAGATGGCGAAAGTCCGCGGCATCGGGCTTTCGGGCCACATGCATGGCGCGACGCTGCTCGACAAGAACGACCAGGTGCTGCGCCCCTGCATCCTCTGGAACGACGGCCGCTCGGCCGCCGAATGCGCCGAAATGGAAGCGGCGCTGCCGCGCCTGCGCGACATCGCCGGCAATATCGCCATGCCGGGTTTCACAGCCCCCAAGATCGCCTGGGTCCGGAAGCACGAGCCGGAGATCTATTCAAGGATCGCCAAGGTGCTCTTGCCCAAGGCCTATATCCGGCTGCTGCTGACCGGCGAGCATATCGAGGAAATGTCGGACGCCTCGGGCACGCTGTGGCTCGATGTGGGCCAGCGCGACTGGTCGGACGAACTCCTGGCGCTCACCGGCCTCAATCGCTCGCACATGCCGCAACTGGTTGAAGGCTCCGCCGCCTCCGCGAAGCTGAAGCGCGAGTTCGCCAGCCGCTGGGGCATGGCCGATGATGTCGTGGTGGCCGGCGGCGCCGGTGACAATGCCGCGGCGGCCTGCGGCATCGGCGCCATCCAGCCGGGCGAAGGTTTCGTATCGCTCGGTACCTCCGGCGTGCTGTTCGTTTCGAACGATCGCTTCCGTCCCAACACCCAGGGCGCAGTACACGCGTTCTGCCACGCGATCCCCGACACCTGGCACCAGATGGGGGTGATCCTCTCTGCCACCGACAGCCTCAACTGGCTGGCAAAGATCACCGGCCAGGACCCGGCAAAGCTCGCCGGCGCCGCCGAGGCCGGGTTCAAGGGACCGGGCGAGGAGATTTTCCTGCCCTATCTCTCGGGCGAACGCACCCCGCACAACAATGCCGCGGCGCGCGGCAGCTTTGCCGGCCTCAGCCACTCCACCGATGCGGCGCTGCTCGCGCAGGCAGTGATGGAAGGCGTCGCCTTTGCCTTTCGCGATTGCCAGCGCGTGCTCAAGGACGCCGGCACCGAAATGGGCCAGTTGCTCGCTGTCGGCGGCGGTTCGAAATCCGAGCTGTGGCTGAAGCTCATCGCCACCAATCTCGATGCCGAGATCGCGCTGCCGGAAGACGGCGATTTCGGCGGTGCGTTGGGCGTCGCCCGGCTGGGGCTCTGCGCCGCCGAGGGCGCCGACCCCGCCGAGATCATGACCATGCCGGCGATCAAGCGGGTGATCAAACCCGACGCCGGCCTGAAGACTGCCTATGCCGAGCAATATGCGCGCTACCGCGCCCTCTACCCCGCCATCGAGGAGGCCCGTAAGTGACTGATTTCTTCAAGGGACTGAAGCCCGTCAAGTTCGAAGGACCGGCGTCCAGCAACCCGCTCGCCTACCGGTTCTACAACAAGGACGAACTGGTGCTGGGCAAGCGGATGGAAGATCACATCCGGCCGGCGGTTGCCTACTGGCATACCTTCGCCTGGGAAGGCGGCGACCCGTTCGGCGGCCGCAGCTTCGACCGGCCGTGGTACGACAAGGGCCTCGAGGGCGCCAAGATCAAGGCCGATGTCGCCTTCGAACTGTTCGACCTGCTCGATGCGCCGTTCTACTGCTTCCACGACGCCGACGTCGCCCCCGAGGGCGCGACGCTGAAGGAGAGCAACAAGAACCTCAGGACCATCACCGACATCTTCGCCAAGAAGATGCAGAGCTCGCGCACCAGGCTGCTGTGGGGCACCGCGAACCTGTTCAGCAACCGCCGCTATATGGCGGGCGCCGCCACCAACCCCGACCCCTATGTGTTCGCCTATGCGGCCGGGCAGGTGAAGGAGATGCTGGAGATCACCCATGAGCTGGGTGGCGCCAACTATGTGTTGTGGGGCGGCCGCGAGGGCTACGAGACACTGCTCAATACCCGCATCAAGCAGGAGCAGGACCAGGCGGCGCGCTTCCTGTCGCTGGTCATCGAGCATGCCAAGAAGATCGGCTTCAAGGGGCAGCTGCTGATCGAGCCCAAGCCGCAGGAGCCGACCAAGCATCAGTACGACTACGACGTCGCAACGGTGTACGGGTTCTTGAAGACCTACGGCCTCGAGAAGGAGGTCAAGGTCAACATCGAAGTCGGCCACGCCTTCCTCGCCGGCCATAGCTTCGAGCACGAACTGGCGGTGGCCGGCGGGCTCGGCATTCTCGGCTCGGTCGATGCCAACCGCAACGATCTGCAGTCGGGCTGGGACACCGACCAATTCCCCAACAACCCCGGCGAGATGGCGCTGGCATTCTACCAGATCCTCAAGGCCGGCGGCCTGGGCAAGGGCGGCTTCAATTTCGACGCCAAGGTCCGGCGCCAGTCGATCGAACCGGTCGATCTGCTCTATGGCCATGTCGGCGGGCTCGATGTGCTGGCTCGCGGCCTCAAGGCGGCCGCCGCCATGATCGAGGACGGCACCTTCGACAAGGCACAGGACGTCCGCTACGCCGGCTGGAACGAGAAGGGCGCCGCCGCGATGCTGAAGGGCGAACGCACGCTCGAGCAGATCGCCCAGTGGGTGGAAGCCGACAACATCAACCCCGAACCCCGCTCCGGCCAGCAGGAATATCTCGAGAACCTGGTGAACCGGTTCGTGTGAGCCCCAGCCTCACCCTCCCCCTTGCGGGGAGGGTGGCGCAGCTCGGGAGCGCAAGCGACCTAGCGTAGCCGTGGTGGGGGGAGCGTCGCGCTGTGCCCGCCTCTCACCCCCACCCAGCGCCGCTAGGCCTTCGGCCAAGCTTTGCTACCTCCCCCGTCGAGGGGGAGGTGATCCTGACTGAAACACCCGAGTACGAACATGCCCACAATCCGCAATCCGATCCTCCCCGGCTTCAACCCCGATCCCTCGATCCTCAGGGTCGGCGATGACTATTACATCGCCACCTCCACCTTCGAGTGGTACCCCGGGGTCCAGATCCATCATTCGAAGGATCTGGCCAACTGGGAGCTGGTGACCCGGCCGCTGAGCCGCAAGTCGCAGCTCGATATGCGTGGCGATCCGGATTCGTGCGGCGTGTGGGCGCCCTGCCTCAGCCATGACGGCGAGCAGTTCTTCCTCATCTACACCGACGTGAAGCGCAAGGACGGCTCGTTCAAGGACGCGCACAACTACCTCGTCACCGCGCCTTCGATCGAAGGGCCGTGGTCCGACCCGGTCTACATGAACTCCTCGGGGTTCGACCCCTCGCTGTTCCACGACACCGACGGCCGCAAGTGGTTCGTCAACATGCTATGGGACCATAGGACCCGGCCGCTGCTGTTCGCCGGCATCGCGCTGCAGGAATACGACCATCAGCAGCGAAAGCTCGTCGGGCCGATCAAGAACATCTACCAGGGGACCGACCTGAAGCTGGTCGAGGGCCCGCATCTCTACAAGCGCCGTGGCAAGGACGGGCGGCCCTGGTATTACCTGCTGACCGCCGAAGGCGGCACCGGATACGAACATGCCGTCACCTTCGCGCGCTCGCGCAACATCGACGGGCCGTACGAGACGCATCCGATCAAGCACATCCTCACCGCCAAGGATGCGCCGCTCAACCCGGTGCAGCGCGCCGGGCATGGCGATATCGTCGAGACGCCCGACGGCAAGACCTTCCTCGTGCACCTGATGGGTCGGCCGACAACGCAGAAGCGCCGCTGCGTGCTCGGCCGCGAGACCGGCATCCAGGAGGCCTATTGGGGCGCCGATGACTGGCTGTGGGTGAAGAACGGCCCGGTGCCGTCGCTCGAGGTGGAGATCCCCGGCACGCGCGACGACAGCGGCTACTGGGCCGAGCAGCGCTACGCGTTCGAGACGCTGCACCCGGATTTCCAGTGGCTCCGCACCCCCGACACCGAGCGCATCTTCAAGCTCGGCGACAACAAGCTGACGCTGTTCGGGCGCGAGTCGATCGGCAGCTGGTTCGAGCAGGCGCTGGTCGCCAGGCGGCAAACGCATTTTTCCTACGATGCCGAAGTGACGCTCGATTTCGCACCCGTCGATGAGCGGCAGTTTGCCGGGATAACCGGCTATTATGGCCGCTACAATTTCCACTACCTGACCGTCACCGCGCATTCGGATGGCAAGCGGGAGCTCTTGATCATGAGCTCGCTCGCCAGCCATCCGGATGGCAAGCTCAGCTATCCCGCCGCCCCGGTGCCGTTACCGCAGGACGGCCCGGTGCGTTTGAAGATCGAGATCCGCGGGCCGAAACTGCAGTTCTTCTACGCGGCGGGCGATGCCAGGGCCGCCGGCAACTGGCAGCCGGTCGGCGGCACGCTCGATGCATCGCTCCTCTCCGACGAATGCGGAGGCCATGCCGAGCATGGCAGCTTTACCGGGGCATTCGTCGGCATGGCGGCATCGGATCTGAATGGGACGGCGAAGGAAGCGGTGTTCTCGGATTTCGTGTATCGGCCGGTGCGGGATCCGAGCGATCGGTATTGAGGGTCGCTGCGGGGCCGGTGCGGGCTGACCCCCACCCCTGTCCCCTCCCCCTGAAGAAGGGGAGGGAGACCCTCTCACGGACATCGAGGCTGTCGTCTCCCGCCCCCTTCTTAGGGGGAGGGATCAAGGGTGGGGGTCAGCTCGCGCCGGCTCCTCACTGTGGACCGCGCCCCCGACTCAGTTGCCCGCTCCCCCCAAACCCCCTAACGTCCCGGCCTCCCTGTACTTGCTGCCGAGCCGATGGACCAAGCGCCCTATTCTGCCCCGAGTGCCGTCGAGAGCGCGCCCATCACGCCGATGATGTCGCAGTTCCTCGAGATCAAGGCGGTCAACCCGGGGTACCTGCTGTTCTACCGGATGGGCGACTTCTACGAGATGTTCTTCGAGGACGCCGAGATCGCCAGCCAGGCGCTCGGCATCGTCCTCACCAAACGCGGCAAGCACCAGGGACAGGACATCCCGATGTGCGGCGTGCCGATCCATGCGGCGCAGGACTACCTCAAGAAACTGATCGGGCTGGGCCATCGCGTCGCCATCTGCGAGCAGGTGGAAGACCCGGCGGAAGCCAAAAAGCGCGGTTCGAAATCGCCGGTAAAGCGCGACGTGGTGCGTCTCGTCACACGCGGCACCATCACCGAGGATGACCTGCTGCCAACGCGCGGCTCGGCTTATCTCGCGGCGCTGAGCATGGTGCGGCACGGCGAAACCGATTTCGCCCTGGCCTGGGCCGATGTCTCGACCGGCGAGGTCGCGGTGCTCGACGTCTCGGCCATCGCGCTCGGCGATGAACTGGCGCGCATTGCCCCGGCGGAGCTGCTGCTCACCGAAGCCACACTCGCCACACTGTCCAGCGCCAAAGTCCCGTTGCCCGACGCGGCGCTGGTCAACCTCGATACCGGGGCCTTCGACAGCGAACTCGCCAGCAAGCGGATTGCCGCCGCCTTCCCCGCCGGCGAAGTCGACCCCACCGCCTATTCGCGCGCCGGGCGTGCGGCACTGGGGGCGCTGCTCGACTATATCAGGGACAGCCAGAAGGGTGTGCCGGTGGCGCTCCGCCCACCCGCGGCCGAGCGACTCAGCGCCCACATGGCAATCGACGCCGCAACCCGCGTGTCGCTCGAGCTGCTCGAAACGCAACGCGGCCAGGAGAAGGGTTCGCTCCGGCACGAGATCGACCTCGCCGTCACCCCGCCCGGCTCGCGCCTCCTTGCCCGCCGGCTGGCGGCGCCGCTTTGCGACGCGAACCAGATCAATGCCCGGCTCGATGCGGTCGAGTGCCTCGTCGCGGATGGCCTCCTCAACCAGCGGCTGCGTGGCGAGCTGAAGTCGGTGCCCGACCTGACCCGGGCGCTGACCCGGTTGGCGCTGGGCCGCGGTGGCCCGCGGGACCTCCGCGCCACGGGCGGCGCCATTGCTGCCGCCATTGCGCTCGCGGAGCGCCTCCTAACGCTCGATCGGCCGCCGGCCGAACTCCGGTCGATCGCGGCTCGCCTCGCCGATGCGCCGGCGGCGCTTGCGGCAGAGCTGGCGGCGGCGATCGACGAGGAACCACCGCCGCTCGCTCGCGACGGCGGCTTCGTCAAACGCGGCTATGATGCACCGCTCGATGCGGAGCGGGCGCTGGCGTCGGAAACCCGCGCCGTGGTCGCGGCGCTGCAGGCTCGGCTGATCGACGAGACCGACGTCAAGTCGTTGAAGATCCGCCATAACGGCGTGCTCGGCTATTTCGTCGAGGTGCCCGCCGGGCATGGCGGGAAACTGCTCGAAGCGCCGCATCGCGACACCTTCATCCACCGCCAGACCATGGCCAATGCCATGCGCTTCACCACCGCTGAGCTGGCCGAGCTCGAGGGGCGCATCGCCAAGGCGCATGACGCCTCGCTCGCCATCGAGGCGACGATCTTCACCCGGCTAGCCGATGCCGTCGCCGCCGAGAACACCCGGCTCCGCGCCATTGCCGATGCGCTGGCCGAACTCGATGTCGCGGCGGCGCTGGCGCAACTGGCGATGACCCGCAATTTCTGCCGTCCGACCATCGACGACAGCCTCGCCTTCTACATCGAAGGCGGCCGGCATCCGGTGGTCGAAAGCAATGTGCGAGCCCAGCACGAGGTGTTCGTCGAGAATGGCTGCGATCTCACCGGCGGGGCGCTGTGGCTGGTCACCGGCCCGAACATGGGCGGTAAATCCACCTTCCTCAGGCAGAACGCGCTGATCGCCATCCTTGCGCAGATGGGCAGCTACGTACCAGCGTCGGCAGCGCATATCGGCGTTGTCGACCGGGTATTCTCGCGCGTCGGCGCCAGTGACGATATCGGCGGCGGCCGCTCGACCTTCATGGTCGAGATGGTCGAAACTGCCGCCATCCTCAACCGCGCCACGCAGCGCTCGCTCGTCATCCTCGACGAGATCGGCCGCGGTACCGCCACCTTCGATGGGCTCTCCATCGCCTGGGCGGCCGTTGAAGCGCTGCACGACCAGACCGGCTGCCGCGCCCTGTTCGCGACGCACTTCCATGAGATGACGGCACTCTCGAAGACCCTCTCGCGTGTCTCCAACCACACCATGAAGGTGCGCGAGTGGGAGGGGGAAGTGGTGTTCCTGCACGAAGTGGCCGACGGCGCGGCCGATCGCAGCTACGGCATCCAGGTGGCGAAACTCGCGGGCCTGCCAGAATCGGTGCTGGCCCGGGCCCGCCAGGTGCTGGGCGTGCTCGAACAGCGCTCTTCCGGCGGAAAAGCCGTCGTGCTAGACGATCTGCCGCTCTTTGCGCATCAACCGCCCACGAAGGCGGCCGTTAATCCCATCCATGACATGCTCGATCAGGTGCGCCCCGACGACCTTACGCCCCGCGCGGCCATCGACCTGATCTACGAGCTTAAGAAAATCCGCGATGCAGCTCGCCGAAATTGACGCCCGACCGCGA
>NZ_DASZAW010000035.1:0-115131 GCF_035944845.1 Devosia sp. | reverse complement strand
ACCGCCGGCGGCGTAAAGGGCTAAATCCATGGCGCATATCGAACTCAAGAACATCAAGAAGTCCTTTGGCCTCGTCGATGTGATCAAGGGCGTCGATCTCGAGATCTTCTCGGGCGAGTTCATGGTCTTCGTCGGCCCGTCGGGCTGCGGCAAATCCACCTTGCTGCGTCTGATGGCCGGGCTCGAGGACATCACCTCGGGCGAAATGACCTTCGACGGCACGCTGGTGAACGCGCTGGCGCCATCGAAGCGCGGCATCGCCATGGTGTTCCAGTCCTACGCGCTCTACCCGCACATGACGGTGTACGAGAACATGGCGTTCGGCCTCGAACTGGCCAAGTCGAGCAAGGAAGCGATCAGGGAGCGGGTGGAGAAGGCGGCCGAGCTGCTGCAGATCACCCCCTATCTGGCGCGCCTGCCCAAGCAGCTCTCGGGCGGCCAGCGCCAGCGCGTCGCCATCGGCCGCGCCATCGTGCGCGACCCTAAGGTGTTCCTGTTCGACGAGCCGCTTTCGAACCTCGATGCGGCGCTGCGCGTCGCCACCCGGCTCGAGATCGCCAAGCTCCATCATGCGATGAACAGTTCGACCATGGTCTACGTGACGCACGACCAGGTCGAGGCGATGACGCTCGCCGACCGGATCTGCGTGCTGCGCGATGGGCTGGTGGAGCAGGTGGGCACGCCCCTCGAGCTCTACGAGAACCCGCAGTCGCTGTTCGTCGCCGGCTTTATCGGTTCGCCCAAGATGAACTTCCTCAATGGCGAGATCGCCTCGAAATTCGGCGCCAACACCATCGGGGTGCGCTCCGAGCATATCGAGATCGCCGACCGCGACGGCGCCTGGAAGGGCAAGGTCGTGCATTCCGAAAGCCTCGGCTCGGACAGTTATGTCTATGTCGATATCGGAGCGGGTGGCGATCCGATCATCGTGCGGCAGGAAGGCACCCATCTGCACCAGCCGGATGCCGCGATCTCGATCGCGCCGGTCCCCGGCAAGGTCTACCGCTTCGACAAGGCCGGCAAGCCGGTCAAGAACTGACAAAATTACCGCAGGCGCAGCGATTTTCGCTGCGCCTCGTTCGATTTTCGCCGCACTTGCTTGCCAATTGCAGGGCCGCAATGCAGTGAATCCCGCCGACGATCAAACCGCTTTGAGGACCGGAGCGTTTTCAGGAAAGTTGCAGACTTTTCCGGTTCGAAAGCGCGACAAAGCCAAAACGAATTATCGAAGCCTGGGCCGGAGCCATTATCCGGCCCTTTCCACGATTACCAAGGAGACCCGCCATGCCGATCCGCGTCACCGTCTGGGGTGAGAATGTCCACGAGCAGAAGAATAAGGCCGTGGCCGAGAACTACCCCAAGGGTATGCACGGCCAGATCGCTGCGCTGATCGGCGAGGACAAGAACCTCGTGCCGACCACGGTGACCCTGCAGGATGCCGAGCATGGCATGACCGTCGAGAAGCTCGCCAATACCGACGTCCTCGTCTGGTGGGGCCATGCCGCGCATGGCGAAGTGAAGGACGAGATCGTCGAGCGCGTGGTGCAGCGCGTCTGGGAAGGCATGGGGCTGATCGTGCTCCATTCGGGCCACCACTCGAAGGTGTTCAAGCGCCTGATGGGCACGCCGGCCAACCTGCACTGGCGCGAAGCCGGCGAACGCGAGCGCATCTGGGTGGTGAACCCGGGCCATCCGATCGCCAAGGGCCTCGGCCCCTACTTCGAGCTCGAGAACGAAGAAATGTACGGCGAGCCCTTCTCGGTGCCGGAGCCGCTCGAGACGGTGTTCGTCTCGTGGTTCCAGGGCGGCGAAGTGTTCCGTTCGGGCCTCACCTATCGCCGCGGCGCCGGCAACATTTTCTATTTCCGCCCGGGCCACGAAACCTACCCGACCTATCACGACGCCAATGTCGGCAAGGTGCTGCGCAACGCGGTGAACTGGGCCTACAACCCCGACAATCACGCACATCTGCTCAAGGCGCCGAACACTCCGGTGGACAAGGCGATCGAACACATCGTCGAGCGCGGCGCCAAGCTGACGCATCACCCGAAGTGACCTGAGAACAGGGGCCGCCTCCCGGCGGCCCTCATCCCGTTCGACCCTAACCCCTGACAGAGCGATGCGACTTCTTATTCTCGGCACCGGCCGGATGGCCCAGAGCCACGCCAAGGCCTTCCAGACCATCGATGGCGTCGAGATGGTGGGCGCCGTCGACACCATCCCCGAGAACCTGGCGACGTTCTGCGACACCTACGGCATCGCCAACCGGTTTTCCTCGCTCGATGACGCATTGGCCTGGGGCGATTTCGACGCGGTCGACAACATCACGCCGGATTCGATCCACCATCCGACGACGCTGAAGGTGCTTGCTGCCGGCAAGCATGTGTTCTGCGAAAAGCCGCTGGCGCCGAGCTATGGGCTCGCCATGGAAATGGTCGAGGCGGCGGAACGATCCGGCCTCATCAACATGGTGAACCTCACTTACCGGAACGTCGCGGAACTCCACAAGGCGCGCGAGATCATCGCTTCGGGCATGATCGGCGAGGTCAAGCATATCGAGGCGAGCTACCTGCAGCACTGGCTGGCGCTGCGCGACTTCAACGATGCGGCGAACCTCGCCGGCACCTGGTTGTGGCGGTTGTCGAAGGGCCATGGCTCGAACGGTACGGTCGGCGATATCGGTATCCACATTCTCGATTTCACCACCTTCGCCATCGGCCAGCCGATCGTCGCGATGAACAGCCGGCTGCAGACCTTCCAGAAGGTGCCGGGCGACCGGATCGGCGAATACGTGCTCGATGCCAATGACAGTTTCATCATCTCGGCCGAGTTCGCCAATGGCGCCATCGGCACCATCCATTCGTCGCGCTGGGCCTCGGGGCACTCGAACGACCAGCGGCTGCGCGTCTACGGCAACAAGGGCGGGCTGGAGCTGAGCCACGGCCACTGGGGCTCGCTGCTTCGGGTCTGTGCCGACGAAGACGTCGCGACATCCACCTGGCGCGAGGTAAAGGCCGAGCCGGTCAAGACCAACTACCAGCGCTTCGTCGAGGCGGTGCGGACGGGCGTGCAGGCCGACCCGGATTTCCGTCACGCGGCGGAGTTGCAGAAGATCCTCGACCTGGCGCTCGTCGCCGATCTCGACCGCAAGGAATATCGGGTCTGACCCGACCGTAACGCATACGGGCGAAACAGCGCCCCATCCCGAAGGAATACCACTATGCGCATGCTCATCCTCGGCACCGGCGGCATGGCCGCCCAGCACGCCAAGCACTTTGCCGCCATCGACGGCGTCAGCGTCGTCGCCGGCGTCGATGTCGATCCGAACCGGCTCGAGAAGTTCAACACCACGCACAACATTCCGAACGGTTTTGCCTCGCTCGATGCGGCGATCGCCTGGGGGCAGTTCGATGCGGTGGCCAATGTCACGCCGGATTCGATCCACCACGCCACCTCGATTGCAGCGTTGAAGGCCGGCAAGCACGTGTTCTGCGAAAAGCCGTTGGCGACCGACGCGACCAAGGCGTTCGAGATGGTCGACGTGGCCGAACAATCCGGGCTGATCAACATGGTCAACCTCACCTATCGGAACGTCGCGCAGTTGCAGAAGGCCCGCGAGATCGTGCTCTCGGGCGCCATCGGCGCGGTCAAGCATGTCGAGTCGAGCTACCTGCAGAGCTGGCTGGTGTCGAAGGCCTGGGGCGACTGGCGCACGGAAAGCCAGTGGCTGTGGCGCCTGTCGAAGAAGCATGGCTCGAACGGCGTGCTCGGCGATATCGGCGTGCACATTCTCGATTTCGCCTCGTATGGCTCGGGCCTCGAGATCGAGCACGTGTTCGCGCGCCTCAAGACCTTCGACAAGGCCGAGGGCAACAAGATCGGCGAGTACGAGCTCGACGCCAATGACAGCTTCACCATGGCGGTGGACTTCGACAATGGCGCACTGGGCGTGATCCACGCCAGCCGCTGGGCCACCGGCCACATGAACGAGCTGCGGCTGCGCGTCTATGGCGAAAAGGGTGGCGTCGAAGTGCAGCACCGCCATGACGGTTCGCGCCTGCGCGTCTGCCTCGGCGACAATGTCGAGAGCGGCACCTGGGAGGAAATGGAAGCGCCGGCGGTGCCGACCAACTACCAGCGCTTCGCCGAGGCAGTGAAGACCGGCAAGATGCAGGAGCCGAGCTTCCGCCACGCCGCTGAACTGCAGAAGGTGCTGGATCTGGCGACGGTGTCCGAGCAGCAGCGCAAGGAATTGGCGACGCATTGATCGGCACCTGCAGATCTTATCGGGAGCTGCGCCGTGGGGCGTGGCTCCCTTTGCTTTTGTCGGGCGGCGTGTAACGTCAGGCGGGGCCAATCGCGGGGGGCGAGAGCGTGGCGCTGCCGGACTTTCCTGTTGTTTCGGACGAGATGCTGTACGCCATTGCGGCGCAGCACGGCATTGCCGCCGGCTCGGTGGCGCCGATGGCGCAGGTCGGGATTTTCAACGCCATCTATGCGCTGGGCGAGCGGCATGTGCTGCGTGTGCCGCGGTTCGATCAGCGGTTCGAAGGCACGGCGCTGAACGAGGCGATCGCGGTGCCGCTGGCGCGGGCGGCCGGGGTGCGGACGCCGGCGCTGCTGGTGTCCGACGCGACGCGGACGATCCTGCCGGTGGCCTACGGCATCTATGAGCGGGTCGAAGGCCGGGTGCTGGAGCGTAGCGTGGCCGATCCGGCGCTCGTTGTCGCCGCATGGCGTGAGTTGGGGCGCGACCTGGCGCGCCTTCATGCCGGGGTAGAACCCTCAGCAGCGACGGAACTGCTGAGTTGGGACGACAAGACCGACCCGCGCCCGCTGCCCGCCGAGATTGCACGGGCCGGCTATTTCGGGGTGGCGGAGGCGGACTGGCTGACGCGCTGGCTGGATCGGCTGGCGCCCTATGCGGTGGCGCCGGGCGAGGCGCGCTTCCTGCATGGCGACAGCCAGGCGAGCAACGTGATGGTTGGCGCCGACAGCCTCGACTATGTGGCGGTGCTCGATTGGGGCGGTTGCGAGTGGGGCGACGTATCGCGGGACTTTGCCGGCGTGCCGCTGCGGGCGGTGCCGGCAATGCTCGAGGGCTATGGGGAAACCGGGCTGATCGACGACGGGCTGCGGCCGCGGATCGTCTGGCGGCACCTGCAGATTGCGCTGCACCAGCTGCGGGGCAGGCCGGTGCCGGATTACTCCTGGGGCGAGCGGCCGATCGGCATGCTGCTGGAGGTGCTGCGGTTCTTCGGCGAGCAGCGCGACGAGGCCTGGCGGGCGTGGGGGCCGTAGAGCCAGGCGGTTGATGGGCCGGTGCGGGAAACGCACCCCCACCCCTATCCCCTCCCCGCAAGGGGGAGGGAGACGCTCACACTGAAGCCAGCGTTTTGGTCTCCTCCCCCCTTGCGGGGAGGGGATAGGGGTGGGGGACTCTTCCGCGCCGACCTATCCCGACAGAGCCCCCGCCCATTGCAACCCAACCGCCTCGGGTCCATTTATGTTCGCGAGGAATCGGAGGGGCTTATGGGCATATTGGGCGCCATTATCATCGGGTTCATTACGGGGGTCATCGCCAAGCTGATCACCCCTGGTGATCCCAAGCCGCGCGGCTTCATCCTGACCACGGTGCTGGGCATTGTCGGTGCGCTGCTGGCGACCTGGCTGGGGCAGGCGATCGGCTGGTACCAGTCGGGCGAACCGGCCGGCTTTTTTGGCGCCATTGTCGGCTCGGTCATCGTGCTGTTGATCTGGCGGCAGCTGGCGCGGCCGCGCTGACGCCATGGACATTCCAGTCATCGAAACCGAGCGGCTGATCCTCCGCGCCTATACACCTCAGGATTTCGACGCCTTCGCTGCCATGTGGGCCGACCCCGACGTGGTGCATTTCATCGGCGGCAGGGTGTTTTCCAGGGAGCAGAGCTGGCAGCGGTTCCTGACCCGGGCAGGGGGCTGGCAGCACCTGGGCTTCGGCTTTTTCGCAACCTTCGAGAAGGAATCCGGCCAACTGGTGGGAGAAGCCGGCTTTCACGAAGCGCGCCGTATCATCGAGCCACCGCTCGAGGGCACGCTCGAAGCCGGCTGGGCGCTGATGCCCTCGGCGCAGGGCTGGGGCTACGCCACCGAGGCGATGCAGGCGGCGATCGGCTGGGCCGAAACGAGCTTCCCGGGCCGCCGCATGACCTGCCTGATCAATGTCGACAACCTCGCCTCGATGCGCGTCGCCGGGCGGCTGGGCTTCAAGGAGTTCGCCCGGACGATCTATGGCGACGATAAGGTGGTGTTGTTCCAGCGGTAGGGCAGCACGCTCGATGGCGCAGTCGGTGCCCTCTCCCACTTGCGGGGGAGGGGGGAGCCCCACGCGCTGATCGTCTACTTGCCAAAGGAAAAGGGGGCCGGTGTTTGCCGCTCCCCCCCTCCACCGCCTGCCGGCGGTCCCCCTCCCCCGCAAGCGGGAGAGGATCGCCGACTGGGCGTTCTGTGCCTTACTGCTTCGGGGCTTCCGTTGCAGGGGCCATGGCAGGGGCCTCCATCGCAGGGGCCTCCATCGCGGGAGCTTCCATCGCCGGGGCTTCCATTGCCGGGGTCTCGGCCGGTGCCGCTGCCGGTGCTTCGGCAGGAGCAGCCGGAGTTGCTGCCGGCGCTTCGGCCGGGGCCTCGGTTGCTGCCGGAGCCGCTGGCTCAGCGGCCGGTGCGGGTTCGGCCGCCGGCGCCTCAGCCGGCGAGGCGTCGGTGATGCGGCCGTCGGTGTAGGGGGCGTAGTCGCCGCCGAGCTTGGCGATGTAGTCAGCGACCACCTTTTCGAGCGGCGGGCCGAAGTCGTAGGCATTCACTGCCTTGGTGCCGAACAGCTCATAGCCGTCGCCGCCACCGCGGACATAGTTATTGGTGACGAGGCCATAGGTCGTGGCGGGATCGATCGGCACCCAGTTGTCGCCGTCCTTGACCAGCACATCGGAGATGCGCGAGCCGGCGGGCTTGGACTTGTCGAAGGTGTATTTGAGCCCGGCGACCTGCGGGAAGCGGCCGGCGATTTCCTCGATCTGGCTGACGCCGTTTTCCAGCGAGGCGACGAGATCGGCACCGGTAAGCTGGAAGGTGGCAAGGGTGTTAGAGAAGGGCAGCACAGTCAGCACTTCGCCCATGGTGATCGAACCGGCATCGATCGAGGCGCGAAGGCCACCCGAGTTGGCGATCGAAATGGTTATGCCCTGGTCGGCGACGCGGTCGAGCTGTGCGTCGGCGACCAGGTTGCCCATCGAGCATTCCATGACGCGGCAGACGTTGCGGTCGCCCTGGATCGCCTCGGTGGCATTGCCGATGACTTCGGCCTTCAGCGCCTCGAGGGGCTTGCCCAGTTCGGCGACGCGGTCGAGGAAGCCCTGGTCGGGCGTCACCGACGCATCGAGGAGGATCGGCGCGCCCGCGGCGGAGATGACTTTGCCGGCATCGTCCCAGGTAACCTTCAGGTCGCCCAGCACCTTGCCGTACTGGCCTGCCTGGACGATCGGCACATCGACGCCGTCCGGGTTCTTGACCAGGGTGGGGTAGGGGCCGGCCTCGCCCTCGCCGGTGCCGAGGAAGGTGTGCGAATGGCCGCCGACGATCACGTCGATACCTGAAACGGCCTTGGCGAGTTCCTGATCGACATTGTAACCGATATGGCTGACGACGATGATCTTGTTGATCCCGGCGCCTTCCAGCGCGCCGACAGCGCCCTTCACATATTCGGTGACGCTCTCGAACGCGACGTTCGGCCCCGGCGAAGCGATATCGGGAGTATCCTCGGTCGTGGCGCCGATGACGCCGATCTTCTCGCCGGCGATGTTGAGGACGATCACGCCCTTGGGCAGGCCCTTGAGGTCAGGATCTTTGGTGGTGTCGAAGTTGCCGCCGATGATCGGGAACTTGGCCGCGGCGATGAACTTGGCAAACTCGAGCGGGCCGTCGTCGAACTCGTGATTGCCGGTGCCGACCACGTCGAAACCCATGTCGTTCATGAAGTTTGCGACGATCTCGGATTTGTACCGGGTGTAGAACAGCGAGCCCTGGAATTCGTCGCCGGCCGAGAACAGCACACTATTCTCGCCTGCCGCCGTGGCCTTGGCGCGCTCGGCGTCGATGGCAGTCTTCAGGCGCGCGATGCCGCCGAAGCACTCGCCCTTCTGTTCGCCTTCGGCATTACAGGTCGAGTCGGTGCCGGTGATGGATTCGAAACGCGAGTGGAAATCATTGATGTGGAGGATCTTGAGCGAGAACTCGGCTTGCGCGGCGCCGGTCAATCCGGCCGATAGCGCCAGCGCCGCGGCGCCGAACAACAGCTTCTTCATATCTCTGTCCCTTTAACGTGGCATCCGGTTGGTCCGAACCCTTCTCGCACTGCATTGCAACGCCGGTGTAACAAGCATCAGGCATGCCGCTGGCCGTCATCCGCAACCCCAGTGGAACCCAGAGTTAACTATAGAAACTGCGACAGCGGAAGGGCGTCGGACGACGCTTTTGGGCTTCCATGGATGGCCGGTTCGGATACTCTCCGCGCGCTTTCGGTCACCGATTTGCCACGTGATCGAACCCGGGAAGTCAGCAGCTTCCCCTCTGTTTTTCAGGAGTCGACTATGCGGAGTGCCTTGATCGTCTGGGGTGGGTGGAGCGGGCACGACCCCGAGGAATGCGCCGCCATCTATCGGCGCTGGCTGCACGAAGACGGCTACTCGGTGCGAGTCGAAACCGATCTCCAGGTGTTCGCCGATCCGGCGATCCACGAGCTCAGCCTGATCATCCCGATCTACACCATGAGCAAGATCGACAAGGAGCCGCTCGCCAACCTCGTCAAGGCGGTCGAAGGCGGCGTCGGGCTCGCCGGGCACCATGGCGGGATGAGCGACGCCTTCCGCGATGCGGTCGACTACCAGTTCATGGTCGGCGGCCAGTGGGTGGCGCACCCGGGCAACATCATCGATTACACGGTGGATGTGACCAAGCCCGAAGATCCGATCATGCAGGGGATTCCCGCCTCGTTCCCCTACACCTCCGAGCAGTATTACATGCACATGGACCCCTCGGTCGAAGTGTTGGCGACGACCACCTTCTCAGGCCAGCATGCGGCCTGGACCAAGGGTGTGGTGATGCCGGTGGTGTGGAAGCGGCTCTACGGCGCCGGCAAGGTGTTCCACTCGACGCTGGGCCATCAGGCCAAGGAATTCGAGAACCCGCAGATGGCGACGATCCTGCGCCGCGGCATCAACTGGGCGGCGCGAGCGGAGGGGTGAGCCATCGTGCCCTCCGGCGCCCCCTCTCTTGGAATTTCTAAGGCTTAGCCAAGAAGCTAAGCCCATAGTTTTCGCCAGAGAGGGGTCCTGGGAGCCACCAGGGTTTGCAGAGCGCCCCTCACCACCTGAGCGCGAACCGCCCGATCACCGCGCCGATCAGCGCCGTGGCAAGCACCCCGGCGGTGTACCAGATGGCGATGAACGGCATGCCGCTTTCGGTGCAGTGGAAGGCGTAGACCCAGACGCCGGCGCCGCCGGCGAACAGCCCGGCGGCGAAGCCGGCGAGGGTGGGGTTGGTCGGCGCGGCGCGGCGCATGGCGAAGATGATCGCGGCATAGATGGGTGCCGCCAGCGCCACGATGTAGAACGGGCAGCGCAGCGCCGTGCTGCCCATCACCAGGCGCCTCATCTGGTCGGGCCCCATCAGCACGAGCTGCACCAGGCCCCCGGCGCCGACCAGCAGCACGAGAATGGCGAGGATGATCACCTGCCGGCGCAGCGTGCCGCCAGGGCGCGCCAGGTTCAGCGCGGCAATGCCACCGATAATGGCGAAGCTCGTGGTGTAGGCGAACTTGGTCCAGAACATCATGGTGCCGGGCGCGTGCATCATATCGGGCCGCGGGCCCAGCCAGGCGAGCATGATGATGGCCGACAGCACGATGCCGAGGCCGGCCCAGCCGAACAACCGCGCCTGCAGCGCCCGACGCGGGGTCGGCTTGAGATCGGCGGTCAGTCGATCGAGCAGTTCGTCACTCATCGGAGCGCCCTCCGAAGCGGTCGGCAAGCGATTTCAACCCTCGATGGATCGAGACCTTCACCGCCGATTCCGACATCCCGGTGCGCGCTGCGGCCTCGGCGATCGAGGCGCCCTCGAGCCGGGTCTGGCGGATCAGCTCGGCGGGACGAGGGGGCAGGGTCGCAAGCACCGCATCGACATCCATGCGAGCCGTCGTGTCGCCGGCCTCGTCGCGGGCGAACAGCGCTGCATCATCCTCGAGCGGGACGGTGGCGCGCACCCTGTTGCGGCGGAAGTGGTCGATCAGCTTATAGCGCGCAATGGCGTGCACCCAGGCGGTGAGCGGCTGGGCGCGATCATAGGTCAGCCGTCGCGTGTGGATGGCCATCAGTGTTTCCTGCACGAGGTCATCGCCATTGGCGGCGAGCCCGGGGGTTAGGCGGCGGACGAAGTAGGGCCGCAGCATGCGCCGCAACTCGTCGAGCAGCATGCGATAGGCGCCTGCGTCGCCGTCGAGCGCCTTCAGCATCAGCGCGCGGAGCCGCGCTTCCATGTCCGAGGTGACGCTCATTGAGTCCTGAATTCGCCAGAGAATGGCAAAAGGTTACACCGCCCGAGGAAATCTGTCGCCCGGTCACGAACGCGTGACGAGGTAACTTTGTGCGGTCCGACGGCGAATTGCTTCTCGTAACGCCGCGCTGAGGCGGCCAACGGGAGACTTTTGATGAAGACCATGCTTTCCGCCCTTGCCCTTGCGGCTGCCCTGGGTTTTGCCGGGAACGTTGCAGCCGAGGATGCCATGGCGACGCCGATGGCTGCCGAGCCGATGGCCGGCGACGCCATGGCGGCCGACCCGATGGCGATGACGCCGGACGAAATGCTGAAAGCCTGCCTCGAGAAGGCCGGCATGGAGGCCGACGCGATGAAGAAGAACGACGCCACCAAAGCCTGCCACACGGCGCACAACATGGCCGGTGACGCGATGGGCGGCGACGCCATGGCGGCGGAGCCCATGGCCGACGGTGCAATGGCCCCGGCGCAATAAACTATCCGTGATAGGCTGCAATCGCTCCCCGAACTGCCGTTGCTAAGGGCAGGCGGGGAGCGACGCCCGGAGCATTGGCCGTTTCGTCGAGACGGCAAAGCTGCTTCAGGAAATTGTTGCCGCGCTTTCGCACCGGAAAAGTCTCAAGACTTTTCCTGAAGGCGCTCTGTGGAACACCTGGGGGAACAATGACCGATCAGGCCATCGACCGAGTTGAGGTCGAAAAACCAGCGAAGGCGAAAGGCCCGCTGATCTATCGCCAGGCGATCCTGACGCGGGTTACGCACTGGGTGTGGGCGATCGCCATGTTCTTCCTGTTGCTCAGCGGGCTGCAGATCTGGAATGCCCATCCGGCGCTGTATGTCGGCGCGCAATCGGGCTTCGAGTTCAGCAACGAGATCCTGAGGATCGGAGCCGAGAACACCGATGCAGGCCCGCGCGGCTTCACCACGGTGTTCGGCCAGAAGTTCGACACGTCAGGGGTGCTGGGGATGAGCGACCTCAGGGGGAACCCCAACTTCGTCGGCTTCCCCGGCTGGGCCACCATCCCGTCGTTCCGCGATCTTGCCACTGGGCGCGTGGTGCATTTCTTTTTTGCCTGGATCCTCGTCGGGGCGCTCGCCATCTGGCTGATCTCGAGCCTGTTCAACGGCCATCTGTGGCGCGACGTGATCCTCAAGCCGCGCGATTTCCGCGAGTTGCCCAAGGATATCTGGGAGCATATCCGCTTCCGCTTCCATCACCGCAGGACCTATTCGCCGCTGCAGAAGGTCGCTTATTTCGGGGTGTTCTTCATCCTGTTCCCGCTGATCATTCTCACCGGCTTGTCGATGTCGCCGACGATGAATGCCGGCTGGCCCTGGTTGGTCGAAGTGTTCGGCGGGCGGCAGACGGCGCGCACCATCCATTTCATCGTCATGTTGCTCCTGGTGCTGTTCTTCGTCGTCCACATCGCCATGGTGGTGCTGGCCGGGCCGATCAACGAACTTCGCTCGATGATCACCGGATACTACCGCACCAGCCCCGGCACTGAGCCGGATGCGCCCAAGCAGGAGAAGTCGAAATGAGCCGGCTGATTTTGACCCGCCGTCGGTTGCTCGGGCTCGGCGCGGCCTCCGCCGGCTCGCTGCTGCTGGCCGGCTGCGACCAGTTCGACTTCCTCGGGGCGCGCAACGATCCGGTGCGGAATTTCCTCGAGCGGGCCAATCAATTGACCTATTCCGCCCAGCGCGCCCTGGTCGGCGAGCAGGCCCTGGCCAAGGAATTCTCGGAGAGCGAGATCCGCCAGGGGCAACGGCCCAATGGCTCGACCGACCCGCGCAATATCCTCTATCGCGATCTCGAGGCGGGCGGCTTTGCGGCCTACAAACTCAGGATCATCGGGCTGGTCGAGACGCCCAAGGAGTATTCACTCGCTGAACTCCAGAACATGCCGTCGCGCACCCAGATCACCCGGCACGACTGCGTCGAGGGCTGGAGCTGCATCGCCAAATGGAGCGGCGTGCCGCTGAGCCGGCTGCTCGACGAGGCCAAGGTGCAGCCGACGGCGAAGTTCGTGGTCTACCACTGCTATGACCAGATGGGCGGCGGGCTCTCGGCCCCCGAGGCCTATTACACCAGCTCCGACCTGATCGACGCCTTCCACCCGCAGACCATCGCCGCTTACGGCCTCAACGGCAGTGCGCTGCCGGTCAGCAACGGCGCCCCGGTCCGTATCCGCATCGAGCGGGCGCTGGGCTACAAGCAGCCGAAATATGTCCACACCATCGAACTGGTCGATAGCTTCGCCAAGTTCGGCATGGGGCAGGGCGGCTATTGGGAAGATCACGGCTATGACTGGTATGGCGGGATCTAGGGGGCGCCGGCCAGGTGCTTCACGGATGAGCTGAACCACCGCAGTCGCTCCGCCTACAGCCGGTGGGTGAGGAGACGGTCGAGCCCATCAGCTCCCCCGGCACTTCAAAAGCCTAAATCTCGGTCAGTACGATATCGCCGGTGACCATCCTGGCGCGGATTTCGAGGTGGTCGGCGCCATCGGCCGGCTGGCCGGCCCCGCGGAGCGTCGAGCGGATCCGGCCGGTGACCGTCGAGATATCGGTCCATACGGGGATGCCGGCGGGCACCCCGACATGCGCATCGCCAGAGGCGCCTTCGACGGTGATCCGGCCGCGACGGGCGGTGCCGATCGTCAGGTCGCCCGACCCGGTCTTGAGCGTCACGTCGGTACCGGCGTCCCCGACCTTGATGTCGCCCGACCCGGTCTTGATCGCGGTCGAGCCGCGCGTCGTGCCCAGGTGCACATCGCCTGAACCGGTCGACACGTCGACCGTTGCAGCCGCCTCGGCGACCAGCACGTCGCCGGAACCGCTTCGCGCCTTGATGTCGTCACGAGCGTTTTCGACGCGGATATCGCCCGAGCCGGTATCGAGCACGATGGCGCCGGTCGCGGTGTCGACGATCAGGTCGCCGGAGCCGCTCTTCAGATGGGTTTCCCCAAAGCTGCCGACGAGGGTGATGTCGCCGCTGCCGGTGCGGACGGCGACCTCGCTGGCGCTCGGCAGGGTGATGACGGCGTCGAGCCGGGTGTCGCCGCCGAAGAACCTGTCGTGCTGCTTCGGGCCGATCACGCTGATCTGGTCGCCGTCCTGGAGGACGCGAACCTGATCGGCGTCGTGGCCGGTAATCTCGATCACAGTCTCGGTGGTGTCAGTGGCGACGACCTTCACCGAGCCCTTGCCGATCTCGGTGAGCAGCCGCACCGGCTGACGCGTTTCGAAGCGATGCATGGTCATTTCGTCTCTCCTGTTGGGGAAGCTCAGGTTTCGGTCGGCTTGATCCAGCCGGTCATGCGGCGGTTGCCGCGCTTGCCGCCGAATGGGTCGTTGGACGGAAGCGGGTCGGCGGGGCCGCCCGGCAGGTCGCTGCGGGTCGCTGCCCGCACCACGTTGACCAGCCAGTTATTGAGCGACTGACCCGAGCGCGCGGCGAGCTCTTCGGCCTTCGCCTTCATCGTTTCCGGCATGCGCAGCGAGATGCGGGCGAGGCTGCCGTCATCATCGGCCTCCTCGGGCGGCAAGCTGGGACTGGCGGTTGCGGCCGGCGGCAGTTGCAGCACGAAATCCAGTTCGCGGCCGCTGAGCCTCACCTCGACGCCGCCGCTGGGCATTCTCGAGGTGATCTCGGCGGCGGCCTGGCTGATGGCATCCATCAGCGCCAATCGCATTGCCGGGCTCAAGGCGAACAGCAGGCGTTCGGTGGCGGCGCGGGTCTCGGGTGCTGCGACTTCTGCGGCGGCAATCAGGTCGCGTTGCAGGCTGTCGATGTGTGGTGTGAGGTCCATGGCGCGATGAATGACATCATAGTGACGTCATGTCAATGCAGATGTGACGTCATTTTGCGTGACGGTGACGTCATGTGGATTCTGCAGGAGGCTAGAGGGCGACTGAAAGAGACGGCCCCCTCCCGGCCTCCCCATGAAGGGGGAGGTGCAGAGTCGAGGCTCGGTCTCCGATCGTGCCCAACACACCGGCAGGGCACCTCCCCCTTCATGGGGGGGATGGGAGGGGGCCGTCTCTATCAGTCAGGACCCTCGCATAGCTCCCCTGCACCTCATTTCCGCGAAATCCCTTGCCAATCCGGCGCATATCGCCCATATCGCCAGCATTCGCCCCGCGCACTCGTCCCGTTCAGTGGGAAACAGGCGCGATGCCGGCGATGGACTTCTCTTCTTACTGGCCAAAAACGGTGAGCGGCGAAGTGCCCCGGAAATGTCCCCCGCGACGATAGCGGGAACACCGGGAGACAGCGCAACCGTGCGGCAATCCCGTCGCCATTGCACCTATTGATCACGCCGAGCCCGCTATGGGCCTCCGGCGACCCACGCGCACCGATTGGCCCGGAGCGCGCCAATGAAAGTTTGACCATTGACCACTTCATTTTCCGAACTCGGCCTGTCGGCGCAGCTCGTCAGCGCGCTTACGGCCGCCGGGTTCACCACTCCCACCCCGATCCAGGCGAAAGCCATTCCGCCGCAGCTCGAGCGCCGGGACATCATGGGCATCGCCCAGACCGGCTCGGGCAAGACCGCGGCGTTCGGCCTGCCGATCCTTGCCGGCCTTGCCGCCCTGGGCGGCCGCCCCAACCCGATGACCACCAGAGCGCTGATCCTCGCGCCGACCCGTGAGCTGGC
The DNA here is from genome assembly GCF_035944845.1 of Devosia sp. Taxonomy (GTDB): domain Bacteria; phylum Pseudomonadota; class Alphaproteobacteria; order Rhizobiales; family Devosiaceae; genus Devosia_A. The sequence continues at coordinate 99,886 of NZ_DASZAW010000035.1, read as the reverse complement.
GGTGCAGATCGACGAAGTGCTGCATAAGCTCGCGGGCGCCAAGCTCTCGACCGTGCTGGTGCTCGGCGGCGCCTCGCGCGGCGGGCAGATCCAGAAGATCGCCCGCGGTGTCGACGTGGTGATCGCCACCCCCGGCCGCCTCAAGGACCTGGTCGACGACAGGAAGCTCAAGCTGACCGAGACCCGCTGGCTGGTGCTCGACGAGGCCGACCGGATGCTCGATATGGGCTTCATCAACGCCGTCAAGGAGATCGCCCGGGCGATCGGCCCACGTCGCCAGACCGCGATGTTCTCGGCCACCATGGCGCCGGAGATCGCCGAGCTGGCCAAGGGCCTGCTCAACGATCCGGTGCGGGTGGAAGCCAACCCGGCGGCGCAGACTGTTGGCACCATCGACCAGCGGGTGATCCTTGCCGGTTCGAAGGAAAAGCGCGGGGTGCTCAACAAGCTGCTCGAAGACGAGAGCCTCAGCCGTGTCATCATCTTTTCGCGCACCAAGCACGGCGCCGACCGCGTGGCCAAGAACCTCGCCATCGACGGCCACGAGGCCGCGGCGATCCACGGCAACAAATCCAACAATGCCCGCCAGGCGGCGCTCAAGGGTTTTGCCAACGGTTCGGTGCGGATCCTCGTCGCCACCGATATCGCGGCGCGCGGCATCGACGTGCAGAACATCACCCACGTGATCAACTTCGAGCTGCCGGACGATCCGGAGAACTATGTGCACCGCATCGGCCGCACGGCGCGTAACGGCGCCTCGGGCTTTGCGATCACGCTGTGCGACGGTACCGAGCGCGGCAAGCTCCGCGATGTGGAGCGGCTGATCCGCAAGACCCTGCCGGTGACCGGTGAACTGAAGGGCAATGGCGGCGAAGTGATCGACGCGGCGCAGGTGCGGGCGCAACGGCAGCCGCCGCGGCCGCAGACCCCGCGTCCGGATGGGCAGCGCAAGCAAGCCAATGCCGGCCGGCACTTCTCGGGCGCCAAGAAGGCGGCGATCGTCGACGGCCGCAAGCGCGGCGGTGAAGGCCATGGCGTTCCCGGCGGCAATGGTCAGCAGCAGCGCGGCAACGCGCAGCAGGTGCGCGGTGGCGCCGGCAAGGGCAGCAATGTCTCGCATAATGGCGGCGCTCCGGCGACCGCGCAGGCCTGGTGGGAAAAGCCGACCGGGCAGGGCACCCCGGCGCCCAAGCAGCGCTGGAACAAGAAGCAGAAGGACGCCGGCCGGCAGCGCCGCACGGAGAGCGAACGCGCCGCAGGGTAATCTGGCCAGGCACGATCTCTCCGTCATCTCTCCCCTTGCGGGAGAGAAAGCGATTTCTTGGGCTTAGCGTTTGCTAAGTCCTAGAAATCGCAAGAGAGGGGATAGTGGAGGGCACTATGGCTCCCACGACCCCCTCTCTTGCGAAAACTAAGGGCTTAGCTGCGCTAAGCCCAAGTTTTCGCTTTCTCCCCCGCCAAGGGGGAGATGACGACTGAGAGCTCTGTGCATAGAACAAAGGGCGGCCCCAACGGGCCGCCCTTTTTGCTTACCGGATACCCGCGATCCCCGGCACCAAACTGACGCTGGTCTCGGTCGACGGGGCGCTCATGGCTCCATCCGGCGGCGGGCCGCTGGGCCGCTCGCCACCGCCGGGCGCGCCACCGAAGCCGGTCGCGGACTCGGCGGCGGGATCAACCCCGACGATCATGGCGACGAGGTAGCGCTCTTCCAGTTCCTTCACATAGGCGAAGGAGGCGCGGGTCGCCTGGCTGGCGATGTTGTCGTTGGCGTTGAGCACGTCGCGTTCATGGCCGTGCGCGGTGTAGGGCTCGACATTCTGATAGATGAACTGGCTCAGCGCATCGGGGAAGAACAACTGGCCGGTGAGCGCGGTCTTGTCGTCGAGGAAGACCTTGAAATGGATGTGGGTGGTCCGGCCCGCGTACCAACCCGGGTAGATGGTCTGAAACTCGACGATCCCGGTGGCGCCGGCGAATTGGGTGCCGCGCAGGAACGTCTGGCCCGTGGTGTCGACGCCACCGGTCTGGTTGGCATAGCCCGAATAGAGCCCTTCGGCATTGCAGTGCCAGATGTCGACGCGCGCGCCTTCGATCGGCTGGCAGCTGCCATCGACGATCTGCAGCCGAACGGTGGTGGCGACCCCAGTCTGAGTTCCCTCGGTGATGTCGGCGCGTTCGAGCGACGGGTCGAAATAGTAGGGGCCCTCGGTCACCTCGGGGGTGAGCACGCAGACATCGGCACCCGGCATCAGGCCGGTCGTGGTGGTGGCGCGGGCTTCCTGGGCGAAGGCTTTCTGGGTCATCAGGGCGCCGCCGGCGGCGGTTATGGCGACGAGGCGCAGGGCGTCGCGGCGGGTCAGGGGGCTGGGCATCTCTGCATCTCCATTGTTACGATCCCGATGTAGGAAAGGCAGAGGCAATCCCCGCGTTACAAGTTGGAGAACTGCATTAAGTCTTCGAAATGTGGCGAAAGCGGCATTCCTGAACGCCAGCTAAATGCCTGATTCCGGGAACGTTCAAACGCCGCGCCGCATTATCGCCCTCAAGATGAACCGCTGGCCCAGCGCCGGCAGCGCCCTTGGGGGGTAAATATGTTGAAGCTCACTCTCGTCGCCCTGTTCGTGATGTCGATGGCCACCCTGACCATTGCCGCCTCGGCCCTGCCGGTTGAAACCGCGCCGGCCAACCAGCTCGCCGACCTCGGCTGAGCTCCGTGAACCCCGACCACGATCATGGCCAGCACCGGCCGGCCAGCCTGAGCAGCGGCACCCAGATCCTGCTGCTCGTGCTCTTCGCTACCGCGCTCGCTGTGCTGGCCTTTGCCGCCGCGAGCGTCGTGCTGGTCTAGAGCGCGCTAACTCAGCGGGATACCCTTCTTGCCCTTGTCCTTCTGGTAGGCGGCCGAGAGGTCGTTGTAGGCGGCGTTGAGGTCGTCGACGCGCCCCACCAGCAGCTCCTTGGACGAGCGATCGAGTCCGGCGATCATCTGCTGGATGTCGTGGCTCGAAAAGAACGCGTTCTTCCGGTTGTAGAGCGGACGATCCTCGGGGACGTAGTCGCGATCGGGGTCAGGCACGGCGTAGACTTCCCGGAGAATGCGGATGTCGTGCGGAATGCCGAAACTGTCGCGCGTGTCCTCGTAGCTGAACAGGTAATAGAAATTGTCGAAGCCTGACCATGTAATGCCGGAGAGGCAGAGCGAGCAGGGCTCGTGCGTTGCCAGAAACAGGCAATCCCTGGGCGCCGGGCGGCTCTCGGCCGGCAATTCGTAGAAGCGCTTGATGGCGTGCATCTCGCCGTGCCAGAGCGGATTCTCGGTCTCGTTGTTGGTTTCGCCGACCACCAGCGACAGGTCGGATTTGTTGAGGATCGCCGCGCCGAACAGCTTGTTGCCGCCGCCGACGCCGCGCTTGGTCAGCGGCAGCAGGTCATCCTCGATGACATCGAGCAGGCGGGAGATCAGGTCGGGCGTGTGCATAAGGGGCTCCGGTTCGGTGGGTTGAACCTGAGCGGAGGCGGGGAGAACGTCAACCGGTTACACGCCTGCAGTGGGAACGCGGGCGGTGCCTCTAGCGCCCCCTCACCCTGGCCCTCTCCCCAGAGGGGAGAGGGGACGCGAAGGGCATGGCCGGTGACTACGCCTTCAGAACCGCGATTTGCCCAGGTTCGCCAGCTCCACGCCGCCGGCGTCGAGCAGGATCAGGTGGTCGCCGTCGATGCGCCAGAAGCGGGTGGCGGCCAGCGCAGCGAAGAAGTTGTCTTCCTGTTTGGTGGCTTCGTCGGAGGTGCAGGCCATGCGGGTGGCGGCGACGGCGCTGAAGATCAGCCGTTCGGCATTGACCTCGGCCTGGGCGAACCACGAGTTGCAGCCGCCACGGCCGCCGGCGCGCATGTCGGAGGCGATGGAGAGCGAGGAGACGATGCCGCGCGCCACCGGAGTGCCGCCGATGGTTTCGGCCTGCCAGGTGATATCGAGAACGGGCGAGGGGGCAGCGGGCGCCACCGGCTCGGCGGTTGGCGCCGGCTCTTCCGCGGGGACGATGTTGACGATGATGAGCACCGGTTGCGCCGGTGCCAACGGATCGAGCGCATAGGGCTCGGCATTGCGGAACCATACGGCATCGGGGCCGGCGATTTCGGCGACCAGTGCATAGGAATGGCCGGCGACGATGACGGTATCGTCGAAATTGAGGGTGAAAGTCAGCGGCACCTGGCCGGGGCTGGCGATCGGCGCCTTGGCCGAGACGCGCGGCTTGTCGGGCGTCGCGAGATCGATCAGCGACACCGACAGCGTGCCGCCGGGTGGCAGGGCGATACGCTCGCGATAGGTTACATCGCCCTTGAGCGTCACCTTGGCGGCGAGCGCCGGGCTCGCCAAGGCCAGCAACATGGCCACAATCGCCACCACGATACGCATCAATTACCTCCTGCCAAAAAATCGTTTCGACAGATTATGGGGCAATTGCAACGCAGTTGCGACGCCCAACCGTCTCTTGGGTAAAAGAAATCAGTCGTGCAGCACGACGAGGTAGGGCTCGTCGAAGAAGTATTCCTCCAGATTATTGCCGTCGCCGCCGCGATCGACGATCAGGAAGTCGGAGGTCTCTTCCAAAGGTGTCAGCACGGCGTGCCAGGTGTTCATCGCCATATTGATGCCCTGGCCGGGAGCAGCGAGGAAAGCGCGCGGCAGGCCGGGCACGCCGCCCTCGTCAGGCGCGACGATGGAGAGGAACGGGCGCTGCGACAGGGGATAGAACGCCTGGCTGCCGAGCGGGTGGCGCTCCACCATCGTCAGCGTCAGCGGCAGCTCATAGGGCTGGCCGCGGGCGATCGAGACCAGGGGGCGGGCGTGCACGCCGCCAAGTTCGACCCTGGCGAGGTCCTGGTAGCGCTCGGTCATGCCGCCATTGATGGGGTAGTGGTGCGCGCCGGCGATTTCGATGACCTGCCCGAAAGGGGCGTAGGCCTCGCGCGTCAGCGGCTCGATATGGATGGTACGGCTGGATGTCATTTCGTCTCCCGGTGGTTGAGCCAGCTTAACCGGCAGGCACCGACTGTTGCGGGATTATTTGCGGGCGCTCGGGTCGACCTTGATGGTGTTGGCAGCACTGGCGCCGCCCATGTAGACGGCGACCAGCTTCATTGGCATGGCGCCGGTGTTGACGCCATTATGCGGCCAGCCGACGGCCTCGAGCACCGCCTCGCCGGCGCGGTAAACCTTCTTGCCCTTGCTGCCATAGTCGACGGTCAACTCGCCCTCGAGGATGTAGGCGAAGAGCGGCACCTCATGCTCGTGCCAGCCGGTCTCGCCGCCAACCGGCACCGTGACGATGGCGGACGTGACGTTCGGCGTCCCCGCGGGGTAGGCCAGCGGCGTGCCCAGCACGTCGCTGCCGTCCTGGACCAGTGGGGTGAGGAGGTTCTGATAGCTCGGCGGCGTCAGATCCTCGGCCAGAGCGGGCGAGGCCAGCAGGGCCAAAGCGGCCAGCATTCTCAATGATGTCATCTGAATCGCGTTCTCCCTGTCGCGAGAACCGGACGATGACCGGGGCTGTTCCGACCCGCAAGCAATTTCCTCTGCGGCCACGCTGAACCATCCCGCGACGAAAACGTTGTGGCGCTCGTGACTTAGAGCGTGTCGGCGTGCTGATGCCGAGACGCTCACCTACTGTTGTTGGCTGCGCTTTCGAAGCGGAAAAGTCTCTCGACTTTCCCTGCAAGCGCTTCGGGTTTGAGAATGCACAATCAGATTCAACTTGCCTATGCCGCACCGGCCGATGCGCTCATCGAAAGCCAATCGGCAGCGATCACTCAGCCATATCGGCGCTATATCGAGGGCTGGCAGCTCCGCGCCACCTACCTGACCGGACAGCTGGCGCACCATGGCAGGGGCTCCGACCCGCATGAGCTGGCGCTGCGGCGCCTCGCAGAACTGCGCGCCGAAATCGCAGCGAACCGCGACTATCTCGTCGCCGAGACAGGCCGCCTGCCGCCCGACGACCTGGTCGATGCGACACTGGACGAGCTCGACGAACTCCTCGCCGTCATCAAAGGGCTCGGGTCATAGCCCGAGCCTGGCGTGGCGGTTGACGTCCTTGTAGAGCAGGTAGCGGAAGCGGCTTGGCCCAGCGTAGCAGGCCTGCGGGCAGAAGGCCCGGAGCCACATGAAATCGCCGGCTTCCACCTCGACCCAATCGCGATTGAGCCGATAGACCGCCTTGCCCTCGAGCACGTAGAGGCCGTGCTCCATCACATGGGTTTCTTCGAACGGGATCACCGCACCGGGCTCGAGCGTCACGATGTTGACGTGCATGTCGTGGCGCACGTCGGTGGGGTCGACGAAACGGGTGGTGCCCCAGCGGCTATCGGTGCCCGGCATCCAGATGATCGGCTCGTCCTGCTCGTTGGCAACGAACGCTGCTGGCAGGTCGATACCAGCGACCGCTTCGTAGCGCTTACGCACCCAGTGAAAACGCACCGGCGCCGTGGTTTTGTTGTGCAGCGCCCAACGCGTGCCGGGCGGCAGAAAGGCGTAGCCGCCGGTCTTCAACTGATGGGTCTTGCCATCAAGGATCAGCGTTGCCTGCCCCTCGACCACAAACAGCACGCCCTCGGCTCCGGCATCGGGCTCCGGCTGCTCGCTGCCGCCGCCGGGAAACACCTCGACGATATATTGCGAGAAGGTCTCCGAGAAGCCGCTCATCGGGCGGGCGATGACCCAGGCCCGGGTGTCCTTCCAGTGCGGCAGGTAGCTGGTGACGATGTCCCGCATCACACCGCGCGGGATCACCGCATAGGCCTCGGTGAACACGGCGCGGCCGGTATGAAGAGTGGTCTGGTCAGGCAGCCCGGCAATCGGGCCGGCATAGGTGGTGGGGGCCATCGGAGTTCAATGCTGGTGAGTGGTCAGCCCTCTTAGCGCGAAAGCCGGTGTGCGGACAGTGGTGTCCGCCGAAACCCGGCGCTCAGCCCTCCAGCCCCTGCTTCAACTTCAGCAGGCCCTGCGCCGCGTAGGCGGCGTAGCCGCCGATCCAGCGCTCGTGCAGTTGCTGGATGGGAATGGCGTTGAGGTGGTTCCAGCGCTCCCGACCATCGCGGCGGGCGATCACCAGGTCGGCATCCTCCAGCACTTTCAGGTGCTGCATCACCGTGCAGCGATCGAGTTCGGGGAAGGCCTCGCAGAGCGCTCCGGTGGTTTGCGGGCTGTCCTTCAATCGATCGAGCATGTTGCGCCGCACCCGGTTCCCCAGGGCCTTGAAGATCTTGTCGTTTTCGTCGTCGCTTGACATGTTATATTTTTATAACATAATGGCTGGAAACGCAAGCGATAAGCGCCAAGGAGAGACGTCATGGATGTGAAGCTGAAAGTATCGGGCCGCATCGCCAAGCCGGTGCACGAGGTGTTCGAAGCGGTGGCCGATCCGGCCAAGCTCTCCGGCTTCTTCACCACCGGCGGCGCCAAGGGCCGGCTCACCACCGGCGCGACGGTGACCTGGGACTTCGCCGATTTCCCCGGAGCCTTTCCGGTGCAGGTGGTCGAAGTGGTCGACGACAAGCGGATCGTTCTGCGCTGGGGCGCGGCGGAAGGAGCCGGCGCCGACCCGAGCGGCGACACCACGGTGACCATGAGCTTCGAGCCGCTCGAGGATGGCCGGACGCTGGTGACCATCACCGAGGCGGGCTGGATGGAAACGCAGCAGGGGCTCGATGCCTGTATCGGCAACACCGAGGGCTGGACCGGCATGCTGTGCGCCATGAAGGTCTATCTCGAGCACGGCCTCAACCTGCGCGACGGCTTCTACAAATAGGGGGGGGAGCGGACCATGACGAGCAAGATCAAGGGCGGCCTGAACATCGCCATGAAGGTGCCGACCCATCTCTACGCCGAGACGGTGGCGTTCTATCGCGACGTCCTGAAACTGGAACGCGTGCCGGACCGACCGGAGGTCGGCTTCCTGTTCGGGCCAAACCAGCTATGGATCGATGAGGCGCCCGGCCACTCGCAGAGCGAGATCTGGCTCGAACTCTTCGCGCCGGAGTTTGCCACTGCGGCGGCCCAACTGAGCGCGGCCGGCGTGATCCGGAATGACGCGATCGAGCCGCTGGGTGAGGGATTTCGCGGCGGCTGGTTCTTCAATCCGGCAGGAATCGTCCACATGGTGCGCGAACCCGACGCCTGGTGAGCAGCCAAGCAGAGAGACGGCCGGCAGTCGTCCAGGGCGATCGCCCAGGTCAGAAAAAGTTTAGGAATCGGGCGCAGATTCGGCGGCATGGCACCGCAACCGCAGCATGACCCGCGCCCCCTGATCGACCCCATCCAGCTGGAAGAGGCCGGTCGCGCGCTGCGTCAATGGATCGATCGCCTGCTCGGCCACCCCGAGCCCCAGGTCAATACCGATATCGACTGGGAAGACGGCGAACCGCACCACGAGCAGCGCGACGGACACAGTCCGGGGCACTGAGCAATGGATTGGCTCCGCGACTTCCAACAGTCGTTCCGCGAGCCGGTCTACGGATTTCTCGGCACATTCTGGCCGGTGCTCGCAGTCATCGCGTTGATCGGACTCGGCTGGCTGGTCGGCAGCCTGGTTACGCGCGGCCGGAGCGGCGGCAATGAGAGCGGTGGGGGCAGCACGTTCTCGTTCGGCGATTCCGATGGGGATGGTGGCGGCGACGGTGGTGGCGGCGACTGACGGTTGAGTTGCGCTACCCGTGGCGGGGGCGCCCACTGCAAGCACCAAGAACTCGGTGTCACCCTGCGAAAGCAGGGACCCAACCACCCACAGGCGCATGCTGCGCCGGACGAGGGCAGAGCCCTCGCCGTGGGGTCCCTGCTTTCGCAGGGATGACAGCCGGCAGGTGTGGAGGGAATGCTGTTACCCAAACGTCCCAACCCTCACCCCATTTCAGCCAATAGATCCTCCAGCCGGTCGTAGTGCGCCACCGACTCGTCGTTCATGCCCGCCTTCACCAGCAGTTCGCGCACGTCTGCCGTCGGGAATTCCGACAGCACGTCGAGGGTGGTCACCCCGGCAGCCTCGGTCAGCGTGGTGGTGACCAGCACCTCCCCGGGATCCCAATCCTCCCAATGTTCGGTCTGCACCAGCCTGCTGGGCGGTTCGACCTCGCGGTAGGTCCCGCGTTGGCCGATTTCGCGTCCATCGGGGCGGCGGGTGACGATGCGCCAGTTTCCGCCGACGCGCAGGTCGAGTTCGGCGCTGACCAGTTCGGCATACCAGCGCTGCAACAGGGCAGGGGTGGTGAGCGCCGCGAATACCAGTTCGCGCGGCGCCTGGAAGCGGCGGACCATGCGGATGGCGCGCTCGCCCGTGAGGGTGACGTGCAGCGGCTCGCGGCTCATCTGGCCTTGCCCATGGCGAGGTAGCGGGCCCGCTCGTCGGGCGCATAGTGCTCGAGCGCATTGCGCAGCATGATGCGGGGCATCCGCGCTGCGTGCCTGTCGAGGAAGGCGTTGAGCGCCGGGCGGTTGGCATCGGTGGTGCGCAGCATCCAGCCCACGGCCTTGTGCACCATATCCTCGGGGTCATCGAGCAGCAGCTCGGCGATCGCGAAGGCGTCGTCGTACTGGCCGCGGCGGATGAACGAGAAGGTGGCGAGCGTCGCAGTGCGGCGCTCCCACATGTTCTGCGATTTCGCCAGCCGATAGAGGATATCGCGTGGGCGATCGACCAGATGCGGGCCGATCACGTAATAGGCGGCGAGATCCACCAGGTCCCAATCGTTGATGCGGTCGTGCCGGCGCAGATAGAGATCGAACAGCTCCTGCTTTCGTTCGGGCGTGGTTTTCTTCCCCTGATATTGCTTGGCCATGATGCTCATGGCGGCCGCCCGGGCCTCGTGGATATCGGACTCCATCAGCTTTTCGATTTCCGCAGGTGGGGTCAGGATGCATTCCTTGGCGAGGGCGAAGACCTGGCCCATGCGGACGCCGATAAAGGTCTCGGCCGCATCGTCCTCGAAGCTGAAATAGCGGTGGTATTTCTGCCGCTCCTCGTCCGACCGCATGCTGTGCAGCCGGGCGAGGATAGTTTCGGCGGTGAGATCCATGTTGCCTCCTTCAACCTGGTTGCCGGCGGTTCAGCCGAGCTTGTCCCAGCGTGCCCGCAACATCGGCTCGAGCCAAGCGCCGCGCTCGAGGATCGAGGTGTGGGTCGTGCCCGGGAGGATCGCGAGTTGTGCATCGGGCAGCAGTGCCGCGAGCTCGGCCGCATGCGCCGGCGGCACGAAATCATGGTCGCCGACGACCACAAGGGCAGGGGCTTTGACGTCGGCCAACTGCTCGCGGCTCCAGCCCGGCCAGCCACCCACATACATCTGCACCTTCATCGCCACCTCCTGAAAGGCGGTGGGGTCCGGCGCCGTGCGCTGATAGTGCTCGGCCCAGGCGCCGAACTCGACTTGCGTCGGCAGGATGGCGATGAGCTCGGGCGACGGCACGTGCTGTGGGTCGCGCTGCATTTCCAGCAATTCCGGCACGGTACCCTCCGGGCTGAAGTTGCGGCCGATGAGGGTGAGGCTGCGGACCAGGTCAGGGCGGCGCATGGCAAGGCCGCCGGCAGTGATCGCACCCATGCTGTGGCCGACGAGGTCAGCGCCGGCAATGCCCAGTTGGTCGAGCACGGCGGCGGTGTCGGCGACCATCTGCGCCTCGGAAAAGGCGGCAGCGCGATCTGCGGTATGGCCGTGCCCCTGTGCTTCGATGGCGATCACTCGGCGGTCGGCAAGGCGTGGCAGCAGGTCGCCCCAGGCGGTCTCGATGGCAAAGAGCGCGCCGTGCAGCAACACCACCGGCGGCTGGCTCCGGTCGCTGCCATGCTCCTCGACATAGATGTCGAGGCCGTCGACGTTCAGATATCGTCCCAATTTACTCTCCTCGGCCCGGAGCGGGCCGGTGGCGAGAGCCAACGTCAACGCCGCGGCCCCCTGGATAATGGTGCGCCGGCGCCAGCCGGCGCCGGGTTCAATTTGCCTGGCCATCGAAGGTCTGGCCCATCTGATCCATCACCTGCTCGAGGCCGAGCTGCGACATTTCCATCATCTGCTTCGACGTGGTGGTGTGCTCGGTGATGGTGACCTCGGTGAACTCGCCTTTCGGCGTCAGCGTCACTACCGTTGCGACATCGCGCGGGAATTCAGCGGGCATGCCGACACTGGTCGGGTCGATCGGGTTGCCGTCCTTGTCCGAGAGGTTCTGGACGTATTCGAGCCGCTCGTTGGGGACCACCTTGGTATACTCCCAGCGCATCCACAGCTCGTGCCCCTCGGGCGAGCGCATCAGCACCACCGAGTAGCCGCCTTCGCGTACGTCCATGCGGGCCGCCGGGCTGGTCCAGGGGCGCGGACCCCACCACTTCTGCACTTCGGCATCTTCGGTCCAGGCGCGCCAGGCGCGTTCGGGCGAGGCGTTGAAGCTGCGGGTGACCGACACGTCGTGGGTGATGAGTTCGGGCACGTCGGACACTCCCTTGGTTTCGGCGCCGATGGCGGTGTAAGCGCCGCGCCAGAAGTCACGGAACTCGTTGGAGGTGATGTAGTATTGGACCGATTGGGTGAACATCAGCCCGATCAGGCCGGTGCTTGGGTCGTTGATCCAGGTGGTGCCATAGCCGCCGTTCCAGCCATAGCGGCCGGGCGTGGGCGAGATGTCGTCAGGCGCGTCATAGGTCAGAACGCCATAGCCCCAACCGACCCTGTCGAAAAAGCCGGGCATGAAGCCGGCGCCATCCTTCTGCTCAGGCGTCAGCTGGTTGTGAGTGATCTTTTCGACCGAAGCCGCGCTGATCAGCCGCGTGCCGCGATACTCGCCGCCATTGAGCAGCATGCGGGCGAAGGCGAGATAGTCGTCGAGCGTCGAAACCAGCCCGCCGGCAGCGGACGGGAAGCTCGGCGGTTTGCTCCAGATGCCGTCGACCGGGTCTTCGAGAAACTGCTCGTTGGTGGCGAAGTTCACCGAATAGGCCGGCTGGAACCGATCGAGCTTTTCCGGCGGCACGAAGAAGCCGGTATCGACCATGCCGAGCGGGGTAAAGATGCGGGTCTCGAAGAACTCTGCGAGCGGCATGCCGGAGGCCCGGGCGATCAGCACACCGGCCACGAGCGAGCCGGTATTGTACATCCAGGTCGCGCCCGGCTGATGCATCAGCGGCAGCTCGGCGAATTTCGCCAGCCACTCGTCGGGCGTCCACGGCGTCGCCGGTACCGGCGGGCCGTTGGTCAGCTGGCGGGCGTCGATCGCCTGCTGGATCGGCAAAGTGGGGTCGAACAGCACGCCGAACCCCAGGGTGAAATCTAGCAGGTCGCTGACGAGGATCGGGCGGATCGCCGGTACGGTGTCGGTGATCGGGCCTTTAAGGTCCTTCAGCACCTGGCGGTCGGCAAGTTCGGGAAGCAGCCGGTCGACCGGCTCGTCGAGACGAAGCTTGCCCTCCTCGACCAGCATCATCACCGCGGTGGCAGTGACGGCCTTCGCGACCGAGGCGATGCGGAAAATGGTGTCGCGGCGCATCGGCACGCCGCCCTCGAAGGCGGTGTTCCCCGCCGTATCGACGATCACCTCGTCGCCCTTGGCGAGCAGCCAGACGGCGCCGGGCAGGTCGCCCTTCTTGATCGAGGCTTCGATCTTGCCCTTCAGCGCGGCCAGCGCCGCAGGGTCGAAGGTCGGTTGCTGGCCGATAGCCGGCACGGCGGTAGCCAGCACCAGGGCGCTGACGGTGAGGAGGAAAGTTCGGCGGTGCATTTCAGGGGTCTCCGGATTCTGGCAAGCCGCTCCCGTCCGCGCGCCGGGTGGCGCGTGGGGCAGGGGCTCGCGATGTGAGTTGAGCAGGGCTAGTTCATACGATGGTACACGCACCGGTCTCTCGGTGGTCCTCCACCGTGAAACGGGGGAGGGGGACCGCCGAAGGCGGTGGAGGGGGCGGCAGGATGCGCCGGTGTCTTTGGCCGCCCCCTCCACCAGCTTCGCTGGTCCCCCTCCCCCGCCATGCGGGGGAGGATCACGGAGAGGCCGGTGCCTGTCGGCTTAGCTGCCGGCGTAGGCCTTCTGGATGTCGGCCACGATGATCTTCTGCATCTTCAGCATGGCCTGCATCGCCCGGCCGGCGCCGGCGCGGTCGCTACCGGCCAGGGCCTCGCCCAACTGCTTGGGGACGATCTGCCAGCTGAGGCCGAACTTGTCCTTCAGCCAGCCGCACTGGCTTTCTTCGCCGCCATTGGCGGTGAGGGTGTCCCACAGGTGATCCACCTCCTCCTGGCCGTCGCAATCGACAGTGAAGGAAATGGCCTCGGTGAACGTGAACTGCGGGCCGCCGTTCAGCGCCATGAACTCCTGGTCGCGCAGGCGGAAGGTGATGGTGATGATCCGGCCATCCGGATAGTGGTCGACCTTGTGGATCTCGCCGTCCTTGAAGGTCGCAATGTAAAAATCGACCATCTCTTCGATGCGGTCGTCGATCCACAGGCAGGGCATGATCTTGGGCATTTCGAGGTCTCCTCGTTGGGTTGAGTTTTCCCGATCCGTGAAGCGGAACGCTTCAGCGGCAGGGTCGTCGCAGGGCAGTCGAAAGTTCTGAACTAGTAGGCCGGCATATCGGCCAGCAGCTCTTCGAGCCGCTTGAAGCCCGCCTCCATGCCCTCGGCCATCGGGGTGGCCCTGGCGCCGTCGCGAGCTTGCCTCGTTGGGTAAAGAATGGTCACCAGTGAAGTGGTGATGCCGTCCTCTTCTGTGATGCGGTTGGTGACGATGGTCTTACCTCCGGTCCAATCCTGATCGTAGAGCTCGTCGGTCTTGATCCAGTCCGGCCGGGTGATCTCCAGCACATCGCCGCCCGAGCCCATTTCGAAGCCGTCAGGACTGCGGGTGACGAAGCGCCACTTGCCGCCGACCCGGGCGTCGAACTCGCAGGTGGTAAACGTCCAGTCGGCGAAGCCGAGCCACCGCTTGATCAGCGCCGGAACGGTCCAGCAATCGAACACCAGGTCGGCCGAGGCCCTGAAGGTGCGGGTGACGGCGATCTCGCAGTCGGAGGGCAGGGTGATGGTCAGGGGCGGCTGCATGGGGCGTCTCCTCTGGTCCTGTTCAGTTCTTCTTGTCGCCCTTGGGGGCGAAACGCTGCAACTCATCGAGCAGGGTATCGAGCCGCTGGTAGCTCTGCTCCCAGAACTTGCGATAGTTCTCGAGCCAGCCCACCGCATCGGCCAAGGGCAGTGCCTCGATCTTCACCGGCCGGCGCTGCGCATCCTTGCCGCGTGAGACGAGGCCGGCGTTTTCCAGCACCTTGATATGCTTGGAAATGGCCGGCTGGCTCATCTCGAACGGCGCCGCCAGTTCATTCACCGATGCCTCGCCCTCGGCCAGCCGCGCGAGGATGGCGCGCCGGGTGGGGTCGGCGAGGGCGGCGAAGGTGAGATCGAGCTGGTTCGGGTTCGGCTGCATTTCATAACCTGTTCGCTATATAACGAGATGGTTATGATCGATGTGCGACGGGATGTCAAGCGGGGTTTGCGTGAGGGGGCATACTGATAGAGACGGCCCCCTCCCGGCCTCCCCCATGAAGGGGGAGGTGAAGAGTCGAGGCTCTGTCTTCAATCGTGCCAGACGCACCAGCGGGCACCTCCCCCTTCATGGGGGAGGATGGGAGGGGGCCGTCTGCCGCGGTTCAGGCGCCCAGAATCTGCCGGATCCGCAGTTCGGCGATGCGTTCCACCTGCCGGCAGGCGGTGGCGAACTCCACTTCGCGATCATTGGCCAGACGCGTCTCGAACGCCGCCATGATCTGGGCCTTGGTGTTGTCACGCACCGCGATGATGAAGGGGAAGCCGAACTTCTCGACATAGGCGGCGTTCATTTCGCCGAACTTTTGCCGCTCGGCGTCGGTCAGCGCATCGAGCCCGGCCGAGGCCTGCTCGGACTCGGATTCGGAGGTGAGGCGCCTGGCCGCGGCGAGCTTGCCGGCGAGGTCGGGGTGGGCGTTGAGCACGGCGAGCCGTTCGGCAGGCGTGGCGGCGCGGAACACCTGGGCCATCAACGCGTGGAGGCCGGTGGCCGTGTCGTGCGCCGGGCCCATTTCGCGCTTGTGAGCGCGCTCGGCCACCCATTCGGAATGCTCGAACACATTGCCGAACAGCTGGGTGAAATCGTCGAGCGCCAGTTCGGACGGCACGAGCTCAGGCTTCACATAGGGGTGGGTGGTCAACCAGTGCTCGGCGATGTCGATGCGCTTGGCGATCCAGACCTTGTCCTTTCCCATAATGTACTCGACGAAGCGCTTCAGCCCGGCAAAGCGGCCGGGCATGCCGACCAGCCGGCAGTGCAGTCCCAGCGACATCATCTTGGGAGCGCCGGCCTGGCCCTCCTCGTAGAGCACGTCGAAGGTGTCCTTCAGCAGCTGGAAATACTCCTCGCCATTGGCAAAGCCCGAGGCGGTGGTGAAGCGCATGTCGTTGGTGGCGAGCGAATAGGGGATGATCAACTGCGGGCTGCCGAAATGCTCGCGATAGTAGGGCAGGTCGTCGTCATAGGTGTCGGAGACATAGGTGAAGCCGCCTTCCTCGCTCGCGAGATCGACGGTATTCACCGAGGTGCGGCCGCAATACCAGCCGGTGGGGCGGCTGCCGGTCACCTCGGCGTGGAGCTTGATTGCGGCGTGCAGGTCCTCGCGCTCGTGCTCGATGTCATAGTCCTTGTAGTCGATCCACTTGAGGCCGTGGCTGGCAATCTCCCAGTCGGCGTCGAGCATGGCCTTGACCTGCTCGGGCGAGCGCTGCAGCGCGGTGGCGACGCCATAGACGGTGACCGGCAGGTTGAGGCCGGTGAACAGGCGGTGCAGCCGCCAGAAGCCGGCACGGGCGCCGTACTCGTACATCGACTCGACGTTCCAGTGGCGCTTGCCCGGCCACGGCACGGCGCCGATCACATCGACGAGGAACGCCTCGGAGGCGGCGTCGCCATGCAGGATATTGTTCTCGCCGCCTTCTTCGTAGTTCAGCACGAACTGAACTGCGACATGGGCGCCGCCGGGCCATTGCGCATCCGGGGGATTCGGGCCGTAGCCCTGCAGGTTCCGGGGATAACGCATCATTGGCACCTCATCGTTGGTCCCCGATTTATCGCGAGCCGGGTCGCGCGTTGCAAGGCCGGCAAAAGTGGACCAGTTGGTAAAAAACTGCCGACGACCCCCTTGGAACGGAGGCGAATATGCTCAATAGTCGGGCAATCCAAGGGTTATGCCTCAACGGCAAGCGGGAGCCACGGGGGCGATCCGGCGGGCAGGGCGAAGGGACTTCACAATGGCGGGTTCAGCACGCCTGACGACGCACGTACTCGATACGACACATGGCAAGCCTGCGATGGGCATGCGGCTCGACCTGAGCATGGTACATGGCGACCATACGCACCATATCTGGTCCGGACACACCAATGCCGATGGGCGGGTGGACCAACCGCTGCTGGAAGGCGATCGCTTCCACCTGGGCAGCTATGAGCTGATCTTCCATGTGGGGCAGTATTTCGAGCGGATTGGCCTCGATCTCGAAACCCCGTTCCTCGACACGGTGCCAGTGCGGTTCACGATGAGCGAGGCGGCGCACTACCACGTGCCGCTGCTCGTCTCGCCGTATGGATACTCGACTTACCGGGGAAGCTGATGACTGAAATCCGCAACCAGCTGCGGTTCATCCTCAACGACCAGGACGTCATGCTGGACGAAATTTCGGCGACCCGGACGCTGCTCGATTTCCTGCGCCTCGACCGGCGCATGACCGGCTCGAAAGAAGGCTGCGCCGAGGGCGATTGCGGGGCCTGCACGGTGCTGGTCGGGCGGGTTCACGACGGCGAGCTCAGCTACCAATCCGTCAATGCCTGCATCTGCTTCGTCGGCTCGCTTGATGCAACGCATGTGGTGACGGTCGAGCATCTTTCGGCGGCCAACGGCCCGCTGCATCCGGTGCAGCAGGCGATGGTCGAGCATCATGGCAGCCAGTGCGGTTTCTGCACGCCGGGCATCGTGATGTCGCTCTATGGCATGTGGATGCAGAACGCCGACCCCTCGGTGAACGACATCGAGGTGGCGCTGCAGGGGAACCTTTGCCGCTGCACCGGCTACACCCCGATTATCAAGGCCGGCCGGTCGATCTCGGCCTATGGCCAGGTCGTGGCCGATCCGCTGGTCAGTGAGCGGCAGACCATCAAGGCGCGGCTCGAAGCGCTGCGCGACGGCCGCCGGGTGGAACTGGGCGAAGGCAAGGATCGGCTGATCGTCCCGGCTTCGGCCGACGACCTTGCCGAGGTCTATGCCGCGAACCCTCAGGGGACGCTGGTCTCCGGCGCCACCGATGTCGGCCTGTGGGTCACCAAGTTCATGCGCGATATCGGGCCGATGATCTTCATCGGCGATGTCGCGGACCTGCAGCGGATCGAAGAAACCGACGCGACGCTGAAGCTCGGGGCAGGGGTGACCTATAGCGAAGCCACTGCTGCGGTGACGTCGCGCTTCCCGCAGCTCACCGAACTCTGGATGCGCATCGGCGGCCAGCAGGTGCGCAATATGGGCACCATCGGCGCCAACATCGCCAATGGCTCGCCGATCGGCGACACGCCGCCACCGCTGATCGCCCTGGGCGCTTCGATAACACTGAGGAAGGGCGGGGTGCGCCGCGAGGTAAAGCTCGAGGATTTCTTCATCGCCTATGGCAAGCAGGACCGGCAGCCGGGCGAGTTCGTCGAGAGCGTCACGATCCCATCGCTGCCGGAAGGCGAGCAGTTTGCCTGCTACAAGATCACCAAGCGCAAGGACGAGGACATCTCGGCGCTGTGCGGAGCGTTCCGGCTGAAGCTGGAGGGCGGCAAGGTGGCCGGCATCACCATCGCCTATGGCGGCATGGCGGCGACGCCGAAGCGGGCCAAAGCGGTGGAAGCTGCTTTGCTGGGGAAGGCCTGGAGCGTGGCGACGGTGGAAGCGGCGATCCCGGCCTTCGCCGAGGACTATCAGCCGCTCACCGATATGCGGGCTTCGGCGGAGTACCGGCTGCTGGCGGCGCAGAACCTGTTGCGGCGGTTTTTCCTCGAGACGACCGGCGAGGGTGAACGGCTGACGAGGGAGGTGGCGTGATGATTGGTGCATTGCTGCTGGCAGACGGCCCCCTCCCATCCTCCCCCACAAGGGGGGAGGTGCCGCCCTGTGGACTTGGCACGATCGAGCCACAAGCTCGACTCTTCACCTCCCCCTTCATGGGGGAGGCCGGGAGGGGGCCGTCTGCTGATGGTGTGCACCCATGAACAAGCAATCCCCCATTACCACCTCGCCGCTGCATGTTTCGGTGAAGCACGACTCCGCCATCAAGCAGGTGGCCGGGCGAGCCGACTATATCGACGACCTCGCGGAGCCCGAGGGCACGCTGCACGCCTATCTCGGGCTCTCCACCAAGGCGCATGCCGATATCGCCTCGATGAACCTCGATGCGGTGCGCGCTGCGCCGGGCGTCGTGGGGGTGCTGACGGCTGAGGATATTCCGGCCGAGAACGACGTGAGCTCGGTGCATAAGCATGACGAGCCGGTGTTTGCCACGACCCGCGTCGTCACCTGGGGCCAGCCGCTGTTCGCGGTGATCGCTCAGACGCGTGAGGCGGCGCGGCGGGCGGCGAAGCTGGCGAAGATCGAGTATCGCGAGCTGCCGCATGTCACTGACGTCGATGCGGCGGTGGCGGCGGGTGGCAAGCTCGTTACCGAGCCGCTGAAGCTCGAGCGCGGCGATGTCGAAGCCGGGCTTGCCGGCTCCGAGCACCGGGCCAAGGGCCGGGTGCGGATCGGCGGGCAGGAGCATTTCTACCTCGAAAGCCAGGCGGCGCTTGCCATTCCCGGCGAGGACGACGAGATCACCCTGCAGGTATCGAGCCAGCACCCGACCGAAATCCAGGTGATGGTGGCGCAGGTGCTCGGCGTGCCCCATGCCGCGGTGACGGTGAACATGCGCCGCATGGGCGGCGGCTTCGGCGGCAAGGAAACCCAGGGGAACCTGTTCGCCGTGGTGGCGGCCGTCGCGGCCAAGAAGTTCAACACGGCGGTGAAGATCCGCCCCGACCGCGACGACGATTTCCAGATCACCGGCAAGCGCCATGATTTCGTCGTCGATTACGATGTCGGCTACAATGCCGATGGCAAGATCCAGGCGGTGACCGCCACCTATGCAGCGCGCTCGGGCTACTCGGCCGACCTTTCGGGGCCGGTGACCGACCGGGCGCTGTTCCATTGCGACAACGCCTACTGGTATCCGAGCGTCCGGGTGAACTCGCTGCCGCTGTTCACCAATACGGTGTCGAACACGGCGTTCCGCGGTTTTGGTGGCCCGCAGGGGATCATCGCGGCGGAGCGCTGGATCGAAGACATCGCCTATGCGCTGGGCAAGGACCCGCTGGAGATCCGCAAGGCCAATTTCTACGGCACCGACAGCAACAACGTGACGCCCTACCACCAGGTGGTGGAGGACAATGTCATCGAGCGGGTGATCGCGGATCTCGAGGAGAGCTCCGACTACCAGGCGCGGCGCCAGGCCATTATCGAATTCAACAAGACCAGCAAGGTCTTGAAGAAGGGCATCGCCATGGTGCCGGTGAAGTTCGGCATCTCGTTCACCGCCACCTGGCACAACCAGGCCGGGGCGCTGGTGCATGTCTATCGCGACGGCTCGATCCATCTGAGCCATGGCGGCACCGAGATGGGGCAGGGGCTCCATATCAAGGTGATGCAGGTGGTGGCCGACGCCTTCGGCGTGCCGGTTGAGCGGGTGCAGATCACCGCCAGCAATACCGGCAAGGTGCCCAACACCTCGGCGACTGCGGCCTCCTCCGGCACCGATCTCAACGGCATGGCGGCGCTCGACGCGGCCAACCAGATCAAGGCGCGGATGGCGGCGCATGCGGCCTTCATCTACGAGGTCGAGCCATCCGAAGTGCAGTGGGAGTTCGGCGGCATCCGCGCCGGCCAGCAATTCGTGCCGTTCGATGAACTGGCAACCTCATGCTGGATGAACCGGGTGCAGCTATCGGCGACCGGCTTCTACAAGACGCCGAAAATCCATTGGGACCGCGCCACCGGGCGCGGCCATCCGTTCTACTATTTCGCCTATGGCGCGGCGGCTTCGGAAGTCACCATCGACACGCTGACCGGCGAGTACCAGGTCGACCGCTCGGACGTGCTCGAGGATGTCGGCCGCTCGCTCAACCCAGCGATCGATATCGGCCAGGTGGAAGGCGGCTTCGTCCAGGGCATGGGCTGGCTCACCACCGAGGAGCTGTGGTGGGACGGCAAGGGGCAACTGCGCACCCATGCGCCCTCGACCTACAAGATTCCGCTCGCTTCCGACGTGCCGCGCATCTTCAACGTGCGGCTGGCCGAATGG
This sequence comes from Devosia sp., assembly GCF_035944845.1. Lineage (GTDB taxonomy): Bacteria > Pseudomonadota > Alphaproteobacteria > Rhizobiales > Devosiaceae > Devosia_A. Next base: position 79,471 of record NZ_DASZAW010000035.1, on the reverse strand, counting down.
AGCATCAACAAGGAGCCGGCGATCGGGCGGTCGAAGGCCGTCGGCGAGCCCCCGCTGGTGCTCGGCTATTCGGTGGTCGAAGCGCTGTCGATGGCAGTCGCGTCGGTGGCGGATTACAAAGTCGCGCCGCAACTCGATATGCCGGCAACGCCCGAGCGGGTGCTGATGGGGGTTGAACGGATGCGGCGGGCGAGGCAGGGCTGATGGCGAGGCCGGTGGCTCACCCCTCATCATCGAACGATGGGCCGCAGCCTCCCGAGGCTTCGGCAGCCGGCACCAATCGAGCTCGGGCCCTGCGTCGGAATGAGACGCAAGCGGAGGCTCGGCTCTGGTACCTACTGAGGGATCGCCGGTTGGTCGGTTTCAAGTTCAGGCGGCAGGTCCCGATTGGTCCGTACTTCGCGGATTTCGCCTGCTACGAGGGGCGGCTCGTTGTTGAACTCGACGGCAGCCAGCATTTCGAAAGTGCACGGGACGTGCGTCGCGACGAAGAGCTGCGCCGCCGCGGTTTCGAAGTGCTGCGGGTCTGGAACAGTGAGCTCAGCGACAATCGCGATGGGGTGCTGGAAGCGATCCTCACTCTGCTGACGGCGCGTGTGGCCCCACCCTCATCCGGCCTTCGGCCACCTTCTCCCATCAAGGGAGAAGGTCACCCCGCGGACATCGCGGCACAGGGCCAGCCCGCAGATCCGGGAGTAGTAGACCAGTCCACAGGCCCCTCAGTCGGGCCTTCTCCCCTTGTGGGAGAAGGTGCCCAACGGGCGGATGAGGGGGAGGCCACACGATGACTCTCTCCGCCGCCACCCTCAAATCTTTCCTCACCACCCACCCCGCGACGATCGTCGCCGAGCTCACCGCCGTGCGCGGCTCATCCCCCCGTGAGGCCGGGACGTTCATGCTGATCTCGTCCGACGCGCAGGTCGGCACCATTGGGGGTGGGGCGCTCGAATATATGGTGATCGATCGGGCGCGGCAGGTGCTGCGATCAGGTGAGCATGAGGACAGGCTCGATATTCCGCTCGGGCCCGAGATCGGGCAGTGCTGCGGTGGCCGAGTGGATGTGGCGCTGAAGCGCGTCACTGAAGCTGAGGCGACGCGGCTTATCGCGCGGCTAGATGCGGAACTGGCGGCGCGACCGCACGTCTACCTGTTCGGCGCCGGCCACGTGGGGCATGCACTGGCGCGGGCGCTGGCAGCGCTGCCGCTCAAAGTCCACGTGGTCGATACGAGGCCCGACGAACTCACCAACCTCCCCGGCAATGTCGAAACCCACGCCGTGGCGATGCCCGAGGCGGTGGTGCGGAGCGCGCCGAATGGCAGCGCCTTCGTCATCCTGACGCATGACCATGCGCTCGACTTCCTCATCGCCGCCGAGGCGCTGCAGCGGGCGGACGCACCCTATGTCGGGATGGTCGGCTCGAAGACCAAGAAAGCAAAGTTCCGCTCCTGGTACCTGGGCGAAGGCTATCCGGCTGCGCGGCTCGAACGGCTGGTGCTGCCGATCGGCGGCAAGGCCTTCCCGCATGGGCTTGGGGACAAGCGGCCCGAAGTGATTGCCGCGCTGGCGGCGGCGGAAATTCTGGTCCACATTGGCTGGCGGGAAGTCGAAGATCCGAAGGCGCGGCCGGCCACTGCGAAGAAGTCGGGAGCCGTCCTTGGAGAGTAGCATCGCACCGCGGCTGCAACTGACCGGTATCACCAAGCGCTTCCCCGGCGTCCTCGCCAACGACAACGTTTCGTTCTCGGTCAGACCCGGCGAAATCCATGCGCTGCTCGGCGAAAACGGCGCCGGCAAATCTACCCTGGTCAAGATGATCTACGGCATCATGCAGCCCGATGCCGGTGAGATCCGCTGGGACGGCGAAGCGGTTGTGGTCAGCAACCCGAAAGCGGCGCGAAAGCTCGGCATCGGCATGGTGTTCCAGCATTTCTCACTGTTCGAAGCGATGACGGTGCTGGAAAACATCGCGCTGGGGATGGATAGCAAGATCCAGTCGCGTGACCTCGAGGCGAAGATCCGTGAGGTGATGGAGCAGTACGGGCTGAAGCTCGAGCCGCACCGGGTGGTCTCGACGCTTTCAGTGGGCGAGCGGCAGCGCATCGAGATCGTGCGCGCTTTGCTGCTGAACCCGAAACTGCTGATCATGGACGAGCCCACTTCGGTGCTCACGCCGCAGGAAGTGGAGCAGCTGTTCGTGGTGCTGCGCCAGCTGGCGGCCGAGGGCTGCTCGATCCTCTACATTTCGCACAAGCTGCACGAGATAAAGGCGCTCTGCGACACGGCGACGATCCTGCGCGGCGGCAAGCTGGTGGATACCTGCGACCCCAAGGTCGAGACCTCGCGCTCGATGGCCGAAAAGATGATCGGCGCCGGGTTGAAGGACGTGCGCAAGGTTGCCGGACGGACATTCGGGGACGAGAAGCTGGTGGTCAAAGGGCTGAGCCACGCCGCCACCTCGCATTTCGGCACCTCGCTCAAGGACATCAGCTTCTCGGTGCGGGCAGGGGAGATCCTCGGGATCGCGGGCGTCGCGGGTAATGGCCAGCTGGAGCTGCTGCTGGCGCTCGACGGCGAACTCGGTACCGATCCGCAATCGGTCAGCATTGACGGCAAGCCGGCCGGCGCGCTGTCGCCAACGGCGCGGCGAGGGCTGGGGCTTTGCGCGGTGCCGGAAGAGCGGAACGGCCACGCGGCGATCGCCGATTTCAGCCTTGCCGACAACACCGTGCTCACGGCGCGCGACCGGCTCGGCATGGTGTCGGGCGGGCTGATCCGCGCCGGCGCGGCGAGAACCTATACCGGTGAAGTGATTGCGGCATTCGCGGTGAAGGCGCTGGGGCCGGGCGCCACTGCCGGCTCGCTATCGGGTGGGAACCTGCAGAAATACATCATGGGTCGCGAGATCCTGCAGAAGCCGTCGGTGCTGGTGGTCAGTCAACCAACCTGGGGCGTCGATGCCGGCGCGGCTGCGGCGATCCACCAGGCCATCGTCGATCTCGCGGCGACCGGTACGGCGGTGGTGGTGATCAGCCAGGATCTCGATGAGCTGCTGGCGCTGTCGGATACGCTGGCGGTGATCAATGGCGGGCGGCTCAGTGCGCCGATGGCATCCGGTTCGGTGTCGATCGAGGAGATTGGGCTTTTGATGGGCGGCATCCACGGGACGCCAGAGGAAACGCATCTTGCGCCGGGGGGTGAGCTTGCAGTTGAGGCTTGAGAAACGGGCGGCGCCAAGCCGCTTCATGCTCTACGCAACGCCGGTGGCAGCGGTGCTGATCACCATGGTGCTGGGCGCGCTGATCTTCACGCTGCTCGGCTATGACGGGCTCGGTGCGGTGCGCGAGATCTTCTTCACGCCGCTGACCAACCCCTACAAGTGGCAGGACCTGGCGGTAAAAGCCTCGCCGCTGGTGATCATCGCCGTCGGCCTCGCGGTCAGCTATCGTGCCAATGTCTGGAACATCGGCGCCGAGGGGCAGTACATCGTCGGCGGTATCGCCGGCACCGGCGTGGCGCTGCTTACCTACGACATGACGGGGCCATGGATCCTGCCGCTGATGCTGCTCGCCGGCATTGCCGGCGGCATGGCCTATGCGGCGATCCCGGCGTTCCTGCGCACCCAGTACAAGGTCAACGAAATCCTGACCACGCTGATGCTGACCTATGTGTCTGTGCAGCTCCTCAACTACCTGGTGTTCGGGCCGTGGAAGAGCCCGACCTCGATGGGGCAGCCGCAGACCGTGCTGTTCTCGGCCGACCAGTCACTGCCCTATGTGATCCCGGGCACCATCGTGCAACTGGGGACTCCGATAGCCATTCTCATTGCGGTCCTCGTGTGGTTTGTGATGAGCCGATCGGTGTTCGGCTTTTCGGTCCGCGTGGTGGGCGCCTCGCCGGCGGCGGCGCGCTATGGCGGGTTCTCTGCCCACCGCACGGTGTGGATGGCGCTGCTGGTGTCGGGTGGGCTCGCCGGGCTTGCCGGCATTCTCGAGGCGGCCGGGCCGTTCGGGCGGCTGGTGCCGCAGTTCCCGACCAATTACGGTTTCACCGCGATCATCGTCGCCTTTCTCGGCCGGCTCAATCCGCTGGGCGCGCTGCTCGCCGGCATCGTCCTTGCCATCACCTTTGTCGGCGGCGAGGTAGCGCAGACCACCATTGCGCTGCCCTTCGCGGCGGTCGGCATTTTCCAGGCGATGATGCTGTTCCTGCTGCTGGCCGGTGATGTGCTGGTGCGTTACCGCGTCCGCCGTGTCGCCAACGAGCCGGCGAGGGCACCGGCATGACGCTGGATCTGGCCATTGCCATCATCATCACGCTGGTCGGCGCGTCGACACCGATCCTGCTTGCTGCTTTGGGCGAGCTGGTGGTGGAAAAGTCCGGTGTCCTCAACCTCGGCGTCGAAGGCATGATGCTGATCGGCGCCGTTGTTACCGTGGCGGTGGTGCTGGTCACCGGGAACCACTGGCTCGCCATCCTCTGCGCGGCGCTCGCCTCAGCCGCCGCGGCGCTGATCTTCGGTTTCCTGACGCTGTCACTCAGCGCCAACCAGGTGGCGACCGGCCTGGCGCTCACCATTCTGGGCACCGGGTTTTCGGCGCTGTTCGGCCAGCCCTACACCGGGAAAGCTGTGCCGTTGCTGCGCTCGCCGTTCCCGCCCGAACTGGCGGCCGATCCGCTGTGGCGGGTGCTCTTCGGCTACTCCCCGCTGGTGTATTTCTCGCTGATCATGGTGTTCGTCATCTGGTGGTTTCTGAAGAAGACGCGGGCCGGGCTGATCCTTCGCGCTGTCGGCGAGAACGACCTCAGCGCCCATTCGATCGGCTATCCGGTGATCGGGGTGCGCTATCTCGCGGTGGCGTTCGGCGGCGCCATGGCGGGTATTGCCGGCAGCTGCTTCCCGCTGATCCTCACTCCGCAATGGGTAGAGCGGCTCACCACCGGGCGCGGCTGGATCGCCCTGGCGCTGGTGGTGTTCGCGGCGTGGCGGCCGTTCCGGTTGCTCGGCGGCGCTTACCTCTTCGGCCTCGTTATGACGCTCGAGGTCTATGCCAAGGCGGCAGGCGGCGGCTTCCGCATCTTGCCCTCGGAGCTGTGGGCGGCATTGCCCTATCTCGCAACCATTCTGGTCCTGGTGCTGATTTCCATGCGGCGCGGCGGCAGTTCCAGCGCACCGGCCTGCCTCGGCAAGCCCTTCCTTCCAGCGAGCTAGGGCACAGGGACCCGGCTCGAAACAACCGATGTCATGCAGGAGAGACAAATGACAGTTCTGAACAGACGCACTCTGATCAAGATCGGCGGGGCTGCCGCGGCCCTGCCGCTGCTCGGCGGCGCTGCCTTCGCGCAGGTCGACAAGGTGAAGGCCGCCTTTGTGCTGATCGGCACGCCGGACGACAATGGCTGGAACTTCGGCCACGACACCGGCCGCAAGTTCATGCTCGACAAGCTGGGCGCCGACAAGGTCGAAACCACGGTAGTGACCAATGTCGCGGAAGGTCCGGACAGCGAGCGCGTGTTCCGCGAACTGGCGCAGCAGGGCCATCACATCATCTTCGCCACCAGCTTCGGCTATGGCGACTACGTACACAAGGTGGCCAAGCAGTTCCCCGACGTGAAGTTCGAGTGGGCCACCGGCAACGCCACCGGCCCAAACGTCTCGATCTACAACGCCAAGTTCCATGAAGGCCGCGCCGTCGTTGGCACCATTGCCGGTTTGATGACCAAGACCAACACCATCGCCTATATCGGCTCGTTCCCGATCCCCGAAGTGCGCATGGGCATCAACGCCTATGCCATCGCGGCCCGCAAGGTGAACCCGGCGGTCAAGGTCAAGGTAGTCTATGTCGACAGCTGGTTCGATCCGGCCAAGGAAGCCGATGCGGCGCGCGCGCTGATCGACCAGGGCGTCGACGTGATCACCCAGCACACCGATGGTCCGGCGGCCCTGCAGGTGGCCGAGGAGCGCGGCATTGTCGGCGGCTTCGGCCAGGGCGCCGACATGAGCGCCTTCGCGCCCAAGTCGCACCTCACCTCGATCATCGACGTCTGGGGCCCGCACTATGTCGAGGCCGTGCAGGCGGTACTCGATGGAACCTGGAAGGAAGGCGCAAGCTGGCCGGGCATCGCGGCCGGCGAGGTGGTGATCGGGCCTTATAACGAGAAGATCCCCGCCGAGGTCGTCGCCAAAGCCGAAGAGGTCAAGAACGCCATCGCCGCCGGCACGCTCCACCCCTTCGCCGGTCCGATCAACGACAATGCCGGCGCCGAGCGCGTCGCGGCTGGTGACGTGATCGATGACGGCGAGTTCTGGGCCGTCGACTGGTACGCCGAAGGCGTCGAGGCGTAAGGCTCGCGTGCTATCAAGGGGAGGCGGGCGCGAGTCCGCCTCTACCTTTGTGTATAGACTGCCCCTCACCCGGCGCTACGCGCCACTCTCTCCCTCAAGGGGAGAGGGGAGGTTGGGGCTGGATCTCGCCACGACCGTCCCTCTCCCCCGGGGGCGCTGTTGCGCCCCCTCGGAGGGAGAGGGTGGCGAGCGAAGCGAGACGGGTGAGGGGCAGTAGCGAATTGAGGCAATCGAAGCGATGACCGACACCGCAATCTTCTGGGAATGGCTGAGTTTCGCGGTGCGCTGGACGCATGTGATCACCGCCATCGCCTGGATCGGCTCCAGCTTCTATTTCATCGCGCTGGACCTGGGATTGCGCAAGACACCGAGCCTGCCGCCGCTGGCGCATGGCGAGGAGTGGCAGGTGCATGGCGGCGGTTTCTACCACATCCAGAAATACCTGGTGGCGCCGGATTTCCTTCCCGAGCACCTGACCTGGTTCAAGTGGGAGAGCTATTTCACCTGGATTTCCGGGTTCATGCTGCTGGTGGTCGTCTACTATTTCGGCGCCGACCTGTTCCTCGTCGACCGGCATGTGCTCGATATCGCGGCCTGGCAGGCGATCCTGATCTCGCTCGGTTCGATCGTCCTCGGCTGGGTGCTCTACGACACGCTCTGCAAATCGCCGATCGGCAACTCGACCGGCGGGCTGATGGTGGTGCTGTTCGCCATCCTCACCGCGATGAGCTGGGCCTATACCCAGGTGTTCACCGGCCGTGCCGCCATGCTGCATATGGGCGCGTTCACCGCGACCATCATGGCGGCGAATGTCGCGATGATCATCATTCCCAACCAGAAGATCGTGGTGGCGGATTTGAAGGCCGGACGGGTGCCGGACGCCAAGTACGGCAAGATCGCCAAGCAGCGCTCGCTGCACAATAACTACCTCACCCTGCCGGTGATCTTCTTCATGCTGTCGAGCCACTACCCGCTGGCCTTCGCCACGCCGTGGAACTGGCTGATCGCCTCGCTGATCTTCCTCGAGGGCGTGCTGATCCGACACTTCTTCAACACTCGGCACGGCCGCAAGGGCAACCCGACCTGGGTGTGGCCGCTGGTGATCATCATCTTCCTCCTCTGCGCCTGGCTGTCGAGCGGGCCGAAGCTGCCGACCGGGGCTGAGACCGTGGCTTCGCCGCAGGCAACGCTCCTGATGCAGTCGCCGCATTTCAAGGCGGCGTCCGAGGTGGTGCAGGGCCGCTGCAGCATGTGCCACACCGCCGAACCAGTGTGGGAGGGGATCGCCGAGGCGCCCAAAAACGTCATCCTCGACAATGACATCGCCATCGCCAACCACGCCGAGCAGGTGGCGATCCAGGCCGGCTATTCGCATGCCATGCCGCCGGGCAATGTCACCGACATGACCGACGACGAGCGGGCGCTGCTGGTGGCGTGGTTCCGCGGGGACGGGCAGTGAAAGTCACCATCCTTCGTGGGCGCGTGCTGAGCTTCGTTGCTGAGCCGCAGGGCCGCGACGATCACGCCTCATACCGTTACATCGAAGACGGCGCCGTGGTAATCGGCGACGGCAAGATCCTGATGGTGGGGGAGTGGCACGATCGCGCCGCGTCGCACCACGCCGAAGCCGAGATCATCGATCACCGCCCGAACCTGATCCTGCCTGGGTTCATCGACCCGCACATCCATTTCCCGCAGATGCAGGTGATCGGCGCCTATGCGGCGGCGCTGCTCGAGTGGCTCAACACCTACACCTTCGTCGAGGAGCAGCGGTTCGGCGACGAGGCGCATGCGACGCGGATCGCCTCGCGCTTCTTCGATGAGCTGATCCGGCACGGCACCACCACGGCGGCAGCCTATTGTTCGGTGCACCCGCAATCGGTCGACGCGTTTTTCGGCGAGGCAGAGAAGCGCAACATGCTGATGGTGGGCGGCAAGGTGATGATGGACCGCAATGCGCCGCCGGGACTCCTGGACACGCCGCAGTCGGGCTATGACGATACCAAGGCCGGGATCGCCAAGTGGCATGGGCGGGGCAGGGCGCACTACGCCATCACGCCGCGCTTCGCCATCACCTCGACGCATGAGCAGATGGCGATGGCCGAGGCGCTGGCGCGGGAGTTCCCCGACCTCCACATCCAGACCCATGTGTCGGAGAACCTCGCCGAGATCGCCTATGCCAACGAGCTCTACCCCAACTACGGCGACTATGTCGGAATCTACGAGAAGTTCCACCTGCTCGGCCCGAAGACCCTGCTCGGCCACTGCATTCACCTCAGCCACCGCGAAACCGAGGTGCTTGCCGAGACGCAGTCGGTGGCGGTGTTCTGCCCGACCTCCAACCTGTTCATCGGCTCGGGACTGTTCGACTACGACCGACAGCACGAGCGCGGCGTGCGCATCGCCACCGCCACCGATGTCGGCGGCGGCAGCTCCTATTCGATGCTCCGCACCATGGACGAGGGCTACAAGGTGATGCAGCTGCGCGGCCAGCGGCTGACGCCGTTCCGTTCGTTCTTCCACATGACGCTGGGCAATGCCCGGGCGATGAGCCTCGAGGGCCGCATCGGCTCGCTCGAGGCGGGGAAGGATGCTGATATCGTGGTGCTCGATTCCAGCGCCACGCCGCAGATGGCGCTCCGCATGGAAACCTGCGGCTCGCTCGAGCAGGAACTGTTCCTGTTGCAGACCTGCGGCGACGATCGGGCGGTGGTCGAGACTTATGTGATGGGCAAGCCGATGAAGTCGGCGCTCGCGGCGTGAGCCGAAGGTGACGCTGATTGCGCCATTTGGGGATTGCGCTGGGCCAAGAAAACGGTGATGCCGGTTCGCGGGTATCGCAGGCGTCGAGGTCGTCGCCTCCCTCCCCCCGCGGCGCTACCGCGTCCGCTAGGAGGGGAGGGATTGAGGGTGGGGGTGGTGCGGTTATCACCGATGGACCCCCACCCCCCACCCCTCCCCTCAAGGGGGAGGGGAGCAGAGAGAACGAAGGAACTAGAATGGCTGACTACATCGAGAAATCCGGCCTCAAGGTCGATCGGCTGCTGGTGGATTTCGTCGAGAAGGAGGCCATTCCCGGCACCGCGGTAAGTGCCGAGCAGTTCTGGGATGGCCTCGCCGGGCTGGTGCAGGATTTCGCGCCGCGCAACCGCGACCTGCTCGCGATCCGCGACCGCATGCAGACGCAGGTGGACGATTGGCACAAGGTCAATGGCCCGGTCGGAGCTGACCCGGCGAAGTACCAGGCCTTCCTCAAACAGATCGGCTATCTCGTTGCCGAACCCGCCGACTTCAGCATCGAGACTTCAGGGCTCGACCCCGAGATTTCCTCGATCTGCGGGCCGCAGCTGGTGGTGCCGGTGTCGAACGCGCGCTATGCGCTCAATGCCGCCAATGCCCGCTGGGGCAGCCTCTACGATGCGCTCTATGGCACCGACGCGATTGCGCGCGAGGGCGAGCTGGCGCCAGGCAAGGGGTTGAACCCGGCCCGTGCCGCCGCCGTGGTAGCGCGGGCGGCCGAGTTCCTCGATGCCTCGTTCCCGCTGGCTTCGGGCAGCCATCGGGACGTCACCGGCTATCATGTGATCAAGGACGGCGAGCGGCGTGTGTTCGTGGCCGATACTGCCGCTGGCCGCGTCGGCCTCCAGGATCCCGCGCAGTTCGTCGGCTATGGCGGCACTGAGGAGCGAGGCGAGCTGGTGCTGCGCCACCATGGGCTGCATGTCATCCTGATCATCGACCCCAAGAGCCCGATCGGGGCGACGCACAAGGCCGGGCTCAGCGACGTGATCAACGAGTCGGCGCTGACCACCATCCAGGATTGCGAGGACTCGGTCGCCGCGGTCGATGCCGAGGACAAGGTCGGGGTCTATCGCAACTGGCTCGGGCTGATGAACGGCACGCTGAGCGAGACATTCGAGAAGGGCGGCAAGCCGCTGACCCGCAAGCTCAATGCCGACCGGCAGTACAAGGACGTGAACGGCCAGCCGCTCACGCTGAAGGGCAGGGCGCTGCTGCTGGTGCGCAACGTCGGTCACCTGATGACCACCAAGGCAGTGCTCGACCCTCAGGGACAGCCGATCGGCGAAGGGCTGATGGATGCGGCGGTCACCGCGCTCTGTGCGCTCAGTGACAAGGTCAATTCGACCACCGGCGCCATCTATGTGGTGAAGCCCAAGATGCACGGCCCGGATGAGGTCGCCTTCGCCTGCGAGATTTTCGGCGCGGTGGAGAAAATGCTGGGGCTGAAGCCCGAAACCATCAAGATCGGCATCATGGACGAGGAGCGCCGCACCTCGGCCAACCTCAAGGCGGCGATCCACGCTGCACGCAAGCGGGTGTTCTTCATCAATACCGGCTTCCTCGATCGCACCGGCGACGAGATCCACACCTCGATGCTGGCAGGCCCGGTGCTGCGCAAGGACGATGTGAAGGCGGAAAAGTGGATTGCCTCCTATGAGGACCGGAACGTTTTGATCGGGCTGGCCGCCGGGTTCTCGGGCAAAGCGCAGATCGGCAAGGGCATGTGGGCCCGGCCCGACGACATGGCGGCGATGCTGGCATCGAAGGCCGCGCATCCCAACGCCGGCGCCAACACCGCGTGGGTGCCATCGCCCACCGCGGCGACGCTGCACGCGCTGCACTACCACCAGATCGATGTGTTCGAAGCGCAGAAGCGCCGCCACAACCAGGCGACGCCTGGCCTGGGTGAGCTGTTCTCGATGCCGGTGCTCAATGCCTCGACGCTCGACAAGGCGGCGGTGCTGCGCGAGCTCGACAACAATGCGCAGGGTATTCTGGGCTACGTGGTTCGCTGGGTCGACCAGGGCGTCGGCTGCTCCAAGGTGCCCGATATCAACAATGTCGGGCTGATGGAGGATCGCGCCACCTGCCGCATCTCCTCGCAGGCCGTGGCCAACTGGCTGAAGCACGGGCTGGTCAGCGACGCAGAGGTGAAGGCCTCGTTCGAAAAGATGGCCGAGGTGGTCGATAGGCAGAATGCCGGCGACCCGCTGTACCGGCCGATGGCGGGGAATTTTGGGACGTCGATCGCCTACCAGGCGGCGCTGGATCTGGCGCTCGAAGGCGCGGTGCAGCCGTCGGGTTATACCGAGCCGATCCTCCATGCGGCGCGGGAGCGGGTCAAGGCGGGGGGCTGACGCTTCAACTCGCTCTCGCAAGTGGTCTCCCCTGTCCCTTCTCCCCTCAGGGGAGAAGGTGGCGCGAAGCGCCGGATGAGGGGTGAGGCGGTGGAATACGCGCTCGTTGAGAGGCTGAACCCCTCACCCAGTTGCGCTACGGACCTTCGGTCCTAGCTCCACTACCCTCTCCCCTCAGGGGCGAGGGTAGCCCGACTGCCGGCCTCAGTGACCTACACCCGATCCAGCTCCACCACCGGCAGGTGAATCGCGCTCGGGTGTGCCGGGTCGTGGAAGATTTCGATATCGGCTGAGGCCAGATGCGAGGCTTCGCCCAGCGGTTCGTCGGTGCCGGTGTTCCTCGCATAACGCGGGTGGGCGCCGCTGGCGACGATGACGCGCAGCCGGTGGTTGCGGTTGAAGCGGTGGGCCGAGGCGTGCATGCGGAAGTTGAGCTTCCAGATGTCGTCGGGCACCGCCGGATCGGCCGAGGTCTTGCGGATGATGCCGTCGCAGACGTTGATCGATAGCCCCTTCTCGTCGACGTCGCAGAGCCGGACGAAGAAGTCTGTATTGGGCAAGCTCGAGCGGGCATGCAGCGCGATGCGCACCTGGCCGAGGATGGTGATGGGGTTGAACAGCGGCTCCGAGGTGTAGACCAGCACATCGCCGCGCTTTTCGAGCGGTGCGTTTTCGACCGGCCCGGCGCCGTTGAAGGCGAACATCGCGCCGCCGACCGCTGGGGTCGGATGCGCCGGATCGTAGGTATAGGTATCGGGCGCCGAGGCGCGGACCGGGCGCTGCGACAGCACCTTGTCGGGGTGGATATGCCAGATCTGGTTCTCCGACTGCAACGGCGGGTAGCTGTCGAACTCGCGCCACTCGTTGAGCCCGCCGATATGCAGCCTGACCGGCTTCGGCCTCAGACTGCTGGCGTCGCCGAGCAGCTTGGCGTTCATCCACTCGAGCGTCTGCTTGACGCTTTCCATCTGCAGGTCCGAGCTGACATGGAACCAGGGCCCGATGGTGAGCTGCGGGGTATGGCCGGCATCGACCAGCGTCGCGTAGTCGCGCAGCAACTGATCGAGCATGAAATCGTACCAGCCCGAGGTGAAGCTCACCGGTGGGGTGCGGGCATTCAGGCGGTGGGTATGGTCGAGCGGCTGCCAGAAGGCGTCGTTGCCGATCGCTTCGTCCATCCAGCGGCGCCAGAACGGCACCTCGCGGCCGGTGACGCGTTTGTCGGCATCGCGCAGCGGCAGCTTCATGGTGGCGCGGAGCGTCGTCCGCTCGATGCCACCGGTGAACATGCGCTGCGCGGTGCGCATCGGGTTGCCGCGCAGGCCCTCGACGGTCTGGATCCAGCTCAGCCACAGCCCGACCGCCAGGCCGCCGCCGGGAAAGACGATGGAGCGGAACTCGGCGCTGGTCACCTTGATCGCCATGGCGGCGTGCCTGGGCAGCGCGTCGCAGATCGCCCATTGGGCGTAGCCCAGGTAGCTCGGGCCCGAGGTGCCGAGCCGGCCATCGAACCAGGGCTGCGCCTTGATCCAGTCGATGGTGGCAAGCCCATCGTCGCGCTCGTGCCCGAACGGATCGAATTCGCCTTCCGATTTGTCGGTGCCGCGGCAAGCCTGCAGCACGACGTGGAAGCCGCGCTCTGCATAGACCTCGCCAATGGTGGCGAAGCCGGAGAGCCCATAGGGCTCGCGCATCAGGATGGTGGGGTGCTTGCCCGGCAGCCTGGGGGCGAAGTGCTCGGTGGCGAGGGTAATGCCGTCGCGCATCGGTACCCGGATATTGCGGGTGCGCATGATGCCGCACTTGCGCTTCGGCAGCTTATAGAGATCGGCAAGAAACCGGCTGGCAAAGCTCATCTGACGAAGTCGAACTTGTCCACGTCGAACAGCCCCCGGTCGGTCATCTTCAGGTGCGGGATCACCGGCAGCGCCAGAAACGCCACCTGCAGGAACGGTTCGGGCAAGGTGCAGCCGAGATCGTAGGCGGCCTGGCGCAGGTGATGGAGCTTGTCGGCCACCGTCTCGAAGCTCAAAAGGCTCATCAGCCCGGCGATCGGCAGCGCCAGCTCGGCGGTCACGCGACCGCCATCGGCGACGGCGAAACCGCCGCCGAGCTCGATCAGCCGGTTGACCGCCACGGCCATATCCTCGTCATCGACGCCGACCACGGTGATGTTGTGGCTGTCATGGCCGACCGACGAGGCGATGGCGCCGCGCTTCAGCCCGAACCCGGTGGTGAAGCTCAAGGCGACATTGCCGTTGATGCCGTGGCGCTCGATGACCCCGATCTTGATCACGTCGTTGTCGATATCGGGCAGGGTGCCCTTGTCGGAAACTTCCAGGGTCGCCGTCTCGCGATAGGTGAGGATCAGCCCCGGCCGCACCCCGATGACAGGGGTTTCGTTCTGCCGCGGGTTGGGCGGCACGATGAAGGTCGAGGGGACGACCCGCCTTGCCTTCATCGAGGCGAGGCCGACGGGCGGCACCGGTTGGCGGGCTTCGAACAGTTCGGGCCGCACCAACCGCCCGGCGGTGATCACCTCGGCGACGCGGCAGCCCTCGAGATCATCGAGCAGCGCAATATCGGCGCGATAGCCGGGAGCGACGAGGCCGCGGTCCTTCAGCCCGAAGATGCGGGCGGCCGAATGCGACGCGGCGCGATAGACATGATGCAGCGGCCGGCCGCGGCCGATCAGCCGGCGGATCGAGGAATCGAGGTGGCCCTCTTCGAGCGTATCGAGCGGGTTGCGGTCGTCGGTGCAGAGCGCGACATAGGCCGAGGTATTGGCATCGAGGATTTCGGCCAGCGCCTCGAGATCCTTAGAGACGGAGCCTTCGCGGATCAGGATCGCCATGCCCTTGGCGAGCTTCTCGCGCGCTTCCACGGCGGTGGTCGACTCGTGGTCGGTGCGGATGCCGGCGGCGAGGTAGCCATTGAGCTGTAGGTCGGTGACCAGCGGCGCGTGGCCATCGATATGGCCGCCCTGGAAGGCCACCAGCTTGGCGATGATGCCGGGATCGGCGGCGAGCACGCCCGGGTAGTTCATCATCTCGGCGAGGCCGATGACCTGGCGGTGGTGACGGAACTTTTCGAGGTCGGCGATCTCGAGCCGCGCCCCCGAGGTTTCGTGCGGCGTGGCCGGCACGCAGGAGCTGAGGTTGACCCGGATATCCATCACCGTGCGCTCGGCGCATTCGAGGAAATAGCGGATGCCGTCGGCGCCCAGCACGTTGGCGATCTCGTGCGGATCGCAGATCACCGTGGTCACGCCATGCGGCAACACGCAGCGATCGAACTCGAACGGGGTCACCAGCGAGGATTCGATGTGCAGGTGCGTATCGATGAAGCCGGGCACCGCGAAGCGGTTGTCGCCTTCGATCAGCGTCCTGCCGTTGTAATAGCCATAGGTGCCGACGATGCGGTCGGCGACGATGGCGATGTCGGTGTGGGTGACGGAGCCCGAGATGACGTCCAGGAGGCGGACGTTCTTGATCACCACGTCGGCCGGAACCTCGCCGGCGCCCGCCTTGATCATGCGGGTGAGGAGCTCTGGGGAAATGGTCATGACGCGGCCGTGATCAGCATGTCCCAACGTCTGCGTTCAGTGCGTCATGGTCAAGTGGGGACGGAACTGCACGACGTCGCAGGCGTTGATTTTCACCTTCATCCGCAAGCGAGTAGCACCGTGCAGACCTTTGATGCGAAGAAGTCGACGACTGAAGTCCGCCAGGGCAGCCGGCGGCTGATGAACTTTCGGGTACTGATCTGGTCGCTGCTCGGAATCATCCTGGCTTTCGGGCTGATCTATCTGGTGTTCTATGCGATGGCTCCGCCGCCCAACACCACGACGGGCGTGTAGGCGAACGTGGTCCGACTGAAGCGGGTTGGCCGCGAAGAGCTGACGATCCGGCGGCGCCGGCATGGACGTGTCTTCGGCTACATCGATGAAGCGGGTGAGCTGATCCGCGATGTCGACATTCGCGAACGGGCACGTGGCCTCGGCATTCCGCCCGCCTGGAGCGAGGTGCGGATTGCCGCCAACCCGCGCGCCCATATCCAGGCCTGCGGCACCGACGCGGCCGGGCGGCTGCAATATATCTACCACCCCGATTGGGAGGCCCGGCGGTTGCGGCGGAAACAGCAGCAGTTGACGCTGCTCACCGCGGCACTGCCGCGCATCCGGCGCCGGGTGCGTGAGGATCTCGACGCGGAGCCGGGCAGCAAGGCGCTGGCGCTGGCCATCGGCGTGGCGCTGATCGATCGCACCGCCATGCGAGTGGGGCGCGAGCGCTATCTCGATGCACACGGAACGCGCGGCGCGGGCACGCTCTACAGCCGCGACGTGACGGTGAAGGGCGAAGAGATCCGGGTCGTCTTTCCGGCCAAGAGCGGCAAGAAGGCGAGCTACAGCTTTGCCGATGCGCGGTTGGCGCGGGCGATCGAAGCGGTGAAGACCATCCCAGGCAAGCGACTACTGATGTATCGCAACGGCGAAACCCGGGCGCTCCGCACTGAAGACCTCAACCGGTACCTGCGTGAGATCGCGGGTACGCCGGTGACCGCCAAGGACTTCCGCACGCTGCATGGCAGTGCCCTGGCCGGCGAGGCGTTGGCCAAGCTCGAGCCGGGGGAATCGGCCACTGCGCGGAAGCGCCAGATGGCGGCGGTGACCAAGCAGGTTGCGGCGTTCCTGCAGAACACGCCGGCGATCAGTCGGGCCAGCTATGTGACGCCGTGCCTCTACGCGCTGTTCGACAAGGGGAGGCTGGCAGCGCTGTGGGCGGCCGGTGGCGAAGGGGCCAATGGGATAAGGCAGCGCGAGGTGCGGCTGGCGGCGGTGCTGGAGGCGGCGGGGTAGGGGGCATTCTCGACGGTGCAGGTCTTGCGTCCCCTCTCACCTCTGGGGAGAGGGTTAGGGTGAGGGGTAGCCCAGCACACCGAGTGAGCAGCTACCGCCTGCTCGAGCCCTTGATCCGGCGCGCTTGGCGCCCCTCACCCCGCGGATGAAGCCTTCGGCCTCATCCGCCGCCCTCTCCCCAGAGGGGCGAGGGGGCGGTGTGGCGCTGCCGGTGGTCCCAGTCTGCACCTTCGACTTAAGCCACCCGTGGCAGCGGCTCAGCGAAGCGGGCGTCGATGTTTTCCAGCGTCAGTGGCTGCGAGAACAGGTAGCCCTGGAAGGTGTTGCAGCCCATGCTGATGAGGGCTCGGAACTGCTCTTCGGTTTCGACGCCTTCAGCGGTGACTTCGATATCGAGCGCGTGGGCAAGGGTCACCATGGCCTGGACGATGGCGTCCGAGGCGCTGGCCGTCGACAGCTGGGCGACGAAGGATCGGTCGATCTTGATGCGATCGACCGGATAGCGCTTGAGGTAGCTGAGCGACGAATAGCCGGTGCCGAAATCGTCAAGTGCGATGCGGATGCCGGCGCTGCGGAAGCGGCGGATGGTGCTGGCGGCCACCGACTCGTCATCGAGCAGAATGCCCTCGGTGATCTCGATCTCGAGATCGGCCGGGCGCATGCCGGTTTCCGCGAGCAGGGCGAAGACCCGTTCGGCAAAGGTCGGGTTGCGCAGTTGGGCCGGCGAGATGTTGACCGCAATGGTGCGGCCGGGCCAGCGTGCCCCGAACTCGGCGGCGCGGCGCAGGACGAGTTCGCCCAACTGCTCGATGAGCCCGGTGCTTTCAGCGATGGCGATGAAGCGCGAAGGCGGGATGGTGCCGATCTTGGGATGGGTCCAGCGCAGCAGGGCTTCAGCGCCGACGATTTCCTCTCCATTGCCGCAGAGCGGCTGGAACGCCACCCAGAGCGGGCCCGGGTTGCGCAGCGCCTCGCGCAACTCGGCTTCGATAACGTGGCGGCTCTGCACCTGCTCGTCCATCGCCGCCTCGTAGAAGGCGGCGCGGTTGCGGCCGGCGGATTTCGCCTCGTAGAGCGCGATATCGGCCTGGCGGCTGAGCTCGTGGCTGTCGCGCTGGCTCGCCGTCGCGACGACGATGCCGATGGAAACGCCGACAAAGGCATCGCTGCCCTGCACCCGGAACGGCTTGGCGATGGTATCGACGATGCGCTGCGCCAACGCCGCCACTTCGATGGTGCCGGCGTAGCAGCTGTGGAGAATGGCGAACTCATCGCCGCCGAGCCGCGCCAGCACGTCGGTTGGGCCGAGCACCGCGCGCAGCCGGTCGGCGACGGCGCGGATCAGCTCGTCGCCGGCATGGTGCCCGAGCGTGTCGTTGACCTGCTTGAAGCGGTCGAGATCGAGCATCAGCAGCGCCGTGGGCGGATCGCGCAGCGTTACGGCGTCGAGCCGGCCGTTGAACTGGCGATCGAAGCTCAGCCGGTTGGGCAACCCGGTCAGCGCATCCTCGGTGGCCTGTCGCTCGGCGTCGATGCGCTTGAACTCCAGGGCCCTGAGCGCCCGCCGCAACCGGTAGATGAGCAGTGACACCAGCAGCGAGACAAAGACGAAGGCGACCAAGAGGGCAGGCGCGGTGCGCTGCAGCAACTCCTGGCCGGGTCGGTCAGGCAGCCACTCGAAGAAGGCAACGATGCGGCCGGCGCGATTGGTGACGGGGAAGGCGTCGATGCCGGCCGCTGGTGAGGTGACGGTGGTGAAGCGGCCGACTTCGGTCATGTAGCGGTCGATCATCCGCATCTCGAAATCGAGATCGAGGCGGACGATGCTGACCAGCACAGCCTCGCGACCGGCCGGCTGCACCAGGTTGCCGGTGTCCGAGATCAGCGGCGTGACGCTGGCCATGACCGGGCGACCGTCGAGCAGCACATAATCCGCGACGCTGGGCGGCGTGTCGAGGTAGCCGGCGGCAGTGAGTTTGCGCAGATCCTCAAGCAGTGGCGCGAGCGCGCTGCGGCGGCTGCGGAATGCTTCGGGCTTCAAGGTCTTGCCGTCGACTGCGGCATAGAGCGGCGTATCGTCGGGACCGAGCACATAGCTCTCGTCATGCCCAAAGTAGCTGAACATCCATTCGCCGATATTGGAGGCAAGCCAGGCATTGTCCCCGGTGCGCGCCGCAGTCACCGCATCGTCCCAGACGGCAACGCTTTCCTGTTCGCGCGGTGTGGCGACACGCAATGCCTGTACCGCGTGGACGACGCGCTGCGACTGACGGGTCACGGCGTTGTCGTCGATCTGGCCGGCCGACCACAGAAGGAAGCCGCCGAGCAGGATCGCCGCCACGGCGAAAACCACGACGAACGCGGCCAGCACCAGCATCGATAATGTGCGTCGGAACTTGGCGCGGCGAGGGTTGAGCATTGGGCCGTTGAAGACAGGGACTTACGTCCACTGTGCCCGGCAAGCTTTTCGAACTCGTTACAGTTTCAGGGGGGCAGCGATATTTGATCGAAGCGCCGGCTCACCACCTGGAGCAGGCGCTAAGCTACAATGGCGTCCCAGTTGAGGTCTCGATCCCGCCCACCCACTGTATCATCCCGGCGAACGCCGGGATCCAATTCGCCAGCTGGCGCGGGAGGTGGAATGGGTCCCTGCTTTCGCAGGGATGACATCCGGTGGGTGGGGCGCCATCGCATGATGCGCACAGGCGAGGATGATACCGACGTGCCGAGACGCCGTACTTCACCAATGGTCGAAATGCGCTACGCGTTGTCCTTGAACAACACTTCGCGGTCCTGGGTGAAGTTGGCGAGCAAGGGCAGCGAGGCGCCGCCCATGGCGCGTGCGGCGTTGCCGATGCTGCCGGGCAGGAGCCGGAATGGCGACAGACCCTGCCGGTTGATGTGGCTCACCTCGGCTTCGGTGCGCTCGATGATCCGGCTGCGGACATGGGTGGGGAAGGCGCCGTCGATCAACACCGTTTCGACGTCGATCACCGCGATGGCGGCAATGATCGAATAGGCGAGGCTCACGGCAACCTCGTCGATCCATCTATCGAGCGCCCCGCCGAGGTCGTCGCCCCAGTCGTCTGGCGATTGCCAGAGGATTTCGGGGTTGCGGCCGATGGCAAGCAGTTCGCGCTCGAGCACGTAAATCGAGGCAACGTTCATCAACTGCGGGGTGCGGCCGGGGGGCACCACGTGACCTGGGTCGGGGGCCGGCATCGAGCCGAGCGCCGCGGCATTCTGGGTGCGGCCGGGAAACAGGTGGCCGTTCAGCACCAGGCCGCCGCCGATGAACGAACCGATGAAGACATAAAGATAGTCGATATGGTCGGCGCCGTTGCCGAACATCAGTTCGGCGGCGCAGGCGGCGGTGATGTCGTTGGCGAAATAGACCGGCCAGGGGCAGAGCTCGGCCATCATGGCGCGCACATCGACCTGCCGCCAGGCGTCGATCTCGGCCTTGGGTGCGCCGATCTCCTCGTGCCAGGTCCACATCTCGTAGGGTGCGGCAATGCCGAGGCCGGCGATGCGGGTGGTCAGGGCCCGAGGCAGGCCTTCCAGCAGCTCATCAATGCCGGCGCGGGCAAACTGGCGGATGCCGTCAGGAGTGGGGTAGGGGTAGGTCTTGTGCAGCAGCTTCAGGATCTCGCCGGTGAAGTTGATCAGGTAGAGATCGACGCTGCGGCGGCCGATCTTCAGCCCGAAGCTCAGCGCGCCTTCGGGGTTCAGCGAATAGGGCACCAGCGGCTGGCCGACCTTGCCGCGCAACGGCTTGCCGCGCAGCAGCAGGCCATCAGCCTCGAGCGCATTGGTGATGATCGAGATGGTCTGCGGCGACAGCCCGGTCATGCGGGCGATGTCGGCTTTGGGGAGGTCGCCGTGGCGGCGGATCAGGCTCAGCACCAGCCGCTCGTTGTAGAGCCTGACGCCGGTCTGGTTGGTGCCGCGGCTGGCAGCCCCCGGCCGGCGATCGGCGCTGGCCTCTCTCGTTGTCGGCCCGGTGACCACTACTCCCGACCTCGCGGCTCTATTTGCTGACACTTCGTCGTTCTCCGTCGCGGGCACAAAAGCCACGGCGGAGGCAAAACGGCAATCGATTACATGGGGTTCTCACCCCCTCCCGAACGAAAGGATTATCCCTCGTGGATCGGCTGTCAATTAATAAATCAAGTGGATTAATTTATTGACAGGCCGCGAGGGTTGCGCTGATTATCGCATCCGGATCGGGGACGGCAGCCCGCGCAAGGCGGCGCCGCGACCCGGAGATCCAACGGTCCTGAGGAGCGGCGCAACGCCGGTGGACCGGATCATAACCAGTGGGAGGACTACATGGGACTTAGCTATCTGAAGATGGCGCTTGCCAGCGTCGTCGTCGCCGGCGGCCTGATGAGCGGCGTCGCCTTGGCGCAGGAGATCACCGTTGGCCTGATCACCAAGACCGAGACCAATCCGTTCTTCGTCAAGATGCGCGAAGGCGCCGAGGCCAAGGCCAAGGAACTGGGTCTCAAGCTGATCACCGCGGCGGGCAAGTTCGACGGCGACAACGATGCCCAGGTGGCGGCGATCGAGAACCTGATCTCGGCCGGCGCCAAGGGTTTTGCGATCGTGCCATCGGATAGTAAGGCGATCGTGCCGACCATCCAGAAGGCCAAGGATGCCGGCCTGATGGTGATCGTGCTCGACACCCCGCTCGATCCGATGGATGCGGCGACTGCGACCTTTGCCACCGACAATCGCAAGGCCGGTGACCTGATCGGCAAATGGGCTGCCGGCACGCTGGGCGACAAGGCCAAGGACGCTTCGATCGTGTTCCTCGACCTCGCCACCAACCAGCCGACCGTCGACTATCTGCGTGACCAGGGCTTCATGGCGGGCTTTGGCATCGACGTGAAGGACCCCAACAAGTACGGCGACGAAGACGATCCGCGCATCTGCACGCACGAAATCAGCCAGGGCGACCAGGAAAAGGGTCGCACGGCGATGGAGAACGCGCTGCAGAAGTGCCCGAACGTCAACGTCGTCTACACCATCAACGAGCCGGCAGCGGCAGGCGCGTGGGAAGCGCTGAAGGCAGTCGGCAAGGATGATGGCTCGGTGCTGATCGTCTCGGTCGATGGCGGCTGCCCAGGCGTTGCCAACGTCAAGGCCGGCGTCATTGGCGCCACCAGCCAGCAATATCCGCTGAAGATGGCCTCGATGGCGCTGGAAGCGATCGCTTCCGGTACGCTGCCGACCATCGATCCTGCGATGGGCTTCCTCGATACCGGCGCGACGCTGGTGACCGACAAGCCGGTGGCGGGCGTCGAGTCGATCGACACCACCAAGGGCGCCGAGCTCTGCTGGGGCTGATCGGTTAGCTACAAGTCTGGATGGTCTCCGTGCCGGCATGGTAAAGGCATGGGGACCGTCGACTATTTCTGATCCGTCCTAGGGGAGAAGGACACGATGAGCGACGACGCAGCCGGTTCGGCGACTGCTGAGACTGGGTTGAAGGGGGCGGCCGGCGATGTCGCCAGCTTCGAGGAAGATCGCAAGGGCATAGTCCGCACCATCCAGGGCATCCTGCACGAGTATCCGACACTCATCCCGCTGATCGTGCTCGTCGTCGGCACAGTGATCTTCGCCATCGCGGCCCCCGGCAAATTCCTGTCGCCGTTGAACCTGTCGGTGGTGCTGCAGCAGGTGACCATCGTCGCCATCCTCGGCATGGCGCAGACCCTGGTGATCCTCACGGCCGGCATCGATCTGAGCGTCGGGCTGATCATGATCCTCTGCTCGGTGGTGATGGGACGCACGGCGGTCGCTTACGGCGTGCCGGTGTGGATCGCCTTTCCGCTCGGGCTCCTGGCCGGCATCGCCTGCGGCTTCCTCAACGGCATCCTGGTCACCGCCCTGCGGCTGCCGCCATTCATCGTGACGCTCGGCACCTGGAGCATTTTCGGGGCGCTCAACACATTCTACTCCAACAGCGAGACCATCCGCTCGCAGGACATGGAGGCGGCAGCGCCGTTCCTGCTCTGGCTCGGAAAGCTGTTCAAGCTCTACGATATCGGGCTCTTCTTCGGGCTCGATCTACCGTGGCTGCGCGGCTGGGTGGTGACTTACGGCTCGGTGCTGATGATCGTGCTTGCCATTGTGCTCAGCTACATCCTCGGACGCACCGCCTTTGGCCGGCATGTCTACGCCACCGGCGACGACCCCGACGCGGCGCGGCTTTCGGGTATCAACACCAACCGGGTGCTGCTGGCGGTCTATGCGCTGGCGGGACTCATCTGCGCCATCGCCGCCTGGGTGCTGATCGGCCGTATCGGCGGGGTCAGCCCGCAGGCCGGCCAGACCGCCAACCTCGATTCGATCACAGCCGTGGTGATCGGCGGCACGAGCCTGTTCGGTGGGCGCGGCTCGATCATCGGTACTTTGTTCGGCGCCTTGATCGTGGGCGTGTTCCGCAATGGCCTCGCGCTCTCGGGCCTGGCGCTGTTGTGGCAGGATTTCGCCGTCGGCGTGTTGATCATCGTCGCCGTCACCATCGACCAGTGGATCAGGAAGATTTCGGCATGAGCGAGAACGACATCGTCCTCGAGGGCAGGGGTCTCAACAAGCGCTATGGGCGCGTGGTGGCGCTCGACAACGCCGATTTCGATTTGCGGCGGAACGAGATCCTCGCGGTGATCGGGGATAACGGCGCCGGCAAGTCGACGCTGATCAAGGCGCTGTGCGGGGCGGTGATCCCGGACAGCGGCGAGATCCGGCTCGACGGCCAGCCGGTGCACTTCAAATCGCCGATGGACGCCCGCAATTCGGGCATCGAGACGGTTTACCAGAACCTGGCGCTGAGCCCGGCCCTGTCGATCGCCGACAACATGTTCCTCGGCCGGGAGCTGAGAAAGCCCGGCTGGACCGGCGCCCTGTTCCGCCGGCTTGACCGCAACAAGATGGCAAAGATCGCCCGCGACAAGCTGAGCGAGTTGGGCCTGCTCACCATCCAGAACATCAACCAGTCGGTCGAAACGCTCTCCGGCGGCCAGCGCCAGGGCGTGGCGGTGGCCCGCGCCGCGGCATTCGGCTCGCGCGTGGTGATCATGGACGAGCCCACTGCGGCGCTCGGCGTCAAGGAGAGCCGGCGCGTGCTCGAATTGATGCTCGACGTCAAAAAGCGCGGCTTGCCGATCGTCCTCATCTCGCACAACATGCCGCACGTGTTCGAGGTCGCTGACCGCATCCATATCCACCGGCTCGGCAAGCGCATCGCGATCATCAATCCCAAAGAGTTCTCGATGTCGGATGCGGTGGCGATCATGACCGGGGCGATGAAGCCGCCGGTCGAAGGCGCCACCGGGCCGACGCAACACTACCAAGTCGGCGAGGAAGCCTCTCAGGTCCAATGACGAAAATGCGCGCCCTCGTGCTGGAAAAGCAGCACGAACTGAAACTCCGTGACATCGAACTGCCGACCGAGCCCGGTCCGGGCGAGGTCAAGATCAAGCTCCACACCGTCGGCGTCTGCGGCTCCGACGTGCACTATTACACCCATGGGCGCATCGGGCCGTTCGTGGTCAATGCACCGATGGTGCTGGGGCATGAAGCGGCCGGCACGGTGGTCGAGATCGGGGCAGGGGTCACCCATCTCAGAGTGGGTGACCGGGTCTGCATGGAGCCTGGCGTCCCCGACCCGAACTCCAAGGCGTCGCGGCTCGGGATGTACAATATCGACCCGGCCGTGACCTTCTGGGCGACGCCGCCGATCCATGGCGTGCTCACCCCCTATGTCGTGCATCCGGCCAACTACACCTTCAAGCTGCCCGACAATGTGAGCTTTGCCGAGGGCGCCATGGTCGAGCCGTTTGCCGTCGGCATGCAGGCGGCGACCAAGGCGAAGATCACGCCGGGCGACACCGCCATCGTCATGGGCGCCGGCCCGATCGGCACGATGGTGGCGCTGGCGGCGCTGGCCGGCGGCTGCTCGCGGGTGATCATCACTGACCTGGCGCAACCCAAGCTCGATATTGCCGCGCAGTACCAGGGCATCATCCCGGTCAACATCAAGGACATGAAGCTGCTCGACGAGGTGAACCGGCTCACCGAGAACTGGGGCGCCGATGTGGTGTTCGAGTGCTCGGGCAGCCCGCACGCCTGGAAGGGCATTGTCGACGTGGTGCGCCCCGGAGGCACCATCGTGGCGGTTGGCCTGCCGGTCGAGCCGATCGAGTTCGACATCGCCTCGCTGTCGGTGAAGGAGGTCACCATCGCCTCGGTGTTCCGCTACGCCCACCAGTACGAGCGCGCCATCGCGCTGATGGCCTCGGGGCGGGTGGATCTCAAACCGCTGATCTCGGAGACGTTCAGCTTCGAGGACTCGATCAAGGCGTTCGACCGGGCGGTTGAAGCGCGGCCGACGGATGTGAAGCTGCAGATTCTGATGGACGCTTAGGGCGGAGCGCTTGGCTGCCCCTCACCCCCGCCCTCTCCCCAGAGGGGAGAGGGGGCCATGGAGCCGCCAGCGCGGTGCTCTAAGCATGACTATGGACCGCGCCACGACGTCCCCTCTCCCCTCTGGGGAGAGGGTCAGGGTGAGGGGCGCCAAGCACACGGAGCCAGCATGGACCTCGGTCTCAAATCAAAACTCGCCGTCATCACCGGCGGCAGCGTCGGCATCGGGCTCGCGGTGGCTGAGGGCTTTGCGGCTGAGGGCGCCAATGTGCTGATCACGGCGCGCGGCTCGGAGCGGCTGCATGCCGAGGCGTCGCGCATTGGAGCGAAGTTCCATGTCGCGGCGCATGGGGTGGCGGCGGATGTTGCGACGGCCGAGGGCTGCGCCAAAGTGGTTACGGCGGCGGCGCAACTGGGCGGCGCCGATATCCTCGTCAACAACGCCGGGACCGGCTCGAACGAGACCATCGCCGAAGCCGACGACGCCAAATGGCAGTATTATTGGGATCTGCATGTGATGGCCGCGGTGCGGCTGGGCCGCGGGCTGGTGCCGCAGATGAAGGCACGGGGTGGTGGGGCCATTCTCCACAATGCCTCGATCTGCGCGGTGCAGCCCTTGTGGTACGAGCCGATCTACAACACCACCAAGGCGGCGCTGATGATGTTTTCCAAGACCCTCGCCAACGAGGTGGTGGGCGACAATATCCGCGTCAACACAGTGAACCCCGGGCTGGTGCGGACGCCCGACTGGGTGAAGACGGCCAAGCAGTTGGCCGGCGAGGACGGCTTCGAGGCCCACCTCCAGAGCGTTGCCGACGAAGCCGGCGGCATGAAGCGCTTCGCGACGCCGGAAGAGATGGCGAGCTTCTTCGTGTTCCTGTGTTCGGAAAAGGCGAGCTACTCGACCGGGTCGACGTATTTCGTCGATGGGGGGTGGTTGAAGACGGTTTGATCGTCCTCAGGGCCCGGCCACCAGGACAGGGTGGTGGGCTCGATCAAGCCTGCCCACCGGCTGTCGAGTATGGGGCAATTGCAGCGGGTCAACTCGGCACATGAGCCGTATGCTAAGACCCCCCAAAAGTTTTCGCGGTGCCGGTCGATCACGCCCAGCGCGATGATCGCCGACACCGCGAGTCCGACCGGGAGCGCAGGCAGCATCGCGCCCTCGGCCAGTCCGGATGCCGCCAGCACAGCCGGCGGCAGAACTCGTTACTCCGCCGGCTGCGCCGCCGCGGGCAGGCGGGCTTCGGTGCGGGCGATGCTGAAGCCGATCGGTACCACCAGGACCGCGACGATGATGAACAGACCATAGAGCCAGTTGGCGGCTGCGATCGGGGTCGGGCTCGCTGCAGCGAGGCCGGCGAGGTTGACGATGAGGCCGCCGAGGGCCGCGCCGAGGCCGGAGGCGAAGAGCTGGATGGTGCTGAGCGCCGCCGAGGTCACGTCATGTTCGCCATCGGGCGCCGCCTGCATCACCCGCGGGGTCAGCTGCGTCCAGGTGGTGCCGATGCCAACGCCCATGATCAGCAGCGACAGGCCGATCGGCACGATGAAAGCGAGGCTCGAGCTCGGGTTCTGGTGGCCGACGAACAGCGCCAGACCGATGGCAGAGATCAGCACCAGCACCGGTCCGCCGGCGATGATCATCCTGGCGCGGCCTTCGGTCCAGCCGGCGGTGAGCATCGAGCTCGAGCTCCAGCCGACAGCGACCAGCGCCACCATGTAGCCGGCCGTGAGCGGGCCAAGTCCATGCAGGGTCTGCATGAACAGCGGGATGAAGATGTCGCTGGTGATCGCCATCTGCAGCAGCACCATGGTGCCAAACAGCGAGGCGAGGAGCGTGCCGAAGCGGAAGGTGCCGGTGGGGAAGAGCTTCTGCCGGGCGTTCCGCTCGATCAGCCCGAATACCACCAGCGCGAGGATGGCGACCGCGGTGAGGCTGCCGGCGACGACGATATCGTGCGACAGCGCCCCGGCGGACGATAGCGCCAGCACAGCGACGATCATCAGGCCGATCTGGCGGATCGGCAGGCTGGTCATGCCGGCCTCACTGCTCCTTGATGGCACCACCTTGACGGCGAGCAGGCCAACCAGGGCCGCGAACGGCACGAGGATGAAGAAGGCCCAGCGCCAGATGCCGAGTTCGGCGAAGACGCCGCCGATCGAGGGGCCGACCAGCGTCGCGATGCCCCATATGCCCGAGGCGAGCGCGAAGGCACGGGCCCACAAGTGCTGGGGGAACACCAGCCGCACCATCATGAAGGCGAGCGCGGCGAGCAGACCGCCGCCAAAACCCTGCAGGGCGCGGCCGACGAGGAGGATCGGCATCGAGGGGGCGAGGCCGCAGATGAGGCTGCCGAGGGCGAACATGGCGGCGGCGATCAGGTAGTTCTGCCGCGGGCCGAGCCCGAACGGCCGCACCGCGGCAAAGATCGAGGCGACGATCGAGGCGACGATGAACACCGTCGTCACCCAGGCGAACAGGTCGAGCCCGCCGATCTCCGCCACCACCGAGGGCATCAGGGTCGAGCCGATATAGACTTCGATGGCGTTCATGCCGACGCCGCCGGCAAACACCACTACGGGCAGGGCGTTGCCGCCACTGAAAATCTCGCCCCAACCGCTCTTCGTCGCCGCCATCTCGTTCACCACTGCCTTGTCTGTTCTGGTCGCGCCTTCGAACCGGAAAAGTCTGCAACTTTCCTGAAGGGGCTCCTGTCGTGCAGCCTCTGGCCGCATCGGCAAGTCACTGCTACAACCTCAACCTTACTTCAGGTAAAGAGGAAATCGCGATGTCGCGCGAACTTTCTGTGGGGCAGGTGGCCGAGCGCAGCGGTTTTGCCGTATCGGCCCTGCATTTCTACGAAAAGAAGGGGCTGATCCGCAGCCACCGCACCTCCGGCAACCAGCGGCGCTACGATCGTGACGTGCTGCGCCGGCTGGCCATCGTGCGGATGGGCACGGAACTGGGCATCCCGCTCGCCGAAGTGGCCGAGGCCCTGGGGCACGTGCCGGTGGGCCACACTCCCTCGGCTGCGGATTGGCGTTTGATGTCAGAGCTCTGGCACGAAAAGCTCGACAGGAGAATCGTGCTGATGACGCGCATGCGCGACGAGCTCAATGGCTGCATCGGCTGCGGGTGCCTGTCGACGATCAGCTGCCCGCTGATGAATCCGGGGGATCGCCTGGCCGAGGAGGGCAGTGGCCCGCGCCGGCTGATGCGCGAAGGCAGCGACAGCTACAGGAGCTGACGGGAACCGAGCAAGGGGCAGGCCGTTGATGAGCCAAGCGTCAACAGGACCCTGCAGATGGATCTCGTCACCAGCCTCGGCTACGAGCCGACTCACACCCCGCACCACATTATCCTGATCCGCCTGCTGAGCGCTTCCGTGCTGGGCGCGCTGATCGGCTGGGAGCGCGGCTCGCAATCCGGCACGGCCGGTCTGCGCACCCATATCCTCGTAGCTCTGGCCGCAGCGCTGTTCACGACGCTGGCGTTCGAGATCTACCAGGAGGCGTTGGCCGGTGGCAGCAGCAACTCAGATCCGATCCGCGCCATCGAAGCGGTGACCGCCGGCATCGCCTTTCTCGGCGCCGGCGCCATCTTCCAGCAGCGCGGCAGCGTACAGGGGCTGACCACCGGGGCCGGGATGTGGCTGGCGGGGGCGGTCGGGGTCTGCGCGGCGCTCGGCTACTATCTTGTCGCCATAGTGGTGGCGGTGTTCGCGGTGTTGGTTCTGGCGGCGATGCGGGCTTTCTCGCATGGGGTGGTCAGCGCCGACAACGGCAAGCTGGGCGCGGGAACGGAGCCGGAAAAGGATCGTTGAGTCCTTCCCCAAACCAAGGAGGCGCAAATGCCTGCAACATCGAAAGCCCAGCAGAAAGCCGCCGGCGCGGCACTCTCGGCCAAGCGTGGCGACACCAGGGTCAAGGACCTGAAGGGCGCTTCGAAGTCGATGTATAAATCGATGAGCGAGAGCCAGCTCGAAGAGTTCGCCGAAACCAAGCGCAAGGGTTTGCCCGAGCATAAGGGCGAGACCAAGCACTAACGCACTTGCACGTTGTCCGGTGCGGGTTGACCCTCACCCCTGTCCCCTCCCCGCAAGGGGGAGGGCGACCAATAAACTGACGTCTGTGTAGGCATCTCCTTCCCCCTTGCGGGGAGGGATCAAGGGTGGGGCCACAGCCACCCGGCCGTGAGTAGTGCCAAACTACTCGATCGCAGTCGGCGGCGCCGGCAGTTGTGGGTCGGCGCCTTCGCCGAAGACCTGCTGGCCGTCATTGTCCCAGATGCGGACGATCTCGCAGCTCATCAGGTAATCCTTGGCGCATTCGGTCTTGACGACGGCCTCGAGGCTGGTCTGATCCTGCTGGTCGCAGACGAACTTGTGCCAGTGCGGGCCCTCGTTGTGCTGCATGAAGATGTCGGCCACCCATCCATGCGGGTAGCACCAGAGGTTGGGAGCGCAATCCTCGGGGCCAAGGCCGCTCTGCTGGACGCAGGCCGCCACCGCGCAATCCATTGCGTCGGTCGCGAATGGCCCGAAGCAGACGCCCAGGCCGGCCTCGGCGGCCTGTGAGACGGCAATGCCGTTGAAGGCCGGCAGCACGAAGCTATCGACCGCCTCCTCGCTGTCGACGGCCTCCTGGGCGAGCACCGGGGTGGCGAGAAGGCCCAGCACGGCCGCAGCAAACATCGACATTCTGAGCATGGTTGCCTCCGGTTGAGCACGCGCCACAGGGCGGCGGTTCGAGGCGGTCAAGACCGCCGAGGGGAGGCAGGACAGTGCGGTGATCCGGGGGAGACGGTCAAGGCTGCGGGCTGATCAGGTAAAGCGCGGTTGCGGTGGGAGAAGTATCCGCAACCGCGCCTTCGCCTGCTGGCCCCAGAGGCCCGCCGCAACTGGGAGCACACCGAACGGTCGACCCACCCGGGAGGTGGTGGGGCGACCTCAAGAACGGGAAGGCGGGGCAGCGTCAGGAGAGTCGCGCCCCGTCTTTCCGTCGTCGTATGGCGGCCGCCGCGTGAGGGAACACGGCGGGCCGCCGGGTTGGGTCGGAGCTTGGGGTCTCCGGCCCAGGGCCGCCCGGAGCGCCGCAGGGATATCGGCGGCCGGACGGTAGCTCAGTGACGGGCCGGTGAGGCTCGTCGGTTCAGAAGAGACGGAGAGCGCATTTGGGAATGCAATCGGCAGTGGCCTGCCTCTATGCAATGCGCTCCCCGCCCGGCACGTAACCTGTGGACGCAGTGATTACGTGCCAACCGCATCGAGGTGCTGATTGCGCACCCAGAAACTGACGATGGCCGCCGCTTCGCGACGGTAGGAATTGATATCGGCGTGGCGCTCGAACACGGCGTCGGCGCCGGCAGCAAGAAGGGCCTCTCGCGGCTCGCGTTCCAGCGACGGAGCAATCGCCGCAATCAGCAGCGAGTGGCCGTCGCGCATGGCGCGGAGCTTGACGATAAAGTCCAGGGTGGCACTGGACGAGGCTTTGAGATCGACGATCACGAGGCCAGGAATGGTCGCCAGCTCGTTCTCGAGCAGGCGCTGGATCTCGGCGGTCGCCAAGGCTTCGCCGTCGAGCCAGCTCACGGAAGGCGCGCCGTGGGCGAGCAGCATCCGGATCATCAGCCGGGCGGAATGGGAATCGTCGTCGACCAGTGCCATGAAGGGCTGGCCGGTACCAAAAACGTCCATAATGGTTCCTTGTTGCCGCGTCGCCACGGCAATGGCCGAAAACTCTAGTGCGATAGTCGGTAACCCGTCGGCGGCCTGGAAAGCTGGGAGAGCCTCGTTGCGTCCCCTCACCACCACGAAACGTGTTCGTGGCTGACTGCATCAGGCAGCGACAGGGGGGCATATGATGGTTTGATGACCGTGCGCATAGGCAAAGGCATGTAACAACGCCGTAACGAGGCTTGCGATTAACATGTAAATCGATGAGGTTCGGGCCGGGAGGTGCCCGCGTGGGGGAACCGTTGTCGCAAGCGATGCCGCCCCGAGCGGAGATCGAGGCTGCCCTGGCGCGTATCCAGCAGTGGCCCGGCTTGGCTCGCTCGCCGCAACTTGCCAAGTTTCTCAACTACATAGTGAGCGCGCGGCTCGATGGAAACGAGGCCGGGATCAAGGCCTATTCGATCGCCGTGGATGTGTTTGGGCGGCCGCAGAGCTTCGACCCGCAGAACGACCCGATCGTGCGCGTGCAGGCCCGACGGCTGCGCGCCGTGCTCGAGGAATACTACGCCTCGGAAGGGGCCGCCGAAACCATCACATTTTACCTGCCGGTGGGACGTTACATCCCCGAATTTCGCATGCGGGGAGGCGAAACGCCCCCCACAATGGCTGAATCACCTGTAACCGGTTTCACTCCTGCGCCGCCGGGTGTCTCCACCGAACGATCCTGGTTGGCGCGGCTCGACGACATCGTGCTGCTGGTGGTGCTGGTATTCGTCGCGCTGGGCATTTCAATCGTCATGACGCAGGTGTTGGCACCGCGGCAGATCCGCATGACGGTGCCGCAACCGCCGGTGGTGGCGGTCAGCGAGTTCACGTCGGTGGCGGCCGGGCAGGCCAGCACCAGCGTCGCCGGCCTCGCAGTGGAGCTGGTCACCGACCTGGGGCTGTTCCCGTTTATCGATGCGGTTTACCTGAAGCGGCCGGAACAGGAGACGCCGGGAACCTCTGTGCCGAATTTCGAGCTTTCGGGCATTGCCCGCACCGAAGGCGGCGAGTTGCAGATCACTGCGAGCCTCAAACGCGCGGGGTCCGATACGGCGATCTGGAGCAAGACCGAGAAGGTGCCGGCTGCGGAGTTCGCTGCCAGCATCGACAGGCTGTCGCAGGCCTTTGCCGATCAGCTCGGTGCAATCGAAGGACCCTTGCACACCGATGCGATCCAGTGGCTCGCCACCACTGTCGACCTGGGCGGCAACGAGACGGAGTACCTGTGCGGGCTGTTGTTCATCCGCTATCGCGACAGCGGGCGGGCAGACGATGAGGAGCGGGCGCGCAGCTGCACCGGCGGTCTGTTGCGCAACAACTCGCAATCGGCCTTCGGGTTGGCGATCAGCGGCGCGCTGCTGCTCGACCGGACGTTGAAAGTGCAGCCGCCATCGGCCCGCGACCCCGAACCGATCGCCGAGGCGGAGCGGCAGCTCGAAGCGGCGGTGGCGCTGGCGCCGACCTCGAGCCCGGTGTGGCGTGAGTACGCGTTCTTCCTGCAGGCAGTCGGCCGAACCGGCGAGGCCGAGGCGGCGTTCGTTTCTGCGCTGCAGCTCAACCCCTCGAACCTCGATGCCTATGCCGGCTATGCGCGGCTATTGTCGCTGCGCGGCAAATCGGAGAAGGGCGAAGCGATGGCCATGGAGTCGCTGCGTCGCGCGGTGTCCGCGCCCTACTGGTATCACGAGGCGCCAGCGGTGAATGCGCTGCGCAACGGCGACAACGCCGAAGCCCTGCTGCAGGCGGAGGCGCTGGTGGTGGGCGACGCGGAACTGGCTTCGGCCATTGCCGTAACGGCGGCACACCGGCTGGGATCGGAGGATGTCCTGAACCGCTCGATTGCGCAGTTGCTCGACGTGACGCGGTTCCGCCGCTTCGGTATCCTGCCGGTGCTTCGTCAGCGGCTGCCCGACGCCGAACTCCGGACCGAGATAGGCAACGAACTGGCAGCGGCGGGCATTGACCAGGCGGCGCTCAACGGGCCGCACTGATAGGTTTGGTATTCGTCGCTTCGGAGTTCTCATGTCCTTTCGCGCCCTTGTCACCGACCGGCTCCCCGACGGTGAATTGCGCAGTAGCCTCAAGATGTTAACTGATGACCAACTGCCGGCCGGAGACGTGCTGGTGTCGATCGAGTGGGCCGGGCTCAACTACAAGGATGCGCTGTGCCTCACCGGGCAGGGCGGGCTGGTACGGAATTATCCGCATGTCGGCGGCATCGACTTTGCCGGCCGGGTGGTCGAGAGCAGTGATGCCCGCTATCACCCCGGTCAGGCGGTGATCCTCACCGGTTGGCGGGTGGGCGAAATCCATTGGGGCGGCTATGCGCAGCGGGCTCGGGTCAAGGCCGATTGGCTGGTGCCGCTGCCGAAACGGTTCTCGACCCGTACGGCGATGATGCTCGGTACAGCCGGGCTCGCTGCCATGCTGGCGGTCAACCGGCTGCAGGCGGAGGGCGTGCGGGCGGGGGAGGGCGAGGTACTGGTCACCGGCGCCGGTGGCGGCGTCGGCAGCATAGCGGTGCTGCTGCTGAGCCGGCTGGGTTACGAGGTGGCAGCGGTGACCGGCCGGGCCGAACTCGGCGAACAGCTGACGCGGCTCGGCGCCAGTCGGATCGTGTCGCGCGACGAAGTGCTGACCCCTACCGGTAAGGTGCTGGACAAGGAGCAGTGGTCCGGCGCCATCGACTCGGTGGGCGGCCCGCTGCTGGGCGAAGTGCTCAAGAAGGTACGCTATGGCGGCGCGGTTGCCGCGATCGGCAATGCCGGCGGCCGCAACTGGGATGCCAGCGTCATCCCGTTCATCCTCAGGAACATCTCGTTGTGCGGTATCGACACGGTGATGCAGCCGTTCGAAGCGCGCCGCTCGGCCTGGGACCGGCTGACCAACCTGTTCGTGCCGGCAGCGTTCGAGCCGATGCTGACCGAGGCCCGGCTGGAGGACCTGCCGGAACTGGCGGCACGGATGCTGGAGGGCAAGATTGCCGGGCGCGTGGTGATCAACCCGCGAAATCCGCCGACTTGAGGGGCGAATGTGGATGTGCCCCTCACCCTGACCCTCTCCCCAGCGGGGAGAGGGGACGCATTTGCACCGGCCGTGCCACAACGCCCCCTCGCCCCTCTGGGGAGAGGGCCGGGGTGAGGGGCACCAGGCACACCGGCTCTAGTGCACAGCCGTCTTCGAGAACAGGTTGATGACGATCACCCCGGCCATGATCAGCCCCATGCCGATCAGCGCCGGCAGGTCGAGCAGCTGCTTGTAGATCAGCCAGCCGGCGAGCGAGATCAGTACGATACCGACGCCGGACCAGATGGCGTAGGCGATGCCGACCGGCATGCTGCGCAGCGTCAGCGACAGGAAGTAGAACGCCACCACATAGCCGACGATCGAGATCAGCGACGGCCAGAGCTGGGTGAAGCCGTCGGCGGCGCGGAGCGCGGTGGTGGCGATCACTTCGGCGACGATGGCGACAGCCAGATAAGCGTAGGCGATCATCATGTGCCGACGGACCACCGGGTCATCCGCGCAAAGGCGGGGACCTGCGTTTGCGCTGGTGCTGCCACCAGGAAAACAGAGGTTCCCGCTTTCGCGGGAATGACACCGAGTGTGAAGTGAGAGGCGTGCCTCACGCCTTTGCCCCAAAATACTGGCCGGCGAGGCGGACGAAGGCGGCGCCGCGTTCCTCGAAATTCCTGAACACCTTGCCTGCCGTTTCGAGCTGGCCGTAGCTCGGGGCGCCGGGAGAGAGGATCACCGTTTCGAACTTGGCCTGCCGTCCGGCCAGCGCCTTGATCGCGTCTTCGAGCGTGCCGGCCTCGATCACCTCGATCTCGGGCGCCGCGGCATAGGTGAGGGTAGCGAGGCGGTCGCCGGTCACCGGCAGGCAGACCAGCACGGTCACGCCGCGCGGGGCGAGCAGCTGCGAGAGTTCGGAGTAATCCTGGTGGCGTTCGTGGCCGCCGGCGATCAGCGCGATGCGGCTGCCCTCATAGGCGGCGAGCGCTGCCTTGGTGGCCTCCGGGGTGGTCGAGATCGAGTCGTTGACGAAGGTCACGTCGCCGACCTGGTGTTCTTCGAGGCGGTGCGGCAGCGGGGTGAACTTGCCGATGCCGCGGACCACGCCCTCGAGGTCGGCGCCGGCCTTCATGGCGATGGCGGCCGCCAGCAACGCATTGTTGAGGTTGTGCTCGCCCTTGAGGCGGGAGCGGGCGGCGGCCGAAGCGATGCGGTCGTGAATGAACGGCGCCAGCGGCGGGATCAGGCGCTTGGGGTCGCGCAGCGCTTCCATCACCAGCGGGTTGCCAAGCGCACCGACGCCCAGCGCCACCGGGAAGGGGGCGTCGCGGTCGATCAGGTTGAGCTTGTCCTGGTAGTAGCGCTCGACGCTGCGGTGCCAGTCGGTGTGCTCGGGCGAGAGGTTGGTGATCGCGGCGATATCGGGAGTGAACGCCATGTCGGCGGTCTGGTAGCTCGAGAGCTCGAACACCACGATCGGGTGCTTGTCGGCGATTTCCAGCGGCGCGAGGCCGACATTGCCGGCGAGCCCGGCATCGAGGCCGGATTCGACCAGCATCAGGTGCACGAGGGTCGCGGTGGTCGATTTGCCCTTGGTGCCGGAAATCGCGATGACCTTGCGCCCCTCGCGATAGACTTCGCCCCAGAGGTTGAGGTTGGAGGTGACGGCGATGCCGGCCTCGCGCGCCATGGCGAAGACCGGACGGTAGCGCGACACGCCGGGGCTTTTGACGATGGTGGCAAACAGCCTGGATTCAATGGCCTGGGTCAGGTCGGCCGGGGCGATGAAGGTGGTGTCGTCGACGTCGGCCTCGCCGCTGTCGACCGTCACATACACTTTGGTGTGTGGCGAGCGTGCTTTGATGAAAGCGCGGGTGGAGCGGGCCTCGCGGCCGGCGCCGTAGAGCAGCACGGGTTCGTCAAAACGCATGTGGGGCGACTCGCTCGAAGATGTCCTTCGGGATGAGGTGTTCTGGGCTATCGATCAGCAGTTCGGCAAGGGCGTCTTCGAGCCGCTGGCTGCCATATTGAGTCAACAGATCCGGCTTCAGCATTGAAACGATTGGCTCATCCGCCCAGTCGGAGCGCTTGGTGAGGGCCCAGAGGCAGGCCGCCGCTTCTTCGATCTCACCGACGCATTCCCAGGGCTTCTGGCCGGCGAGGCCGGTGAGTTCGCGGAACGAGCGCTCGTGCGAGGGCTGGCTCAGAAGGTTCTGGCCGAAGATGCCGACCAGCCGCGCCTTGTCCATCACCGGGGCGAAGATCAGGAACACGAAGTGGCACTTGGGGCACTTGCCGCACCAGAGCGGGCCAGCGTGGCCGGCGAGCTTGAAATTCTCATTGCAGCTCGAGAACACATGGTCGAAGCGGCTCACCCGGGCGAACAGCGCGGCGATCTTGGCCTCGGAATAGGGGCGGAGCAGCGAGAAATAGCTCAGCGAACCGCCGGTGGCGTGCTCGAGCACTCTGGCGATCAGGTTCTCGAAATCGAGCGACTTGGAATGCTGGTGGTTGGCCTCGCGGCCATCGAACGCGACATTGCCTTCGCTGGCCGAGCGCTCGTTGGAGAGGACGATCCGGTTGTAGGAAAACAACAGCGCCGTCAGCGCCGCGATCATCGAGTTGATGGCGGTCGAGGGCACGTGGCCATTATAATAGCCGGACTCCTTGCCGAGCCGGATCATCTCGGGGTCGAGCTTGCGGCTGACATAGAGCGGCGCGCGGCCAACCTTGTCGACCGAGCCGATGATCGGGCCCTTGGGGTTTACGGCGAACGGCGTGAAATCCACCTCTGCTGCTTCGAGCAGCTGCACGCTCACCAGCGAATCCTTGCCGCCGCCGATCGGCAGCAGGGCGCGGTCGCGCAGCAGAGGGGCAGCGGGCGCATGGCCCTGATCCTCGGGATGGTCGAACTCGATCTCGCCGAAGCGTTTCAGGTTGTTGCGGGCATAGAACTCGCCGAGGCCGTTCTCGTAGACATCGAGGGCGAAGTCATGCTCGCGCACCGTGAGCGGGAAGGGGATGACGATGCGATAGGGGGCGCGCAGCTTGAAGTAGCTGACACCGAGGACGACCGCCGTCAGCTGCAGCAGCTTGAGGAAAGCCGGCGTCGCCGCCACGCTGCCATTGCTGCCCGAGGCAAAGCCCAGGACCTCCGAAAAGCTCAGCTCGCCGAGCGTATAGCGGAACGTTGCCACACCCGTCACGGCGTCGAAGGCGGGAGGCTCGATGGTGAAGGTTTCGGTCACGCTCAATAGATCCGGAGGCTCAATCGCAGCACTATATCGGTCGAAAGGCGCTGAAAGCCAAACTCGCGCAGCGTGCATTGCCAGGCGGTGCCGAGGCGCTGGATCGAGAACAGGTTGTAGCGCGCCGGATCGTGCCCGCCGGTATCGCCCTGGGCCGTGCCGGCTGCCGCGACGCCAACCACCGGCACATCGCCATGCGGGCCGGGAATGGCATAGATCGAGGATTGGTGCGTATGGCCGTGCAGCACCAGCTCGGCGCCGTGTTCGGCGATGACGCGGCGGAAGGCTTTGGCGCCGTAAAGCCCGAGGCGCGGATGCGCCTGTTCCTGGTTGGGCGGATGATGGATCAGTACGACACGGAAATAGCCACCGTCGCCGAGGAGCTTCAGGCAGCGGGCGAGGCGCGCCGCCTGGTCTTGTTCGAAGCGGCCGGCAGCGATCCAGGGAGCAGTGGGCACCGCGCTGTTGCACGAGATGATGGCGACGTCCCCGACGCGGCGGACGAAAGGGAAGGCGTTGTCATCGACGGTTTCGCCCATGACGTAGCCGTCCCAGCGCTCCATCGCCTTCTGCAATTGCCCCTTCAGATAGGCGTCGTGGTTGCCCGGCGAGATGCAGACCTGCTCGGGCGGCCCAAGCGTCTCCAGCCAATTGTAGGCGGTGTTGATTTCGGCATCGAGCGCCAGGTTGATGAGATCGCCGGTGACGACGGTGAAGTCGGGGTTCTGCTCGCGCATGTGGCGCACCAGCTTGGTCAGGCCGTCGCCGGCCATGGTGTGCTCGCGCTTGATCTTCCAGTTGAGGAAACCGGTGATCCGCTTGTTCATCAGGTCGCGCACCCGGACGGGCGGCAGCGGGGCCAGGTGAACGTCGGACAGATGGGCGAGCGTGATCATTGCCCGGCGTAATGCCATGCGGCGCGTGGCAAGAAAATGCCCTAAATGGCTCCAGCGCCAATTGAACGTCAGCGAGAGCATGCCTATGAGCCGAACAACCAGCCGAACCATGAGCCGCTGGCAGCGTGTCAGAACCAGCGCTCATCTGTTCATCGTCGGGGTGCGCCGGCGCATGGTGCTGGGCACCAGGGCGGTATTACTCGATGGCAACCGGGTGCTGCTGCTGCGGCACACCTACATGCCGGGCTGGCATTTTCCAGGCGGCGGGGTGGAGCCGGGCGAGACCGCCGAGGAAGCGGCGCGGCGTGAGGCGGAAGAAGAAACCGGCCTTCGCGTCGACGGGAATATGCGGCTGTTCGGGCTCTATCTGCAGATGCACGAGGCAACCAACCGCGACCATGTGGCGGTCTATGTCAGCCGCCGCTTCCAAGCGGTGAGGCCGTTCCGGCCCAATGGCGAGATCGCCGAGATCGGCTGGTTCGCGATGGATGCTCTGCCGGAGGGGATGAACCCCGGCACGGCCCGGCGGATTGCCGAGATCGCGTCGGGGACGGAGGATTTGCCGGGGCTGTGGTAGGGGGCGCTAGACGTTGGACTACCCAGAAACTAGCCCCACCCCCGGTGTCACCCCAGCGGAGGCTGGGGCCCATCCTGAGGTGCTGCAGTCGTTCATCGCTCGCCCGTCACCTCGCCGTAGAGATCGCGCCAATCCGGGTTGCGCGCTTCGATAAGCCGGATCTTCCAGGCCCGATGCCACTCTTTCAGC
This sequence comes from Devosia sp., assembly GCF_035944845.1. Taxonomy (GTDB): domain Bacteria; phylum Pseudomonadota; class Alphaproteobacteria; order Rhizobiales; family Devosiaceae; genus Devosia_A. The sequence continues at coordinate 41,029 of NZ_DASZAW010000035.1, read as the reverse complement.
CGTTTCTCGCGCTGGATGGCAGCCTCGGCATTTCGTGCACCTCGTACCAGACGAGCCGCTTGACGCCGTAGCGTTTGGTGACGCCCTCAAACCAATCGTTCTTATGCTGCCAGATGCGAGCTTCGGGATCGCCGCTGACGCCAACATAGCGCGTCCCATTCTTACGGCTCGCCATGATGTAGACGATGAAGACCTTGCTCATCGCGGCACTCAAGCATGTCTCGGGTTGCTCGTCAGCCGCGATTGCCTCTCGCCTTAGCCCACCCTCTACTTCTCAGGATGGGCCCCGGCCTTCGCCGGGGTGACACGGTGGGTGGGGAGATCGGTGCTCCCCGGACTTTTATGCGCTCACGACCTCACCACCTCCGGGAGCGGCGCCGACTGGCCCGGAGACTTCGCATATCCCAGGGCTTCGACGATCCTGCCATCCTGCACCCGCATGAGGTTGACGCCGCGGACCGAACCGCCATTGCCGAAATTGAAGCGCCAGCGGATCGTGGCATTTTCGCCCATGACGACGGTGTCCTCGACGTCGAACCAGGCTACCGGGTCGGTGGCGATGGCCTGCCAGAAACCGAGGCAGGCGTCGTAGCCCTCGTAGCGTGTACCGTTGGGCGCCGGCTGGATCGACTCCATGACGCAATCGGGCGCGATGAGCTCTTCGAGGAGTTTCGGTTCGTGTTGGAGGAACGCCTGGTTGAAGCGGCGCATGATTTCGGCGGTGTCGTTCGGCTGCATCTCTGATCTCCTAAACAGACAGGTCTGTCTAGTTGACCATACAGACCTGTCTGGTAGTGTCAAGCCATGAAGACGAACGAACTTCCTCTCGCTGTTTCGCCCTCTCCGGCGCGGCGGCGTCTTATCGATACGGCGACCCGGCTGTTTTACGCAGGGGGGATCCATGCCGTCGGCATCGACCGCATCATCGCCGAGGCGGGCGTTGCAAAGGCGACGTTCTACAGCCACTTCCCCTCCAAGGACGATCTGGTGGTCGCCTATCTCGAAGAACAGGACCGCATCGGTCGCGCTGCCGTCGCAGCTTTACCCAAACAACCACCGCGCCGCATGCTTGCCGCCATCCTCGGGCGGATCAGCACCGCTGCCGTGGCAGGGGATTTTCGCGGCTGCCCGTTCCTCAATGCCGCGGCCGAGTACACCGATCCGGCGAGCCCGGTGCGCCGAGCAATCGATGCGCGGCGGGCCTGGTATCACGGTGTGCTGCGCGAGCAACTGGCGGCCGACGGGGACAAGACGCCGGAGGTGACGGCGGCGTTGCTGGTGGCGCTGTCGGATGGGTTGCTCGAAATCGCCTATCTCGACGATCCCAGGAGCGTGCCGGCATTGATCGAGGCGGCGCTGACCCGGTTGTTGCCACAGCGCTGAGCTCGGCCGCGGCTCGCGGCGCTCGCTCAGCGCTCGGGCAGGCCGAGAGCGATCAATGCGGCCATGACCCGCCTCGAGGTTTCGAGAAAGGCCGGGCTGACATTGCGCGCCGGCGGCTCGACATTGGCCGCCGTCGATCCGGGCCGCAACTGCAGCGCCGTGGCAAACGCCGCCTTGGCCTCGGCGGTTCGACCGAGGCGCTGATAGGCGGCGGCGAGCATGAAGTGGGTACGGCCGGAGGCCGGCGTGATGCCAATCGAACGCTCGAACCAGTGCATCGCTTCCGCGTCGCGTCCAAGCAGCAGGTTGGCCCAGCCAATGCCCAGCAGCCAGGTCCAGCGCGACACCGCCGGCGTGTCATAGCGCTCGGCCTCGCTGAAGCTCTGGAGCGCATCCTCGAAGCGGCCGAGGAAGACCTGGGCGAGGCCGGTCTGGTAAAGGGCCGAGCCGTTCCACGGGTCGAAGCTGGTCGCCCTGGCGCAGGCGACGAGGCTCTCGACGAACTCGTTGGTGGCAGCGAGGAACCGGCACTGTGCCTCGAGCACGGCGATTGAGCGCGGCCGCAAGGCCACCGCTTGCCTCAGCATCTCGGCACCGTTGGCGCGCGCTGCGGTCGCTTCGGCCTCGGTATACCAGACCATCTGGATGCCGCGCGTCTGCAGCGCCGCGAGCGCCACCTGCAGGTCGATATTGTCGGGCGCGGTGGCGAGGGCGCTCTGCAGCATGCGCTGCGCAACGGCGAAGCGCTCGCGCGAGGTCTGGTTGATCGAGGCCGAGGCCTGCTCGATGGCGACCCGCACCCCGGGCGGCGCCACGGTTGCATCGGTGTTGTCGCCCTCCTGCACCTCGTTGAGCCAGCGCGCCAGCCGGTCACCGGCGCCGGCCGCCAGCCGGACCTCCTGCAGGTCGCCATCGAGACCGGCTTCGACAGCGGCGGTAGCGACGGATTCGACCACACCCGTCGCGGTTCGGACCACTCGCAGCTTCACGGTCCATGAGGCGCCGGCGCGCAGCAACTCGCCACGCAGTTCGAATCGCGCCTCGGTCAGGGCTCCGGACTGGGGCGCGATGACACGCAGGTTGTCGATGCGGGCCAGGCCGTCGATCAACTGGTCGGTCACCCCGGCCGCGAGGGCGGCGCCTTGACCACTGGCGGCATCGGTGATCGGCAGCACCGCGATGCTGAGCGGTTGAGGCGCCATACGACCGGCGATGGCGACAAAGCCAATTGCGACGACGAAGCTGAGCGCCGCGACCAGCGCGAGCCCGGTGCGGCGGCGGGCCGATAGCCAGTTCCGCCTCGGAGGCGGCGCCGGCACAAGCGGCGCGCCCGAGGCGGCGACATCGTCGTCGACCTCCGGCATGAACAGGTAGCCGCGGCCCGAAACCAGCTTGATCATCCGGCGCCGCGCGTCGCCGAGCGCCGAGCGGATCTCGCGAACACACTGGAAGAGGCTGTCCTCGCCGACATGGACGTTCGGCCAGACCGCCTCCATCAGTTCGGTCTTGCTCAGCACGCGGCCAGGATTGGCGGCGAAGACGCGGAGCATCTCGAAGGTCTTGGGGCGGAGCCGGATCGGCGCGCCGGTGGGCCCGCGCAGTTCGGCGCGTTCCTCATCCAGCTCAAACCCGGCAAACCGGTACACTGTCATGCCCTTGGCCCCCGGCGCACTCGATGCCCCGACGATCCCCGGATTTCAAGCGCCGTGCGCGAAGGCGATGAATTTCAGAAAAATTTCAGAAAGCAACACCCGGCGTTTCAGGACTCGGCACCGCCGGCAGTGGGATGAAAATGCGCCGCCCCAAGGTTCGGGGCAGGGGGCTGGATATGTTCGATCGAGAGTCGGCGGGCACCGGTGCAGTGCGCGCCGTGCGGTGCTTGGGCAAGGTGCGAGCGCTAATCGCGGGATCAACGGGTTCCCCGTCGGCTTTGTCGCACGGGTGCAAGGGAATGCTGGCTAAGCGGCTTGCGTGCCGATGCCTTCGACGACGAGGCGGACGATGCGGCGGATGTCGCCGTCGTTGAACCGGCCAGTGGCGAGGGTGGTCAGCATGGCTTGCCCGTAAATGCCGAGCAGCAGCAACGCCATGAAATCCGGATTCTCGTCAGACCGGATCACGCCCTGGCGCTGGCCGAGCACCAGGATATCGCGGACGAGGCCCTGGAACGACGGTCGTTCCGGCGGGGTGACGGAAGGGCGTTCGGCCGGGCTGAGCGCCAGCCGGGCCAGCGACGGATTGGCGAGGCACCAGCCGGCGCTGTCGAGCAGGACGGCGGCGAGCAGCGACAGCGCCGCCTCGTTGGCGGCGAGGCGGACGCGATAGCCGGTATCGCCGGCTTCGACCCGGGCGATCAGGGTGAGCGCGATCTCATCCTTGGAGCTGAACAGGTTGTAGAGCGTCTTGCGGGTCAGGCCGGCCCGCATGGCGATTGCTTCCATCGAGGTGTCGGCAAAGCCCAGTTCGCGAAACGCCTGGTCGGCGGCGGCGAGGATCTGGGCACGGGAGCGATCGGTACGCTTCGGGGTTGTCATGAATATACAGTAGTGTAAATTTATACGAGTGTGAAGATGCGGGACTATGAGATGTGGCAAGCGTTCGGGCCGGAAATCTGGACTGTCGACGGGCCGGTGGTGACCGCGGCAGCGGGGTTTCACTATCCGACGCGGATGGCCATCATCCGGCTTGGCGGCGGCGACCTGGTGATCTGGTCGCCGGTCGCGTTGACCCCGCAGCTACGTGGCGAGGTCGAAATGCTGGGGAACGTCCGCTATCTCGTGGCGCCGAACACCCTGCATGACAGCTTCATCGCCGACTGGCATCGCGCCTATCCGGTCGCGCAGGTGCTGGCGGCGCCGGGCCTGCGTGAAAAGCGAGCCGACTTGAGGCTCGGGGCGGATCTGGGCAACACCACGGTCCCCGGTTGGACCGGCGAGATCGAGATCGTGCTGGTGCGCGGCAATCGCATCACCACCGAGGCGGTGGCTTTCCACCGGCCAAGCGGCACGGTGATATTCACCGATCTGCTGCAACAGTTCCCGCCTGGCTGGTTCAAGGGCTGGCGGGCGCTGGTGGCGCGGCTCGACCTGATGGTGGCGGATGAACCATCGGTGCCGCGAAAGTTCCGCGTCGCCTTCTCGGACAAGCGGGCTGCCCGGGCGGCGCTGCGCCACATCCTCGCCTGGCGCGCCGACAAGGTGCTGATGGCGCATGGAACGCCGATCACCCGGGGTGGCCACGCCTACCTCAAGCGGACCTTTGCCTGGCTCGGCAAGTGGTGAGGGCAGGGCAGGAACGGTCGCCGAATGGTCCCCGCGGCGTCAAACCAGCGACACAAAGCCGGTCCTAGACTGCCTCGCCGTTTCGTCGAAACGTCGAAACACTCCGGGTGTTCTTGGTGGTCGCGCTTTCGAACCGGAAAGTCTGCAACTCTTCCTGAAGGCGCTCCAGACAGTCAGCAGCCGCAAGGTGTTATCGGGCGGGCGGGCAAAATCGCAGGAGGCGGTCTTGAAATTTGACTGCAGGTCCATAATTTTGCGTGGACGCGTTGGCCGCCACGATGCTAATGCGCTTTTCAGACGTCAGGAGGCGTCCAGGATGGAGAAGGCTTTTCAGGTGACCCGACGACCGTAATCGGTCGGCAGCTGGCTTAAGTGGGCCGGCACGTTTGTCCTCGTCTCTTGTTCCTGGACCAGTCACATGATCGCGCCTTCCGTCTCCGTCGCTGCTGAAGCAGCGCCTCCGCAACTCGGCCTGCCCACCGTTCGCTCTGCCACTCCCGCCGACGACCAGTTCGTCGACGACCTGCAGGCGCTTGCTTTCGGGCCGGGCCGCTTTGCCCGTACGGCGTTCCGGGTGCGCGAGCGCTTCCCGATCGACACCACGTTGAGCCTGATCGCCGAAGTGAACGGGCAGGCCTGTGGCTCTGTATGGATGACGCCGATCAGTGTCGGCGGCATCGACGGCTATATGCTTGGGCCGCTGGCGACGCACCCGGACTTCCGCAAACGCGGCGCCGGCAAGCTTCTCGCCAAGGAAGTGTCGCGGATTGCGCTCGAGCGCGGGCAGGGCAGCTTCGTGCTGCTGGTCGGCGACCGTGATTATTATTGCCCGCTCGGCTGGGTGCCGACGCAACTGGGCGCCATCGAGTTTCCCGGGCCGGTCGATCCGAGTCGGGTGCTGGTCTATTCGAACGACCCGACCATGGCCGTGCGTCTCGCTGGCCCGATCAAAGCGTTCGGCGCCGGCAAGCGCTCGTAGCGGGGTTGTGGCTGATGCTCCCCGCGGGGTGGGGAGTGTCGAGCCGGGAGCATTTGCTCATCCGCCGACTGGCAGCCTTTGCCTCTAATGCACCACCCGCAGACTGTGCGGCACCATGTCGAAGCGGCGGCGCCAGCCGCTGACCTGGTCGCGTCCACCGCTTTTGGCGGCATACAGTGCCTCGTCGGCGCGGCCGACGAGATCGGCGGCACTGCGGTCGGTCTGGCCGGGGGCATAGGCGGCGATGCCGATGCTGACGGTGACACGGCCGAACTCGCTTGCCCGGTGTGGTAGTGCCAGAGCGGCGAGCACGTCACGATATTCGCTGGCCAGCCGATAGGCGGTTTCGGCATCGACCTCAGGCACCACCACGAGGAACTCCTCGCCGCCATAGCGGGCGATGAGATCGGCGGGGCGGCGGAACACCTGGCCGAGGCACTGGCTGACCGCCTTGAGGCAGGCGTCGCCGGCGAGATGGCCATAGTTGTCGTTGTAAGCCTTGAAGTGATCGATATCGAGCAGGATGACGCTCAGCGCCGTATCGGAGCGGAGGCTCCGGGCGATCTCGATCTCAAGCCGCTGGTCGAGGGCGCGACGGTTGACGAGGCCGGTCAGTGCATCGGTGGTCGCCTCCTCGCGCAGCCGCTCGGCGACGTTGAGCAGTTCGATCTCGGTCCGTTTCAACCGGGTAATGTCGGAGACCACCACCATCGATACGCCATCCGGTGAAGGGCGGGTGGAGACCCTGAGCCAGGTGCCATCGAACAGATGCACCTCTTCTTCGGCATCGTGATGCAGCGACTCGGTGATCTCGTCGATCCACTCGGCGACATCGGCAGGCGATGAGCCGACCTGCTGCTCGCGCCGCTCCGCAGCCGCCGTGAGGATATCGCGAATGTTGGCGCCGGGGACACGCACGTCGGAGGTCAGTGGAAACAGCTTCTGGTAGCGGGCATTGCAGAACAGCAGCCGGCCGGCAGAATCGAACATGGCAACGCCATCGGTCATCTGCGCCATGGCGAAGGCGAGCACGCGCTGGCGCTCGTCGAGCTCGAGCTCGAGATGCTTCTGCTCGGTGATGTCGCGGTTGTGGGTGATGAGGCCCACGGCACGCCCGTTATGGTCGTTGAGCAGCACTTCGAGCGTCTGCAGCCAGTTGGTGCCGCCATCGGGGCGCTGCACTGCCTGCTGGACGGTCCAGTGCGTCTCGCCGGTGTGCGGCGGGGAAGCAGGGCGACCGATGCCGAGCTCGTCGCCGGGGCGGCCGATAAGGGCCGCCGGAGAGCTCACTCCAAGCAGTTTCGCCGTCGCCGGGTTGGCGATGACGAAGCGGCCATCGGCATCGCGGACGCTGATGCTGTCGGGCAGCTCATCGATCACCCGACGGTAAATCAGGTTGTCGCGCCGGATGGCGCGGAGCTCCTCATCGTGGGTGAGGGCAAGACCGGAGAGCATCACCGCGAGGAACAGCAACGCGGTGCGCGATACCGTCAGCGTTGTCCAGTCGATGGTGCCAAGGTCGACCGGTACGAAGACCACCGTGCCCAACCCGATGGCGCAGGTGACGAGCGCCAATAGTGGCGCGTGGCGGCGGGCGATCGGCAGGCCGCGTCGGCGCAGCAGCAGGTGGCCGAAGGAGGCGGCGAGGGCGATCAGCGTCATCGAAACCAGGCCTGCCGGCGCGCCGGCACCGCCGACCCAGAGCCGGTAGGAGATGGCGGGGATCAGGGCCAGCAGTGCGGCAAGCGGGCCGCCGAAGAACGCGGCAAGGGCCAGGAGGCAGGTGCGCAGGTCGAAGAACACGCCAGGCGCGAACTGTACCGGGAACAGCATGGTGGCGATGGCGCCAAGCCCCATGATGACGCCGAACGCCGCCTCGACGGCGCGGGGCCCGAAGCGCTCGAACAGGTCGCGCAACTGGGTCCAGGCGCTGACGACGAACGCGACGACCGACACATTGGTCATCAGGCTGTACCAGGGCGACTCCATGACCGGCAGACCTCGTGATGCGGGGCAGCGATAGATGTCGTCCCATGATTGTGCGCCGCTGCGCATAACGAAGCCCTAAATCGTTGAATAGAAAACACCCGTGCCGGTAAGTGTTTGTTGGCGCTGAGGGCAGAGCCCGCCTGAACCAGCGCTCTTGTGGCTGGAATCGCCCCGGCAACACTGCCGGGGCGACGTATTTTTTTTCATCGATACTTCTGGCCGCCAGGCAGAGGCGGCAAAGTCAGCTTGCGCTGCTCGGGCATCGGCGCCGGCTTGCGGATCGGCTGGTAGGGGGTGGCGCCGGAGCGACCAGCCCAGCTCTGCTTGTTGACCGGGTTGGGGCGCTGGTAGGTCATGAACTTGGGCATAAGCAATCTCCTTGCCCGCCGTGGCGCAGTAACGCCGAGAGCGGACTCAAGTCGTGGCGCGGCGCGAAGCAATCTCGACGCCAGTCACGGTTAGCGATGAAGTGCGGATGGAGATTGGACGCCCGAGGCGCCGGACAGAGTCAGCCCGTCATCTGGAGCATTGCTGTGGTCGGCATCCGCGCATCAGCTGCCGCTCGCAAAGCGAGGGAAGCGATAGCTCGGGCGTCCGCAACAGTACTCAGATCATTTTCGGGCAATACTCCTCTGGGAAGGCGCGTTGTTTAGCGCCGAAGGCGGCGGAGGTCAAGATGGGGGGTGTGGTATCGGCACACCCGATCGTGCCGGGGACTGTCCACATCCACCGGATGTCATCCCTGCGAAAGCAGGGACCCAACTAACAGCTGGCGCCGGAGGTGAAGTGGGTCCCAGCTTTCGCTGGGATGACACCGAGCTTCAGGATAGGTCAGCGGGTCGCCGACAGCTCGGTGCTCGGAGGTACCCCAGCTCCGCGGCCGTCGTGCCTTACCCCCGCGGGGTGCAGGTCAGGACGTTCTTTTCCGCGGTGTAGAGTTGCAGCACGTCGCGGCCGGAATCGTCAAAGCCGAGGATAGCGCTGGTGATGCCGGCGCCGGCGAGGAGGTTGCCATCGAGGAAGGTGACGCCGTTCGAGGCCATCTCGACAGTCCCGCTGCCCGAGGCGGCGCTGCCGAAATTGGCGGAGGCGTAGCCGTAGGAACCGGCATAGATGGTCAGGAGTCCGGCGCGGGTGCCATCGATATTGGCGCGACAGCCCCAGTTGCCTTCGACGCCGACGCCGGTGAGCGACTGTGCGGCGGCCGGCGCGGCGACCAGCAGCAGGGCGGCAACAGCAAGGGTAAAGCGCATGGCGTGACTCAACTCCGTTGGGCCAGCAACTTCCCCAATCCGGGGATTTTGGTCAACGCCTCAAGCACCCGTAAGTGTGGCGGCATGCGGTAGTCGCGCAGTTTGGAGAAGCCGACCAGTTCGGCATGGTAGACCTTCTCGCCGCGCTGGTTCACCGCATCGAGGCTGTTGAACAACAGGCCCCAGCCTGGAATCGAGTTGGAGGGGCGCTTGCCGGTGACGGTGAGCGTATAGGTGACGGTGTCGCCGGGCCGCACCGGCGCCTTGAACTCCATTTTGTTGACGCCGGGGGAGGGGCCGGAAACGCCCGGCTCCTGGCCGAGGTCGCGCAGCCGCACTTCCTCGGCGTCGAGCGCATCGACCATCTTCCGGTGCCCCATCAGCACGGTGTGCCAGCCCGAGGCGATGACGCCGCCGAAATGGCTATGGGCGGCCGCCGCGGGATCGAGGTGGAAATATTGCGGATCGTATTCGCGGCCAAAGGCGAGGATTTCAGCCTCGCTGAAGGTGTGGCTGCCAAGCGGGAACGGCTCGTCGATGGTGATGTCCTCGAACCAGCGGGTCATGTCGCACCGCCCTGTTCGACGTCATAGGGCTGTTCGGGCTGCGCCTGCATCCCGGCTTCGGGCTCGCGGCACTCGACCAGGTTGGCGAGCCGCATGCTCATCACCGGCTGGCCCTTCTGGTTCTTCACGTCGAGATCGATGCTGACGATGCCCCAGTTTGGGTGGTGCCGGGAGCGGCGCAACTCGGCAATGGTGGCACTGGCCCAGATTGTGTCGCCCTTCATCACCGGCTTCTTCCATTTGAGATCGGAGAAGCCGAGTCCGCCGGCCGAAGCGATCTTCGAAAGGAAGCCATCGCCGAGCAGCCGCAGGGTCAGTGCCGCGGTCTGCCAGCCGGACGAGGCGAGGCCGCCGAGCAGAGAGCGTTTGGCTGCGGCTTCATCGAGATGGAAGGGCAGGGGATCGAACTCGCGGGCAAAGGCGAGGATCATCTCCCTGGTCACGAGGGTCGACCCGAGATTGATGGTCTCGCCGACGACGAGATCCTCGAAATGGCGGCGGTCGGCAGTGACGGCGTTCATAGCGGGTTGACGTATACGTCAACGGGGAGGTGGGAGGCAAGGTGGTGGGTGATGTGCGCGCTCAAGGCTCCGGGCGCGGCCTCGCCCACAGGATGTCATCCCTGCGAAAGCAGGGACCCATCTATCGGCTGGTGCGGGCTGTGAGTTGGGTCCCTGCTTTCGCAGGGATGACATCGGAGGTGGGGAAGCGCTGGTGCCTCAACGAACAGGCGCGCCCATCCTTAGATCAGGCCAAACCCCAGATGATCGCGATGCTACGCACGGTGCAGTAGAGGACGAAGCTCACCGCGAACAGGCCGAGCAGCCAGACCGGCAGGCGGCGAGTAGCGTCGCCGGCGATGATGCCGGTCCAGAGCAGGAGGCCCACCGTGCCGATGACCAGCGCGAAGATCACCACGAACCAGCCACCCAGGATATTGCCGATGGCGAGGATCACCGGGGTCAGGGCAGCCGCGATGGTGGGGCCGATGACCCACACGGCTTGCTTCTCTCGCCAGGCGAGGGCGGCAATGACGCCGAGCGCCAACAGCGCAAAGCCCACTGTCGGGATGACGCTGAAGGGGCTGACCGTGCCACCGGCGAGCGCCAACGGTCCGACGAGGTAGGACGACACCGTCGGCCACCAGGAGCCGAAGATCTGGTCGAGCATGATTTTGGCCCCGAGGCTATGAGTAAGGCGCTGAACTAACTACGATTTGTGGCGCATCGGGAAAGCCTCGCGACCGTCCCGATGCCACTCATGTATTGAACTTGAACAACATCACATCGCCGTCCTTGACGACATATTCCTTGCCTTCGTCGCGGGCCTTGCCGGCTTCCTTGGCGGGCACTTCACCGCCCAGCGTGACGAAATCCTCGTAGCCGATGGTCTGGGCGCGGATGAAGCCGCGCTCGAAATCGGTGTGGATGACGCCGGCCGCCTGCGGGGCACGGTCGCCCTTGTGGATAGTCCAGGCGCGGGTCTCCTTTGGCCCGACGGTGAAATAGGTTTGCAGGCCCAGGAGCTGGTAAGCCTCGCGGATCAGGCGGTTGAGGCCCGGCTCGTGCAGCCCGAGGCTCTCGAGATATTCGGCCTGCTCTTCATCGGGCAGTTGCGCCAGCTGGCTTTCGATCTCGGCGGAGATGACGATCACCGCGGCGTTGTGTTGCCGCGCGTACTCTTCGACCTGCTTGGTCATGGCGTTGCCGGAAGCGGCCGAAGCCTCGTCGACGTTGCAGACATAGAGCGCCGGCTTCGAGGTCAGCAGCTGCAGCTCGACGAAGGCCTTTTCTTCCTCGGCCGAGCGCTGCACCAGGCGCGCCGATTTGCCGTCGCGCAGCAGCACCAGGGCGCGGTCGATCAGGTCGAGCGTCGCCTTGGCTTCCTTGTCGCCGCCCTTGGCCTTTTTCTCGACGCCGGCGCGCCGCTTCTCGAGGCTTTCGAGATCGGCGAGCATCAACTCGGTCTCGACCACTTCGGCGTCAGCGAGCGGATCGACCTTGTTGGCGACGTGGATGATGTTGCCATCCTCGAAGCAGCGCAGCACGTAGGCGATAGCGTCGCATTCGCGGATATTGGCGAGGAACTGGTTGCCGAGGCCCTCGCCCTTCGACGCGCCTTTCACGAGGCCGGCGATATCGACAAAGCTCATCTTGGCCGGCAGGATCTGCGCCGACTTGCCGATGGCGGCGAGCTTATCGAGCCGCGCATCGGGCACCGCTACCTCGCCGGTATTCGGCTCGATGGTGCAGAACGGGAAGTTCGCCGCCTGAGCGTTGGCGGTGCGGGTCAGCGCATTGAAAAGCGTCGACTTGCCCACGTTGGGCAGGCCGACGATGCCCATCTTGAAACCCATGGGGAGATCTCCGGAAATCGTCGTTGGCGGCGCGAAGAAAGCCGCGCCAATCGTTGCGCTTCACATCGGTTGATCGAAGGCGGAAGTCAATTGCTTTGGTGTGAGATCGCGAGGCCGGTGCGGGCTGCCCCCCACCCTTGATCCCTCCCCGCAAGGGGGAGAGGACAGGGGTGGGGTCGGCAACCGCCAGCCCCTGCGTCAGTCCTTCTTGAACAGCTTCTTCAGCATGTCCGCCATCGGCCCGGTCTCGGGCACCTTGGCTTGCGGCTGCGTAGGCCGTGCCGCCCGGATGTGGCTTTGCGCCGGGGCCTTCTTCCGCGTCGGGTCGGCCGTCTCAGGCCGCTGGGCGCGGTCGGCGCCATCGCCCTGGACGGCGATGGCGAGCTTGTTCATCAGGCCGTTGTCGTCGCCCCTGACGATCATCGCGGCATTGTCGGCGATGGCATCGAGCAGGGGGAGCAGCCAGGCTTGTTGTTCGGCTTTGCTGAAGTCGCCCAGCACGTGCGGCATCACGAGGTCCTTGTGGCCCGGATGGCCGACGCCGAGGCGAACGCGACGGTAGCCCAAGCCGATCTGCGGATCGATGGAACGCAGCCCATTGTGGCCGCCATTGCCGCCGCCGACCTTCACCCGGGTCTTGCCGGGCGCGAGATCGATCTCGTCATAGAGCACGGAGACATCGGCGGGACCGAGCTTGTAGAAGGTGGTGACCTTCTGGACGCTGTCGCCGGAGGAATTCATGTAGGTCTGCGGCTTCAGCAGCAGCACCTTTTCGCCGTCGATCGCCCCTTCGGAGATCAGCCCCTGGAACTTCTCGCGGAACGCGGGAAAGTTGTGGCGGCGCGCAATGGAGTCGACCGCGAGGAAGCCGATATTGTGGCGATTGTTGCGGTATTTGTCCCCGGGATTGCCGAGGCCGACGATGAGATGCATCGGCTATCTTCCAGGCAGGGGAGGGTGGAAGCGGACCAGCGGCCCGCTTCCGGATAGATTATTCCTTGGCGGCGTCGGCAGCCGGAGCAGCAGCCTCGGCAGCGCCTTCACCGGCTTCTTCGGAGCGCAGGCCCGACGGAGCAACGATGGTGGCGATGGTAAGGTCAGCCTCGTGGCTGTGGTCGGACGCGCCGGCCGGCAGCTTGATCGACGAGATATGGACGCTGTCACCGACATCGAGACCGGTGAGATCGACGACGACCTCTTCGGGGATGTGGTCGGCATCGACGGTCAGGTCGAGCGTGTGGTGGACGATGTTCAGCACACCGCCGCGCTTGATGCCCGGCGAAGCGTCCTCGTTGATGAAATTCACGTGCACCTGGACATTGAGCTTGGTGCCCTTGCCGACGCGCAGGAAGTCGACGTGCAGCGCCTTGTCCTTGACGGGATCGAGCTGGTAGTCGCGTGGAATGACGCGGTGCTTCTCGCCATCAACATCGACAGTGATGATGTGGGAGAGAAAACCACCGGCGTAGATCGACTTCATCGCCTCGTTGTACGAGATCGAGATCGGCAGGGGAGCCTTCTTGTCACCATAGATGACGGCAGGGATGAGCCCCTCACGACGCAGTGCACGAGCGGCCCCCTTGCCCACCCCGCTCCGCGCCTGAGCCTTGAGCTCTTTAGCAGCAGTAGCCATTGAATGATCCATTCATGGGTTGGTGTGAACTCTGACATATCAAAGCTCACGCACCCGTCCTCCAGGGGTGACGGGCGCTTCATGGGCGGTGGCTATAGTGGAAGAAGCCCCGGCGGGCAAGGGGCACGGGAGTTGTGGTGATCGCCTTCTCCCCTTGTGGGAGAAGGTGCCCGAAGGGCGGATGAGGGGTATCTCTCCGCGTACCCCGATCGCTCCTCGCTACGCTCGGATCGCGCTACACTTCGCTGCGCGCCACCCCTCATCCGGCCTTCGGCCACCTTCTCCCACAAGGGGAGAAGGCCCGACTGAGAGACGGAGCTGTTACCCGTCCACCAGCGTCGCGATCTGGCTGCGCAGATAGTGCCGTACCGCGGCGTCGGTGGCGAGGCCGCTGGCGACGGTGAGGGCTTCGTGCGCTTCGGACTTGCGGCCGGCCCGCGCCAGCAGGTGGCCGCGGGCTGCCCAGTAGGGTTGGTAGTCGGCCATGCGGCGGTCGGCTTCGAGCGGTGCGATGGCGGCGAGCGCCGCGTCCGGCCCCTCGAGCTCGGCCAAGGCCATGGCGCGGTTGAGCGCCACCACCGGCGAGGCGCTGAGCACCAGCAGGTGATCATAGAGCGCAAGGATGGCCGGCCAGGTATTGGCGCCGAGCGTGCGGCGAGCGACGTGGGCCGACTGGATCGCCGCCTCGAGCTGGTAGCGTCCGGAGGGGCCGGCGGCGTTGGCGGCTTTCAGCAAGGCTTCGGCGAGGCCGATCTGCGAGTCGTCCCAGAGGCTTGTCTCCTGCTGTTCGAGCGGCACATACGCGCCATCGGGCGCGCGGCGGGCGGCGCGGCGCGCTTCGGTGTAGAGCATCAGCGCCAGCATGCCCTTGGCCTCGGGCTCGTCGGGCAGGAGGCCGACGACGAGGCGGCCGAGCCAGATGGCTTCCTCGGCCAGTTCGATCGAGGCGGCATCGCCGATCTCGGCCCAGCCTTTGGTATAAGCGGCGTAGCTCGCCTCGAGCACCGCATCGAGCCGCTCGGGTAGCAGTTCCTTGTCCGGAATGCCGAACGGAATGCCGGCATCCCTGATGCGGGCCTTGGCGCGCACGAGGCGCTGCCCCATGGTCGCCGGCGGGATCAGGAAAGCCGCGGCGATATCGATGGCGGTGAGCCCGAGAATGGTCTGCAGGATCAGCGGCGCGCGCATGCCGCGCTCGATTGCCGGGTGGGCGCAGGCGAACATCAGCGCCAGGCGCCGGTCGGGGATTTCATCGGGGGCAACGGCTGCGGCTTCGATCTCGTCGGCGATCATTTTCAGATGCTCCTCGCCGGCCTGCCGCGTGGTGCGGCGGCGCAGCACGTCGGTCTGCCGCCGGCGGGCGACCGTCAGCAGCCAGGCATCGGGATTGTGCGGCACGCCCTCGTTCGGCCAGGTGTGGAGCGCCGCGGCAAAAGCCTCGGCCAGCGCATCCTCGGCGCCGGCGACATCGCGGGTGCGGGCGGCGAGGAAGGCAACGAGGCGGCCATAGCTTTCGCGCGCCACCCGCTCGGCGACGCCGGAGGCGCGCTGGGCGGCGCGGGCGGCCTCGTTGCCCTCATGCCGCATGTCAGCCGTCCTTGTGCCGGAGGCTCAGGTCAGGCCGCGGGTAGTTCTCGGCCAGGGGGCGGATCTCGATCGAACCATACCGCGAACTTGGGCAGCGCTTGGCCCAGGCGATGGCCTCGTCGAGGTTGTCGACCTCGATGAGGAAGTAGCCGGCGAGTTGCTCCCTGGTGTCGGCATAGGGGCCGTCGAGCACCTCGGTCCGGCCGTCGCCGAAGCGCACGGTGGTCGCCGCCGAGGCCGGCTGCAGGCGTTCGCCTGCCGCCATGCCGCCGCCGGCCTTGGCCAGCGCCTCGTTGAAGGCGGCGTAGTCGGCCCAGAGCTCCTTCTGCGGAGCATTGGCGAGGGCGACTTCGTCGTGGTGGATCAGCATCATGTAGCGCATGGCGGGTCTCAACTGGCAGCCTGCTTGACGAGGGCGGAGATCCGCTTCTCGTCTTCGGCGGTGAGTTTCACCAGCGCGTAGCTGGTGGGCCACATGTTGCCGTCATCGAGCTTGGCGGCCTCGTTGAAGCCGAAAGTGGCGTAGCGCGCCTTGAACTTGGCGGCATCCTGGAAGAAGCAGACGTTCTTGCCGTCCTTGTAGTAGGCCGGCATGCCGTACCAGAGCTTGGGCATGAGGTGGGGCGCCGCAGCCTTGACAATGGCGTGGAAGCGCTCGCCCATGGCTCGATCGGAAGCCGGCATCGAGGCGATCTTTTCGAGCACGGCCTGCTCGTCCTCGGCGGCGCTGGCGTTGCGCTTCAGCTCCCTGGCGCGCTCCTTCATCGCTGCCTTTTCTTCGGCGCTGAAGCTATCGGCGGCAGCGTCGGTGCGCTTCACGGTTTTCTTCGCGGTGGCCATTTTCGGTTCTCCTTTTGCTCTCGCGCTTACCAGTTCAGCTGCACGAACTGAATGATGTTGCCGCAGGTATCGTTCACCTGCGCGATGATCGAGGCGGTGACGTCGGTCGGCGGCATGATGAACGCGCCCCCATTGGCTTTGACGCGTTCGTAGTCGGCCTTCACGTCCTTGGTATGGAGGAGCAGTGCCGGCTGGCCCTCGGCGAACATCGCCTCCTGGTAAGCCCTGGCGGCCGGGTTGGTGTTGAGCTCGAGCTGCAGCTCGGTGCCATCCTGATCGTCGGGCGAGGTGACGGTCAGCCAGCGATAACCGTGGTTGCCGAAATCGGCCTTCTTCTGGAGGCCCAGCACCTCGGTATAGAATTTCAGCGCCTTGTCGTGCTCGTCGACATACACCTTGGTCAGCTTGATCTGCATCGGTCTTTCCTCTGGCATTGGGCTGGCGGCGGTGCCGCGTCAGCGTCAGGACACCGTGCCCTGATGCGACAATGACGGGGGTGCGCAGAGCATTTCGACTCCGGCCCGAAAAAACTTCAGAAAAACTTTCGGCAGCTCAGAAACCCGAAATCAGGGCGCGGACTTCCACCGGCCCCCATTGCGCCGCCGGGCACTGTCTTGCCCAGGCGAGCGCCTCGTCCATGTCGGCTGCCTCGATGATGTAGAAGCCGCCGAACTGCTCGCGGGTCTCGGCATAGGGGCCGTCATGCACTTTGAGCTCGCCGGCATCGTTGACGAAGCTGGCGCCACCCTTGCCATCTTCGCGATAGCTGGCGTCGCCGCCTTCCATGCGCAGGGTCTTCGCGTCATGGGTGCGGGCTAGGGGAGCGGTCATGACGAAAGCGCCGGCCTTGGTCAGCGCCTCCTCATAGGCATAGAGCGTCTCCATCGCCTTCTGCATCTGGTCGGGCGGGATCTGGGCTCCGGCCTTCTCGTCGGCATAGAGCATCAGCATGTAGCGCATCGGGATCTCCTCTCGTGGGGCACGATAGCCCCTCAGGGCAATGTCGGGCGAGGGGAGGCGATTTCGACAGGGTGGTGATGAGGATTTTGGGTGGCTCACCTATCCACCGGTCGTCATCCCGGCGCACGCCGGGACCCACTGCTCGGACCGTTGGTGCAACGCGAACCTCGCCGGTCCATCACGGCAAGGTCGGCGAGATTGCGCGCTTGGATTGGGCGGAGCACTGGGTCCCGACTTTCGTCGGGATGACGGCCGGTGGTGGTATGCGATGGGTGGGTAGGTAGGGTGACGGCCGGCGGGTGGGGTGTGACCGGCAGGCCTCCCCGCGCGGCCACCTCAGTCCAGCAAACTCGAAACGCTCTGTTCGCTCGCTGTGCGGGCGATGGCTTCGCCCATCAGCGGGGCGATCGAGATGATGCGGATGTTCTTGGCGGCCTTGGCGGCATCGGTGGCGATGATCGAGTCGGTGATCACCAGTTCCTTCAGCTTCGATGCCGCGATGCGCTCGGCCGCACCCTCGGAGAGCACGCCGTGGGTAATGTAGGCCGAGACTTCGGTGGCGCCGGCCTTGAGCAGGGCTTCGGCGGCGTTGACCAGGGTGCCGCCGGAATCGACGATGTCGTCGATCAGGATGCAGGCATGGCCGGAAACATCGCCGATGATGTTCATCACTTCGGAGACGCCGGCCTTGGGGCGGCGCTTATCGACGATGGCGAGGTCGGCGCCGATGCGCTGCGCCGTAGCGCGGGCCCGGGCCACGCCGCCAACGTCGGGCGAGACGATCATCACGTTCCCGTTGGGCGAGTAGTGCTCCTGGATGTCGCGAACCATCACCGGCGCGCCATAGAGGTTGTCGGTCGGGATATCGAAGAAGCCCTGGATCTGCGCGGCGTGAAGATCCAGCGTCACCACGCGGTTGACGCCGGCCTCGGTGATCAGGTTGGCCACCAGCTTGGCGGATATCGGGGTGCGCGAGGCGGACTTACGATCCTGCCGGGCATAGCCGAAATAGGGGATCACGGCGGTGATGCGACGGGCCGAGGAGCGGCGCAGCGCATCCGACAGGATCAGCAGCTCCATCAGGTTGTCGTTGGCCGGATAGGAGGTTGACTGCAGGATGAAGACATCCTCGCCGCGAACGTTCTCGTGGATCTCGACGAAGATTTCTTTGTCGTTGAAGCGCTTGACCGTGCAGTCGGTCAGCGGGACTTCGAGGTAGCTCGCGACGGCTTCGGCAAGCGCGCGGTTGGAATTGCCGGTGACAAGTTTCACGAGCGCGCTCCGCTATCGGGCCGGTCCGGGGAGTTGCCGGCTCCTGATGGGCGGGTCTTTAGCTTGGGGCGCGACAAGGCGCAATGCGCCTTGTGACGGAGTGATGAAGGAATCTGGGCGGTGGAGCGATATCGCAACTGCCCCTCACCCGGCGCTGCGCGCCACCCTCTCCCTCAAGGGGAGAGGGGAGTTGGGGCGAGATCGTGCCATCTCATCCCTCTCCCCTTGAGGGAGAGGGTGCCCGAAGGGCGGGTGAGGGGCAGTCGCTACAACCCACCCATCCCGATCACGCTCAACTGCCGACCGGTGGTGATTGCCTTATGCGTCGCATAGCGGTGCGAGAAATACTTCTTGGGTTCGGCATAGGTGCAGATGCCGAGGTCGTCGACGAGGCCGACGCCGGCGGCGATCAGGTGGTCGAAGACGAAGCCGGGCAGGTCGAAGTGCTCGCGCCCGCCATTCGGCCTGGTGATGCGGTTTTCGGCGTCGCGGTGATCGCGGATCAGATCGGCGGCGAACTCGGGGCCGACTTCATAGTTGGGACCGGAAATGGTCGGGCCGACGGCGGCGACGATGCGGTCGGGGCGGGCGCCGAGATCGACCATGGCGGAGACCGTCGCCTCGGCGATACCGCCGGTGGCGCCCTTCCAGCCGGCATGGGCCGCGCCGATGACCCCGGCTTCCGGGTCGGCGAACAGAATCGGGGTGCAGTCGGCGGTGAGGATCCCGAGCGCGAGGCCGTGGACGCGGGTGACGAAGGCGTCGGCCTCGGGGATATCGTCGGGGTTGGGCTGGCGGGTGACTTCCAGCACGGTGACCGAGTGCACCTGCTTCAACGTCACCAGCTGATTCAAAGAAAAGCCAAGGATACCAGCGATCTGGGCGCGGTTCTCCATCACATGATTCAGCCTGTCGCCGGCTGAAAGCGAGGCGTTGAGCGAGGAGAACTCGCCGGTCGAGACGCCGCCGCGCCGGCCGAAGAAGCCGTGCCGGATGCCGGGAATGCGCTCGAGGGCGCGGCTGGTTTCGAAAGGCATGCTCATTTCGGGAAACCGATCGGCTCGATGTTGCCGGAATGGGCGCAGAACACCTTGAACAGGGTGCCCATCTCGGTGCTGTCGACGAGGCGCTTCAGCGCCGCGGCAATGGTGTCGATCTGGCCCGGATTGGCCTTGGCCAGCTGCGTGGCGCGCTCGACAATGCCGAGCCCGCCAAGGAAATCGCGCTGGGTCGAGAGCTTTTCGACAGTAAGCCCGAGTTCCGTAGCAACCTTGCCGAGGCCGCCGAAATCGACATGCGCGCTCAGGTCGATCTCGCCCGGGGCATCGAGCGGATCGGCATAGGCGTGGTTGCGCACCGCCTGCAGTGTCTCGCCGGTCTGGGTGACGGCATAGCCATAGTCGATGGCGAGCAGCGCCCCCTGATGCGCGGCGATACGGCGGCCGAGCTTTTCCATGATCTCGGCCGCAGCGAGGCTGACCTCGTAGATTTCGCCGGGTTCGGCGTTTGCGAGTTCGATCGGCATGGCTGCAGCGGGGATCGGGGTGGGGTTGAGGCCGAAGGCGCGCTTGCCGTCGCGCAGGCCGATCTGGCGCTCGTGCCAGCCATCGGTCGCCTTGACGAACTGGCGGATCGGCAGGGCATCGAAGAACTCGTTGGCGACGACGAACAGCGGATCGTCGGCGACGGCGTCGACCTCGCTGGCCCAGTAGGGGTTGTATTGCTTCAGCCGCTCGGCCTGCTGTGCCTTGAGCGCCGGGTTGGTTTCGAACAGCTGCAAGTGGCAGGCATCGAGGAAGCCTTCGGCCTTGGCCGCGACCCGCAGCGCATCCTGCATCAGCGTGCCGCGGCCCGGCCCCAGCTCAAGCAGGGTGAAGCTCTTGGGCTGATCGAGCTGCTGCCACAGGTTGACGATGAAGAAGCCGACCAGTTCGCCGAACATCTGACTGATCTCGGGGGCCGTGACAAAATCGCCCTTGGCGCCGAGGGGATCAGTGCCGGTGTAATAGCCCGAGCGCGGGTGGGTGAGCGCGAGTGCCATATAGGTGGCGAGCGACATCGGGCCGGTCTGGCTCAACTGCATATCGATGATATCGCCGAGGGAACGCGTCTCAGCCACGGGCAGGCCTCATGGCGTAAACGACGAGCCCGATGCCGGCGAGGAGGATGGGCAGGCTCAGCACCATGCCCATGGTGAGCCAGCCGCCATAGAGATAGCCGAGTTGCGCGTCGGGCAGGCGGAAGAACTCGACGAAGATGCGACTGAGCGCATAGCCGATGCCGAAAATGCCGGCGACGAGGCCGGGCTTCCTGAGCGCGCCGAGGTGATTGGTGGCGATGCGGATGACGATGAACAGCAGCACGCCTTCGAGCAGCGCCTCGTAGAGCTGGGAGGGGTGGCGCGGCAACTGCTCGGGATCGGTTGGGAACACCACGGCCCAGGGCAGTGTGGTGGGGGCGCCGTAAAGCTCGGCATTGATGAAGTTGGCGACGCGGCCGAGGAACAGCCCGATGGTGCCGATGGCGCCGAGCAGATCCATGCCGGACAGGATATTGCCGCCCTTCGAGCGGACGAACAGCGCCATGGCCAGCATGATGCCGGCAAGCCCGCCGTGGAAACTCATGCCGCCATCCCACAAGGCGATGATCTCGCCGGGGTTCTGGGCGTAATAGCCGAGGTTGTAGAACAGCACGTAGCCGATGCGGCCGCCGATGATGATGCCGACCACCGCCCAGAAGGCGAAATCCCAGATTGCCGAGGGCTCGAACGGCGGCCGGTTGTCCTTCCACAGGCCATGGCGGCGCAACAGCGTCGTGGCATAGGCCGCGCCGCCGAGCACGCCGATCAGGTAGGCCAGCGCATACCAGCGGACGACGACCGGCCCGATGGCGAAGGCGATGGGATCGATATTGGGGAAGGGCAAGCGGGCAGCTCCGGTAGGCGCTCGATGGCGCGAGGCTGAGACCTTTTAGCCCTAGCCAAGCTCTGGTCAAGGCGCGGGCGGCAGCCTAGATATCGAGCATGAACCGTCAAGGCGAGGATACGTGATGACCCAGGGTGGCAAGATATTCGACGAGCTGGGCAAGCTGATGAACAACGCTGCCGGCGTCGCCGACGGGGTGCGCCGCGAGATCGAGACGGCGGTGAAATCGCAGCTCGAACGGCTCGTCGCCGACATGGACCTAGTGAAGCGCGAGGACTATGACGCGCTGCGCGAGCTAGTGCAGGCACAGAGCGCCGAGATCAAGGAACTCAAGGCGGCAGTCGAGAGTCTCAAGGCCAAGTGAGGATCGCGGTTCTTTCCGATGTGCACGGCAACCTCGAAGCGCTGGATGCCGTGCTGGACGATATTGCGCGCCAAGGCGTCGAGCAGACGGTGGCGCTGGGCGATTTCCTGAGCGGGCCGAGCGACCCGCTGGGGGTGGCGGACCGGTTCATCGAACTGGGGCTGCCGTCGGTGCGTGGCAACCACGACCGCTACATCACCGATGGGCGCGACAAGGACTGGCACATCGATGCGCTGGTGCGCGGCTTGCTCGATGCGCGCCAGCGGCAATGGCTCGCTTCGGTGCCGGCAACGTTGCTGCTCGAAGGGGATGTGTTCCTCTGTCACGGCACGCCGCGCGACGACAATACCTCGTTCATGGACACCATGGTGGGCACCACCCCCACCATGCATCCGCGCGACTATATCGAAGCGGAGGCGGCAGGGTTCGACCACGAGGTGCTGCTGTGCGGCCATACGCATGTGCCGCGCAGCCTGAGGCTGGCGGACGGGCGGCTGGTGGTGAACCCCGGCAGCGTCGGGCTGCCGATGGAGATCGGCTCACCCGACGCACGCTACGCCATCATCGAAAAGCGCCGGGCCGGGTGGAATACCGAGTTGCGCGCGGTTGCCTATGACCATGCCGCTGCGGCAAAGCAGGCGCTGGACAAGGGTTATCCATACTGGGCTGAAGCGCTTACCTGGGGATGGGCCAGCCCCAAGGGGCTGTAAGGGTGGGCTGAAGCGCTGGCCTGGGGCTGGCGAGCCCGAAGAGGCTGTAGCAGTCGACTTTTCGTCGCCGCATTTGCTGGGAACGGTGCAGGCATGAGAATCGCGGTCATCTCCGATGTGCATGGCAACCGGCTGGCCCTCGAGGCGGTGGAAGCCAGCATCGCCATGGTCGGGGTCGACGCCACCATCAACCTGGGCGATCTGTTCGCCGGGCCGCTCGATCCCTCGGGCACGGCCGACCTGTTGATCGAGCGCAACTATCCGACCGTTCGGGGCAACCACGACCGCTATATCGCCGACGGCCTGCCGCCGTCGACAGCCCCGGTCGACAAGTTCGTCAGCGAGCGGCTGCGGCCGGTGCATCTCGACTATCTCAGGAGCCTGCCGGCCACGCGCGACATCGAGGGCGAGGTGTTCCTCTGCCACGGCACGCCAACCAGCGATGAAGAGCCCTGGCTCGACGGCTGGTGGACCGACCGCACCGTGACCATGCCGGGCGAGGCGAGCGTGACGAAGCAGGCTGAGGGGCTGGATTTCCCGGTGCTGCTCTGCGGGCACACCCATGTGTCGCGCATCGTGCGGCTGAGGGATGGGCGCCTGGTGGTCAACCCGGGCTCGGTCGGGCTGCAGTTCAACTATGGGGCGCCGGACGCACGCTATGCGGTGCTCGAGCGGCATGGCGGGCAATGGTCGGCCAGCATCCGCGCCGTGCCCTATGATTTCGAGGCGGCGGCCCAACAGGTGATCGCCAACGGGTTCCCGCAATGGGCGGAAGCGATCCGGACGGGTTGGGCCAGCGCGATCGGGTTGTTCTGAGGCTGGGCCTTTCTTCACCTCTCCCTTGGGGGAGAGGTCGGCCCGCAGGGCCGGGTGAGGGGGCCTTTTCAACCACCGGCGCAGGCTGCAAGGCCCCCACACCCCGACCCTCTCCCCCAAGGGAGAGGGGGCGCCAGAGTCGCCGACACTGAAGGCGCAGGGCCCGACGGTCGATGATGTGATGGAAGCACTGCGCTCTGTCACAGCTTCGTCACGCAGCGCCGCGCATTCTATGCCGAGTCGGGGGCTTGGCGATGTGCCAATTTCGCGCAAATCGGGTGGGGACAGACTCGGCTGGTTAAGACCCTGTTAACCCTTCGGGCCGGATCATCCACAGAAGAAAGCCTTGGATGGCTCTGGCGGCACAATCCCCGGAATCGGGGCGTCAGTGTAGCGTTCCTTCATAGGGACGATTCGTAGGCTTCCTGCGTGCGAGTTCTTTGCAAGTAACGCGTAGGACCGGGGAACCGGCCGGCCTTCATACGTTTCGCCCAATGGGACGCTCAGCCAATGGCACATATTCTGGAACTGGAACCGGACCGCACGGTGCATCCGGTCGATATCATCGAGCACATTGCTTCGATCAATGATTGGAACTTCGAGCGCCAGGACGCCGACGAGATTTCCATTTCGGTGCGTGGAAACTGGTCGGACTACCACGTTTCCTTCAACTGGATGGAAGATCTGGAGTCGCTCCATATTGCTGCGGCGTTCGACCTGAAGGTGCCCGATACCCGTCGCACGGAAGTGAAGCAGCTGATTTCGCTGATCAACGAGCAGCTGTGGATCGGCCATTTCGATATGTGGAACCACGAAGGCGTGGTGCTGTTCCGCAATTCGCACCTGCTCACCGGCGGGGCGGAAGTCAGCCCGCAGCAATGCGAGGCGTTGCTGCGTTCGGCCACCGACAGCTGCGATCTCTACTACCAGGCGTTCCAGTTCGTGATATGGGCTGGAAAGAGCGCCGCCGAGGCGCTCAGCCAGGTGATGTTCGAAACGGTAGGCGAAGCTTGAATTTATCAGATATCGGCCCCGTCGTTCTGGTCGGGGCCGGCAAGATGGGGCTCGCGCTGGCGCGTGGCTGGATCGCCGGTGGTTTGCCGGCCGACCGGCTGGTGCTGTGCGATCCGCAACCCTCTGAGTTCGCAACGGCCTTCGCCGCCGAGCATGGCATTCGCCTGCAGGCGAGCCCGCTCGGCGTCCTCACCCACGTGCTGGTGCTCGCGGTAAAGCCGCAGGTGATCTACGAGGTGATGGCCGAGATCCAGCCGATCGTCGGCAGCTATACGCTGGTGCTGTCGATCGCCGCGGGCATCTCGCTGGTCGGGCTCAGCGAAGGGCTGCAGACCGAACGGGTCATCCGCACCATGCCCAATACCCCGGCGCAGGTCGGCCGCGGCATTACCGGGGCAGTGGGGCTTGCCATCACCGACGAGGACCGCGAGACCGCCAACGCGCTGCTCAGCGCGGCCGGCCAGGTGATGTGGTTCGACGACGAGACCAAGATCGACGGCGTCACCGCCGTTTCCGGCTCCGGCCCGGCCTATGTGTTCTACATGGTCGAGGCGCTGGCCGCCGCGGCACGTCGCCAGGGCTTTGACGAAGCAGAGGCCATGCAGTTGGCGCGGGCCACCGTCACTGGTGCCGCGGCGCTGATGGATGCCGATCCGTCGCCGGCCGGCACGCTGCGCGAGAATGTCACCTCGCCCAAGGGTACCACCTATGCGGCGCTGCAGGTGCTGATGGCGCCCGACGGGCTCGAGCCGCTGCTCGACCGGGCGGTGCGGGCGGCGCGGCAGCGCTCCGAAGAACTCGGGCGGGCCTGATGGCCGAAATTACCTACGCCCAGTTCGAGCAGGTCGACATCCGGGTCGGCACGATCGTCGAAGCCAGGGTGTTCCCCGAAGCGCGGAAGCCCGCCTATATTCTGCTGATCGATTTCGGTGCCGAGATCGGGATCAAGAAGAGCTCGGCGCAGATCACCGTGCACTACACGCCGGAAGCGCTGGTCGGCCGGCAGGTCATGGCGGTGGTCAACTTCCCGCCTCGCCAGATCGGCCCGGTGCGCAGCGAAGTGCTGACGCTCGGGTATGAGGATGCGGATGGCGCGATCGTGCTGGCGGCAGTGGAGCGCGGTGTGCCCAACGGCAAGAAGCTGATGTGAGGGATTGATCCCTGCTGCGCTGGCCTTCTGTGGCGCGCAACACGATCTGCGACGACAACGGCCCCGTTGCAACAGTTGACCAAGGGCAAGTGGCCGAGTCATAAGCCTACCTGCGGCGCCCCTGCCGTTCTCAGCAACCCTAACCAACCGGGTCGATCATGCCGAGTTTGTCGGACAGTTCGAGTAGTCGCCTCGGAAGGGTGGCAGAGTGGTAATGCAGCGGCCTGCTACGCCGTAGGACGGCAACGTTCCGCGGGTTCGATCCCCGCCCCTTCCGCCAAATCTCGCGAAGCTAGCGCGCGGCCCCGCCGGCGCCCTAGAGCTCTTCCGTCAGTTTCAGCCGGTCCAAAAGGCCGCGATCTTCCGGCTCGACCATGCCGACGAAGAACCTGAGCACGGTGCGCTTGCCCTCGGGGGGCAGGGTGGCGATGGCGGCTTCGATGCGGCTGGTCTGCGTGGCGGACAGCGTCTCGAACAGGGCGCGGCCCTTTTCGGTGGCGAACAGCAGACGCTGGCGCCGGTCGGTCTCGCCGGTCTTTTGCTCGACATAGCCGTTATCGACCAGTTGGCGCAGCACCCGGGCGAGGCTCTGCTTGGTGATCTTGAGGATGTCGAGCAGGTCGGCGACCGGCATGCCGGGCCGAAGGTTGACGAAATAAAGCACGCGGTGGTGGGCGCGGCCGAACCCCTGTCGTTCAAGCAGTGCATCAGCATCGCCGACGAAGTCCCGGTAGGCGAAGAAGAACAGCCCCATGACATCGAGCGGCATGGCAGGCTCGGCGGCCCGCACCAAATTTATGTCAGCCTTGTTGACATTTATTTTGCCCGATGCCATCATCACCCCATCGAAAACACAGCCCTTTGCCTTATCCCAAAGCCGTTCCGGTTTGCCAATAGCAAGCCGGTGGGGCAGGATCACAGGCAACAACACGGCGGACCCCAAGGGCCGCACCAGACGAGTGGGAGATTGAGATGGCAGGCTTGCCGATGGACCAGCGCGAAGGCTGGATCTGGTTCGATGGTCAGATGGTTCCGTGGAAGGACGCCAAGATCCACGTGCTGACGCACGGGCTGCACTATGCCAGCTCGGTGTTCGAGGGTGAGCGCGCCTATGGTGGCGAAATCTTCAAGTCGCGCCAGCACAGCGAGCGCCTGATCCAGAGTGGCAAGACACTCGATTTTACCATTCCCTACTCGGTCGAAGAGATCGAAGCGGCCAAGCGCCTGGTGCTGGAAAAGAACGGGCTGGTCGATGCTTATGTCCGCCCGGTCGCCTGGCGCGGTTCGGAGGAACTGTCGGTTCCCGGCCGCAACAACAAGGTGCATCTCGCCATCGCCGCCTGGGTCTGGCCGAGCTATTTCTCGGTCGAGGAGAAGCTCAAGGGCATCCGCCTCGAGTGGAGCCGCTGGAAGCGCCCGAGCCCGGAGACCATCCCGTCCTCGGCCAAGGCCGCGGGCCTTTACATGATCTGCACGCTGTCGAAAGACGCGGCGATGGCCAATGGCTATGCCGATGCGCTGATGCTCGATTATCGCGGGCTCGTCGCCGAGGCCACCGGCGCCAACGTGTTCTTCGTCAAGGGCGACGAAATCCACACTCCGACCCCGGATTGCTTCCTCAACGGCATCACCCGGCAGACGCTGATCCAGCTGGCGCGCGAGAACGGCTACAAGGTGGTCGAGCGCCACATCAAGCCGGAAGAGCTGGCGGATTTCGAGGAATGCTTCCTCACCGGCACCGCCGCGGAAGTGACGCCGGTGAGCGAGATCGGCGAGTACAAGTTCAAGCCAGGCAAGGCCTGCACGACGCTGATCAACGCCTATACCGAAGCGGTGACGCCGAAGAAGGTCGCGGCGGAGTAAGGTTTACACACCGAGTTTCGAGGGCCCGCTGCTGATGCGGCGGGCCTTTTTGTATTTGGGCGAAGGGGTGGCCCCGGGTCTTTACCCACCCACCGGCTGTCATCCCAGCGAAAGCTGGGACCCAACTCACAGCCCGCACCAGTGGATGGATGGGTCCCAGCTTTCGCTGGGATGACATCGTGGGTGGGGTGATCGTGGTGGGTCACCTCGACCACTCCCATGATCATCCACCTGCGATCACCCGCTGACTCAATTGGTGCTCCGGCTACATCACACCGCCGGCGGATCCAGCCGGGCAAACCCCGCCTGACGATAGTATGGAAACCGCGGATAGGAGGGCGTGACCGCGCTCGCCGTATCGAGCCGGGCGATCTGGCCGGCATCGAGCGACCAGCCGATGGCGCCGAGGTTCTGGCGTAGCTGCTCTTCGTTGCGGGCGCCGATGATCACCGAGGAGACGGTGGGGCGCTGCAGCAGCCAGTTGAGGGCGATCTGCGCGATGGTTTTGCCGGTCTCGGCGGCGATCTCGTCGAGCACGTCGACGATGGCATAGAGCCTTTCGTCATCCACCGGAGGCCCGAACTCGGCAGTGTTGTGGAGGCGGCTGCCGGCAGGCAGCGGCTGGCCGCGACGCAGCTTGCCGGTGAGCCGGCCCCAGCCGAGCGGGCTCCAGACCAGCGCGCCAACGCCCTGGTCGAGCCCGAGCGGCATCAGCTCCCACTCATAGTCGCGGCCGACCAGCGAGTAGTAGACCTGGTGGGCGACATAGCGCGACCAGCCGTGCCGCTGCGACAGGTCGAGCGATTTCATCAGCTGCCAGCCGGCGAAGTTGGAGACGCCGACATAGCGGAGCTTGCCGGCGCGGACGAGGTCGTCGAGCGTGCCGAGGGTTTCGGCCACCGGCGTCGTCGCATCGAAGGCGTGAAGCTGCAGCAGGTCGATGTAATCGGTGCCGAGGCGGCTGAGGGCGGCGTCGACGCTCTGGATCAGCCGGGCGCGGGAGGTGCCGGCCTCGGCCGGGCCATCGCCCATCGGCAGCCCGGTCTTGGTGGAGATCAGCGCCTCGTGGCGCCGACCCTTGAGCGCCGCGCCGAGCACCCGTTCGGAAGCGCCGTCGGAATAGACGTCGGCAGTGTCGAACAGGGTGACGCCGGCTTCGAGGCAGATGTCGACGAGGCGGCGGGCCTCGGCATCATCCGAGGTGCCCCAGTGGCTGAACAGCGGGCCGGAGCCGCCAAAGGTGCCGGCGCCGAAGCTGAGCGCCGGGACCTTCAGGCCGGAAGCGCCGAGAGTGCGGTATTCCATGATGCGAGCTTTCAGTTGGAGGTGGCGAGCGATGCGCCGCGGTGGAGCAGCAGGCTGAGCAGCAGCAGGGCGAGGGCAAGCAGCGGCAGCACGGCGCCGACCATGGGCAGGGCGGTGAGCCCAAGCCCCTGTTCGAGGGCGACGCCGCCGAGCCAGGCGCCGAGCGCGTTGCCGAGGTTGAAGGCGGCGATGTTGAGGGAGGAGGCGAGGCTGGTGCCGGCGCCGCCGGCCTTTTCCAGCACCCAGAGCTGCAGCGGCGCCACGGTGGCGAAACCGGCTGCGCCGAGGAGGCCGACGGCGATGACAGCGGCGATGCCGTTGTCGAGGGCAAGGCTCATCGCCAGCATGACGATGCCGAGGGCAGCGAGGGTGCCGAGCACGCTCCAAAGCAGGTTGCGATCGGCGAGCCTGCCGCCGACGAGGTTGCCGACAACGAGGCCGCCGCCGAACACCAGGAGGATCGGCGAGACCATGGCTTCGGGAAAGCCGCTGACCTCGGTGAGGGTTGGCGCGATATAGGTGAAGACGGTGAACACGCCGCCGAAGCCGAGCACGGTGAGGAGGAGGCCGAACAGCACCGGCCCGCGCAGCATGGCGCGAAGGTCGGCCCGCCAGTCGGCGGCTTCGGGGGCGGCCTTGTCCCTGGGGACGAGGAAGGCGATCACCAGCATGGCAACGATGCCGATGGCGGCGACGGCCCAGAAGGTGGTGCGCCACGAGGTGAGCTGGCCCAGCCAGGTGCCGAAGGGGACGCCGAGGATGTTGGCGACGGTCAACCCGGTGAACATCACCGCGATGGCCGAAGCCCGGCGATCCGGCGCGACGAGGCTGGTGGCGACCACCGAGCCGACGCCGAAGAAAGTGCCGTGGGCGAGTGAGGTGAGCACCCGGGCGGCCATCAGCGTCTCGTAGCTCGGCGCGACGGCGCAGGCGATGTTGCCGAGGGTGAAGATGCCCATCAGCGCCAGCAACGTGGTCTTGCGGGGCCAGCGGGCGGTAAGCGAGGTGAGGAGCGGCGCGCCGACCACCACCCCGAGGGCGTAGCCGGAGATCAACAGGCCCGCCGTGGCGACGCTGACGCCGAGGTCGGCGCCAACCTCGAGCAAGAGGCCCATGATGACGAATTCGGTGACGCCGATACCGAAGGCACCGGCGGTGAGCGCATAGAGAGCAAGTGGCATGATGCACCTTGAAGCAAGTCAGGGCGCAGAAATGGACCTTGCACCTGCGATGAACTAGACTGCCGCAGGGAACAGCTTTTGTGAGTTGAGTTCACATGTCGCGCAATGAGGTGAACCGCTTCGGCGAGATGGACGTGTTCGTCCGGGTGGTCGACATGGGCGGCTTCTCGGCGGCGGCGCGGACGCTGCGAATGACGCCCTCGGCGGTGAGCAAGCTGATGGCGCGGCTCGAAACGAGGCTCGGCACGCGACTCTTGAGCCGCTCGACCCGGACGCTGCAGCTGACGCCGGAGGGCACGACGTTCTACGAGTCGAGCCTCAGGATTCTCGCCGATCTCGAAGAGGCGGAGCGCGGCGCCGGGGCGGCGGAGCAGCCGGCGGGGCGGATCCGGCTCAACACCAGCGCCTCCTACGGCACGCATATCCTGACGCCGCTGCTGCCGGAGTTCCTGGCGCTTTATCCTGCGATCACGCTCAACGTGGTGCAGACGGACGCAATCGTCGACCTTTATGCCGAGCGCACCGACGTGGCGGTGCGGGCCGGGCCGCTGAAGAATTCGAGCCTCATGGCGCGCAAGCTCGGGGCGACGCGGATGGTGATCGTCGCGTCACCGGCTTATCTCGAACGGCACGGCACGCCTGGGAATGCCGGAGAGTTGGAGGCGCATAACCGGCTCAATTTCTGCTACCGACGCGCGGTGGAGGGCTGGCCGCTCATGCAGGGCAACAAGCTGGTCACGGTGCCGGTGGCGG
The DNA here is from genome assembly GCF_035944845.1 of Devosia sp. Taxonomy (GTDB): domain Bacteria; phylum Pseudomonadota; class Alphaproteobacteria; order Rhizobiales; family Devosiaceae; genus Devosia_A. The sequence goes on along the minus strand of NZ_DASZAW010000035.1, from coordinate 10,850 downwards.
GCAATCTGCTCGCCAGTGACGGCGAGGCGCTGCGGCAGATGGCGGTGGCTGGCGTCGGCATCACCCGGCTCGCTGCATTCATGGTGCGTGATGACCTGGCGACTGGCCGCCTGGTGCCGGTGCTGGAGGATCACAACCCGGGAGATCGCGAGGATTTCCACGCCGTGTTCAGCGGGCAGGGCGGCTACCTGCCGGCCCGCGTGCGGGTGCTGCTGGATTTCCTGGCGGAGCGGGGGCGGGTGGGGTGAGGTGGAGCGGACCACCGGCGGTGCTCCAGCGTCCCCTCGCCCCTTTGGGGAGAGGGTTAGGGTGAGGGGTAGCCAAGCACACCGGCAAGAGTGACCTGCGACTCTATGGGACAGGTAGTTAAGCGCGCTTGGCGCCCCTCACCCCGGCCCTCTCCCCAGAGGGGCGAGGGGGCCGCTGGGGCACCGCCGGTGATCTAGCCCCGCGACCGCATAGCATGCCGCCGCCGGTGCAACTCATGCATCCGCTCCTGCAGCGCCGGGTCGGGGCCGTCGACCGGCAGCCCTGGTGCAATCGCCGAGATCGGCAGCCCGTTGACCGGTGACGGGCCATCGCCCATGGCGGTGCGCCATTCGGTGAGTTGCGCCGACGAGACGGCGTAGACGATACGGCCCAACCCAACCCAGGCGTGAGCGGCGGCGCACATCGGGCAGTGCTCGCCCGAGGTATAGACAGTGGCGGCGGCGCGGTCGGCGGGGCTCAGGTTGACCGCGGCCCACTTCGCGATGTCGATCTCGGGATGCCGGGTGGCGTCACCGGTCGATTCCCAGTTGTGCTCTTCGAACAGCACTTCGCCCGAGGCCGAAACGAGCAGCGAGCCGAATGGGTCGTTATTGGTATCGAGCGCGGCTTCCGCCAGTTCGGCGCAGCGCACCAGGTGCTTGTGGTCGGTCTCGTTCATCAGCTCTCCATCCCCCTCAGTTCGTCGGCCAATCCCGCCCGTCCGGATAGACGGCGGGACCCTTGAGCTCGAGCTTGTTGCCCCAGGGATCGAGCACGTAGAACGAGTTGCCCATGCCGCGGGCCCCGCCATGCAGGGCCTCGCGCTCGATGCGCACATCATGCGCCGTGAGATGGGCGCGCATGGCGTCCTCATTGAACGGGCTGAGCGCAATGCAGACATGGTCGACATTGCGGCCGCCCTTGACCGGCGGAGTAGCCGGGGCGGCGCCGGGGTGGTTGATATCCCAGAGGACGATCAGCGCGGCGCCGCACCAGACCTGCTCCATGCCCAGCGTCGGGTAGGAATAGCCGGGCTGGCAGCCAAGCACGTCGGCATACCACTTCGTGGCTTTCGCAAGATCGTCGACGAGGAAGACGACATGGTCGATGCCCACGAGCGAGAAGGGCGGGCGGGTGTCGGTCATGGCTTGGTCCATCTGGCGCGGGCGTCGTCGTCTGCGGGCTTGGCCTCCACCCAGCGCTCCCCTTCGGGAGTCGCTTCCTTTTTCCAGAAGGGGGCGTCGGTTTTCAGATAATCCATCAGGAAGGCAGCGCCGTCGAAGGCGGCCTGCCGGTGCGGGGCCAGGGTCATCACCTGGACGATCGGCTCGCCCACGGCGAGGCGGCCATGACGGTGGATCACCGAGGCCTTGATCAGGCCGAAGCGCACGACGGCCTCGGCGATGGCCTTGCCGATCTGGGCTTCGGCGAGTTCGGGGTAACTCTCGAGCGTCAGCGTGCTGACCGGATCGTCGGGGCGCGAGCGAACGAGGCCGGTAAAGGTGACTGCGGCGCCGGCGCCGGCCGATGCCTCGAGAAATACGTTGGTCTCGGCGCCGGGATCGAAGGACGCTTCCTGCAGGCGGACCGACATGGGTCAGCCGCCGGTCATCGGCGGGAACAGGGCGATGACCTTGGCGTTGCCGATCGGCGTCGAGTGCGGCACGATTTCGGTGTCGAGCGCCGCCTTGATCAGGCTAGGCTTTTGCATCGCCAGATCAGCCGCTTCGTCGCGATCCCTCAGCCACTGAATCAGGTCGCCGACGGTGATCACCTCGGCAGGCGGAGACACCTCCTCCTCACCGCGGTTGAGGCGTTCGCGCAGCCAGGCGAAATAGCGAATCTTCATAGTTCGGGTCCCGACAGATGCGGCCAGGTGGAGCGCAGGTATTCCCAACCGGTCCAGACGGTGAGGCCGCCGGCGAGCCACAGGAACACGTGGCTGATGAAGCCGAGGCCGAGCAGCATCGGCGCGGCGATGATCAGGCCGAGCGCGACGAGCTGGACGGTGGTCTTCCACTTGGCGAGGAAGGTGACCGGCACGCTGATCGAGCGGTTGCCGAGATATTCGCGCAGGCCCGAAACGAAGATCTCGCGCAGCATGATCGCGATGGCGGGGATCAGGTCCCAGCCGTTCAGGTCGCGGGTCCAGGCGAAGGTGATCAACAGCGCACCGACCAGCAGCTTGTCGGCGATCGGATCGAGCATCTTGCCGAGCGCCGAGTTGAGGTTCATCCGGCGGGCGAGGAACCCGTCGAGCCAGTCGGTGACGGCGGCGGCGATATAGAGCAGCAGGGCCAGCCAGCGCAGCCATTCCCAGCCGCTGACGAGGAACAGGCAGATCACCGGAATCGCGAGGATGCGACCGATGGTCAGCTGGTTGGGAAGCGTCATCAGTTGCGGAGGAATTTGCATGCCGGAAGAAGACGCTATCGCCGTGGCGCGGTCAAGGCAGGGCGGGGCGACAGATCCGGTGAGGGTTGAGGGAGGGTTGAGGGCGGGTTGATTAGGCTCGATGCGGCCGTGAGTGCCTTCTCCCCTTGTGGGAGAAGGTGCCCGACGGGCGGATGAGGGGTATCTCTCCGCGCACTCAGTCGCTCGTCGCTACGCTCCGATCGCGCAACCTTCGGTTGCGGCACCCCTCATCCGGCCGTCGGCCACCTTCTCCCACAAGGGGAGAAGGCGTTCGCCGAGAGGTTCGTGCATAGTGATTGCTACCATCGGTTGCCGAGCTCGGTGGCGGACTAAGCCACCAGTTGCCCGGTCACCCGCCGCCGTTCTTCCACCGCCTCGGCCAGTTTCTCCAGCACCTCGAGCGTCGAGTCCCAGTCGATGCAGCCGTCGGTGATCGACTGGCCGTAGACCAGCTCCTTGCCGGGCACCAGGTCCTGGCGGCCGGCGACGAGGTTGGATTCGGCCATCACGCCGATGATGCGCTGGTCGCCGGCGGCGATCTGAGCGCCGACTTCGGCCAGCACCATCGGCTGGTTCTCGGGTTTCTTCGACGAATTGGCGTGGCTGGCGTCGATCATCACCGCCGGACGGATGCCGGACTTTTCGGCTTCCTTGCAGGCGGCATCGACGCTCCCTGCATCATAATTGGTCGCCTTGCTGCCGCCGCGGAGGATGATGTGGCAGTCGTCATTGCCAGTGGTCGCGGCAATGGCGGAGTGGCCGGACTTGGTGACTGCCAGGAAATGATGCGGCTGGCTCGCCGATTTCACTGCGTCCAGCGCGATGCGGACATTGCCGTCGGTGCCGTTCTTGAAACCCACCGGGCAGCTCAGCCCCGAGGCGAGCTCGCGATGCACCTGGCTCTCGGTGGTGCGCGCGCCGATCGCGCCCCACGAGATCAGATCTGCAAAATATTGCGGCGTGGTCATATCGAGGAATTCGGAGCCGGCGGGCAGGCCGAGATTGTTGATCTCGAGCAGCACCGAGCGAGCGAGGCGCAGGCCGTTGTCGATATCGAAGCTGCCGTCGAGATTGGGGTCGTTGATCAGGCCCTTCCAGCCGACGGTGGTGCGGGGCTTTTCGAAGTAGACGCGCATGACGATCTCGAGGCTGCCGGCAAGGCGCTCACGGACCGGGGCGAGGCGGCGGGCATAGTCGAGCGCGGCCCTGGGGTCGTGGATGGAGCAGGGGCCGACGACGACGGCGAGGCGATCGTCGACGCCATGGAGGATGTTGTGCAGCGCGTGGCGTGAGCTGATCACCGTGCGGGTCGCAGCGTCGGTGCGCGGGAACTCGCGGATCACCTCTTCGGGGGTTCGGAGTTCGCGGATCTGTCTGATGCGCAGGTCGTCGGTGGATTTCAGCATTTTCGTCGGCTCCTCGGGGTTCTGGGCACCGGCGACAAAAAAGCCGCCAGGTGAACTGGCGGCTTTTTGGGAAATCTTGGTTTGGTGTTTTACGTCAAACGCGCCCCTTCGGCTGCCAGCGGCTTCCGGTGGTAAAATACCAATACGAATAGGCGGCGCGAAGGTTCATGGGCGGGTTTGTAGCCGAGCTTTACCGACTTGTCACGGGGCTTGCTTCATCCGTTCGTCGAATACTCTTAGAGCGTTTCACTGATGGGCTGACCCACCCTCGATGTCATCCCTGCGAAAGCAGGGACCCATATCCCCACCTGCGCCAGCTGCGCGTTGGGTCCCAGCTTTCGCTGGGATGACGGCCGGTGGGTGGATGCTCTGCGAGGCCCACCTGCCAAGCCCATGCAGGTCAAATGTGAAGAAGATCTAGTCCGCGCCGCCCTTGGCGGCCGCCGTCTTGATGGCGGCGAATACCCGCAGCGCGGCCTCGAAATCCTGGGGATCGAGATCGCCCAGCACCTGGTGGCGAAGCGCCATGACATCCTCGTTGACCTCGGCCACCACCTCGCGGCCGCGCTCGGTGAGCGAGACGGCATTGGCGCGACGGTCGTTGGGGTCGGGCTCGCGGGTGACGAGGCCCGAGGCCTGCAGTTCATCGATGAGGCGGACCAGCGAGGCGCCCTCGATGCCGATGGCGTCGGCGAGGGCGTTCTGCCGGACGTTCTCGCCCAGCCGGTCGATCCAGATCAGCGGCGCCGAGGCGGCCTCGGACACGCCATGCTTGGCAGCGACAGCCCGCGCCATCTTGCGCCACAGCCGCCCGGTGAGGAGCAGGTCCCGGGTGAGATCGCGCATCAGGTGTGCAGGATCGCTTGTTGCCATTAGCTAGTATCCTAATTGTGCGAAGCCAGACTGCATAGCTTCGAATTCGACATGCGCCACGCCAGATGCCGGTGACGCGACGAATGAGTTCGCAGCCGAACAACCACAAATGGATGGGGCTGGGCAACTGTCGAACGGTATCGAGCCACGGATCCGCCACGAGGTTGCCGTGCTGCTGCTCGTCATATGAATGTATTATGAACGAAAACGCATGGCTAGCCGGCCGTATGCACCCCAACCCCCTGCAATCCTGAACGCAAACTTAATCCGAGCTCGCGCGGCATGCGCTGGACGCATAGCTCGGGTGCGTAATACCCTACTAGTTGGGTCGGGTTGGCGGGCTTATATCAGCGTCACCAAACAGAAGGGGAAACCAAATGAACATCCGCCAGAAACTCTCGCAGTTCGCCGCCTACAACCGCACCGTCCGTGAGCTCTCGCAGCTGAGCAACACCCAGCTTCGCGACCTCGGCATCACCCGCGACGACATCAAGTCGGTCGCCCGTACTGCGGTCAACTAAGCAGCATACTCAGCGATGAGATGAACGAAGGCGCCCAGTGGGCGCCTTTTGTTTTTGGGGCGGTGGGTTTTACGTGGGGTAGTGCCACCGGACTCTCGGAGATCCTCCCCCGCGTGGCGGGGGAGGGGGACCAGCGAAGCTGGTGGAGGGGGCGGCCAGACTCTCCGTCGACTTCTGCTCCCCCCACCACCGCCTTCGGCGGTCCCCCTCCCCCGCCACGCGGGGGAGGATCAAGCGGCCTCAGCCGGGACCGTTGAAGTGGTCGTAGATCTGCTGCGCCAGCTGCGTCGATACACCAGGCACCTCGGCGAGGTCGGCGAGCGCGGCTCGGCCGACCGCCTTGGCTGAGCCGAAGCGTTGCAGCAACGCACGCTTCCGGGTCGGCCCGATGCCCTCGATTTCGTCGAGCGGGTTCTTGATCACGTCCTTCTTGCGCTTGGCCCGGTGGGTGCCGATGGCGAAGCGGTGGGCTTCGTCGCGCAGGCGCTGCACATAGTAGAGCACCGGGTCGCGGTGCGGCAGCATGAAGGCCTCGCGGCCTTCCATGAAGAATTTCTCGCGGCCGGCGTCGCGCTCCTCGCCCTTGGCGATGCCGATGAAGATCACCTCTTTCTGCAGGTTCAGTTCGGCGATCACCTGGCGCACGGCGTTGAGCTGGCCGGCGCCGCCGTCGATGAACACCACGTCGGGCCAATCCGGCATGCCGGTGTTCTCGTCTTCGGCTTCCGGCTCGCTCTCGTTGGCGAGGCGGGTGAAGCGACGGGTCAGCACTTCGCGCATCATGCCGAAATCGTCACCCGGGGTGATGTCGGTCGAGCGGATGTTGAAGGTGCGGTAGTATTTCTTGTTCAGCCCCTCTTCGCCGGCGACGATCATGGCGCCGACGGCATTGGTGCCGGAGATGTGCGAGTTGTCGTAGACCTCGATGCGACGCGGCGGCTCGTCGAGGCCGAACAGGGTGGCGACGCCTTCGAGCAGGGTCTTCTGCGTCGCGCCTTCGGCCAGCTGGCGGCCCAGCGCCTCGCGGGCATTGTTGAGGGCGTGCTGCACCAGGTCCTTCTTTTCGCCACGCTGCGGCGTCTGGATCGACACCTTGTGGCCGGCGCGGGCCGACAGCGCCTCCTCCATCAGCTCCTTCTCGCTGAGCTCATGCGAGAGCAGCACCTGCCGGGGCGGCGTCCGATCCTCGTAGAACTGGCCGATGAAGGCCTCGAGCACTTCGGCATCGCTCAGCGAGGCATCGGCGCGCGGGCGGAAGGCGTGGTTGCCCCAGTTCTGGTAGGCGCGGAAGAAGAACACCTGCACGCAGAACTGCCCGGCCTCGTGGCCGATGGCGAAGACGTCGGCTTCTTCCACCGATTTCGAGGCGACGTCGCCCTGCGACTGCACCAGGGCCAGAGCCGAGAGGCGATCGCGCAGCAGGGCGGCGCGCTCGAAATCGAGGTTCTCAGCGGCGGCGTTCATATCGGCGGCGAGGTGATCCTGCACCGATTTGGATTTGCCGGAGAGGAACTGGCGGGCTTCCTCGACCAGCTCGTTGTAATCCGGCATGGAGATTTCGCCGGTGCAGGGGGCCGAGCAGCGCTTGATCTGGTGCAGCATGCAGGGCCGGGTGCGGGCCTTGTAGAAACTGTCCGAGCAGGTGCGGAGCAGGAAGGCGCGCTGCAGCGCCGTGATGGTGCGCTTCACCGCCAGAGCCGAAGCGAAAGGTCCGAAATAGTGGCCCTTGATACGGCGCGAGCCGCGATGCTTCTTCAGCTCGGCGGCTTCGTGTTCGGTTGCAATCAGGATGTAGGGGAAACTCTTGTCGTCGCGCAGCAGCACGTTGAAGCGCGGCTTCAGGCGCTTGATCAGGTTGGCTTCGAGCAGCAGCGCTTCGGCTTCCGTCTCGGTGCGCACGAACTCCATGTTGCGCGTCGCTTCGATCATCCGGCGGATGCGGATATCGAGGCCTTCGGGACGGGTATAGTTGGTGACGCGCGCCTTGAGGTTGCGCGCCTTGCCGACATAGACCACCTCGCCGGCCTCGTCGAACATCCGGTAGACGCCGGGCGAGGGGGGCAGGGTCTTGACGAAGGCCTTGATGACGTCCGCGCCAGAGATCTGGGCGCCGGAGATGGGCGTCGTATCGCTCATCGGCGCCTCGGGGTCGGGCCACGGCGGGCCGGCCATTCGATGTGTTCGCCGCCATCGAGGACGATCATCTGGCCGGTCATCGCATCGAGACCGAGGATCGCAGCGACGCCGTCGGCGATGCCCTCGGCATCGGCGCTGCGGCCGAGCGGCAGCTCGGTGAGCCGGCGGGCATGGGCCTCTGGCGACACATGCGGCGGCGGCACCGTGGGGCCGGGGCCGATGGCGTTGACCCGGATGCGCGGCGCCAGCGACTGCGCCAGGGTGCGAGTCATGGTCCACAGCACGGCTTTGCTCAGGGTGTAGCTGAAATAGGCCGGCGACAGGTCGAGCACTCGCTCGTCGATGATGTTGACGATGTTGCCCTGGGCAGCGGCCGGCAGTTGCGCGGCGAATTCGCGCGCGAGGAAGGCCGGCGCCTCGGCGTGCACGGCGAAATGCGCGTCCCACAGCGCCTCGTCCAGATCGACAACGGCATCGCGCTCGAACAGCGAGGCATTGTTGACAAGGAGGGTAAGCGGGCCGAAGCGCTTTGCGGCCGCGGCGATGAGGCCGGCGCGCTGGGTACGGTCGGCGAGATCGGCGCCGATGGTGGCGGCCTTGCTGCCGGCAGCGCGGATCTCTGCTGCCACGGCCTCGGCCTTTTCGGCGGACGAGCGGTAATGAACCACCACGGCCCAGCCGTCGCGGGCCAGCCGGCGCGCAATGGCCGCGCCGACGCGGTCGGCGGCGCCGGTGATGAGGGCGACACGGCTGGAATCGGCCGGGGAATGCTCGGGTGCGAATGTCATGAGTCGAGCCGGAAGATAGGGCTTCGCGCTCGGGGGTTCAATTGATGGCTAGGTGGTCGGCGCGTGCCAAGTTGTGATGCCGGGGCGGAAGGGCCGTGAGGCACGTATCGCAAGCAGAGTTGGTGGCGACAACTGGCGGTCCACCCGGATTTCCCCCGCTGCTTCAAGTACGTGCAAGCTTGTGACTACCGACTCTCTGCAATCGGGCGTAACGTCGCAGTTGCGAGTTGGGGGCCACTCGGCTTCCAAGAGCTGGATCTGAGGAGCGTCCAATGGAAGCAATTATTCCGATTCTGGTTCAACTGATTGGCGGCGGTGTCGGGGGCAACGGCATCGCGGCCGTTCTCAAGCAGGTCAATCTCGGCCCGGTGGGCAATACCATAGCCGGCGCGATCGGCGGCTGGCTCGGCACCTGGCTGGCGGGCATGATCCCGGGGCTTTCCGGGCTGGTCGGCACCGCGGCGGCGGCAGCCGGCACCGGCGGCATGGATATCGGCGCGCTGGCCGGGCAGGGGCTGACCGGCCTCGTCGGCGGCGGCATCCTGACCACCATTGCCGGGCTGATCAAGAACGCCACGATGAAGAGCAGCTGATCGGAGACGACATCCCTTATCGGTTACGCTTTAGTGCCTGAAAGCGTTTGACTTCCTGTTACTTGCCCCGGGCGGCCGCCCGGGGCTTTCGATTGCATAGAGTTATGTCCATGACTGAGCCCCAAGCCGGGCAAGTGCGCCGCCGTGCCGACGACATCGCGCTCGGCATTGGCCTGACGATCCTCGCCATCGTGATCTTCGGCATCCAGGACGCGGTTTCCAAGTCGCTGGTGCAGACGCACTCGCCGTTCCAGCTCGCCATGCTCAGGTTCTGGGCGTTTGCGGCCTTCTCGCTGGTGCTGGTCAGCCGGCAGGGGCCGCTGAGGGAGGCATTCCGCTCGAAGTATCCGTGGCTGCAGCTCCTGCGCGCCATCCTGCTGGTGGTCGATATCTGGTTCTTCGCCATGGCGCTGAAGACCGTGCCGCTGGCCGAACTGCAGGCCGTGGTGCTGGTCTACCCGCTGATGGCGACGCTGGTGGCGATCCCCATTCTTGGCGAAAAGGTCGGGCTGTTCCGGCTGGCGGCGGTGTTCATCGGCTTTTGCGGCGCGCTGGTGATCGTCCGCCCGGGCGGGCTGCCGATCGATGGCGGGGTGATCTTCGCCATCCTCTCGGCGGCGTGCTACGCGGTCTACATCGCGCTGACCCGAAAAGTATCGAGCGCCGACACCACGGCGACCAGCATGGTCTATGTCGGAGTGGGCGGCCTGGTGCTGACCACAGCGGTCGGCGTGTTCTTCTGGCAGCCGATGGATCTCGCGGCGATCCTGCAGATGGGCCTCGTGATGATCACCTCCACCGCGGCGCACGGGCTGATGATGGTGGCGCTGTCACGCGCGCCGGCCAGCACCCTGCAGCCGTTCAATTATTTCGCTCTGCCCTGGGGCATTTTCCTCAGCTACCAGGTGTTCGGCCACCTGATCGATCCCGTGGCACTGATCGGTGGCGGCATCATCGTCGGCGCCGGGTTGGTGGTGATGGCGCGCGAACGGCACCTGAGCCGGGCCGGGCGGCGCGCGGCGGTGACGGCGGCGGAGGAAGAGACGCTGGGGCATTGAGGGGGCGTGCTGATGCTGTGTGGATGGCCAGTTACCCTCCGGCAGTTCCTCCCACTCGGGGTCATCCCTGCGAAGGCAGGGACCCAACTATCGGCTGGCACGGGCGGCGAGATGGGTCCCTGCTTTCGCAGGGATGACATCGAGTTTGAGGGTCGATCGTGCCTTACGTCACCAGGCACTATGCATCTGCCCTCAGCATCTTGAATCCCCGAGCCATCAGGGACATCTGATGGGCAACAGGTACTGATGCCTGCGACGAGGGGATAAGCCGATGGTTGTGCTGCTGGAAATCTTCCTGGTGCTGGGGCTGGTTGTCCTCGCTGGCAGCTATTTCTTCCGCGGGCGGCGCGATGCCGAGCGGCAGCAGGTGATCGAGCGGCGGGTCGACGCCTATATGCAGACCATCCGCCGCGAAGGCGGCAGTTCCGAGCTCGCCGCCATGGGCGATCTCGAGCTCAAGGACCTGCTGCTGTCGAGTGCCCGCAACCTGCGCGTCCAGGCCGAGCGCAAGTGGTACATCCTATTGGGCGGCGGGGCCGCCGCGGTGCTGGCGGCGATCGCCATCGGCACCGAAGAAGGCACCCGCGGCTTCGGCATCGTGCTGCTGGTGGCGGCGCTGGCGCTCTACGGCGTCAACGAGTTCATGGGGCGCAAGATGCGCGAACCGCTGGTGGCGCGGGGGATCGATGTGGAGCGGCTGCGGGTGGAATAGCGGCAGTCCGCTGCAGGAGAGCGGCAGTCGGCAGTCGGCAGTAGGCAGTCGATGTAGAAAGTGACATCAGCTTCGACTGCCGACTGCCGACTGCCGACT
>NZ_DASZAW010000034.1:0-86571 GCF_035944845.1 Devosia sp. | reverse complement strand
GTTCTGGATGTCCCGCAGCCGTTCGAATGTTTCCTCGCTCGGGTCGTCGCCCAGCGCCAATTCGGCTGCCTTCAGGGCCTTATTTAGCTCAACGGATTTGTAATGCAAGGCCAGGGCATGACGTAATCCGATCTCGGCGTCGGGATCGGCAATCTCGGCGCCGGTCTGCCAAACCCCTTGGCGGGCCAGCAAATCCCGCATTTTGTCGAGCGGCTCGCCGAAGCCACGCGCCCCCAGTGCGACATTCAGCGCCTCGGCGCTGATCTCGTGATCCCTGGTGACGAGGTCGAGCATGGTGCCCAACAGGTTCCGCGACGTCGGCGAACTGAGCTCCAGCGACGCAAGTGATTCGAGCCGGCTGTCGGCGAGCGCCGGATGGTTCACCAGCGTGATGAGAATCGCTGCCTCGCGCGGGGTAGCATCCACGCCCCGGCCCGGCTTCAACAGCCTCGAGTTCCTGAGCGTGTCCGACACCACCACCCGTGGGCTGCCGCGGCTACCCACCGGGGCAGCATTGCCGCCGCGCGGGTTGCGCCGGTCGAAGCCGCCGCGCTGCCCACCGCCGCTCCGCTGGTCCCAGCGCTGATTGCGCAGCGGCGCGAAGAATGCCTGTAGCTTCTCGTCGAACGCCTGCAGGTAGTGGCGCTTCACCGAGGCCTCGCCGATAGCGTTGGCCCGCGCCCTGAGTCGCGCCTCGAGCGCCGCCCTTGCCTCCGGAGTTTCCGGAACGATGCCGCCAGTCTCGATGCTCCAGATCACATCCGAGAGCGAACGCGCCCGATCGATCACGTCGGCAAATGCCCCCCGCCCCTGCGCCTTGATCAGGTCGTCGGGATCCTGTCCCTCGGGGAGCGTCGCGATCCGCACCGTCCGGCCCGGCTGCAGGTGGGGCAAGACGATTTCGGTCGCCCGCGCCGCGGCCCGCTGGCCGGCGCCATCGCCGTCGAAGCACAGCACCGGCTCGTCGCTCATCCGCCACAGCAACTGCAGGTGCTCCTCGGTCAGCGCCGTGCCGAGCGGCGCTACCGTGCCCTCGAATCCCGCCATCACCGCCGCGATCACGTCGAGATAGCCTTCGACCACGATCACCGACTTGCCCGAGCGCGCCGCCTCGCGCGCCGTCTGCCCGTTGTAGAGCGTCATCCGCTTCTTGAAGAGTTCGGTCTCGGGCGAGTTGAGATACTTGGCCGGCACATCCGCCGACATCGCCCGGCCACCGAAAGCGATGACCTTGCCGCGAGGGTCGGTGATCGGGAACATCACCCGGTTACGGAACCGATCGTAAGGCAGCGGCGAATCCTCACGCACCACCACCAGCCCCGCATCCACCATCTCCTGCGCCGAGACCCCATTGGCGGCCAAGTGCTCTTTCAGGCCGTTGGCGCTGTCGGGCGAATAGCCGAGCCGGAACCTGGTCTGCGCCGCTGCGCTCACCCCGCGCTCGTTGAGATAGCCGCGCGCCCTCGCCCCGATATTGTGGCTGAGCGCCGCCTCGAAATACTGCGTCGCGACTTCCATCACGTCATAGAGCGAGCGGCGGCTCTCCTGCCGCGCCTCGTCGCGCTCGTCGCGCGCCGGCATCGGCACGCCGGCCATCCCGGCAAGCTTTTCCACCGCCTCGGGAAAGCTCATTCCAGCCTTCTCGGTCAGGAACCGGAAATGATCGCCCGACACCCCGCAGCCGAAGCAGTGGTAGATGCCGCGCCGGTCATCGGCATGAAAGCTCGGGCTTTTCTCGCCGTGGAACGGACAGCAGGCCCACATGTCGCCACGCTGCGGCTGGCTCTTGCGCTTGTCCCAGATGACGTGCTCGCCCACCACCTGCGAGATCGGCAGGCGCTGCCGGATCTCGTCGAGGAAGCCGTCGGAAAAGCGCATGGGCGATAAGTAGGCGCTTACTTACCCGAAGTCAGCGGGCTTGCGCAAAGTTATCCCCGCGCCCCAGCCGGCAGCGCGCTGGAGCGCAACCGGTAGCCCTGCGGCCCGTTGTCCAGCATTCGCCCGCTGGACATGTCCATGAACACCACCACCGCAACCCTCGCCGATAGCCCCCAGCGCCGCTGGCGCGCCATCGTGCTGGCAACGCTCCGGTCGTTCTTTTTCGAGCGTGACAATGCCCCCCGCTGCGCCGCGGTGGCCTTCTTCGGCTTCCTGTCGTTCTTTCCTGCCATCGCCACGGTCGCCCTGATCTACGGCATTTTCGCCAACCGCCAGATGGTCGCCGACACGATAGAGGGTGTCGGCGACGTCGTCCCGCAATTGGCCCAGGGGATTATCGCCGAGCAGTTGAACATGCTTGCCAGTCAGCCCCCGGTGACGCTCGGCCTGGGGCTGCTGGTCACCGTGCCCTTTGCATTCTGGAGCGGCTCGCGTGGGGTCGATTCCCTGCTCTATGCCATGTCGCGCATCCGCAACGAGGCGCCCCGCCGCGGCTTCTTCAAATCGCTGGCCTACGCGATCGGGCTTAGTATCGGCGGCGCCATCTTCGTCGCCCTCGCCCTGCTCGCAGTCGCCGGCCTGCCAGCCCTGATCCCGTGGCCCTCAGGCGAGGAAGTCATCGCGCTGGCGCTGCGTTGGCCCGTACTGCTGCTGCTCAGCATCCTCGTGCTTGCCGCGCTCTATCGCTGGGGTCCCGACCGCCACCCGCGCAAGTTCAGTCACATCTGGCCGGGCGCCATTCTTGCCTCGCTGCTCTGGCTGCTCGCCGGCGCGATCTTCTCGATCTATGTCGAGAACTGGGGCAACTACGAAGCCACCTTCGGCTCGGTCTCCGCTGCGGTGGTACTGCTGCTGTGGCTGTACAATTCCGCCCAGATCCTCGTGCTGGGGGCCGCCTTCAACACCGAGATCGAACGCGCCGCGCAGGCGAAGGAAGCGGGCGCACCGCTTCCCTCGCATTGACTGGTCAGGCGACCTTTACCTCGATGCTTCTCAGCTGCCAGGCGATGTAAAGCTGGAACAACCCGTAGAGGATCATCAGCACGCCGACGATGCTCACCAACACCAATGCGCTGCTGAGCGGCATCACCAGCAGCAGGATGCCGAACACCAGGTAGGCGCAGGCACTCAGCACTTCCGGCCAGAATGTCCCCGGGCGCAACAGGGCCCGGCCGGCCACAGTGACGTAGAGGGCAAACGCCCCGATCAGGATCATCATGATCCCCACGATGATCACCAGCGTCGAGATGCCGATCGCCGCCGCCATCGCCGGGAACGCCACGATCAGGACACCAGCGAGGATCGCAAGGATATGCCGGGTGATCGCGACGCCGAGCCGTGAGCTGGTGCGGCCGCCGAACAGCAGCCCCCACAGGCCCAGCGCCCCATCGATGATGACGATCACGCCCCCGACCCACACCAGGGTTGCCAGCGCCAGTTGCGGCGAGATCAGTGCGAAGATGCCGCCGGCCAGCATCAGCACGCCGCGAACGCCCGCGAAAATGCTCGGCCAGGGTACGGCGCTATCTGTAGCCATTCTCTCCTCCTCGGGTCACACGGGCTTGTTGCCCGCGGAAGCTCCCGCCGATTTGAACATCCGCCACGCCAGCCCGAACAGGCCGATCGCGAAGATGATGGCGAGGATGCCCGCGAGCGTCACGAACACCAGGGCGCTGAACACCGGCCAGAACAGCAGCGCGATGCCGAACAGCACGTAAAGCGCCCCCGACAGTAGCACCGGCCAGATACGCGCATATTGCTCGCGCTCCCGGATGATTACCCAAATCTCCATGACGCCGACGAAGATCGATTGGAATGCAACGAGATAGACCAGCAAAGTCGCCGTCAGCAACGTTGCGAGGAATGGCGACAACAGGATCAGCACACCGGTGATGATGGCCAATACGTTCCGCACCACGTCGAACCAGAAATTGCCGGTCTTTGCCCCACCGAAAGTGAGGCTCCACAACCCGAGCACGCCATCGACCAGCAGTAATGCGCCACCGGCGATCACCAGTATTGCCAGCGCCTGCGCTGGAAAGAACACCGCGTAAAGCCCGGCCAGCAGCATCAGCAGACCGCGCAGCCCGGTGATCCATGCCCAACGTTTTCTCGTGTCACTTGATACAGCCATCGGTCCACCTCCAATGATGTTGCACCAGATGAGGTTAGCCGTTTTTGCCGCTTCGCCAAGGTTCGTGACAGGTTTAGACACCGCTGCTTACCGGCTTGCTTCCGCCGACGCGGCATGGTCTGACCGCCGTCGGATATTTTGAGGATAGTCATGCCGATCGCCATTTACGCCCTGGCGCTGGCTGCGTTTGCAGTCGGCTCGGCCGAGTTCGTCATCTCCGGCATCCTGCCGCCGCTCGCCGAGGATCTGGCGGTGACCATTCCGGTCGCCGGCCTCCTGGTCAGCGCCTATGCCATCGGCGTCGCCATCGGCGGGCCGGTGCTGACCGTCTTCACCTCGCGCTTTTCGCAGCGCAACGTGCTGATCGGCCTGATGATCGTGTTCTCGATTGCCCAGCTGCTGTGCGCCATCGCACCGGACTATGTCCTGCTGCTGGTGGCGCGCCTGCTCTCCGCCTGCGCCCATGGCGTGTTCTTCGGCGCCGGCAACGTGGTCGTTGCCGGCCTCGTGCCGCCGGCGCGGCGCGGCGCGGCCTTCTCGCTGTTCATCTCCGGCATCACCGTCGCCAACCTCCTGGGCCTCCCCGGCGGCAGCGCCATCGGCTTGATCTTCGGCTGGCGCATCCCGTTCCTTGCGGTGGCGGCGCTCGGAGCCATTGCCGCCGTCGTGCTGTTCCTGAAGCTGCCGCACGACAAGCGTCAGGAAGGTGTGCGTCACGCCACTTTCGGCGAGCAGGTGCGCGAACTCCGCCACCAGCAGGTCTGGCTCTCCTACCTCACCATTACCTTGGTGATGATCGGCGCACTCGCCTTCGGGACCTTCCAGGTGCCGATCATGCTCAATGTCACGCGGCTCCACCCCGACATCATCCCGGTCTATCTGTTGATCGGCGGTATCGGTTCGATGCTGGGCATCTACCTGGGCGGTCGCGGCACCGACTGGAAGCCGATGCCGACGCTGCTGACCGTGCTGCTGCTGCAGGCCCTGCTCTACTTCACCATGCTGTTCGCCATGCACGACAAGGTGTGGATGACGGTGAACCTGCTCGGCACTTCGATCCTCGGCTTCGCTTTCTCCACCCCGTTGCAGGCCCGGGTCATCACCGCCGCCCACTCGGCGCCCAACCTGGCCTCGTCGCTGATCTCCACCGCCTTCAACATCGGCATCGCCGGTGGCGCCTTCATCGGCGCCATGCTGCTCAGCGCCGGCGTGAGCTATGCCGATATCCCGGCGGTGGGCGTCGTCACCAGTCTCTGCGCAGCCGGGACAGCGTATTTGTCATGGTGGCTCGAGCGCCGCGGCACGGTGGCCGCGACCAGCAAAGCCTAGCGAAGTGCGTCCGGCAAAGGTTGCAGACCTTTCCGGTTCGAGCGGCGAAAGGCTCTAGGATATTCTTTACCATCGGCGGGCGCATTTCCCCGCCGATGGCCATGCTTCGGTACGATGCAGCAGACCCGTATCCGTCCCGATTCCACCAGTGCTCGACCAGACCTCCCTGCTCATCGCTATCGGCTTTTCCGCCACCGCCCTGATGCTGACGCTGGTCATCACCTGGCTGGGGGCACGGCGGGATTACTATCTGCTGAGCTGGGGGCTCGGCTTCGGCTTCGTCGCGCCGGGCTCGATGCTCTACGGCTGGTTCGAGGCCTACGATCCGGCCGTGCAGTGCATCGCCTTCGCCCTGCTGCTCGCCGGCTTTGCCTTCATCTATATCGGCTGCACGCAGTTCTCCTCCGGCCGCACGCTCTGGCGTTCTGCCTTGACCGGCTGGACGGTCGCCTGCACCGTCATGGCGGCGCTGTTCGCCATCGGCCTCAGCGGCATCGGCACCATGGTGATGAACCTCGCTGCCGCGGGCTTCTTCCTCGCGGCCGGCCGTGAGCACTGGCTGGCCCGCAGCAATACGCCACTCGCCATGCTCGCCAAGTCGGCGCTTTACGGCTCGACTGCGGTAACCTTTGCGCTTTGCGCCGCGGTGCTGTTCGCCGAGGGTCGCTGGACGCTGACGGCGCGCCCGCACAACTGGGCCGAAGACCTCAATTCGATCGCGCTGCTCGCCGCGCTCGCCGCCGCCGGCGCCGTGACCATGGCGCTGCATCAGTTTCGCATCACCGAGGCGCATCGCCGTCTCGCCATGACCGACGCACTGACCGGCCTGCTCAACCGCCGCGCCCTGTTCAGCTTCGCCGGCAATGCGCCGGTGGCGCCGGCCACCGCAGTGATCATGCTCGACCTCGACGACTTCAAGGCCATCAACGATCGTTTCGGTCATGCTGTCGGCGACGAAGTGCTGGTGCGCTTCGCCGCCATCCTGTCGCGCGCCCTCGGCCCTGAGGATGTGGCCGCCCGGCTGGGTGGCGAGGAGTTCTGCCTGCTGGCGCACACCACCAACGCGGCAGCTGTCCACGGCCTCGCCGAGCGCATCCGCCTCGAGTTCGCCGGCACCGAACCACTGCCGGGTGATTACGGCCCGCCCACGGTCAGCGCCGGTATCGCCATAGCCTCGCCACGTCCGGAGACCTTCGACGCGCTGCTACGCGCCGCCGACGAGCTGCTCTACCGCGCCAAGGACGCCGGCCGGAACCGCGTCCATGGCCCGGAGCTCCGGCTGGTCGCATAGGTCGCTCACGATCGAGCAGCGGAGCTGGTCGGGTTTACCCCGACCGAGCCAACCCACCGGCTGCCATCCCTGCGAAAGCGGGAACCTCTGTTACCTTAGCCCGCCGCGCGATCGCAAACGGAGTTCACCGCTTTCGGGGGGGATGACATCGAGTTCGGGGGGACTTGCAGAGCTTCGGTCTTAGCCCGCGAGCGCCGTCCGGATCTTGGCCGAGGCCTTGCCGAAGTCGATACGGCCCGGGAACTCGGCCTTGAGCAAGGCCACCACCTTGCCCATGTCCTTGGCCCCGGCCGCACCGGTCTTCTTGATCGCGTCGATGATCGCCGCTTCGACCTCGGCCTCGCTCAGCCCCTTGGGCAGGAACTCGCCGAGAATGGCGATTTCCTCGCGCTCGACCACTGCAAGGTCCTCGCGTCCCGCCTTTTCGTAGATGCCCAGCGATTCCTCGCGTTGCTTAACCATCTTCTGCAGCAGGCCCAGCACGTCTTCGTCGCTGAGCGGGCCTTTGCCCTGCCCGCGCGCATCGATGTCCTTGTCCTTGATCGCCGCGTTCACTGCCCGCAGCGTCGCAGTCCGCCGCTTGTCGCCGGCCTTCAGCGCCGTCTTGTAACCTTCGCTGATCGCATCACGCATCGCTCTAACTCCTTGGTGCGGGCGGCACGTCGGCCACCATCAACAGATTTCCGTCCGGGTCCTTGAAGGTGAAGAACACCCCATCGCTCACCGGTCCGACGTCGACGGCGCCAGCCGCAACCGCCTGTTGGCGCGCCGCGTGCACGTCGGACGTATTGAAATGAAAGGCCGGCTTCCTGTCATGCGGCCCGGCAAAGCCCTTGCTGTCGAGCACCAGCCCGCTGCCCTCGGCCATCGGCAGCACGTGGATGTGCCCGAACAGGATCTCGCCACCCGGCGCCATGCCGAGCAAGCCGCGGTACCAGTCCCGCGCCCGCTCGATATCGCTCACCGCAATGAACACCCCACCAATCTCGCGCTCGATCGCACTCACCGCGACTTGTCCCCTCTTTGCCGCACCCCATATAGCGCAATAATCCCCGTGCGCCACTTGCGCTTGGGCCGGGCCCCTTCTAAGGAGAGCCCTCAACCGACACCGACCCGAACCCTTGGAGCCCCGCCATGACCGGCTGGCAGCAAAAACCTGCGACCGCCCTCCTGCTGCTCGAGGACGGCACCCGCCTTGAAGGGCACGGCATCGGCGCCGTCGGCCATGCGGCCGGCGAGGTCTGCTTCAATACGGCGATGACCGGCTACCAGGAGATCCTCACCGACCCCTCCTATGCCGGGCAGATCATCACCTTCACCTTCCCCCATATCGGCAATGTCGGCACCAACGACGAGGATATCGAGACGGTCAACATGGCCGCGCTCTCCGGCATCCGGGGTTGCGTGCTGCGCGCCGACATCACCAACCCGTCGAACTACCGCGCCGTCGAAAAGCTCGATGCCTGGCTGAAAAAGCGCAACATCATCGGCATTGCCGGCGTCGATACCCGGGCGCTGACGGCCCGCATCCGCGAGCACGGCATGCCGAACGGCGTCATCGCGCATGCCCCCGACGGCTATTTCCACGAGCCCTCGATGCAGGCGGAGCTGAAGAACTTCCCCGGCCTCGAAGGGCTCGACCTCGCCCGCGAAGTCACCACGGCGCAGACCTATCACTGGGACCAGACGTCCTGGACCCGGTCGGAGGGCTATGGCCAGCTCGACAATCCCGAGTTCCATGTCGTGGCCATCGACTACGGCGCCAAGCGCAATATCCTGCGCCAGCTGGCCGACCAGGGCGCGCGGGTAACGGTGGTTCCGGCCACCGCCACGGCCAAGGACGTGATGTCGCACAACCCCGACGCCATCTTCCTCTCCAACGGCCCGGGCGATCCGGCTGCGACCGGCAAATATGCCGTGCCGACGATCAAGTCGCTGATGGAAACCGGCAAGCCGATGTTCGGCATCTGCCTCGGCCACCAGTTGCTCGGCCTCGCGGTCGGCGGCAAGACGCAGAAGATGCATCAGGGCCACCACGGCGCCAACCATCCGGTGAAGGACCTGACCACCGGCAAGGTCGAGATCACCTCGATGAACCATGGTTTTGCCGTGGACACCGACAGCCTCCCCGGAAACGTCAAGCAGACCCATGTGTCGCTGTTCGATGGTTCGAACGCCGGGCTCGAAGTCGAGGGCAAGCCGATCTTTTCGGTGCAGTATCATCCCGAAGCCAGCCCCGGCCCGCACGACAGCCACTACCTGTTCACCCGGTTCCTCAATCTGGTACGAGCCCAGAAAGGCATGGTGCAGGTGCCGGAGCAGGTGAAGGCCGGCGAGTAATCGCCGAGCTCAAGAAAAAGGGGCCGCCGGTGGCCGGGCGACCCCTCTCAGCCATGGCTGGCCGAATTACTGCGCGGCCGGAGCCGGAAGCGTCGCCGCATAGGCATCGAACTCGGCCTGGTCGAGCGAACCGTCCTTGCTCGTATCGGCAGCGTCGAACGCCTCCTGGGTCAGATCAGGCCAGGCAACCTGTGCCTCGGCCAGGCTCACACCGCCGCTGGTATCGGCATCGACCGACGTGAAGCTGACTGCCGCCTGGGCGAACGCCGCCGAGGAAAGGCCAATGGCTGCGATGGTGATCAGGAGCTTTTTCATGGAGATTTGTCCTTCCATGTGAGGTTCAAGACGGCACCCGGTGGCCCAGGTCCGGCCCACAGCCTCAACGCTGTCGGCGAGGACAAAGACTAAGCCTGATTGTGCTCGCATACCGGCTGGATCACGGCGTCGTGGCGATCATTTGCTGGTCATTTTGGGGGCCGAGGGGAACCCATCGGGAACGGGGAACCGATGGGAAATTCACGCGTTCATCATGGTTTTCGCCGGCGCTTCCGGCGCCTCACCACCGCCCTCGGCGCGGTCTCTGCCACCCCGTTTGGCGCGATACAGCGCGATGTCGGCGACGCGCATCAGCGCCCCCAGATCGATCGATTCGACGTTTGCTGCCGAGATGCCGATGCTGGTGGTCGGGCGCAGGGGGCCAGCCGGGGTCCACACCATGACGCCGCGCACCGCGCGCAGCACCCGCTCGGCCACGACGCCCGCAACTTCCGGGCCGGCGCCTGGTAGCAGGGCTGCGAACTCCTCCCCGCCATAACGGCAGAACAGGTCGCGCGGCCCGAGGCAGCGGCTCACCGCCGTTGCGACGCTGGCCAGCACCTCATCGCCGATCGCGTGTCCATGCGTATCGTTGATCCGCTTGAAGTGGTCGAGATCGAGCAACAGCAGCGCATAGCCCTCACCACGCTCAACCGCGTCCCGGATCTCCCGCTCGGCCAGGCGGGTGAACTCCGACCGGTTCAGCACCCCGGTGAGGCCATCGCGCGTCGCCGCCTGTTTCAGCGCCGCCTCGGAGACCTCTTTACCCAGCGCCACCATCGAGAAGCTGGAAATGACGATCAGCAGCAGCACGCAGATCGTCGCGGCTTCCGAGCCAAAGGCCAGCGCGAAGCGCGGATCGTCAGGGCCGAAGGCGATGAAGGCAGCGAGCCGGAACAGGTAGAACACCGAGCCGCCGGCCCAGGCGACAGCCAGCACCACGTGGTTGCGCATCCGCGGCCCGACCGGCCGCCAGCATTCGAGCGCCGCCAGCATGTTGAACACCACGACGCCCCCGGCGAGCAGCGGAAAGCCGCTCCAGGTCACCAGTGGCTGCTCGAAGACGAAGGGCAGCACGGCCACGAGCGCCGCCGGCCCGACCCAGGCGACGAGCGGGGTGCGCTTGTGACTGAAGGCGCGCGCCCCTACCCAGAGCAGCGAGCTGCCGGCGACCACGAGACAATTGCCGATCGGGTTGAGCACCACGAACTCGGGCGCCTGCCCGGCAAGTGCGTAGATCACCGCCGGAGTGATGGCGAAGAGGAACGCCAGGCCCCACCAGCGTAGCGCCGGATCGGGCCGGCCGCGCATGTCGAGCAGGAACAGCAGCCCCGACATGCCGGTCACCATGGCGGAAACCAGATAGAGCGTGGTGAGATCGAGCGACATCGAATAGGCCCCGGGCGTGTCGGCGCGCACCCTATTCCAGGCCCGATTAACGAGTTCCCACCCAGTGCACCGCAAGCGGTCCGCCTGCCCCGCCGACCGGGTCGGTGCGCGGCAGCGGCACCCGTTCGATATTGCGGTCGGCGGCCGGCCGATCGCCCGCCTCGCCGCGCAGCAGATCCCAGTGCTGACCCGGCGGATAGCAACCGACCACAAGGAAATCGCCGCTCGAATCGAGCCGCCGATGCGCCACCCCCGCCGGGATGACGATCACGTCGCCCGGCTCGACATCGAACTCGCGACCTTCCGGACCGCCAAGCATCAGCCGCGCCGAGCCCCGCACCACGCCCAGTGCCTCGTGCGCGGTCGAGTGATAATGGTGGTAGGTGAACACCTGGGCGCGCCAGGCCGGCGGCCAGCCATTGGCGGCAAACAGCGCTTCCATCGCTTCGGGGCTGGCGCCATCGCGCGGCAGTGCCGCCTCGTAGAACAGCAAGGGCAGCGCGCTGTTGGGATAGGTGCCGTCGTCGTAGAAGCGTTCGAGCTGCAATCCGTCGAGCCGGCCGCTCATCTCACACCAGCCCTGCGACGGCGATCGACCTCAACTTCCGGCCCTCCTAGATCGAGCCCTTGAACGTGTCGCACTGGCTCACGTCGCCGGTCTGCATGCCCTTCTTCAGCCAGGCCATACGCTGCGCCGAGGTACCGTGCGTGAAGTTGCGCGATGAAACCTGGCCGCGGGTCAGCGTATCGTCGCCAATGGCGTTGGCAGCGGTGATCGCCTCTTCGGTGTCCCCCTGCTCCAGCAGGTTCTCGCGGTTGACGTAGTTCGCCCATACCCCGGCATAGCAGTCGGCTTGCAACTCGACTCGCACCGAGTAGGCGTTCTGCTCTTCCTGGCTCATGCTGGCGCGGGCCCGGTTGAACTCCGGCAACACGCCGGTCTGGTCCTGCACGGCATGGCCGATCTCGTGCGCGATCACATAGGCCTGGGCGAAATCGCCCGGCGCGCCGAACTGGCGGCGCAACTGATCGTAGAAGCTGAGATCGATATAGACCCTCTTGTCGTTGGGGCAATAAAACGGCCCGGAGGCCGATTGCGCCGTGCCGCACGCCGACTGAGTGGCGCCCGAGAACAGCACCACCTTGGGCGGCTGGTAGGTCAGGTTGTTCTGCTGGAACACCTCACCCCAGAGGTTCTCGGTATCCTTGACGACCACGCCGACGAAATCGGCGAGTTCATCCTCGCCGGCATTGGTGGGAGGCGGCGCCCACTGCTGGTTCTGCGAGGTCGTCGTTCCCCCACCACCGCCCGTAAGAATGTCGATCGGGTTCTGCCCCGTGGCGAACCAGATGATCCCCAGCACCACGATGATGCCGACCAGCCCGAGGCCACCGCCACCGGCGCGCCCCATGGGGATCGGGATGCGACCGCCGCCCATGCCGCCGCCGAACCGACCGCCGCCCTGGCTGCGCCGGTCCTCGATGTTCGAACTGCGCTCACGCCCTTGCCACTTCATCCGGAATCTCCATGGGACCAGCCCGGTAACAGTACTGCCAATCGCCTGGCCACGGCAAATTTGACCAAATGGTCCAGAAAGGCCACTGTCACATTCGCCGTCGTCACAGCAACGTCACGTCGCGGCGGCATCTGAGGCCCAGATCGCCATGCGGGATAACCGGTCAGGAGAGCCGACGTTCCGTCTGGTCGCGCTTTGTTCAAATGTTGTGGGAGACGTCAATGAACTACAATTACTCAATTTCCCGCCGTGCCTTCCTCGCCGGCTCGGCGACGCTCGGCGCGGCCGTGGTGCTGCACCCCTTCGCCGTGCAGGCTGCCGCCGGCCAGGCGCACCTGCGGCTGATGGAAACCACCGACCTGCACGTCGCGGTGTTTCCCTATGACTATTACGCCGATGCACCCAATGACACGCTGGGCCTCGCCCGCACCGCGGCGATCATCGACGCCATCCGCGCCGAAGCCGGCAACTCCGTGCTCATCGACAATGGCGACGTCATCCAGGGCAACCCGATGGGCGACTACATCGCCTACGAAAAGGGCCTGACCAACGAGCCGCACCCGATCATCGCCGCCATGAACACGTTGGGCTACGAAGTGGGCACGCTCGGCAACCACGAGTTCAACTACGGCCTCGAGTTCCTCGACGCCGCTATCGCTGCTGCCAATTTCCCCATCGTTTCCGCCAACCTCGCCAAGGGCGAACTCGGCGCCGATCCCCTGGCCGACACCACCTATGTGGCGCCCTACAAGATCGTCGAAAAGGAACTGACCGACGGCGCCGGCGCCAAGCAGACCATCAAGCTCGGCTTCATCGGCTTCCTGCCGCCCCAGATCATGACCTGGGACAACACCCATCTCGCCGGCAAAGTCGATACCCGCGACATCGTCGAGGCGGCCAAGGCGTACATTCCGAAAATGCGGGAGGAAGGGGCGGACCTGGTCATCGCGCTGGCCCATACCGGCATTGCCGCCGATACCGGCCTGCCCAAGGCCGAAAACGCTGCGCTGCAGCTCGCCGCCGTTGAAGGACTCGACGTCATCGTCACCGGCCACCAGCACCTGGTATTCCCCAACTCCAAGGATTTCGAGGGCCTCGAAGGCGCCGACCTCACTGCCGGCACGCTTGCCGGCAAGCCTGCCGTGATGGCCGGCTTCTGGGGCTCGCATATGGGGCTGATCGACCTGCTGCTCGAGAAGGCCGATGACGGCAAGTGGAGCATCGTCTCCCACACGGCCGAAGCGCGGCCGATCTTCGAGCGCGTCGACGGCAAGGTGAAGCCGCTGGTCGACAGCGTTGCCGGCATCCTCGCCGCCGCGCAGGACGACCATGACGAGACGCTCGCCTATATCCGCCGCCCGGTCGGCGAGACCGCCGCGCCGCTCCACTCCTACTTCGCGCTGGTCGCCGACGATCCGAGCGTGCAGATCGTCAACATCGCCCAGAAATGGTACCTCACGCAGATGTTGAAGGGCACCGAGTACGAGGCCCTGCCGATCCTCAGCGCCGCGGCCCCGTTCAAGGCCGGTGGCCGTGGCGGCCCGGATTACTACACCGATGTGCCGGTGGGGCCGGTAGCGATCAAGAACGTCGCCGATCTCTATCTCTACCCCAACACCATCCAGGCCGTAGTGATCACCGGCCAGGATGTGCAGAACTGGCTCGATCGTTCGGCCGGCATCTTCAACCAGGTGGCGGCGGGCGGCGCCGACCAGCCGCTGATCAACCTCGATTTCCCCGCCTACAACTTCGACGTGATCGACGGCGTCACCTACAAGATCGACGTTACCAAGCCGTCGAAATACGGCCCCAAGGGCGAGGACATCGGCAACACCGAGAGCCGCATCGTCGACCTGCAGTTCGATGGCAAGCCGATCGATCCGGCCCAGAAGTTCGTCGTTGCCACCAACAACTACCGCGCCGGTGGCGGCGGTACCTTCCCTGGCATCGGCCCCGACAAGATCATCTTCAAGGGTCCCGATACCAACCGCGACATCATCGTGCGCTACATCATCGAGCAGAAGACCATCGAGCCCAAGGCCGACAGCAACTGGTCGCTCGCCCCGATCGGCGGCACGGTGCTGTTCGAGACCGGCCCCAAAGCCGCCGAACACCTCGCCGACGTTACCGCCGTGAAGATCGAAGCGACTGGCAAGACCAGCGAAAACGGCTTCGGCGAGTACCGCATCACTCTGTGATTGCAACTGGCCGGCGCGCCAACAGCGCGCCGGCCGCTACTTGTCGCAGCACGCTTGCCGGGCTTGTCGCAACACGCATATTGCCCTTACCTCGCTCCACTACCGCTTGAGGAGGCGCGAGATGCTGCACAACGAAGCCCGACACCCGGACGGACTGGTCATTCCCCATCGGCGCGCGCTCGGCCTCGCGTCCGACCATGCGGGCTTTCCAATGAAGGGCTTTGTCCGCGATCTGCTCGGCCAGCACTGCGACGAGGTAATAAGCCTGGGTGCGGAGTCGACCGAGCCCGTGGATTTCCCCGATGTCACCCGCAAGGCCGTCGACCTGATCCTCACCGGCCGCGTCGAGCGTGTCGTGCTGGTTTGCGGCACCGGCGCCGGCGCCTGTATCGCCGCCAACAAGGTCGCCGGTATCCGCGCCGCCGTCGCCAACGATACCTACGTGGCGCGCCAGTGCGTTATCCACGATGACGTCAACGTGCTCTGCATCGGCGCCTGGATCATCGGTCCGCAGATCGCCTCCGACGTGATCCGCGCCTTCCTCGCCGCCGAGTTCAGCACCGAGGAACATTTCCGCCGCCGGGTCGAGAAACTCGCTGCGCTCGAGCGCGAAGCGCGCGGTGGCACCTGACCAACCGGCTACCTTGACTTGCCTCCTGCGGGGGCATTGGCTCTCCGGCGTTTGTCTATTAATCGAGCAGGGATTCGATGGGAGCCACCCCACAAATGGAAGTCCTCCTCAAGGAGGCAGATATCACGCTGAACGGTCCCAACCCGTGGGACCCTCAGATCCACTCCGAAGAGTTCTGGAAACGACTATACGGCCAAGGCACCCTTGGTCTCGGCGAAGCCTATATGGACGGCATCTGGGACGTTGCCGACATGGCGGAGTTCTTCAACCGCGTGCTGCGCTCGCGCGTCCCTGAAGGGGTGCGCGTTACCACCAACCTCGTCTGGCAGATCGTCCAGGCCCGCTTCATGAACATGCAGAACATCACGCGCTCGCAGCGCGTCGCCGCCATGCACTACAACGAAACCGAGGCCTACAAGGCCTCGCTCGACAAGCGCATGACCGGCTCCTGCGGCTACTGGCCCGAGGGCGTCACCAACCTCGATGACGCGCAGGAGGCCAAGCTCGACATGGTTTGCCGCAAGATCGGCGTCAAACCGGGGCAAACCGTGTGGGACATCGGCTGCGGCTGGGGCGCCTTCATGGGCTTCGCCGCTGAAAAGTACGGCGCCACCTGCGTCGGGGTGACCGTATCGCCCGACCAGGCCGCCTATGGCCGCGAGCGCTACAAAGGCCTTCCGATCGAGTTCCGCGTGCAGGATTATCGCCAGTTCGAGGGCAAGACCGACCATGCCGTCTCGATGGGCATGTTCGAGCATGTCGGACACAAGAACTACCGCACCTATTTCGAGAAGGCGCGCAGCGTCATTAAGGACGACGGGCTTTTCATGATGCATACCATCGGCAGCCAGTGGTCGACCGAAACCATCGAAGCCTGGCTGGAAAAGTACATCTTCCCCGGAGGCGTCATCCCCTCGATCGCCCAGATCGGCAAGGCGATCGACGGGCTGTTCAGCGTCATCGACGTCCACAATATCGGGCCGCACTACGACAAGACGCTGGTCGCCTGGTACGAGAACTTCGAGCGCAACTGGAAGAAGGACCGCAACCCCGAGGAAGAGCGGTTCTATCGGCTGTGGAAATACTACCTGCTGTGCTGCGCCGGCGGCTTCCGCGCCAAGGTGCTGCAGGTCTGGCAGTTCGTCCTCGCCACGAGGGGCGTTCCCGATGGCTACGTGACGCAGCGCTGAGGCAGAGTGAATTGCTTAGCGGCGGGAGATCCGGTGGATTTCCCGCCAACGCCTGATAACTTCCTGGACGATCGGTCCGAAGAACTTCGCACTGAAGTAGCCTAGCGGTGTGCCGGCGGTGAGGTAGTAAGATCTCCCGACGACATCCTGGTTGGCTTCGTCCAGCATGATCCACTGACGAAGCGACACATCGAGACCGACGCGCCGCTTCTCTGCCTCCGGCACTTCAACCGCCCAGCGCTCAGGAGCAGGACGCTTGGTGGTAATTGCGAACAATACCAGGACGTCCCCAGACGGCTTTGGCATCCTCACACCTACGACCGAGGGCCGCTCCTTGCGTCCCTCCGTTTCGCCGTCGTCGGCTTGCCGCTCCCACAGATAGGAGTACGAGATGACAGCACCAGTTCGGAGGTCGTCAAAGCTCATTCATCAGCGGCCTCGGCCATATACTTATCGAGCGCCTGCTGCATTTCTTCGAGTTCGATCTCGGTCAAGTCGCCAATCTTGATGACTCGCCGCGGATCGGCTCTTTTGCGCATCTCCTCGTATTCCTCGATGTTGAGGACGACCAAACGCGGCTTGTTCCGCTGCGTCAGCGTTACTGGGTGCCTTAGCGCCTCGGCGATGATGTCACCGGATTTCCGCGACAGGTCGCTGGTCGAATAGCTTCGTTGCGCCATCTGTGATCTCCATTCCCGTAACGCTGCAATTTACAGCACTGCTGCAATTTACAACAATGCTGTATCTCGAACAAGCTCATCGCTGACGTGAGGCCGGAATCATGGTCTGTTGCCAGCTCGGCAAGCTGGACCGATCGCGGCATGAATCCTCGCCTCACCCTTCTGCTCATTGCCGCCTTCCTCATCGGCGGTGCGGTTTATCTCTGGCTGCGGCCGACGGACACGCCGCCGGTTGCGCCCACGGCGTCCGCCCCTGCCCCAACGCAGCCCGCTCCGAAGCCGGAACCCGCAACGCCTTCCATGGCTTCCGACCAGTTCCTGATTCTGGCTGCGAGCTGGCAGCCGGCCTTCTGCGAGGGTGCTGCCGGCAGGCCAGAATGCCGTCAGCAAAGCAGCACGCGGTTCGACGCCAATAACTTCTCGCTGCACGGGCTCTGGCCGACCGGTGAATATTGCGAGGTGTCGACGAAGCTCGAAGGGCTCGATCGCGATGGACGCTGGTCCGCCCTGCCGCCGGTCGAGCTTCCAGCTGCGCTGCAGACGACCCTCGACGAAGTGATGCCCGGCACCCGCTCGCAGCTCGAGCGGCACGAGTGGATCAAGCACGGCACCTGCTACGGCGCCGATCCGGCAGGCTATTACGCCACCGCCACACGGCTGCTGGCTGCCCTCAACGCCTCGAAGGTCCGGGACCTCTTCGCCGACAGTATCGGCAGGACCCTGACCCGCGACCAGATCCGTGAAGCTTTCGATGACTCCTTCGGCCGCAATGCCGGCCAGCGCGTGCGCATCGCCTGCGACGATGATGGCAAGCGCCGCATCATCAGCGAGATCACCATTGGGCTGTGGGGTACACCGGGCGATGCGCCCGACTTCGGCAAGCTGATCCGCGCCGCGCGCCCCACCGAGGGCGGCTGCATCGGTGGCATCGTCGATGCGGTGGGGCTGCAATAGAAAAGTTGCAAACATTTTGAGTTCGCTGGCGCGACGAGATGATCACGTCAGCTCTTTGTTTACCGGCCCGGTTCAGCGCCTCTCAACGGCTGATGGATAGGCTGCACGCGAACTTAGCGGAGCCTCGCATGCCGTCCCCCGATTTCGCCCTCGATATTTCCGGGCTAAGAAAGAGCTTTGACCGGCCGGTGGTCATCGACCTCGAACTCAAGGTGAAGGCCGGTGAGTTCTACGCCCTGCTCGGACCGAATGGTGCGGGCAAGACCACCATCCTCCGCATGGTTGCCGGCCTGCTGAAGCCCGATGCGGGCGCCATCTCGGTTTACGGTATCGACACCGCAAAGGACCCGATCGCGGCAAAATCCATCGTCGCCTGGGTCTCCGACGAGCCCATGGTCTACGACCGATTGACGCCCCTCGAGTATCTCGAGTTTGTCGCCGGCCTCTGGCGCATCGATGCACGCGAGGCCGAGCGGCACTCCAACGAGCTGGTCGACTGGCTCGGGCTCCGCCCGCATGCCAACGAGCGCTGTGGCGGCTTCTCCAAGGGCATGCTGCAGAAAGTGGCGCTTGCCGGAGCGCTCGTCCACAACCCGCGTCTCATCATTCTCGACGAGCCGCTCACCGGCCTCGATGCCGGCTCGGCCCGGCAGGTCAAGGATGTGCTGAAGCAGAAGGTGGCCGCCGGCATCACCGTGATCATGACCACCCACATCCTCGAGGTGGCCGAGCGCATGGCCGAGCGGATCGGTGTCATCAATCACGGTCGCCTCGTCGCCGAAGGTACCCTTGCCGAGCTGCGTGCCCGCATCGGACGCGAGACCACGCTCGAGGAGATCTTCCTCGATCTCGTCGCCCAGAAGGAAGCCGACCTCGCGGCGGTCGCCTGATGAGCACGCCCGCCACGCTCCCCTGGTTCGCTGCGCACGAGTTCCGCCTCGCCTGGCGCGATTGGCTGGCCATGACCACCGGCGGCCGCAAGGTGCGCACTGTCGTGCTGGTCCTGATGCTCGGGGTGTTTTACCTTGGGCTGCACCTGCTCGCCAATGTGCTGCTTGCGCCCTGGGTTAGCGAGGGGATCGTCATCGACAAGGCGACGTTGGTCATGGTCACCGGCACCGGCTTCCTGTTCTGGACGGTGATGCTGAGCCAGGCGCTGGAATCGGTCACCCGCGCTTACTATGCACGCTCCGATCTCGACCTGATCCTGTCCTCGCCGGCGTCCTCGGCCAGCGTTTTTGCGGTCCGCACCGCTGCCACGGCCCTCGCGACGGTGCTGCTGGCGTGCCTGCTGGCAAGCCCGATCATCAATGTGCTGATCGCCTATGAAGGGCCTAAATGGCTCGCCGCTTACGGCGTCCTTGCCGGCTTCGGCGCGCTCGCGGCGGCGATTTCGGTGCTGGTCACGGTCGGCCTGTTCCGCAGCATCGGGCCGGCGCGGACCCGGCTGATTGCACAGATCATCGCCGGCATCGTCGGCGCCGGCTTCGTCATCGGCATCCAGGCCGTCGCCATCCTCAGCTTCGGCAACATGAACCGCTTCTCGGTGCTGCAATCACCGGAGTTCGTCGCCGCCGCGCCCGACCTCACCAACCCGCTCTGGCTGCCGGCGCGCGCCGCGATGGGCGATCTCGGCGCCATGCTTTTCGTGCTGGCGCTCGGCCTCGGCGCGCTCGCACTGGTGATCCGCGCCACCTCTGGCAGCTTTGCCCAGCATGCCATCGCCGCGGCGGGCGTTTCCGCGGCGCGCGTGCAACAGAGCGCGGCGACCCGCCCGTTCCGCCAGGCCTCGCAGCGCCATGCCTTGCGGGTGAAGGAATGGCGGCTGTTGCTGCGCGATCCGTGGCTGCTCAGCCAGACGCTGATGCAGATCCTCTATCTGTTCCCACCGGCGCTGTTTCTGTGGGTCTCCTATGGCCAGAGCGCCGGCACCTATGTCGTGGTGATCCCGGTGATCGTCATGGCGGCAGGTCAACTCGCCGGCGGCCTTTCCTGGCTCGCCATTTCTGGTGAAGACGCACATGATCTGGTGGTCACCGCGCCGATCCATCCGCGCGCTGTGCTGACCGCCAAGATCGAAGCCGTGTTGTGCTCGATTGGCGTGGTGTTCGCGCCGATCCTGCTCTGCGTCGCCATTGCTTCGTGGGAGCTGGCGTGGATCACCGCGCTGTTCGTCGCCATCTCGACAGGTTCCGCCACCGCTATCCAGCTGTGGTTCCGTGTGCCGATGCGCCGCGCCATGTTCCGCCGCCGCCAGGTCGCCTCCCGCACCGCCACCATTTCGGAGGCGCTGAGCTCGATCATGTGGGCTGGCGCTGCCGTGCTGGCTGCCGGCAATCAGTGGCTGGCCGCACTGCCCGCAGCGCTCGCCATCATTGTACTGGTGGTGGCCTGGGTTCTTAGCCCGAAAGGCAAACGGGTCTGAAGCACACCTCATCGCGTTGACAGCCACTGAGGTATTCCCGAGCGATTTGCCCACCCGGCTCGCCTACCCACCGGCTGTCAAGTTCGTGGAGCGAGATATGCAACTCCACCCTGAGTCGGCGCTCCCCCTACCGGTGATCCGGCGTAAAGTAGGCGATCACCAGCGACGCCACCGCCAGGACTGCGCCGATCGGTCCGAGCCAGGCAATGCCGAGAGTCTCGAGCACCAGTCCGCCCACCAGCGCCGACAGCGCCCCGCCGATATTCATCGAGGTGAGGTTAAGTGAGGCCGATAGCGGCACTGCGGCGGGCGCCAGTGCTGCGAGCCGGTGCAGTTGCGGCGGGAAGAAACCCCACGACACGACACCATAGAGCAGCATGTGGATGCAGAAGACCGGCAGCACGGCCGGGCGCGGCAGGATCGCCAGCAGTGGCACGGCCGCCAGCAGCACCACCATCAGCCCGCCGATCACCAGCATCGTCTGCCTGCCGCCGATCCGGTCGGCCAATCGCCCGCCGAACAGGTTGCCGAACACCGCACCGAGGCCGAAGGCGAACATCACCAGCGGCAGCAGCACTCGCTCGAGCCCGAGTAGGTCAGTGGTCACCGACGCGAGGTAGTTGAAGAAGGTGAAGCTCGCCATCACCATGACGCCTGAGGTCAGGAGCGTCAGCGGCATGCCCGGCACCCTGAGCACGC
The DNA here is from genome assembly GCF_035944845.1 of Devosia sp. Taxonomy (GTDB): domain Bacteria; phylum Pseudomonadota; class Alphaproteobacteria; order Rhizobiales; family Devosiaceae; genus Devosia_A. Next base: position 65,541 of record NZ_DASZAW010000034.1, on the reverse strand, counting down.
TCAGCCGCTCCCGGATGGTGCGCCGATCGCCGTGAATGTCCGCGGGCAGTTTCAGCCACATCGTCGCCGACGCGATGATCGCGAGGACACCAAGCCCCATGTAAGCCACGCGCCAACCGAGAAATTCCGCCACGAGGGCCGAGGCCGGCACGCCGACCGCCACCGCAATCGAGCCGCCCATCACCACGGTCGAGATCGCCGAGCCGCGCTTGCCCGGCGCGGCCAGCGCCACCGCGGTCGATTGCGCCGTGGAGGTGAAGAGCCCGGCGCCGAGCGCCATGAACGTGCGCGCCAGCACCAGCAGCAGGAAACCCGGCAACACGCCGAGCAGCAGGCACATCAGGCCGAACAGCAGCTCGGCGCCGGCCACCACCGTCCGCCGGTCCAGATGCCCGAACAGCGTCGAGAGCAACGGCGTACCGATGCCATAGGCGATGGAATAGCCGAAGATCAGATATCCGGCCTGGGCGAGGCTGACGCCGGTCTCGGCCGCAATGGCGGGCAGCACGCTGACGATGAGCGAACTCTCGACGCTGCCGGCAAATGCCCCCAGCGCCAACCACAGCAGTCGCACGTCCATCGTCGGAAACCCCTCGCCCGACGATGGTTAGGAGAGCCCCCGACGGCGGTCAAGCCGCCGGGAGCTAAGCCTTTCAGCCAAGCCCGTTTTCGGTCTGGCCCGGCTTAGGCCGGGCCGTCATCCGAGCCTGGGCATCGGCACCGCGCGAGGACGGCTGACAATGAGCACGCCTAGGGCCAGCGCCGGGAAGATCGCGGCAACGAGGCCAAGCTCACCGATCGGCAGGTGCTCCAGCACCAGGCCGCCGACCAGCGCGCCCAACGCCGTGCCGAGGTAGAGGAACGAGGCATTGAGCGACAGCGCCAGCGGCGCCGAGCTGGGCGACAAGGCCACGACGCGGCTGACCTGCCCCGGCACGAACATCCAGCCCGCGACGCCCCAGGCAACCATGAAGACAAAGTAGGTCGGCAGGATTGCGGCCTGCGGCAAGAGTGGAATGCCCCCGAGCAGCAGCAGGAACACGATGTTCAACACGGCCGCGGTGGTCACCGTCGCCTGCGCCCCGATGCGGTCCGACAACTGTCCGCCCAGCGGGTTGCCGAGTGCGGCGCCCAGCCCATAGGCCAGCATGACGAAGGGCAGGAGCCCGGCATCGAGCCCCATCAGCCTGGTCGTCACCGGACCGAGATAGATGAACGCAGCGAACGGCCCGGCCATGTAGAGCAGGATCGTCAGCAGGGCCGGCACGAGCCCAGGCACGCTAAGCACGCCCAGCCGTTCGCCCAGCCCGCGCCGGTCGCCCTGGATGCCGCTGGGCAACATGAGCCAGATTGCCGCCGCCGTCAGCACGCCGACTCCGGCAATGGCGAAGTAGGTGCCGCGCCACCCGGCAAAGCCGGAAAGGAACGCCCCGATCGGCGCGCCCAGCGCCACCGCCATCGTGGTGCCGGCGACCACCGTCGCCACAGCCCGCGCCCGCCGCTCGACCGGCGCCAGCGTCACCGCTGCGGCCTGGGCCGTGGCCGCATAGAGCCCGGCCGAGGCGGCAATGATCAGCCGCGCCAGCAGCAGCACCGCATAGCCCTGCGACAGTGCGGCCAGCAATGCGCCGGCCGCGAACACCAGCGCCACCACCGCCAGCAGCGGCCGCCGGTCGAACCGTCCGGTCAGCGCCGAGAGCACCGGGGCACCGACCGCGTAGGCGATGGCGTAAGCGAAGACCAGATAACCGGCCTGGGTGATCGTCACGCCGCTATCGGCCGCGATGGCCGGCAGGAGAGTGGCGATGACGAAGCCCTCGACGCCGACGGCAAAGGTGCCGAGCGCGAGCCAGATGAGCCGCGTGTCCATGGGGAGATTCCTTAGTTCAATGATCGTTGAACAAATGAACCTCGTGACAGCTGACGTCAAGTGCTAGTTCAACGTTCATTGAACTTTGTTCGGAAATGGCATAGGTGAGAGCCATGAGCACGCAGCCGCCCCTGCCCCATCCGGACACCGACCAGATCACTCTGCCTAACGTGCTGACCGCGCTCGGCGATACGACGCGGCTGGCGATCATCGGCCATCTGTCGCGCTGCGAGGGTATCGGCATGACCTGCGGGCAATTTACCGACCTCGCCAGCAAGACCTCGATTACCTATCATGTCAGCAAGCTGCGCGAGGCCGGCGTGGTCAACGTCACGCCTGAGGGCACCCGTCGCCGCGTCACCCTGCGGCGCGAAGATCTCGACCAGCGCTTCCCCGGCTTCCTCGACTCGATCATCGCCAGTACGGCTGATCTCCACATCGATGGATTCGAGGAAGAGACGAATGAGCCGGCTGACCTACCGCGACGCGACCCCTGATGACCTTGGCTTCGTCGTCCGGCTGATCGTCGACGACAGCGTCGTCGCCACCGATGACCGCCCCGACGAACCGCAGCATCCCCGCTACCTCGCCGCCTTCGAGGCGATAGCCGCCGACCCCAACCAGCGCCTGATCATTGCCGAGTTGGGCGGACAACCCGTCGGCACCCAACAGTTGACCTTCATCCCCGGCATCAACCGGCTCGGCGAATGGCGCTGCCTGATCGAGGCTGTGCACGTCGCGCCCGCATATCGCAACCGGGGCTTTGGCGGCGAGATGATCGGCTGGGCCATTGCCGAGGCGCGCGCCCGCGGCTGCGGCGTCGTCCAGCTCACATCCAACAAGAAGCGGCTCGATGCCCACCGCTTTTACGAGCGGCTGGGTTTCCAGAAGAGCCATGAGGGCTTCAAGCTGGCGCTGTAGGGTAAAGTTTGTGGGGGTCCTAAGGCCCCCACGACCTGCTGGGCACTACCGCTCAGCCGATCTCACCACCACGGCGACCAGATCCGGCCGCGCCCCGTCGTCGGGCAGATCATGTGGCCCGAAACCCTCGGCCGAATTGACGTTCAGCACGACGCCGGTCGTGCGGAAGCCGAGCACTTCCTCGAAGCCGCCGCTCTCGCCCTGCACCATCACCGGCGCCGACGGATCGAAGGTCTCGAGCATGGCGATCACATCGCCGACGGTCAGCCCGTTGAGCTGAAGTGCCTTGGGTGCGGAGCGTTTTTCGAGAAGGTCGAGCACAGCGGTCGGTTCCTGATGCATTCCCGAGCGGGACAATGCGCAGCACCGGGCAAAAACCGCACCCCACAAATGCGGGGTTCAAGCGCCTATCGACAGCATAGCTGCTAGAGATACTGCAGCCGCGCCACGAGGTGGCCGAGTTCGGACTGCTTGTTGATCCCAAGCTTGTCGTAGACCGTTTTCAGCGTCGAGCGCGCCGTGTGCTCGGAGATCTTCAGTTCGGCGGCCGCCTCGCGCGGCGCATGGCCCACACCCACCAGTGCCGCGAGCCTGGCTTCCGCACCGGTCAGCCCGAACAGGTGCAGCATCTGCGCTGCATCGCGCCGCTCCGGACCGCGCGGATCGGCCAGGAGCACCAGAGCCGCATCGCCACCGTGCTCGCCATGTTCGAGCGGCATCACATAGGCAAGCAGATGCCCACCGCCCGGACGGGTCAGCCCGATCGGCTCCGACACCCGTGGTCCCATGCGGGCACAGCTCATCTTCAGCGCCTGGCACAGTGCATACTTTTCGGCCGGCACGCCGCTCAGCAGCGGCTCTCCTGCCCGCGGACCATCCGGTCCGAGCAGCGCCCAGCCGCTGGCATTGGCTTCGATCAGCGTTCCATCCTGCCGCACCACGGCAGCAGCGCGGCCGGTATCCTCGATCAGCCCGAGAAACACCGTGGCGGCGTTGCCTGAGGCAGTGCGCCCCACCACCCGTGGCTCGCTCCAGATCGAATTGACCCGCACCGCGTCAAGCGCGAACACATGTTCGACCGGCCGCAGCGCCCGCATATAGTCGGGCGCTGCATCGGTGATCTCCAGCGTCACGATTTCCGCATCTGCGAGATCGGCCACCGTCGAGTCGGCGTGCTTGATCAGCCCTGCCTCGGTAAGCCCGAGGAAATTATCGACGCCCGAGAGCGAGGGCCTGAGCTCTCCCGGTCGGATCGTCGCCCTGAGCCAGTCGACGCCACCGACCGAGGCGACGCCATGCAGCAATTCGCCATCGCGCCAGGTGCGCGCCTCGCCCTCGACAGTCGCGCCCGAATAGAACTTCCGCATCATGGCCCCGCCCGGCTCATCCATGATGTTGCCCATCACGAACATGCCCTCGCCCACGTCGGAACCGCGCACGCCTTCCACCGAAACGCCCACCAGCCCCCGCATATAGGGCGCGATGCCGTAGCCGGTCGGCGCGCGGTAGATGCCGAGTACCCCAATGCTGGCCGGCGACAGCACCAGACCATCGGGCAGGAACGGCCGCACGGCATCGGGGTCGATGCGGAAGCCGGCCCAGATCACATCGACGGCGAGTTTGTGGAACGGCGGCACCACGTCGGCGTGCTGAAGCAGGTCCGAGAATGGCCTGTCGAGGTCCGCGAGGGACTTACGAACCTTATCGCCCAGCATCGGTTTCCCCGGCCGAATCAATACCAATCGAAACGGCTGACCCGATCCGCGCTCGACACCCCGCACAGATCAGGCATGTAATCGATCTCACAAATTCTAGGGAAATCGCTCGGCCGGATCAATCGGATTGCATCGGACGTATCGCTCATTTCTCGATTGCCCCCAGCCGCGCCAGCACTTCAGGCGGGATGCCGTAATGCCGGATGGCGTCGCGCTGATCCCGCATGCCGCAGGCCTCGCGCTGCACGAAGAACTTCCACACGTCCTGCGCCGCTGCCTTGATCAGGATCAACCGCTCTTCGGCCGAGCCCGGCGCCGCGTCGAACGCCGCCAGCGCCGCCATCGCTTTCTCCACCTGCCGTCCGTGATAGCCGAGCGATGAGGCCTTCTCGGCCAGCACCTCGCTTTCGATGGGTCCAAAACCACTGGTCAGGCGTTGGCGAAGTTCGGCGAGATCGGCGATGCTCAAGCTCATGCTGCAAAACTAGGTATGGGCATCGACAGTCGCAACCCCCGCGCTTTTCCAGCCTGCGTCGGCGCGCTAGAAGCACACAATGACCAGTCACCTTTCCCGCTCCACCGGCACTTTCATCGGCTTCACCGCGGTGCTGCTGTGGTCGTTGCTGGCCTTCCTCACCGCCGCCAGCGGCACGATGCCGGCCTTCCAGCTCACCGCCGTCACCTTCGCTATCGGCGGGTTGTCGCTGCTGGTGATCAGGCCCGGCGCCGTCAAGGCGATGCGCCAGCCATTGCCGGTCTGGCTGCTCGGCGTCGGCGGGCTGTTCGGCTACCATTTCTGCTACTTTTTCGCGCTCAGGAATGCGCCGCCGGTCGAGGCGGGCTTGATCAACTACCTGTGGCCGCTGCTGATCGTGGTGTTCTCTGCCCTGCTCCCGGGCGAGCGATTGAGATGGCAGCACCTTGCCGGCTGCGCCCTGGCACTTGCCGGCGCCGTGCTGGTGGTGACCCGCGGCCAAGGCTTCGGCTTCGATGCGCGCTATACCGCCGGCTACGCCACCGCTCTCTGCGCTGCCATCATCTGGGCCGGCTATTCGGTGCTGTCGCGCCGCCTTGCCACAGTCAGCAGCGACGCCATTGCAGGCTTCTGCCTCGTCACGGCAGTGCTCGCCGCGATCTGCCACCTGCTGCTCGAACAGACTGTCTGGCCCACTGATCCCTCACAATGGGGCGCGCTGATCGGGCTGGGCCTCGGCCCGGTCGGCCTTGCCTTCTACGTCTGGGACATCGGGGTGAAGCGCGGCGATATCCAGGTGCTCGGCGCTGCCTCCTATTCCGCCCCCCTGCTCTCTACGCTGATCCTGATCCTCACCGGCTATGCGAGCTATAGCCATGTGATCCTGATCGCCTGTTTGCTGATCACCGTCGGCGCCATCCTCGCCGCCAAGGACCTGCTGTTCCGCCGCCGTCCGGCTGCCGCGGCGGAATAGCAAAGGCCGGGATTGCTCCCGGCCTTTCGCATCGAACGCAAGGATCCTTCGTGACCATCAGTGGGTAAGGATAGATGCCCCACCCACCGGGTCATTCCCGCAGAAGCGGGAACCTCTGCTTTCGTGCAGCAGGCGAGATCGCAAACGGAGGTCCCCGCTTTCGCAGGGACGCCCCGGTGACAAGACGGCGAGTACGCTGCTGTGCCGACTTCAGAACAGGAACGACGCCGTCGCCGGGTTGGCGCCTACACGGCCGTCGCGTTGATCGAGGCCATTGACCTTCGCCATGTCGTCGGCATCGAGCTCGAAGCCGAACACATCGAAGTTCTCCACCATGCGCTCGCGATGCGTGGTCTTGGGGATGACGATCAACCCCTCCTGCAGGTGCCAGCGGATGATCACCTGGGCGATCGACTTGCCATGCTTCTTGGCAATCGCGGCGACGGTCGCGTCATCGAGCATCCGGCCCGAGCCGAGCGGGCTCCAGCTCTCGATGATGATATTGTGCTGTCGGTGGAAGTCGCGCTTGTCGCGTTGCTGGAAGCGCGGATGCAGTTCGGCCTGGTTCACCACCGGGGTCTCTCCGGTGTCGCCGATGATGCGCTCGAGGTGATCCTGGTTGAAGTTGGAAACGCCGATCGAACGAATGCGGCCCTGCGTCTTCAGCTCCACCAGGGTCTTCCAGGCCTCGACGAACTTGCCCTGGCTCGGCACCGGCCAATGGATCAGGAACAGGTCGAGTTGCTCGAGCCCGAGCGCTTTCATCGTCACATCGAAGCTTTTCAGCGCCAGGTCGCGGGCATGCCCGCCATTGCGGAGCTTGGAGGTGATGAACAGCTCGCTGCGCGGCACGCTGGCGCGCTTGATCGCCTCGCCGACCCCTTCCTCATTCTGGTAGCCCTCCGCCGTGTCGATGGAGCGGTAGCCGACGGCGATGGCGTCGGACACCACACGCGCGGTGATGGCGGGGTCGACCTGCCACACGCCCAGCCCCATCTGCGGGATGGAATTGCCGTCGCGAAGTTTGATGGATGGAACCGCTGCCATTTGCTGCCTCCGAAGCTGAACGATGAGACGACCCGGCGACCGCCAGTGACGCCGATGGATAGACCGGGAGTGTCTGGTATCCGGCAGGACAATGCCGCCGGCGGGGGAAAGGTTCAGGCAGCGCCGGTTGGTGCCCCGCGCCCGCCTTCATCGTTGATAGCCGATAATGGTCTCGCCGTCACCCGCCCGGGCGCCCCTGCTCTCATCAAATGCGCGGCGAACTGTTGACTCGCCCCTCAGCTTCGCCCGTAAATCGAAGGTGGAGCGACCGCTGTGCACGACGGAGTTCGGGGCTTGCAGACGACTGACCAGACTGGCCCGGAAACGGTGAGCCAGCGGCTGAACAGCTGGAAGGAGATCGCAGCCTTCTTCGGCAAGGATGAGCGCACGGTCAAGCGCTGGGAGGCCATTCGCGGCCTGCCGATCCGTCGTGTCCCCGGCGGCACCCGCACCTCGGTGTTTGCCTATGTCGGCGAACTCGAAGCCTGGCTCAGCGCCCCACGCTCGGTGGCCGCTCCGCCGCCGGCGAGCACCGCGACGCCCCCCACCAGCAGCCCGCTGCGGCTGCCGCTCGCAGCAGCGATCGCCATTTTCGCCGTGCTGGTCATTGGCCTCGCCGCCACCCTTGTGGCGCCGCCAAAACCTGCTCCGGCCATCCCTGCGGCAGCGAGGGCGCTCTACGACGAGGGCGTCATCGCCTGGACCAGCCGCACCGCTTCGGGTTTTGCCACTGCCATCGAGAAATTCGATGCAGCGCTGGCCATTGCGCCGGATTACGCCCGCGCCGAAGTCGGCCGCGCCAACGTCTACAACCTGATCAGCCAGTACACGCTGGCCCCCGCTGCGGACTCCTACGCCAAAGCGAAACGGGCCGGCGAGCGCGCCCTCGCTCTCGATCCCTACTCGGGAGAGGCCTATGCGGCGCTGGGCTTCAACGCCTTCTACGGCAGTCATGCCTTCGCCCGCTCCGCCGAGCTGTTCGACAGGGCATTGGCGCTTGCCCCCGACAACGCCCAGGCGCTGCACTGGTACGCGCTGACCGCGATGCAGATGGGCAAGTTCGAGCGCCCGCTGGAACTGATCGATCGCGCCCTCGTGCTGCAGCCGGATTCGCGCTCGATCCGCGCCAATGCCGCACTCATCCACTACTATGCCGGGGACACCGCGAGGGCGATCGAGATGCTCGAGCAGTTGCGCCAAGCCAACCCCGACTACCTTGCGGTCCCTGCCTATCTCGCAACCATCTACCTCGACCAGCGCCGCTACGCCGATTTCCTCGACAGCTACGAGATTGCCGCCAACGTCGAGGGCAGCATCGGCCGCCAGCTGATCGCCAAGGCCGCCCGCGCCGCCCTGCCCGAAGGCGGCCGCGCCATGCTCGTCGCCATGCTGGCCGAACAGCAGCGCCAGTTCCTCGCCGAGCGCGAGCAGGCCTACAAGGTCGCCGCCACCGCGGCACTGCTCGGCGAAAAGGACCTCGCCCTGACCTATCTCGAAACCTCGGTCGAGCGCGCCGAGACCATCGGGCTGCTGGTCGAGCCCGAGTTCAGGACCCTGCGCAAGGAGCCGCGCTTCGTCGCGCTGCTGGCCCGACTGGGCCTGCCGACCAGCTGATCGTCCCTCATTGCTCGGGCGGGATCACTGTCACGTCGGTGATGCCGATCGCCTGCAATTGCGGCAGGATCGACTGCGGATCACCCGAGATCACCACCAGTGCGCGCTCGAGCGACGCCAACGATTGTGCTTCGGCCTGTACGGCCGGCAGTTGCAGCGCCACGATCTCGTCGAGCTTGCCGTTCAGCTCCTCCGCCGTCATGCCGGCGCCGGCGGCGTTCATCACCAGCCCGAACAATCCGCTCGAGGTTTCGACGGTGCCGGCGGTACCAGCGGCGGTGGCCATCACCGTGCGGTCGAGCTCGGCCTGCGCCACCGGCAACGACGCCAGCCCGTCGAAACCGGCGCGGATGTCGGCGATCGCCGCGCCGACCTTGTCGGCTGCCACGGCGGAGGACACCGTCAGCAGGCCGCCGGTAGGGATGTTGGTCCACACCGAGGCGCCGACTCCGTACGAGTAACCCTTCTCCTCGCGCATCACCTGGTTGAGCCGGCTGGTAAAATCGCCACCGAGGAGGCGCGCCACCGCGATCGCCTCCAGCACGCCGGGATCCTTGAACGCCGGGGCCGGTCGCGACAGATTGATGATCGCCTGGCTGTTGCCGGCGCTTGGCGCCACGTAGACCTTCAGCCCCTCCGGCAGCGCCGCCGGTGGATGCGGCACCGGGGAGATCCCGGCACTGTCGTTGCTCCACTTGCCGAAACTTCGTTCCAGTTCGGCGGCGACCGTCGCAAGGCTTACCGCGCCGACGCTGTAGATGGTCATCGTCTTTGGCGTGAACAGCCGATGGTGGATTGTCCCGGCCTGGGCAGTGGTCAGGGCGGCCACGCCCTCTATCGTCGGCTCCAGCGCCGCTCGCCCCGCCGGGATCGGGAACGCCAGTTCCTCCATTGCGTAGTAGGCCAGCGCGCCGGGATCCAGCTTGCGATAACCCAATCCCTGCTGCACTTCGGCCTTGAGCGCCTCCCATTCCCGCTGCTCGAAGCGCGGCCGCTGCACGGCGTCAGCCAGGAGGTCGACGCCGGCGGCGAAATGCTCGGGCGGCACGGCCAGGACGATCGCCGACTGCTCCATGCCGGTCCGCCCGGAAATATCGGCGCCGATATCCTTGGCTGCCTTGCTGAACGCCTCGAACCCCCGCTCGCCGGCACCGCGTGCCATCATCATGGTGGTGAGTTCGATCAGCCCTTCTTCGCCCGGCTCATCGCTGCCCGCGCCACCGCTGACCGAGGCCGCGAGCAACGCCAGCGGCGAGCCAGCCATCTCGTAGTGCACCAGCCGGATGTCGTTCGAAAGCGTCGCCGTTTCGCGCGCCGGCAGGGCCGCCCGCCCGGGCTCGCCCGCCATCAGCACCGGCACATCGACCACCGGCCGCGGCGCGGCTGCGATCGGTTCTGCCGTGCCCGAGCTCGCCTGCAGCACGGCCGGATACTCGCTTCGCGCAGCGCCCGGCAGCATGGTCAGGACGCTCAACTGCTCCGGCGCGAGGCGCTTGCGTACCGCCGCCTCGACATCCCCCACCGTCAACGCCAGCAGTCGGGGATCGTCACCCAACCCAGGCGAAGCATCGCCATAGAGATCGTAGCGCGTCGCCAGCGACCGCGCCCGATCGAGCATCGCTTCGGCGCTGAGCGCCCGACCCAGCCGCAGCGTCTCTCGAGCGCGCTCGATGCCGGCAGGGTCCTGCGGCGCGGCGACGAAATCGGCCACCGCCTTGCGTAAGGCGGCTTCCAGCACATCGGGCGCAACGCCCAGAGCCGCTGCCGCCGAGATCATGAACCGGCCGCCCAACCTGCCCGGGTCCCAGCCGGCCGTGGCGTTGATGGCAAGGCCCTTGTTCACCAGCTCGCGGCGCAGCACGCCGTACTCGTAATTGCCCAGCAGGTCGCCCGCCACCATCAGCGCGGCGCTGTCGAGGCTGCCGATCGCCGGTCCGGCAGTTGCCAGCACCACCGTCGGCGACGGCAGCCGATCGGAAACCTCCATGCGCAGCGCCACCGGCTTTGGCTCGGCCGGCTCCGGCACTGCCACATCCGCACCACGCGGCACGCGGCCAAAAGTGTCGGCGATCAAAGCCCTGGTCGCTTCGACGTCGAAATCCCCCGCCAGCGCCAGCACCGCATTGTTGGGCACGTAGAACCGGTTGAAGAACGCCTTCACGTCGTCAAGCTTGGCTGAGTCGAGATCCGCGATCGAGCCGATCACCGCTTCGGCACAGGGTGCGGGGCGGGAAACAGCGCCGCGCGCAGCGCCTGCAGGCCCGGCTGGCCGGCGCTGTCGAGCACCGTCTGCCGCATCTCGTTCTTGACCACGTCGCGCTGCAGGTCGAGTTCGCGCTGATCGACCTCGCCTCCCAGATTGGCCATCCGGTCGGCTTCCACCGAAAGCAGCACCGGCAGCGCCGAAGCCAGCGCGTCGGCCACATAGACGGTGCGATCCTCCTCGGTAAAGGCGTTGTTCTGGACGCCGAGCGCGGAGTAGGTGTCGTCGAACTTGGGATATTTGGTCGTGCCCGAGAACATCAGGTGCTCGAACAGGTGCGCAAAGCCAGAGCGTCCGGCCGGCTCGTTCATCCCGCCCACGCGGTACACCAGCGCCAGCCCGACCTTGGGCACCTTGCTGTCGGGCGACAGCAGCACTTCGAGCCCGTTGTCGAGCCGGTATTGCACCACCGTCGGCAGGTCCTCGCCCGCAGCAACTGCACCGCCGCCAAGCACTAGCCAGGCAGCGACCAGAACCGAACCAATAACGCGCATGCAATATGACCCTGTTGAAATCCGGCGCCATTCATCGCACCGGCTTTGACGGTCGTCCAACCGAAAGGGTGCAGCGCCGGTTAGGCTGCACTATATTGGCAGCACCATGGCCAACGACACCGACACCAAGCCGCGTACCCGGACCGCACCCAAAGTGGCGCGGCCGCCACTCTACAAAGTCATCCTGCTCAATGATGACTTCACGCCGCGCGAGTTCGTGGTGCGCGTGCTGAAAGCCGAGTTCCGCATCACCGAGGACCAGGCGCACCGCATCATGGTCACCGCCCACACCAAAGGCTCCTGCGTGGTCGCCGTCTTCACCCAGGAGGTCGCCGAGAGCAAGGCGACGCGCGCCACCGAAATGGCCCGTAACGAGGGTTTTCCGCTGCTCTTCACCACCGAGCCCGAGGAGTAGAGCATTTCAGGTCGGGCTCGGCCCAGCCCACCCACCGCTGTCATCAGAGCTTTCGCCCTATGGGTGACGCCAGGTAGGCGGCAGGCACCACAAGCAGAGGTTCCGGGGGGTGGGGTACGACCGTACTGGCGCCTGTGAGCGACCGATTGACCGGGCCCGGAACACCCGCTACCACCGCTGCAGCAAGCCAGCATCTGCCAGCCAGCGCCCCCGAACCCCACGAGTGCTGGCATGGCTGACACGACCACTCCCACGATTTCCATCGCCCCCGGCACCTGGCTCGATCCACGCACTGCCGAACCGGTGGCGCACCCGCAGCTGATGCGCCACCTGGCATTGCAGCAGGTGGTGCTGCTCGGCGAGACCCATGATCGCTTTGACGTGCATCGCTGGCAGCTCAATGTCGCCGCCGGCATCATGGCGCACCGCTCCGATATTGCGCTCGGCTTCGAGATGTTCCCGCGCCGGCTGCAACCGGTGCTCGATGCCTTCGTCGCCGGCGCTTTCGCCAGCACCACCGATTTCCTCGAGGCGGCCGAGTGGAACGAAGTCTGGCGCTTCGATCCGGCACTCTACCTGCCGCTGTTCCAGTTCTGCCGGCAGTTCCGCCTGCCCATGCTGGCGCTCAACTGCCACCGCCCGCTGGTCACCCGCGTCGGCAAGGAAGGCTGGGAAGCCATTCCTGTCGAAGAGCGCGACGGGCTCACCCCCGCGCGCCCGGCGCTGCCGGCCTATCGCGATTATCTCAGCCGGTTCGCCGGCCCGTCGAGCCGGCCGCGCGACGAAATGACCTCCGACCGGTTCGTGCGCGCCCAGCAGACCTGGGATCGCGCCTTCGCCTGCAACATCGCCCGCGCCCTCGATGGCCCGGCGGCGCCGCTGGTCATCGGCATCATCGGCCGCGGCCACCTCGAATATGGCTACGGCACGCCGTACCAGCTGGCCGATCTGGGCGTCGACCGCGTCTCGATCGCGCTACCCACCGACACACATTTCGATCCGCTGCGCGAAGCCAATATCGCCGACGCCCTGTTCAGGCTGCCGGCGACGGATGGCAAGGTTGCGTGAAGTGAGCAGCCTGGATTGTTCGGATTACGTCGGGACAACCCATTCACCACTCACCATTCACTTTCGTCAGTGCGCCTTCAGCACCTGTTCGAGCTGTTCGGTCACCATACCCCAGCCTTCATGAAAGCCCATCTGCACATGGGCGGCCTTGTCCTCCGCATTCCAGTGCTGGCAGCGCGCGATGTAGCGGGTCTTGCCACCGATATCCTCGAAGGTCAGCGTCACCGTCATGAACGGCTTCTCGCTGGCCTGCCAGTCGCCGGTATAGGCATCGGTGAACACCAGCTTCTTGTTCGGCACCACTTCGAGATACTGGCCCGGGTTGGGGTATTCGATGCCGTTCTCGTCGGCCATCACCACCAGCGTGCTGCCGCCCGGCCGTACATCGGTCACCACCCTGGTCGTCGTCCACGGCCGCGGCGCGAACCACTTCTTCATCAGCACCGGGTCGGTCCAGCCGCGATAGACCTGCTCTACCGGCGCATCGATGATGCGAGCCAGCACCAGCTGGTTGTCGTTGTCGGGGGTGATATCGAGCGTCGTGGTCATTTTCGTTTCCTCTGTTTGAACGACTTGTTCGACTTCACGACGAAGCAGCCCAAGCGGAATCGACAAGCCCGACAAAAAACTTCAGAAAGATACGAGGGGGCCAAGGAGAGCTGGCCGCCGGTTCTCGAACCGCCGGGGAATACTGGGGGGCCCGTTCATCCCCGCTTCATCGCGTTTCTCGCAAAACTCCGCGAGCCCCTCCCGCAACCTTAGCCGCCGCGCTACCGTTGCTCCACCGAACGCCCGATTCCGGAGAAGCTTAATGCTGCGCCTGCCGACGAGCCTCAAGGTCCTCGCCCTCGCATCCGTCCTCGCCCTGCCCGTCGCCCTGCCGGCTGTTGCCGGCCCCGCCGAGAATGCGCTCCTCGCCAAGTACGAGGGAAGCTGGCGCGGCAGCGGCAAGGTCACCGGTCCCGACCCCGGCACCGTGGTCTGCCGCCTGACCTTCAAGGCAGCCAGCGCCGGCAAGCTCACCTATTCCGGCCGCTGCTCGTTCGGCGGCTCGGGTGCAGCCAGCTTCCGCGGCAGCATGGTCTATAACGATGCGGCCAAGCGCTTCGAGGCCTCGTCCTCAGCCCAGGGCGCCAACACGACCACCGTGGGCAAGCGGGCGGGCAACAGCATCGTCTTCGCCTCCGCCGGCATCAAAACCAGCTACGGCCTCGCCTCATCGGTGATGACGCTGAGCGGCAGCAGCATCAAGCTGGGCTTCACCCTGGTCGACAAGAAGGGCCAGACCACCGCTTCGGCCATCAGCTTCAAGAAGAGCTGAGCCGCGCCGGATGCGGCCGCCCGCGGCCGCCTCCACTCACGCCTCGACCCGCGGCGCGTACCTGAGCTTCGCCTTCTCCCGCGCCCGGGCGATCAGCACCTCGCGGTCGCGCTTCGGCGCGTCGGTTTCCAGTTCCTTCAGCAGCCGCTTCACCACCCGCTCGATATCGGCGACGGCGTCGTTGAACGCATCCTCGTTCGCCTTCGAGGGGTGTGTGTAGCCGGAGATTTTCCGGACGAACTGCAGCGCCGCGTCATGCATCTCGTTCTTGCTCGCCGGTGGCTCGAAGTTGAACAGCGGCTTGATGTTGCGGCACATGGCACGGTCTCCCAATACGATGGTGAGATGAAAACTGGCACCTCGTGCGAGCTTCGACAAGGCTTGGCCTTCACCCCGCTCACCTAAGCAGTCGATCCAATACCGACAAGTTCGACACCCGCCCGCTCGGGTGCGACTGGTCCTCGCAAGTTTTTGCCATCCCGATGTCGATCTGCGTGTGCCTCGCTCGTCGTGAAGTCGAACGGCCACGATGTGCAGCAAGCCAAACCGAGGAGAACCGCAATGAGCCTGATGTCCGCCGCCCACGAGAGCGCACCCCGTTCCAGCCTTGCCGCCGTCGCGATCCGCGCCCTGGCCTCGCGCTTCATCGCCTGGCGCCAACAGCGCAGCCGTCGGCTGGCTATGCTGAGCCTGATGGAGTTGGAGCCCTGGCGCCTTGATGATCTCGGCATCAGCGTCGAGGCCGTCAGGGACGCGATCAACGCCCGCTGATGAGATAACATCCGGCCTGAGAATCACGCCGGATACTTCAACTGGAAACCAGCCTCTACCCGCCTGTGAAGAGCTTCCTCGAAGCCGCCGGTTACGCCGTCAAAGGCGAAATCGGCGGCTGCGACCTTGTCGGTTTGCTCGCGGGCGAACCGCCATTGGTGGTGATCTGCGAGCTCAAGCAGGCCTTCAACCTCGAACTGGTGCTGCAGGCGGTCGACCGGCAGGCCCAGAGCGACGAGGTGTGGATCGCCGCCCGCATGTCGCCGACCGGCAAGGGCCGCGAGCGCGACCGGCGCTTTCGCGATCTCTGCCGCCGGCTCGGCCTCGGCATGCTCGGCGTCAGCGCCGGCGACCATGTCGAGATCATCGTCAGCCCGCTCGCGCCGATGCCCAGGAAGAACACCCGCAAGCGCAACCGGCTGGTCGAAGAGCATCGCCGCCGCAAGGGTGACCCGACTTCGGGCGGCAGCACGCGCCAGCCGATCATGACCGCCTATCGGCAGCAGGCCCTCGCCTGTGCTGCGGCGCTGCAGGCCGGCCCGCTCCGCCCGCGCGACCTCAAGGCGACCACCCCGATCGCCGCACGCATCCTGCTCGACAATGTCTATGGCTGGTTCGACCGCATCGATCGGGGTGTCTACGGGCTGAGCGCGGCCGGCGCCGCAGCGCTTGAGCGCTGGCCAATCGTCGGTCGGCAGTCGTAAGTGGGCAGTAGGCAGTCGTACCGACCACTGCTCCCACTGCCTGCTGCCGACTGCCGACTGCCCACTGCCGCGCAGACAGCTCACCCACCCTGCCCCCCGCGACAACTTGCACGCACATCCTGCGCGCTGGGGGTTCCCTTCCCCCACCGCTTCGGTTACAGGACGCGCCTAGCCCATAGAGTCTGCCGCCCAAGCCCGCGCCGCCGCCGCGCGTCCTTCCGCGCGCCCCGAACATACGAGCTCCAGATGCCAAAACGCACCGACATCAAATCGATCCTCATCATCGGTGCGGGGCCGATCATCATCGGACAGGCCTGCGAGTTCGATTACTCAGGCACCCAGGCGTGCAAGGCGCTGAAGGACGAGGGCTACCGGATCATCCTGGTGAACTCCAATCCGGCGACCATCATGACCGATCCGGATCTGGCCGACGCCACGTATGTCGAGCCGATCACCCCCGAGATCGTCGCCAAGATCATCGAGAAGGAGCGCCCCGACGCGCTGCTCCCGACCATGGGTGGGCAGACCGCGCTCAACTGCGCGCTCAGCCTCAAGAAGATGGGCATTCTCGACAAGTTCAACGTCGAAATGATCGGCGCCGACGCCGAGGCCATCGACAAGGCCGAGGATCGCGAGCTGTTCCGCGACGCGATGAAGAAGATCGGGCTCGAGACCCCGCGCTCGATGCTGGCCCACAACACCATCGAGGCGCTGCAGGCCCTCGAGGTGATCGGGCTCCCCTGCATCATCCGCCCCAGCTTCACGCTCGGCGGCACCGGCGGCGGCATCGCCTATAACAAGGAAGAGTACCTCACCATCGTCGAGAGCGGCATCGACGCCTCGCCCACCGACGAAGTGCTGATCGAGGAATCCGTGCTCGGCTGGAAAGAGTACGAGATGGAGGTGGTGCGCGACCGCAACGACAACTGCATCATCATCTGCTCCATCGAGAACCTCGATCCGATGGGCGTCCATACCGGCGATTCCATCACCGTCGCGCCGGCTTTGACGCTGACCGACAAAGAATACCAGATCATGCGCGACGCCTCGATCGCCGTACTGCGCGAGATCGGCGTCGAGACCGGTGGCTCTAACGTGCAGTTCGCCATCAACCCGGCCGACGGCCGGATGATCGTCATCGAGATGAACCCGCGCGTTTCCCGGTCCTCGGCACTCGCCTCCAAGGCGACGGGCTTCCCGATCGCCAAGGTCGCCGCGCGCCTCGCCGTAGGCTACACCCTCGATGAGCTCGAGAACGACATTACCGGCGGCGCCACCCCGGCCTCGTTCGAGCCGACCATCGACTATGTCGTCACCAAGATCCCGCGCTTCGCTTTCGAAAAGTTCCCCGGCGCCGATAACCGCCTCACCACTTCGATGAAGTCGGTGGGCGAGGCCATGGCCATCGGCCGCACCTTCCAGGAATCGCTGCAGAAGGCGCTGCGTTCGCTCGAGACCGGCCTTACCGGCCTCAACGAGATCGGCATTCCCGGCTTCGTCACCGGCGCTCCCGAAGACGACAACGAGAACGCGGTGTTCGCCGCCATCTCCACCCCGACACCGCAGCGCCTGCTGCATGTCGCCGAAGCCATGCGGCTCGGTTACAGCCTCGAAGACATTCACGACGCGTCCAAGATCGACCCCTGGTTCCTCGAGCAGATCCACGGCCTGATCGAAACCGAAAAGAAGGTGCGCGAGCTTGGTCTGCCCGACACCGCCGGGGCGCTGCGCAGCCTCAAGGCCATGGGCTTTTCCGATCGTCGCCTCGCCGACCTTGCCGGCAAGCAGGCCAAGGACGTGCGGGCACTGCGCCGCTCACTCGGCGTGCGCCCGGTCTATAAGCGCATCGACACTTCGGCTGCCGAGTTCGCCTCGCCCACCGCCTACATGTATTCGACCTACGAGGCGCCGTTCAACGGCCAGCCCGAAGACGAGGCGCGCCCCTCCGACCGCAAGAAAGTGGTCATCCTCGGCGGCGGTCCGAACCGGATCGGCCAGGGCATCGAGTTCGATTATTGCTGCTGCCATGCGGCCTTCGCGCTGGCCGATGCCGGCTATGAGACCATCATGGTCAACTGCAACCCGGAAACCGTCTCGACCGACTACGACACCTCGGATCGGCTCTACTTCGAGCCCCTCACCGAGGAGGACGTCATCGAAATCCTCGAGACCGAAAAGCAGAACGGCACGCTCCACGGCGTCATCGTGCAGTTCGGCGGCCAGACCCCGCTGAACCTCGCCGACGCGGTCGAGAAGGCCGGCGTGCCGATCCTTGGTACCCAGCCCTCGTCGATCGATCTGGCGGAAGACCGCGACCTGTTCAGTAAACTGATCAGCCGCCTCGACCTCAGCCAGCCCAAGAACGGCATCGCCTACTCGCTCGAACAGGCCCGCCTGGTCGCCGAGCGCCTGGGCTACCCGCTGGTGATCCGCCCCTCTTACGTCCTGGGCGGCCGCGCCATGGCCATCGTTCACTCGCCCAACGAGTTCGAGCGCTATGTGCAGGATACCCTGACCGGCCTGGTGCCGCCTGATATTCTGGTCCGCTATCCCAACGACAAGACCGGCCAGATCAACTCGGTCCTCTCCGACAACCCGCTGCTGTTCGACGGCTACCTGAGCCGTGCCATCGAGATCGACGTCGACTGCCTCTCTGACGGCAAGGATGTGTTCGTCTGCGGCATCATGGAGCATATCGAGGAAGCTGGCATCCACTCGGGCGACTCGGCCTGCTCGTTGCCGCCGCAGCATCTGTCGGACGAAGTCATCACCGAGTTGAAGCGCCAGACCCGCGAACTGGCGCTGGCGCTCAATGTCGGCGGCCTGATGAACGTCCAGTATGCGCTCAAGGACGGCACCATCTACATCCTCGAAGTGAACCCGCGCGCCTCGCGCACGGTGCCCTTCGTCGCCAAGGTGATCGGTAAGCCGATCGCCAAGATCGCCTCGCGCGTCATGGCCGGCGAAAGCCTCGAAAGCTTCAACCTGGTCGAGAAGAAACTGAACCACGTAGCAGTCAAGGAAGCGGTTTTCCCGTTCAACCGCTTCCCTGGCGTCGACACGGTGCTCGGCCCCGAAATGAAGTCGACCGGCGAAGTCATCGGGCTCGACACGAACTATCCGATCGCCTTTGCCAAGTCGCAGCTCGGCGCCGGCTCAAAGGTGCCGCGCGAAGGCACGGTGTTCGTCTCGGTCCGCGACGACGACAAGCCGCTGATCCTCGATTTCTGCCGCCATCTCGAGCGCGCCGGCTTCAAGATCGTCGCCACCTCCGGCACCCACAAATACCTGGTGGAGAACGGCATTGCCGCCACCAAGGTGAACAAGGTGCTGGAAGGCCGCCCGCATATCGTCGACTCGATGAAGAACGGCGGCGTGCAGCTGGTGATCAACACCACCGATGGGGCCAAGTCGATCTCCGACAGCCGCGATATCCGCCGCACCGCGCTGATGGGCAAGATCCCCTACTACACCACCATCCCGGGCGCCGTGGCGGCCGTCGAAGGCATCATCGCCTACCGCGAAGGCAACCTGCAGGTTCGCCCGTTGCAGAGCTACTTCGCCGCCTGATTACGCAAGGGCGGTCGGCACGCGCCGGCCGCCAGTGCTCACCGCCCACCCCACCCCCGCAGCTTCGGTTCTTGCGGCCCTCCCTCCCCCTTGTGGGGAGGGTAGCGCAGCTCGGCGAAGCCGTAGCGAAGCTGGGTGGGGGTGGGCAACACGCACCGATCCAAATGGCTCGACCGCCTGTTTGACACCCTGCCCCGCTGCCCCTAAAAGCCCCGCATCATGAAGCTGGCAGACCGAACCACCTCCATCGCGTCGCGCGCCTGATCGGCGCGGCGATGCTGCTGCCCCCGGCGCACTGCGCCGGGTGAGTGCGGCTGCTCATTCTCAGACATCATCCGGCCCGAAGCGTCCGCACTCCTGCGGCGCCGGGCCCCTATCGAGACAGCATCATGACCAACACTTTCGAAAGCCCGTTCAAGGGCATCCGGCTCGACGAGCAGGTGACCAACCCAAACATCCTTGTCGGCCGCTTCAGCTACTATTCCGGCTACTACCACGGCCACAGCTTCGACGATTGTGCCCGCTACCTGATGCCGGACCGCTCCGATGTCGACCGCCTGATCATCGGCAGCTTCTGCTCCATCGGCTCTGGCGCGGCCTTCATCATGGCGGGCAACCAGGGCCACCGGAACGACTGGGTCAGCACCTTCCCGTTCCATTACATGCCGGAGATCGAAGCCTTCGCCGGCGCCGCCGACGGCTTCTCGCCGGCCGGTGACACCGTCATCGGCAACGATGTGTGGATCGGCTCGGAGGCGATCATCATGCCCGGCATCACCGTCGGCCACGGCGCGCTGATCGGCACCCGGGCGCTGGTGACCAAGGACGTCGAGCCCTACACCATCGTCGGCGGCAATCCGGCCAAGCCGATCCGCAAGCGCTTTGGCGAGGCCGAGATCAAGATGCTGCTGGAAATGCAGTGGTGGGATTGGAGCGACGAACAGCTCGCCGGCGCGATGCCGCTGTTCACCTCGAACCGCATCGCGGATCTTCATGTATATTGGCAGTCAACAGTACTGACAAGCTGAACATAGGTCTTCTGGACCATTGGACTGCCCCCTCCCAATACTGCCGAAACCATTGGGAGAGGGAAGGTCATGGATCAGAACACGCTGGTTGCGCGGGTCGTCGACAGTTTTGGCGGCGATCCGCGCGTCGCGGCTTTGTTTCTCTCCGGCAGCTTCGGCACCGGCACCGCTGATCAGTTCAGCGACGTCGATTTTCTCGCCATTGCCGACGCTGCCGACCATGAGGCGCTGGCCGCCGACTGGCGCAAGGCACTCGAGGCGATCGCGCCGATCGTTCACTACAACCGCCTGCCCCATGCGCTGGTGCTCAATGCCATCACCGATGATTGGCTGCGCGTCGATCTCCACATCGCCAGCCGCGACCACCTCGCTCACACCGCGCAGGACAGCCTGAAGCCGCTGGTCGATCGCGACAACCTCTACGCGACGCTGCGCCCGGAAACGCCGGAGCCGGCGCGCAATCCGGGGCGCCTGGGCTGGATGGTCGGCGAGTTCATCCGCATCCTCGGGCTGACGCCGGTGGCAATCGGTCGCGGCGAGGTCGAACTGATGACCGTCGGCAACACCTTCCTCCGCCGCTTCCTCACTGACCTCTTGACCATCGAGATCAACCCAAGGATTCCCGGCGGCATGCTGCACCTGAGCCGCGTGCTCGATGCCGAGCGCATGGCAGTGCTTGCCTCGGTGCCCCTGCCTCAGCTCAACGCCGACTCGGCCATCGCATCCAACCTCGCGCTTGCCAGCGTTTTCATGCCGCGCGCCAAGGTGCTCTGCGCCTCGCTCGGAGTCGATTGGCCCACCGCCTTCGAGGCCGCCACCCGGCATAACCTGCAGCGCGCGCTGCCGGGCTGGAGCATCGACTGGTAGCGAGGGCGGTCTTGCGGGGGCCGTGCCTGCTTCGCCCCTCTTACTTCGAGGAAGGATCGGGGGTGAGCGGCCCTGCCGCAAACACCGTGTCGGCGGCAAGGCCCCTCACCTGACGCTGCGCGTCGACCTCTCCCCCAAGGGAGAGGTGCGCCGACTGCCAGCGCCAGTGGGTTGACCTCGTCGTTTCCTCCGCTATGTTCCCGGCATCATGATGATGATCCGCAATTTCGCATCGGTGTTCCTCCTCGCCTGAGCGAGCCATGAGGCAACACCACCGCCCTTAGGGGCCCTGCTCGCCCGTCGCCGGCTTTGCCCGTCGATGTGTCGCGAGCTTATGCGAATACGGAAACCACAATGCCTGTGAACACACCCGCGCTCTCCGCAGCGCAGCTCGATGCCTTCATCAATGACGGCTTCGTCCGCATCGACAACGCCTTCCCGGCTGATCTCGCCACTGAGGCTCGCGCCATCCTCTGGGCCGATACCGGGTGCGACCCCAACGACCCGAGAACCTGGACCAAGCCGGTCATCCGCCTCGGCAATTACAGCCAGCCGCCATTCGTCGCAGCTGCGAACACGCCGACGGTTCGCGCTGCCTTCGATCAGTTGGTCGGCCCCGGCCGCTGGCTGCCGCAGGGCAATCTCGGCACCTTCCCGGTGCGCTTCCCTTCGCCCGACGATCCCGGCGATGCCGGCTGGCACATCGACGTGAGCTTCGGCTGGGAGGAGAACCCGACCGATTTCCTGAGCTGGCGCGCCAACGTCAACTCGAGGGGCCGTGCGCTGCTGATGCTGTTCCTCTTCTCCGAGGTCGGCAACCAGGATGCCCCGACCCGCATTCGCGTCGGCTCGCACCTCGATATCGCTCGGCAACTGGCGCCGGCGGGTGAAGCCGGCCTGACATTGCGCGAGCTCGCCGCGGACAACTTCGCCGGCTCGGCGCATCGGCCCGAGGTGCTCGCTACCGGCAGCCCGGGCACGGTCTATCTCTGCCACCCGTTCCTGGTGCATGCCGCCCAGCCGCACCATGGGACCCAGCCGCGGTTCATGGCGCAACCGCCGTTGCTGCCGCGGGAGCCGCTGCGGCTCGAACGACCGGCCGGCGATTACTCCCCGGTAGAGACCGCCATACGCCTGGCGCTCGGCTGATCGGCAGGGAGGGCCGGCTCAGCCGGCCCTCTCCAGCCCGCTTCCGTCGGCGGCTCCACTGCTAGACGCATTTTGCGGCGCCGCTGCCTGCCGCGCCAAATCCTGCCCTTTGCAACGCTAGCCGCCGCGGTTCCGCCTCGATAGCCTGCGCCACCATCAAGCCGGGGGCGCGCATTTGGTCTGGGGCATCGATCCGCTCTACTCGCTGTCGGGGTTTTTCGTCGGCCTCATCGTCGGGTTCACCGGCGTCGGCGGCGGCTCGCTGATGACCCCGCTGCTGATCCTCTTGTTCAACGTTCACCCCGCCACCGCCGTCGGCACCGACCTGCTGTTCGCCGCCGCCACCAAGACCGCCGGCACGGCCGTTCACGGCCTCAACCGCCATGTCGACTGGCATATCGTCGGCAAACTGGCGCTTGGCAGCGTCACTTCCGCCGCCATCACGCTCTATGTGCTGGCGCAGCTTGGCGGTTCGGATCCAACTGTCGCCCGAACGCTCGCCACGATTCTCGGTGGGATGCTGGTACTTACCGCATTGTCGCTGGTGTTCAGGAAACACCTGTTCGGCTTTGCTCGCAGCCACCGCGAGCTGCCGCCCCACCTGCAGACCGCAGTCACGGTCGGCTTTGGTGCGCTGCTCGGCGTCCTTGTATCCATCTCCTCGGTCGGTGCCGGCGCCATCGGCGTGACCGTGTTGATGCTGCTCTACCCGCGCCTGTCGCTGGTCCGCATCGTCGCCACCGACATCGCCCATGCCGTACCGCTGACGCTCGTCGCCGGCATCGGCCACTGGGCCATCGGCAATGTCGAATGGGGCATGCTGGTCTCGCTGCTCATCGGCTCGATCCCCGGCATCCTGATCGCCAGCTTCTTTGCGCCGAAGGTGCCGGAGAGTCTGGTCCGAGGTCTGCTGGCTGCAGTGTTGACCGTAGTCGGCGTGCGCTTGCTGTTTGCCTGACCCCCGCTGGATTGAAACCGCGCCAACAGGAGCGATCAAGGCGCCAGTGCGCGTGGCCCCACCCCACACAGCTGCGCGAAGCCCGCTGCGCGGGCAAGCTACGCGGCCCTCGCCATCAAGGGGAGGGAGGCCCGACTGACATCTTCGGTTCTATCGTCTCCCTCCCCCTCGGGGCGACCTCTTGTAGTCCCCATGGGGAGCGTAGCGCAGCTAGGCGAAGCCGTAGCGTAGCGGGGTGGGCACCGGTCCTCGCCTAAACCCGTTCCGCCAGGACGATCACTCCATCCACCGGCACCCCGCGATCCATGCGGATGACCACCGGGTCGGTGCTCATGACCGAGAGCCCCGCGGCACGGCAGATCTCCAGCGTCGGCGCCACCGCGTGCTGGAAGCGCAGCGTGGTCCCGAGCCGCACCGGCTCGCTGCCGGGATGGGTTTCGAGCGAGACAGCGACGAGGCCGCCCGGCCGCAATGCACGGGCGGCCGAGGCCAGCGGCGCCTCGAGCGCGCCGACATAGTTCAGCACGTCGGCAGCCACGATCAGGTCGATGCTCGCCCGCTCGGTATCAAGCATGGCCTTGAGGTCAGCTTTCTCCAGACGCTCGTAGATCCCCTTGCGCCGCGCCTCGGCCAGCATTTTGGCAGAGAGATCCACCCCCTCGAGCCGATCGACCAGCGGCCGCAGCCGCCCCCCCATCAGGCCGGTGCCGCAGCCGAGATCGAGCGCCCGCCCGAATCGGCCGATGCCGCGTGTCACCATCGCATTGCGGATCAAGGTCTCCAGCGCTTCGGGTGTCCGATAGCCCAGCCGTCCGACCAGCGCATCCTCGAAGCGCGGCGCATAGTCGTCGAACAGCGCCTCGACATAGGCGGGCGCCGCCTCGGCTGAACCGCCTGCCCCGTGCGCAGCGAGCTTCAGTGCCGCACCGAACAGCCCCTTGGCGTCGAGCTGCAACAGCTGGGTCCATGCAACCACTGCCCCGCCGATATCCCCGGCTGCCTCGCGATAGCCGCCGAGCAGGTTCCAGCCGGCCACCCATTGCGGCACCACCTCCAGCGCCTGTGCCATGAGATCGGCGGCTTCGGCGAAAGCGCGCTCGGCGGCGAGCGCCGCGGCATAAGACGCACGACGGTCGGCGACGAGGTCGCCGGACGAATACTGTATTTCGCGCAAGGTTGTTTGACACCGGGCTGGGACGGCACGCCTTTAGCGCGTCGGCGTGCCGCGTGGAAGATGGGCAAGAGCCGGAATTTCCACTTTGCTGTCACATTGGCGAGGCATAGACTGAGCTATGGGCTTCGTGCGGAAGCGGAAGCCCGCTCGTCGGGCCGAGTGGCCCGGTATCTCTACGCCTTCGGCGCCCCACTCCCCGGGCCCGATGGCCTGCTAGTCAGATCGAATTTCAACCCGACGCGCCCCCGGCACGCCGGGCAAAAGCAGTTCACGGCGCCGTATTGATAGGGGGAAATTTTCGGTCTACAAGTTAACCGTCGAATATTGCGGCCGACACTTCGTGCCTGGCGTCTCAAACGCGCCTGCTGATGTCATACCAAGAATTCGATTGGCGGAGTTTCCATTGGGGTGGGAACGCCACGGCAGACTGCGAAAGGGACTATTTATGGCTACCGGCACTGTGAAATGGTTCAACGGCCAGAAGGGCTATGGCTTCATTCAGCCCGACGAGGGTGGGGCTGATGTGTTCGTGCATATCTCCGCTGTCCAGCGTTCGGGGCTTTCGGGCCTCGATGAAGGCCAGAAGGTGACGTACGAGATCGTCAAGGACAAGCGGACCGGCAAGAACGCCGCCGACAACCTCCAGGCATCCTGATCCGGGTCGGGACGCGAGGGCGTCCCAGCTTCGGGTCGGCGTCAGATCTGCAGAAGGCGCAGCCTCCGGGCTGCGCCTTCTGTTTTTGGCCATTCAAAGTCCACGCCACCCTGCTCCCACGGCTCGCTGAGAAGTCGTATTATCACCGCACCTCCAACTGACGCCCCATCCAACCACCGGAAATCTGCGCCACAAGCCGTAAAAATTGCGGATACTTTCAGTTCTCGCGCGCTGCCCGCGGACATGCACGCAAGAACCCGTCAGCCTGAACCACGTATTCAGATCGCGTTCAGCGTCGGGAGATCATTAACCCGCCCCATCGAACCAACACCTGATGAGGGTATCAACATGACGATCCGTAACCAGATCATTGCTCACAGCCGCTCCATGCTGCTGCTCGCGGCAGTGGCCGGCGCCGGTCAGGCTTTTCTCGCCTCCCCGGCCTTTGCAATCCAGGAAGACCAGTTCCCGACCTGCCGTGTCGCGATGGAAGGCACCGCCTTCACGCCGCTCGCCGGGACGCGCGAATATAACAGCAAGTGCTGCTTCGTCCTGTCGGAGAAGCGCTGGTACAACGACAACGGCGTGTTCCTGAGCGCTGTCTATGGGCTCAACGACGAAGAATCCATGCTCACCACGCACTGCCGCCGCGCTCTGCTCGAAACCCGCTCGCTGATAAGCAGCAGCGGTGATGGCGACGGTGATGGCGACGGCGACGGTGACGGCGATGGCGATGGAGACGGCGACGGCGATGGCGACGGCGATGGTGACGGCGATGGTGACGGCGATGGCGACGGCGATGGCGACGGCGATGGTGGCGGCCGCCCAACCCCACCCACGAGCGTGCCGGGCGCTCTCTAAGTGACCTTGCCCTGCCGCCAACGAGCGGCGGGGCAAACCCATCTGAGGGCGCACTTTCAGTGTAGCCAAGCCACTACAGGATACCGCGAGATGCTGAGCGACGTGATGGATGCCGGGGCCGATGTCAGAACGACGCTGCGCGCTGCCCTGGCCGACGCCTTTGATGGCGACGCCCCCCTGCCCCGCTTCTCCAAGGCGCTCGGCGGTCTTGTCGTTGCCACGAGCCGCCGGGATGGACGAATCCGCCAGCGCATCTGCGTAGCCGGCGACACTTTGGCAGCGGCGCTCGACAAGACGATCGACGAACTCGACCTTGCTGGCAGCCAGGTCGATACGCTGGAGTTGAATTGCTGTCACTCGCTGCGCCCGGTTCCCGCCGACCTCAACTCCACGCGCCTCGATAACAACCAGGCCGGCATTGTCGGCGTCGCGCTGCTCGAAGACGGCCAGTTGCACTCACTGTTCAGCCCGACCGAGCTGATCGCCTCCAACCGATCGCCCAAGCGCGCCATAGTCAGTCTGCTCGAAAGCGATGGCCTGACCGCCGATGCGCTGACGATCGGAGCGATAACCGCAGCCACCTTCAAGTCCGAGCAGTATCTCTGCCGCCTCACCCCCCGTGGCGCCGAGATCCGTTCGCTGTTCCGGGGCGCGCGCCCAATCGAGCTCGTTCCCATGGACGAACGGGCCATAGAGGAGCTCGTCGGCGGCATGTCGCGCTGGATGCTGAACCAGGTCCAGCCGGATGGGCGCACCGTCTACAAGTACTGGCCGAGCCGCGGCAGCGAAGCCAACGGCGATAACACCATCCGGCAGGCCATGGCCACCATCTGCCTGGGCCGTATTGCCGACCGCACGTCCGACCCGGATGCACGCGACCGCGCCGACCGCAATCTCGAGCACCTGATGGCCACCTACTACCGCGAGCAAGGTGACTATGGCCTCGCCATCGAAGAGCAGAAGGTCAAGCTGGGCGCCGTCGCGCTCATGGCACTCGCCATCCTCGAGTCACCCGACCGCAACCGTCATGCCGAAGCGCTGACGCGGCTGGTTGCCACCATCAACCACCTCCACTATCCCGATGGCAGCTTCCGCACTTTTTATGCCCCGGCCGACCGCAACGACTGCCAGAACTTCTATCCGGGCGAGACCCTGCTGTTCTGGGCCCACGCGTTGAAGGCCGGCCTCCCCGGCGTCACCGCCGACGCCTATATGCGCGCCTTCCGCTACTATCGCGCCTGGTTCCGCACGGACTCAAACCCCGCCTTCGTGCCCTGGCACACCCAGGCGCATTTCGTCATGCGCGAGCTCGTCGACGAGCCCGAACTGGATGGCTTCATCTTCGAAATGAACGACTGGCTGCTCTCGATGCAGCAGTGGGACAGCGCCCCCTATGCCGATCTGCTCGGCCGCTTCTACGACCCGGAGCGGCCGCATCTCGGGCCCCCGCATGCCTCGGCGACCGGGGTTTACCTCGAGGGGCTGATCGATGCGTTCGAGCTGGCCCGGCACTATGGCGACAAGCCTCGCGAGGCCGCCTATCGACGGGCCATTCTGCGCGGCGCCAGAAGCCTGGCGCGGCTGCAGTTCAAGACCGATGACGACATGTTCTACATCAGCCAGCGCCAGCGCGTCGAAGGCGGTATCCGTACCGAGACCTACAATAACGAAATCCGCGTCGATAACGTGCAGCACGGGCTAATGGGCCTGCAGCGCGTGCTGGAGCGCTTCACTGCCGAGGACTATGCCCAGCCGGGCACCTGAGGCCACCCTTCATGCGGCTCCCGAAAAGTCGTCGTAGCAGTCGTAGTTCACCTGCCGGATCACCTGCCCTTCCTTGAGCGTGATCAGCATGCAGATGTGGGCCACCATCGCGTCGCCCGGCTGCAGGGATCCGATCGGCACGTTGACGATGCCTTCCCAACGCGTCTCCACGATCACCGTGTCGCCGGCCTCATGCATGGCCGCGATCGGATAGCTCTGCCGGCGCAGCACGTTCGCGCCGCGTGGCAGGTCGCGCAGCATCTCCGCGTAGCCTCGCTCCTGTCCCTTGGCGTAGAGTTTGTTGGGCCGCTCGATCTGCACCACGTCTGGATGCAGCAGCCGCCTCACCGCGCCGACGTCGAAGCGCTCGATCGCGCCGATATACTCCCGCACTACGCTGGCAGCTTCACTTTCCATACCCATCGCGCAACCTCTGGAACGCCGTTCTAGTCACATCACTAGAACATCGTTCTAGATTCGTCTATGGCTCTTGCATGAGCTCTTCATCTCCCAGTGCCGACCGTCGTTCCGAAATCCTCGATGCCGCTCTCGCCTGCTTCCTCGAACAGGGGTACCTGGCGACGAGTATCGCCGATATCCGTCGGGAGAGCGGTGCCTCCACAGGCAGCATCTACCACTTCTTCGACAACAAGGGCGCCCTGGCGCTGGCGCTGGTCGAGCGTGCCATCGGCGGCTGGTCAGGACGCTCCGGCGTGGCCGTGGATCCTGACGCCGCCGCCGAGACCGCGATCAAGGCGTCGGTGAGCGGGCTGGTGCGATGGGGCCTCGCCAACCCGGCAGCGCTACGCTTTCTCGATGAGGTGCGCGGGCTCGCCACGGCTGATGCCAGCCTCGCGCCGGTCGCCGGCCTATTGGCCCGTGGCAACGAGGCCGCCCGCGCCCGCTATGCCCTATTCGTTGCCCGCGGCGAGGTCCGCGACCTGCCCTGGCCGCTGGCCCATGCCCTGATGCTGGGTCCCGCCTATGACTTTCTCCGCCTGGCCGGCGACAGGGCGCCGCCGGGCGCTGAACTCGCCCTCGCCGATGCAGCCTGGAATGCGATCCGCGCCCCTTGACCCCAAGCCTATCCGCAACGATATGCACCGGTCGCCACAGCCGGGATACGCGCGGCTTGACCGAAGCCTTCGCCGAAGGCAGTTTACATAGACGCTCCCCCTCAGGTCAGCATGCTGACGACGCCGAATGACTTTGGCAGGGGAGCCTTTCTTTGAGTTGGAGACGGCCATGGACAAAATTCCGATGACACCGAGCGGTCACAAGACCCTGTCGGAGGAATATCGCCGCCGTACGTCCGAGGATCGACCCAGGATTATTGCCGACATCGCCGAAGCGCGCGCCCATGGCGACCTCAGCGAAAATGCCGAGTACCATGCCGCCAAGGAGCAGCAGAGCCTCAACGAGGGCCGCATCAAGGAACTCGAATCGCTGCTGGCGCTGGCTGATATCATCGACATCACCAAGCTCACCGGCTCGACCATCAAGTTCGGCGCCACGGTGAAGCTGGTCGACGAGGATACCGAAGCCGAAAAGCAGTACCAGATCGTCGGCGATGCCGAGGCCGACCTGTCGAAGGGCCGCATCTCGATCTCGTCGCCCATCGCCCGCGCCATGATCGGCAAGGAAGCCGGCGATTCGGTTGAAGTGGCAGCGCCCGGCGGCGCCAAGACCTACGAAATCCTCGACGTGAAGTTCGTCTGAACCGCGCGCGGGCGTTTTGCCGCGCCCGCTGGCTGTGACTTTTCGGTGAGTCCGCGCGCTCCATCGGCTCCGGGCGATGGTCGTACCCTTGAAAGGTGCGCGCCGAACCTCCTATTTTGGCGTAGGGCTTAAGTCTCAGAGTAAGTGGAGCGTAAGGTGCACGCCAAAGTCGTCATCATCGGATCGGGTCCTGCCGGCTACACGGCGGCCATCTATGCGGCGCGCGCTATGCTCGAGCCGGTCATGATCTCCGGCATTCAGCCGGGCGGTCAGCTCACCATCACCACCGATGTCGAGAACTATCCCGGCTTCGCCGACGTCATCCAGGGCCCCTGGCTCATGGAGCAGATGAAGGCGCAGGCTGAGCATGTCGGCACCAAGATGATCAACGACATCATCGTCGAGGTGGACTTCGACAAGCGCCCGTTTGTACTGATCGGCGATGGCGGCACCCGCTATACCGCCGACGCCGTGATCGTCGCCACCGGCGCCCAGGCCCGTTGGCTCGGTCTCGAATCCGAGGAGAAGTTCCAGGGCTTCGGCGTCTCCGCCTGCGCCACCTGCGATGGCTTCTTTTATCGCGGCAAGGAAGTGATCGTCGTCGGCGGTGGCAACACCGCGGTCGAGGAGGCGTTGTTCCTCACCAATTTTGCCTCCAAGGTCACCGTCGTTCACCGCCGCGGCGAGTTCCGCGCCGAGCGCATCCTGCAGCAGCGCCTGTTCAAGAACCCCAAGGTCGAGGTGATCTGGAACGCCGAGATCGAGGAAGTCTACGGCCAGAATATGCCGCGCTCGGTGCAGGGCGTGAAGATCCGTGACACCAAGACCGGGCATGTCACCGAGAAGAGCGTCGACGGCGTGTTCATCGCCATCGGCCACTCGCCGGCCACCTCGATCTTCGCCGGCAAGCTCGACATGAAGCCGGGCGGCTACCTGGAAGTGCAGCCGGGCAGCACCGCCACCAACATCCCCGGGGTGTTCGCCGCCGGCGACGTCACCGACGACATCTACCGGCAGGCGGTGACCGCGGCCGGCATGGGCTGCATGGCGGCACTCGACGCGGAGGAATATCTGGCATCGCTCGAGCTCGCAGAAGCGGCGGAATAGCCGATGCTGGATTGGGACAAGCTCCGCATCTTCCACACCGCCGCCGAATCCGGGTCGTTCACCCACGCCGCTGAAAAGCTCAACATGAGCCAGTCTGCCGTATCGCGGCAGATTTCGGCGCTTGAGGAGGATCTGGGGCTGAAGCTCTTCATCCGCCACGCGCGCGGCCTGGTGCTCACCGAGGTGGGCGAGCAGCTGTTCCGCACGGCGCACCGCATGCACTGGGAACTGCAGCAGGTCGAGACCCAGATGTCCGAGAGCCAGGAGGTGCCGACCGGCCCCTTGCTCGTCACCACCACGGTGGGTATCGGCTCGACCTGGCTATCGTCCCGCATTCACGAGTTCCTGATCCTTTATCCGGAAATCCAGATCGAGATTAAGCTCAACGACGCCGAGCTCGATCTCGCCATGCGCGAGGCCGACGTCGCCATCCGCCTGCACCGGCCAAACCAGTCCGAAATGATCCAGCGCAAGCTGTTCACGGTGCACAACCATTTCTATGCCTCCGAGCAATACCTCAAGGAGTTCGGCGAGCCACAGGCGGTCGAGGATCTCGACAGCCACCGCATCATCTCGTTTGGCGAGCCGGTCCCCTCATATCTCGGCGACATCAACTATCTCGAGCGCCTTGGCCGCCCCGATTCCTCGCCGCGCCGCGCCTCGATGAAGGTCAACGCCATCTACGGCATGATGCAGGCCGCCCGCGCCGGCATCGGCATCGCCATGCTGCCCGACTACGTTACCGAGGGTGAAACCAACCTCCGCCGCGTGCTCGAAGGCATCGAGCTGCCGGCCTACGAGGCCTATTTCGTCTACCCCCCGGCGCTGAAGAATTCCAAGCGCGTCGGCGTCTTCCGCGACTTCCTCGTCGGCAAGGCGCGAGAGTGGTCGTTCTAGCGATCTGGCCTACTGCAAGCGCTGGTATTTGCTGCCCCCCACCCCTGAAGAAGTGGGAGGGAGACGCTTCCACGGGCGTCAGTGTTTTGGTCTCCCTCCCCATTCTTGGTGGGAGGGGACAGGGGTGGCGGTAGGTTCGCACCGGCTTGCGAGCCGATACGCCGCCGCCCCTCAGCGCGGCCGCACCACCGTAAACGTCAGCTCCTTGCGCACGCCAAACCCGAGCTTCTGATAGAGCGCGATAGCCGCGCTGTTCTCGGTTTTCACATGCAGGAACGGCACTCGCCCCTCCGCCGCGATCAGCGCCGACACCTAGGACACCAACGCCTTGGCCAGCCCCCTGCCCCTGAACTCCGGCCAGGTGCAGACGGCGCTCACCTCGGTCAGCTGCCCCAGCCGCATCCGCTCGCCGGTCATCGCCATCAGCCGCCCATCCTCCGCGCGCAGCCCGAAGTACCGCCCCATGCCGAGCGTGCCGGCACGAAACGGCCCGGGCTCCGTCGCCGTCGCCAGCTCCAACGCTTCTTCGGCATCAGCCGCCGTCAGTTGCACCGGCACGATATCGGGCGGTGGCGGCGGCGCTTCGCAGACCATCTGGAACACCGGCACCGCCTGCAGCAGCTCCCAATCCGAGGGCAGCTCATATGGCGTCGCCGAGACCAGCCCCACCGCCTCCTCCGGGCCGACCAATGGTCGCAACTCGGCGAACGCATCGGCGTCGTAGCGCGCGAGGCCGCCGATCGGCGACAGCTCGGCCCGATAGCGCGCCGCTGCGCCGTTGCGCTGCCCCAGCGCCGCATGGTCGGTGGTCAGGGCGTGCCACGCCGGATCGTCGAGCATGGAGAAGTTGGTCATTCCAATAGTCCTTCGGATGTCGCGCCTCGCCTCTACCATCCTGCTCGCGACTTCCCAACTCCCGGCGTTCATCGGCAATTCAGTCGCCTCGGCTAGAACAGGCGAAATCTCGGGGAACCTCATGCATTGCTTCGTCGCCGCAGCCGCACTTTGTCTTGTCGCCACCCCGTCCCTGGCTCAGATGGTCACCATCAGCCCCGAACAGATCGGCGAAATCTTCTGCATCGCGCGGCTCGGTAACGACATGGCGCCGGTTCAGGGGTTGCTGACGACCGAACTCGGCGCAGCGATCGCCGAAGCCGAGGCGAAGAACGCTGCCATCCAGCAGGCGCATCCCGACGAGAAGCCGCCGCTGGGTGATGGCATCCCGTGGCAGGCCTTCCCCGACTATGCGACCGAGTGCAAGGCCGGCGCAGTGACTCTCGAAGCCGACCGTGCGGTGGTTGATATCGCCTATGGCTTTGCCGACTATCCCGACGCGAACTTCACCGATCATCTGCAACTGATCCTCGTGGCGCAACCGGACCTCCCCGAACCGCTCTGGCGCATCGAGAACCTTGGCTACGCCACCGAGGGTGATCTGCGTCAGGTGCTGGTCTCAGCCTTCGCCAACTAAAGCCACGCATCGTTTCATCCTTGACGCCCTGCGCGCAAAGGCGCATTTCGGCTCAGTTCCGGGCGCTTGCGCCAGGACTTTCATCAAGGACTGAAAATGAACCCCGACAGTCGAAGTCGATCTTCGATCTTGCCGGCGCTCTAGGCTCCCAACGCGAGATCAGGAAGAGTTTTGGAACTCTTCCTAGACCTCGCGACCAGCGGGTGGGCCGGGCGCGCCGGCCCGGCTATCTATTGGAGCCCCGCTATGCTGCGTGCCTATATCCGCGAAGGCGACCGCCTCGTCCCCACCGATTTCGATGCTGCCGCGGGCACTCAACTGGCCGGCGCGGTCTGGTACTCACTCACCGACCCGACGCGCGAAGAGGACAAGTTCGTCGAGGCCTGCCTCGGCATCGACATTCCTACGCGCCGCGAGATGCAGGACATCGAGCCCTCTGCCCGCCTCTACAGCGAGGCAGGCGCCGAGTTCATGACCATTACCGCGTTGATCGAGGATGAAGCGGACCAGGTGGTCAAAACGCCGATCACCTTCGTATTGCGCAACGACCAACTGGTCACGGTGCGCTACGCCGATCCAAAGCCGTTCCGGCTCTACGAGCGGCTCGTCTCCCGACCCACTACGGGTGAGATCGGCGGCGAGCGCGTCATGATCGGCCTGCTCGAATCCTTCATCGACCGCCTGGCGCAACTGCTCGAGAATACCGGAGACGGCATCGACCAGATTTCCCGCGAGGTCTTCGGCAACAAATCCACCAAGCCCACCCGCAAGACCCGCGACCTGCAGTCGCTGATCGAGCGCATCGGCAAGAAGGGCGATGTTCTTACCCTGGCGCGCGAAAGTCTCGTCTCGATCAGCCGGCTGGTCAGCTTTCACCAGTCGAGCAGCACCGAGAACCAGAAATCGGCGCGCGACCGCAAGCAGGAGATCAAGGTGCTGCAGCGCGACGCTGCGGCGCTCAGCGATCACGCGGCGTTCCTCTCCGACAAGATCACCTTCCTGCTCGATGCGACGCTCGGGCTGATCAACCTCGAGCAGAACCAGATCATCAAAATCTTCTCGGTGGCCGCCGTAGTGTTCCTGCCGCCCACTCTCGTCGCCTCGATCTACGGCATGAACTTCGAGTTCATGCCCGAATTAAGCTGGCCTTTGGGCTATCCATTTGCGCTGGGGCTCATGGTTCTGTCCGCTGCGGTACCCTACCTGTTCTTCAAACGCAGCGGCTGGCTCTGAGTCATCCGGATTCGTTCGCCGATTCTGACAAAAAACCGTCACAATCAAGCACTTGGCGCTGTGTTCACATCGGCGTGCGACGCCACGACGCACGCCGAGAACCGCAATACACGAGCAAACTCATCGACTTAACAGCCATGCAAAAAGCGCATGCCACTCATTCGATACTCTTCGGTTGATGGGTCAGCACTCCCGCCATATATCCCCGCTCGACAGCAGCTGAGCGCATCTCCCTCCTCCTCCTCGCGCTCGTTGTTTGTTCCTCCCTGCAGCTGGCAACGGCTGCTACTCGGCCCCGCTCTCCCCTCGAGCGGGGCCTTGCTTTTTCTGCCCCGCGCAACGCCGAGACCAACCGCCAAAACGGCAGTCGGTTGACGCGAGCGTCACGGCAGTATGGCTGACCTTTACCTGCACAAACTGCATAGCTGGCATGTGGAACTCCGCATTGTGGACCAAACGGTCAAAGTGCATATTGTGACTGTCGATGTGAGCCGCACCGTATCCTCCTCCCTCGGTCCTGCTCTGCGACACCGGTCCGAAGTCGTATCCTCCTCCCTCGACTTAGGACCATCGGCAAATGGCGTATCCTCCTCCCTCGTCCATTTGCCACCACTTTCGATTTGGACTTCGGTCCTTTTCATTGGGCCCCATCTTCGGATGGGGCCTCTTTTTTTGCTTTGGCTGATCTTTCAGTCCCTCTCGCCTCGCGCCTGGCGCATGGCTGACGTTCCGACTTGTCGATTGTTCCGTTTCGCCGTCTCCCCGATAGTCATCTCAACGAATTGCAGCCGCTCCTCCTCCCTGGCTGCGCTTCGATGGGTCGCCCGCTTCGGCGAGCCGGCCTTTGAAGGCTCCGCTCATCCCCTCGAGCGGAGCCTTTCTCTTTTCGAGCGATGGGCGAGATCGCCCGCTGCCTAGCCATTCACACCGGCTGTCATCACAGCGAAGGCTCAATCCCGCGAAAGCGGGAACCTCGGTTCTCTTGCCTTCGGCACCATTGCAAACGCAGGTCCCCGCTTTCGCGGGGATGACACCGAGCGGATTGGAGAGATCGGCGGGTTGCCTCAAGCTCCGAGAACGCTAGGGTGGGCACCAAGCGAGATTGAGCCGATGACCACGACGCTTCCCACCGTTCTGCTTGCCTCCGGCACGTCCGTGCCCGCCCTCGGCCAGGGCACCTGGCGCATGGGCGAGGATCGCCGCCGCCACGCCGACGAGGTGGCGGCGCTGCGCCGCGGCATCGAGGTCGGCATGACGCTGATCGATACCGCGGAGATGTACGGCGATGGCGGCGCCGAACTGGTGGTTGCCGAAGCAATCGAGGGCCGCCGCAGCCAGGTGCAACTGGTCAGCAAGGTGCTGCCGTACAATGCCAGCCGCAGCGGCACCATTGCCGCCTGCGAGCGCAGCCTGAAGCGGCTCGGCACCGACCATATCGAGCTCTATCTGCTGCACTGGCGTGGCCGGCACCCGCTCGCCGAGACGGTCGACGCCTTCGAGACCCTCAAGCG
Source organism: Devosia sp. (assembly GCF_035944845.1). Classification (GTDB taxonomy): domain Bacteria; phylum Pseudomonadota; class Alphaproteobacteria; order Rhizobiales; family Devosiaceae; genus Devosia_A. The sequence continues at coordinate 29,926 of NZ_DASZAW010000034.1, read as the reverse complement.
CTCCGGCGCCATCGGCGCCTGGGGTGTTTCCAACTTCGATGTCGACGATATGGAGGAGTTGTTCGCCGTGCCGGGCGGCGAGGCCTGCGCCACCAACCAGGTGCTCTACAACCTCACGGCCCGCGGCATCGAATATGACCTGCTCGGCTGGTCCGCCAGGCATGCGATGCCGATCATGGCCTATTCGCCGCTCGGCAACGACAACCGTATGCTGCGCCACCCCGAACTGCAGCGCATCGCCAACGCCCGTGGCGTCAATGCCGCCCAGGTGGCGCTGGCCTTCGTGCTGGCCCGACCCGGCGTCATCGCCATTCCCAAGGCCACCGGCCTCGACCACGTCGCCGAGAACCGCGCTGCGGCGGAGCTGACGCTTGATGTAGCCGAACTCACGGCGTTGGACGCAGCGTTCCCACCGCCGCGCCGCAAGCAGGCGCTGGAGGTGATCTGAGCTCTTGTAGTCTTGGGTTTTCGGAACTGGTGGAGGGCACCAACTTGCCCCAACCACGGTGTCACCCCGGCGAAGGCCGGGGCCATCCTGAGATGCTTCGGGTGAGTTGCGGTCCGTGGTCACCTCGCTGACCGGATAACCGGCACGACATGCAGCGGTGAAAGGACCGTGGCCCACAGAACGACCGCAGGATGGGCCCCGGCCGTCGCCGGGGTGACGTCGAGCGTGGGGGACAAGTCAGCGCCTCCCACGGCCATTCTTGCCCGGCACTTCCTGCCGCCCGACCGCTTCTCTCCACCCAAACGCCCCGGATTCCCCGCCCTCCACACTGGCACGCCGCCTGCATGGTGATCCGCGACCGCCCGGAGGCACCCATGAGCAGCGTCGGCACCGCGACTTCCACCAGTTCACTGACCTACGCGCAAATCATCGCCAACGCGCAGAAGGCCCAGCAGCAGGCACTGACCAATCCACCGGCGACGAGTTCGAGCGAATCCGGCGCCACCAACGTCACCCTGTCCGATGCAGCCAAGGCCGCACTCACCACCATCAAAGACTTCGCTTCCGTCACGACGGAGGCCCGCGCCACCCTTGATAAACTGCTCGGCGACGCCAAGCTCACCAGCCCACTGAAGGACGGCAAACTCGCCCTCGATCTCAGCAAGGTCGACCGGCGCGAGCTCTATGCCATGAGCACCAACGCCAGCCAGCTGTTTACCGCTGACGAGCAGAAGGCCGCGGCGATCGAACTCATGAACCGCTTCGACCAGGCGATGGCCGGCCCCACTGCGGTCGGCCGCGTCACCGGCAGCGTCAAAGGTCTCTATGTCGCCGCCCTCGCCTATTTCGATGCCATGGGTCCCGAGGAGAAGGCTTCGGCCGCCTATGCCGACCAGCGCGCCGCGCTCGAGGAAATGCTGAAGCTCATCGAAGCCAAGCCCTCGACCCTGCCCGGCGCCGTACCCAACGACCCGGTCAACGCCTATATGGAGCGCCTTGCCGGCGGCGAGACCGGCCAGCCGCGCGACATCAAGGATGTCGCCGGCGACGCCCGCACCACACTCGATGCGCAGTACAAATCGACCGGCAGTTCGAACCCCGACTATTCCGAGTTCGATAGCCGCTCGCTCGCCTCGGTGGCGCTCAACTCCAACGGCAAGTTCTCGCCGAGCGAAGTCCGCTCCGCCTCGATGGAGATGCGCTCGCGCTCCGGCGCCGCGTTGCTGCAGGGCCTCAAATCCGCCGGGACCGGTAATGCCGCCGGCTTCGCCCAGAACGTCATCTCGCTCTATGGCGCCATGAGCAGCGAAGAGCGCGCCGCCGCCGGCTGGTCGGAAAACCTCTACGCCGCGGCGGTGTCGAACTACCAGACCGCCAGCAAGCTGGGCTCGCTGCTCAGCCAAGCCACCGGGTCCTCTGCATTTGGTGGCGACGGCGGCGGGTCGATGAGCTTGATAGATTACCTGTGAGCCGGCTGAAGCAGACGGCCCCCTCCCGGCCTCCCCCATAAAGGGGGAGGTGAAGACTTGAGGCTCTGTCTTCGATCGTGCCAAATGCACCGGCAAGGCACCTCCCCCATCATGGGGGAGGATGGGAGGGGGCCGTCTCTATCAGTGAGCCCCAGCAAACCCATCCAGCGCCGCCGTGATCGCCTCCGGCATTCCGGCATCGCCAGCCGAGTGCCCTGCCCCGTCGATCACCACGAGCTTCGCATCGGGCCAGGCCCGCGCCAGTTCCCACGCCGTCACCAACGGCCCTTGCAGATCGAGCCGACCCTGTACCAGCACGCCCGGAATTCCCCGCAGCCGGTGGGCATTGGCGAGGATTTGCCCCTCTTCCATCCATCCCGCGTGGCGGAACACATGCGTAACGATCCGGCTACGGGCCAGCATCCGCCGGGGATCTGCCCCATCCGACGCGCGGCCGACCTGGGCGGTGACCGATACCGCCGCATTGTCCCAGTCGTGAAAATCCCGCGCCGCCTTGTCGCGCACCGTTGGATCGGCATCGAACAGCAGGTCGTTATACGCCGCGACCAGCCCATCCTCCGGCGTCCCCTCAGGCGCGCCGGCGACGAACCGCTCCCACTCCACGGGATAGAGCGGCGCCATGCCGCGATAGAGCCAGTCGATCTCGCGCCGCCGCGTCGTCGTCACCCCGCCGAACACCATTGCCGCGACGTGCCCGGGATGGGCCTCGGCATAAGCGAGCCCGAGCGTAGTGCCCCACGAGCCGCCATAGATCACCCATTTGTCGACGCCGAAATGTGCCCTCAGCCGTTCGATATCGGCGACCATATGGGCGGTGGTGATGACCGAGAAATCCACGCCTTCGTCCGCGGCGTGCGGCGTGCTGCGGCCGCAACCGCGCTGGTCGAAGCCGATGATGCGGTACCGCGCCGGGTCAAAAAAGCCCCGCATCCACGGGGCAAACCCGGAACCCGGTCCGCCATGGAGGATCAGCGCCGGCACCCCATCGGGGTTGCCTGCCTCTTCCCAGTAGAGCGCATTGCCATCCCCGACCGCGAGCCAGCCGCTCGCGACCGGCTCGGTGATCGGGTATGTCATCAGCTCACCTTGGCGCAGAAATCCTGGATCCGGCTCACTGCATCTTCGAGCTGGGCGTTCGATGCCGCGTAGCTGAGCCGCATATGCCCGGCGAGACCGAACGCCGTGCCGTGCACCAGGGCAACGCCGGTCTCTTCGAGCAGCGCCAGGACGAACGCCGCATCGTCAGTCAGCGCCCGGCCGCCGCCCGAGGTTTTGCCGAGCAGACGTTTGACCGACGGGAAGACATAGAACGCCCCTTCGGGCGTCAGGCAGTCGAGCCCGGTATTGGCGTTGAGGCCGGCGACCACCAGGTCGCGCCGCCCCTGGAACACGTCACGCCAGCCAGTCAGGAACTCCTGCGGGCCGTTCAGCGCTTCCACTGCCGCCCATTGCGAGATCGAGGAGGGATTGGTGGTCGATTGGCTTTGCAGCTTGTTCATTGCGGCGAGCAGCGGCCGCGGCCCGGTGCAATAGCCGATGCGCCAGCCGGTCATGGCGTGCGACTTCGACACGCCATTCATGGTCAGCGTCCGTGCCTGCAACTGCGGCTCCACCCCCGCAATGGTGGCGAAACTGCCGCCGTCATAGACCAGCACCTCGTAGATATCGTCGGTGAGGATGTGCACCTGCGGGTGGCGCAGCAGCACATCGGCCAGTCCGCGCAATTCGTCGCGCGTATAGGCGGCACCGGTCGGGTTGGACGGCGTATTGAGGATCAGCCATTTGGTCTTCGGCGTGATCGCCGCTTCCAGCACCTCGGGCTTGAGCTTGAAGCCGGTCGAAGCGTCGGCAACCGCGAACACCGGATCGGCATCGCAAAGCCGCACGATCTCCGGGTAGCTCACCCAGTACGGCACCGGGATCACCACCTCGTCGCCGGGGTTCAGCGTCGCCATCAACGCGTTGAAGATGATCTGCTTGCCGCCGGACGAGACAAAGCAATCGGCGGCCGTGACGTCGAGCCCATTGTCGCGCTTGAACTTCGCCGCCACCGCTTCCTTGAGCTCGGGGATGCCGTCGACCGCAGTGTAGCGGGTCTTGCCCGAGTTGATCGCCCGGATCGCCGCCTCGCGCACATGCTCGGGCGTATCGAAATCGGGTTCGCCCGCGGCCAGCGAGATCACGTCCTCGCCCTGCCGCTTCATTTCGACGGCTTTGGAGTTGATGGCGACCGTGGCGGATGGCTGGATGCGGCTGAGGGCGTCGGACAGGAAAGCCAAGATCATCTCCCGGTAAGATGGCGGGAAAGCTCTACGGCTTCAGTCTCGCGCGCACAACCGGGACGTTTGGTCAAACGGCGCGGGCGGGTGCCCTTGCACTTGCCGGCAGGACGATCGGGTTGCCATCGGCTCGCACGCTGGCCTTGCCGCTTCCCATCGCCTGTTCACCATCGGGCATCAGGCTGACGAGCAGCGCGGCGAGTACGGCGGAAATGGCGAGAACTTTCAACTCAGACATCCTGGATAACTTGGGGCTGACCATGCCTGGTTGTCGCTCCAGGTCATTGAACGCGCACTGATCCCGCTGTTCATCCGACGCTCAGAAAGGCTCAGATCCCCATCCCGGCCTGCTTCGCCAGCTGCACGCCCTGCACCCGCCAGCCATTGGCTTCCTCGGCCAGCATGTAGATGGCTTCATAGAGGCTCTGGTCGTTGCCGACGAACTTCACCTCCTGCGCTACCGCCTTGTCGCCGAGCTTCTGGAACCTGCCGAAGCTATGCGAGCGCGACTCCATGATCGGTGCGTAGCCCGCCGTGACGATGGCGTTGAAGAACGCCTCAGCGCTCGGGAAGCTCACCTGAAAGCCGGCGCCGGCATAGCTGAATGCCGCCGGCGCATCCTTGGTCCGGAAGGCTTCGATCTGGCTGTCGATCACGCTTTGCCACGGCTCGGGCGCCACCGCCTCGGCAGGCTGATCCTGGGCTCGCGCCCCCGGGCCAACCATCAGGAATGCCGTCAGCACCACGGCCAGCAGTAGCTTCAATGTCGTCGCGAACGATCCCATAATCCCAACTCCCCAGCGGCAGCGGCGGGTTTCGCCACACGATGGCCTTCAAATCGTACCCGCTTCACCCCTTTAGCAACGAAACATCCGCGCATTCAGCGGGCCTTATCACTGCGTTGTGATCGGAGTCAGCGAGTCCTCATGTCGCCCACCAAGCTTCCCCGGCCGAAGCGGCCGCCTCTACGCCTGCCGTTGTTCCGCAATGCCCTGAGTGCGGCGACTGCCATCTCGTTCTCACTTACCTTCGTCGGAGCCGGCATCGCCCTGCTCCTCGGCCTCATTCCGCCTCGTGCCATCGTAGGCGGCGGCGAGATCGATACCGCCGTGGTGCTGCTGTTCGTGCCGCTGTGCGCCCTCATCCTCGCGATCCTCGTCGAAGTCGTCCGCGCCACGCTGCGCGAAGGGCTGCAATCGCCCAAGGCCCGCCAGTCCAATCCGCTGGCCGCCTGGAAGCCCGGGCACGGCGAAGGCTGAACGGCGTAATTTCAGCGCGTTTCGCGCCCCCCCGTTCATCTTCCCGTTAGTTGGGCTAGTTTAGAAGCCGGTGACGCTCGCTTCGGGCCGTACCCCCGCGCCGTGTCTTTCGTTCACCCAAGGTGAACTGAGGGCGCGGCGTCTCATGATTTTCGACTGAGGAAACCGACATGACCCGTACCGCTTCTGCCCCGCTCGGCCGCCGCCTGCGTCCGATGCGCGCCTTCCTGCTCGGCACCGTGTTTGCCGGTGTCGCGTTCACCGGCGCCTCCGCCGAAACGCTTTCGGTCACCGGCATCGAGATCAAGGGCGCCACCGGCACGATGTACGACATCGCCGTCCCCACGGTGGAAGTGGTTGATGGCAACATCAACGAAGGCGCGGTGCGTGGCCTGTTTACCGGCGCCCCGGGCGCACTCGATGCGCTGGCCAGCCTCGATGCCACCTCGCTGAGCATCCCTGAACTCAGGATGACCAGCGACCTGGGCGAAGGCGCCGGCACCCTCGTCATTACCTATCGCGACATCGCCCTCAACAACATCGCCGATGGTGTCGCTGCCAGCGCAAATGTTGGCTCGGCCGACCTGACCGGCCCCGGGAACCTCACCGCCACATTCGGCGAGATGTCGACCAGCCGCTTCGACCTCGCCGGCCTGCTCGGCTTTTATGGCCTGACCAGCACCGCCACCGCCGGCACCGAGATGAAAGAGGTCTATTCCGACTTCAAGTTTTCCGGCGGCAGCCTCAAGGGCGGCGACGTGGTCAACTGCGATTTCGGCGCCGCCGAACTCGGCAGCTTCAGCGCCCGCCCGCTCAAACAGTCGATGACCGAGATCAACGCCCTCGTCATGGAAGCCGAGGCCGCCCAGAAGGCCGGCACCGAGGTGGCGCCCGAAACCGTCGACAAGCTGGTCCGCTTCTACGCCGATATGTTTACCGCCTTCTCGTCGACGCCGATGACCTTTACGGGCTTCAGCTGCGCGGGCAAGGACGACAAGGGCAACCCCCTCACCGTTGCCTCGGGCCCGATCACCGTCGGCGGCTTCGAGCCGGCCATCTATCCGCCGATCTCGCTCGACGATTTCGACATGACGGTCGAGAACGATGGCTTCGTGAAGTTCGGCAACTTCACCTGGAAGAAGATGGATTTCTCCGCCGCCATCGCGGCCATCGAGGCAGCCGTCAAGCTCGATGAAGCCTACTTCACCACCAATTGGCGGAAGCTGGTTCCGGCGCTCGACGGCATGAGCCTGGCCAATCTGTCGATCGACGTGCCCGATCCGGAATCCTCGGGCAAGCGCATCACCGGCACGCTCGGCGCCTTCGACGCCACGCTGGGCAACTATGTCAACGGCATTCCCGCCGACATTTCGTTGAACCTCGCCAACTTCATCCTGCCGATCACCGCCGAGATGACCGATCTGCCGGTCGCCGATCTCTTGGCCCGCGGCGTCGACAAGCTCGATATCTCGCTCGGCACCAAACTCGCCTGGGACAAGGCGTCGTCCACCATCAAGGTCGATGACGTGCTGATCGACCTGGGCGCGCTCGGCCGTGTCAACCTCTCGGGTACCTTCGGCAACGCCACCGAGGCGCTGTTTGCCGACAATACCGACGCCGCTACCATGGCAGCCATGATGCTGACCCTGCGCGACGTGACCATCGAGGTCGAGGACCGCGGCATGGGCTCGCTCGCCTTCGCCGCCGGCGCCAAGGAAGCCGGCCAGTCCGAGGCTTCGTTCCGCACCGCCGTCGCCGGCATGGCGCAGGGTATGACCCTGGCCTTCCTCGGCAACACCACCGAAGCCCTCACCGCGGCGCAGCAGCTCGGCACGTTCCTCAGTGGCGCGTCGCATCTGAAGCTCACCATCACCGCCAAGGACGAAGCCGGCATCGGTCTCGCCGACCTCGCTGCCGCCGAGACCAACCCGGCGGCGCTGGCCGGAAAGCTCAACGTCGTCGCCGAAGCCAGCGGCGAGCCGGTCGAACTCCCCGTGGTCAACGCTCCTGCCCCGACCACCCAGGACGAAAAGCGCGACCTCAAGGCCCCCGCCGCGCAGTAGTCACTGCACTGCACCCTCCGGGCACCTCCCCCCTTGTGGGGGAGGCTGGGAGGGGGAGTCCGCGCTCGGGCGCCCCCTTTTCCACCCTCCGACCCTTACTCTTGTCACCTCCTCACCTGTGGCGCACTATGGCCGCCTGAGAGGAGGACTGACGATGCAAGTCGAGACTATCCTTCAATCCAAGGGCCACACCGTATTCACGGTGGAAGCCGGTGCGCCGCTCTCCGAAGCGGTGCGGATCCTGAACAGCAAGAAGATCGGTGCCGTGGTCGTCGTCGACGCCAAGGGCAAGGTTGCGGGCATCCTCAGCGAGCGCGACGTGGTGCGTCACCTCGAAAAGGACCCTATCGCGGTGCTCGCCGGCCCCGTCCGCAACGTCATGACCAGCAAGGTCATCACCTGCACCTCGGCCAGCTCCGTGTCGGACCTCATGGAAACCATGACCCGCCACCGCATCCGCCATATCCCCATCGTCGAGGCCGGCAAGCTCACCGGCATCGTCTCGATCGGCGACGTGGTGAAGCGCAAGATCGAAGAGACTGAACAGGAAGCCAACGCGCTGAAAGAATACATCGCGTCGTAGCCGCTCCCTGCCGCCGGTATCAGCCCCAAGCTCGATGCCCCACCTCCCCCTTGACGGGGAGGCAAGCGAAGCTTGGGAGCGAAGCGACCTAGCGCAGCTCGGAGCGGGTGCGCGGCGGGCACGATGCTTACGATCTACCCCATGTGGTCCGAAGGCCCATACACCATCGTGCACCCTGCACACCCCACCCATCCCTCCCCGTCAAGGGGAGGGTGTCCGCCGGTGAGCTTTGGACGATCCAGCCCCAAGCTCGATCCCCACCTCCCCCTTGACGGGGGAGGCAAGCGAAGCTTGGGAGCGAAGCGACCTAGCGCAGCTCGGAGGGGGTGGGCGGCGGGCCCGATGCTTGCGATCACCCCCCCGTGATCCGAAGGCCCATGCACCATCGTGCACCCTGCACACCCCACCCCATCCCTCCCCGTCAAGGGGAGGGTGTCCGCCGGTGAGCTTTGGGCGATCCAGCCACAAACTCGATCCCCACCTCCCCTCGACAGGGGAGGCAAGCGAAGCTTGGGAGCGAAGCGGAGGGGGTGGGCGGCGGGCACGATATTTCCCAAGCTGCCTTTCCAACCTTGCCGCGATTTCATCTTGCCGCAACACCCCGGCAAGCCGACGCAGCACATCCTCACCCCGTTGCCACTCACCGATGGGAGACTTCGATGACCCCGACCCGCGCCACCATCCTCGCCGCCCTCGTTGCCGCGCTTGGCCTCACCGCCATGAGCCCGGCTTTCGCCGCCGGTCCCGATCGCCCACGCAATGACAGCCGCACCCTTGAGTTCCGCCGCGATGCCGCCGGTGGCGCCTTCCGTTTCGCCGAGTTCTCCTGCAACCCGCGCGCTGCCGACCGACTGGAGAGCCGCCTCGACCGCATGGCCAGCAAGCTCGACCTGAGCAAAGACCAGGAAAAGCTGTTCGAGGATTTTCGTACCACTGCGCTGACCGCGCAGACCGATTTCGCCGACCAGTGCGACACCATGCGCCCCGGCAAGACTGCTAACCGAAACGAGCGCCCGGACCTGATCCAGCGCCTCGAGCAGCGCCTCAAATTCGATGAAGCCCGCCTTGCCGCGATGAGCGAGCTGCTGCCACAGTTCAGGAGCTTCTACGAAAGCCTGACCGACACGCAGAAGCGCCAACTCGCCCCGCACCGCCATATGCAGGGCAAGTTCCAGCATCAGGGCAAGCAACTGCCCCATCGCCCCGCCGCTCCCGCGGCCCCCGGTTTGGACGGCTGACCCCAGTCCCGGCCGGTCCGGAGCGTAGTCCCGCGCTCTAGTCCCCAACGCGACCGGCCGCGACGCCGTCCCTCTGAAGCCCCGGCGCCCCTCTCGCCGGGGCTTCTTCGCTCTCGCGGGTGTCCGGTGAACTCCGCCGCCCAGCCACCGGCCTCGCCGTGCCCACCCCCCCGCTTATCCACACGCTGCATTGCCGCGGTCACATCGCTCCGCTAACCATCGATCCTCTCTCCCCGCGAGCGCCACTCATGACCGCCCTGCCTCTCGACACCGACCTGATCCGCGCCGAGTTCCCGGCATTCCGTGAGCCGAGCCTCGATGGCTGGGCCTTTTTCGAGAATGCCGGCGGCTCTTACACCAGCCAGCAGGTGCTCGGCCGGCTCGACCACTATTATCGCGCCACCAAGGTGCAGCCCTACGGCTTCTACCCTGCCTCTCGCGAAGCCGGCGCCGCCATGGATCTGGCGCATCGCCGCATGGCGCAGGCGCTCAATGTCGGCATGGACTGGATCCATTTCGGCCCCTCCACCTCCGGCAACACCTACACGCTGGGCCACGCCTTCGCCGGCTGGCTGAAGCCCGGCGACGCCGTGGTCGTTACCAACCAGGACCACGAGGCCAATGGCGGTGCCTGGCGGCGGCTCGCCGATCGCGGCATCGTCATCCGCGAGTGGCAGGTCGATCCGGTCACCGGTCATCTCGACCCGGCGGCGCTCGACAAGCTGCTCGATTCGAAAGTGCGCGCCGTCTGCTTTCCGCACGCCTCCAACATCGTGGGCGAGATCAATCCGGTGCACGAGATCGTGCAGAAGGCCAAGAGCTACGGCGCCATCACCGTGGTCGACGGCGTCTCATACGCGCCGCACGGCCTGCCCGATCTGCTCGAGCTCGGCTGCGACATCTACCTGTTCTCGGCCTACAAGGTGTATGGCCCGCACCAGGGCGTCATGGCGATCCGCCCCTCGCTGGCGTCGGAGCTGCCCAACCAGGGGCACTTCTTCAACGACACCCAGCCGCGCAAGCGCCTCGTCCCGGCTGGCCCCGATCACGCGCAGATCGCCGCCACCGCCGGCGTCGCCGACTATCTCGAGCGCGTCGCCGAACTCGCCGGCGACCGCGTCGAGGGCGCGAACCCGTTCCGCAAGGCGCACACCGCGATGCGCCAGCAGGAGGAAATCCTGCTCGCGCCGCTGATGGAGTTCCTGCGTTCCAAGAACAACGTGCGGTTGATCGGCCCGACCGATCCGGCCAAACGCGCCCCGACCGTGTCGCTGGCGCTTCCCGAACTCGCCGTCGAAGCCGCCGATCGGCTGGCCCACCATAAGGTGATGGCGTCGGGCGGCCATTTCTACGCCTATCGCCTGCTCGAAGCACTCGGCCTCAACCCCGGCCACGGCGTGCTCCGCGTCTCCTTCACCCACTACACCTCGCCCGCCGAGGTGCAGCGGCTGATCGAAGCGCTGGACGCGGAGCTGAAGTAGGCCTTCGGCGCTGATGCCCGCAGTCGAACTCAGCCATAACAGGCCGACGAGCGCACCACCTTGCCTGCCGCATCGAACTCGACCGTCTCGGCCACCAGCTGCCGGTTCTGGTTGCGATAGAGGATGGTAAGGCACTGGTGGCCGGAAAGCACCGCCTCCAGTTCGAAGTGCAGGTCCGGGATCACTGCCAGGCCACCGCGCCAATACTCGCGCAATGCCGCCATGCCCACCACCCGGCCATCGCCGAGCCGTTTCTGCGCGAACGGCGACAGGAACACGATCTCGGGGGCGTAGTGGCTGAGAATGCGGTCGAGGTCCCTGGCATTCCATGCCGCGACCCACTCCTCAGCAAAAGCGTGATCGGCAGAGTTCATTGTCGGTCTCCCATCTCAGTTTATGTCAGCATTGCTGTCATAAATTGAATGGCGAGGCAAGCGGCCATCACGCCGGCTGATCGATCCCATCGAGAAAATCCGTTCGACGCCGGCCCGCGGCTCCGGCTACACAGCGCCGATGTCCCGTCCGCTCGCCGTCCTCCTGCTGCTCATTGCCACCGCGATCTGGGGCCTGGCCTTCGTCGCGCAGAAGGCCGCCATGGCGCATATGGGGCCGCTCACCTTCAGCGGCACGCGCTTCCTGCTCGGCGGCGTCGCGCTGCTGCCCTTCGCGCTCATCGAGCTTCGTCGCAGGGCCCCGGCAGCCGCGCAGTTCACCCCGCGCCTCTGGCTGCAGATCGGCATTCTCTGCATCGCCTTCCTCGTCGGCTCGGTGCTGCAGCAATATGGCCTCGCCCAGACCAGCGTCACCAATTCGGGTTTTCTCACCGCGCTCTACGTGCTGTTCGCCCCGCTGATCGCCTTCCTGGTGCTGCGCACCCGCCCGCACCCGATCATCTACCTGGGCGCGCCGCTCGCCCTGATCGGGATCTTCTATCTCAATGGCGGCCGGCTCGAGAGTTTCAACGCCGGCGATTTGCTGGTGGTGATCAGCGCCGTATTCTGGGGCGGCCATGTCTTCATGCTGGGGCTGCTGAGCCGCGCCACCGGCCTTCCGGTAGTGCTTTCCGCCATCACCTTCATCAGCGTCGGTCTCGTCTGCCTGGTGCTCGCCTTCGGCTTCGAGACCCCCGACTTTGCCGACATCACCGCCGGCTGGGTGCAGATCCTCTATGTCGGGCTGATGTCGACGGCCCTCGCCTTCACGCTGCAGGCCATCGCGCAGCAATATGTGCCGGCCGCCAACGCCGCGATCGTGCTGTCGGCAGAGAGCCTGTTCGCCGCGCTCGGTGGCGCGCTGCTGCTGGGCGAGCGCCTGCCGCCCATCGGCTATGCCGGCGCGGCGCTGATCCTGTTTGCGATCATCCTCGTCGAAGCAGTCCCGGCACTGCGGCAGCGCCGGGATGCTGAGGCGACCTGACGGCTACTACTGCACCCGCGTCAGGGTGATCTCGCGGCACACCACGATATAGGCGCAGGCCTTGACGTTCATGGTGTTGGCGCCCTTCAGCGTCAGTGTCGCATCGCCGGTCTGGCCGAACAGGCTGAGCTTGCCCTTCCAGCGGCCCTGCCCGCTCGGCTTGGCCTTGTCGATCAGGTAGGTGTTGAGGTAGGGCCGGTTCTTGTCGCTATCCATGTTGCCGCGCAGCGCCACCACCTTGATGCAGAGCTGGGCATTGTCCTTGCCGCACATGCTCATCTCGTAGTCGGAGTTCTTGTCCGGCCGCCACATGCCGGTGACGTCGACGCCCTGCGCGAGGCTCGGCGCAGCCATTGCCGCCGCCATCGCCAACCCCAATCCAGCCTTCCAGAAGATCTTCATTTGCCTCTCCAGCAGCCCTGCCCGCAGCATTTCGCTACGGCGCGATAATGTCGCCAATATGAAACTGTTCGTCATCTGCTTGTCACGTCGCGTCAATAGCTTGCGGGTGTCCGGAACGTCCCCCATTGTTCCGGCCTAGACCCGGTTGCACCCGCCACTATCGGCAACCGGACGGTCCTTATGAGCAGGACATCGCCGCCAACTCGTATGTCCTGCGCCGAGCCCCAATTCGGCATTCTAGTCGGCCGCCCCCGCCAGGCGGCCGATTTTTTGTTGAGAGCGACCGATTGGCCTCGCCGCCGTCTTCCGCCTGCGGCATGAACGGCAAATGGCCAAGCTCTACTTCTCCTACTCGGCGATGAACGCCGGCAAGTCGACCCTGCTGCTCCAGGCATCCTACAACTATGTCGAGCGCGGCATGCGCACGCTGCTGTTCACCTCGTCGCTCTATGCCGAAGGCGATGTCGGCCGCATCACCTCGCGGCTCGGCATTGCCGCCGACGCCGAGATGTTCAACGGCGAGGACGACCTGTTCCAGCGCGTCAACGACCATATCCAGGAATCGAAGGTCGATTGCGTCTTCGTCGATGAGGCGCAGTTCCTCACTGCCGACCAGGTCTGGCAGCTGGCCCGGGTCGCCGACCGGCTCGATGTGCCGGTGATGTGCTATGGCCTGCGCACCGATTTCCAGGGCAAGCTGTTCCCCGGCTCCTCCGAACTGCTCGCTGTTGCCGACGAGTTGCGCGAAGTGCGCACCATCTGCTTTTGCGGTCGCAAGGCCACCATGGTGGTGCGCCGCGATACCGAAGGCGGCGCGCTGACCGAAGGCAACCAGGTGTCGATCGAGAAATCGGTCTATGTCTCGCTCTGCCGCCGCCACTGGGAAGAAGAAATCGGCCGCTGGCCGCCGAAAGGACCCCGCGCATGACCACGGAAACCTCCATCACCGAGCCCAAGGGCGCGCTCACCATCCGCACCCTCGCCATGCCGGCCGACACCAATCCGGCTGGCGACATCTTTGGCGGCTGGGTGCTGAGCCAGATGGACATTGCCGGCTCGATCTGCGCCGTCGAGCGCGTCCAGGGACGCGTCGCCACTGTCGCGGTCGAAGCCATGACCTTCATCGCGCCGGTAAAGGTGGGCGATGTCCTCTGCGTCTACACCTCGATCGAGCGGGTCGGGAACACCTCGATCACCATCGCCATGGAAGCCTGGGCCCGCCGCAACCGCCTCGCCGACCGGGTCAAGGTCACCGAGGGCCGCTTCGTCTATGTCGCCCTCGACGAGCACGGCCAGAAGCGCGTCATTCCGCGCTGAACCCCAGCGCCGTTCAGCACCCGTTCAGCCCCAAACCTGCAGGGTCCTCGGCATCCGTCCCGGGATGGGTGGCCTCTTCCCCGGGACGATGAGGGAGGCGCTGCGCGAGGGATTCCGCGCGGCGCCTTTCCCGCGCCAAGACCCTTGGCCCCGTCCAGGCCCCAAACTCGATGCCCACCTCCCCCTCGACGGGGGAGGCAAGCGAAGCTTGGGAGCGTCAGCGACCTGGCGCAGCTCGGAGGGGGTGTGCGGAGCCACGAAGCTCGTGGCTGCCTCAGCTTTTCATCCTGAGAACCCAAGCCAAATCGTGCGCGCTGCACACCCCTCCCCATCCCTCCCCGTCAAGGGGAGGGTGTCGGCCGGTGCTTGCGGCTAGACCCAGCCCCAGACTCGATCCCCACCTCCCCCTCGACGGGGGAGGCAAGCGCAGCTTGGGAGCGTCAGCGACCTAGCGCAGCTCGGAGGGGGTGCTCGGAGCCATGGTGTTTGTGGCCGCCCCCTCCACCAGCTTCGCTGGTCCCCCTCCCCCGCCCCGCGGGGGAGGATCACCGCGTGTCCGGCGCTCAGCCCGCCAACTTTCCCCCACCCTGTTGCCGGCTCACCCTTCCAACTGTCATGCACCGGCGCTACGCTTCGCCTCTGATATTTGGTACGGGGCATTTTTCGATGAAGCAGTTGCTTGCCTGCCTGTCTCTCCTCGCCACGCTGGTGCTCGGCGCGACCGCCGCGACGGCGGCGCCGGTGGGCACGCCCGCCTGGTCGGTTCGTCCGCTCACCCTGTTCGAGGGGCCGGGCAAGAACTACGACGTCACCGGTGAAATCGACGCGGCGGTCCGCATCTATGTCGATCGCTGCTCCAAGCAATGGTGCCGCGTCCATGCCGGGCGCGAAGCCGGCTGGACCAAGCTCTACGACATTGCCTTCGGCAAGGTCCTTCGCCACCCCTGGCAGCTTGCTCCGATCCCCTACAACTGGGGCGGTCCTGGCATGGTCTGCCTGTATGAGGGCCACAACTTCACCGGCGCTTCGTTCTGCGCCAAGGCCGGTACCCGGGTGCGCGACTTCCTGCTGCTCGACGCCGACAACCGCTATTCGTCGGTCCGCATCGAGGGCAATGTTTCGGTCGACCTCTGCCGCGACCGCGACTTCCACTCCTATTGCGAGCGTGTCAACGAAAGCCAGACAAGCCTGCACGGCTTCCTCGACAACAACGTGAGCGCGATGCAGGTCTACTGAACCCGGCCCACGGTCAGTCAGTAACAACGGCCCGTCGCCTCTCCGGCGCGGGCCGTTTGCTTTTGCATTTCAGTCGATTTCGCCTCGAATCGCGAATATTGCTGTTCTTCGGCAGCATTCAGCGCGGCCGATCGAGCCACGCTGAACTCGCGCCGCGGCACCGGCCCCGGCGCCGCCCATCAGGGAACATCATCATGAAGCGTCTCCACCTCGTCGCCGCCGCAGCGCTGGCCGCGCTTGTCGGGCTTGCCGCCGCGCCTGCCTTCGCCGCCCCCAATGCCCATGTGCTGCAGGATTCCAACGTCCGCAAAACCGCCAACCCGAACTCCCCGGTGGTCAATTCCGTCGCAGCCGGCCAATTGGTCACCGTGCTCGATTGCCAGGGCCCCGCGTGCCTGATCCAGATCCCCGGCCCCGATGGCTGGGTGCGCCAGAACCGGCTCGGCGGCCTCAACAAGGGCAAGCCCGCCTCCAACGTGCCGTTCAGCTTCAGCTTCGGCGTCGGTGGCGATGGCAAGCCGTCGATTTCCATCGGCATCGGCAACCAGCCCAAGCCGCAGCCGCTGCCCGAGCCGGTCGAGGACGACCAGGTCTGTTTCTACAAGAACGCCAACTTCAACGGCCCGAGTTTCTGCGTCGAGCCCGGCGACAGCGACGATGCGCTGGGTGGCAGCTGGAACGACTCGATCTCCTCGATCGAGGTGTTCGGCGATGCCGACGTGCTGGTCTGCCGCGACTTCGACCTCGAAGGCATCTGCGCCGATATCAGCTCGTCCAAGGCCTCGCTGCCCAAGCAGCTGAACAACGCCATCTCGTCCTACGAAGTTAACTGACGCTTCACCATGCTCTGTGCCGAACGCCGCCCCCTGGGGGCGGCGTTTGCATTTTAGGCGCAATCGACACGAATGCATGGAACTCCCTTGCGTTGCGGCCGTTTCGGCCTCGCGGCGACAACCGACAAATGCCCGAAGCGTCACAAAGAGAGGACTATCCATGCATCCCATCAAACTGGCAGGAGCCGCCACAGTGCTGCTCGGCTCGCTGTTTTTCACCGGCGCGGCCAATGCCGCCGTCGCCACCAGCACCGTCAATGTCCGCGCCGCGCCGGTGAATGGCGCCGTGGTCGACGTGCTGCGCCCCGGCCAGCAGGTCGAGATCGATCGCTGCACCGGCGGCTGGTGCTATGTGATCAAGCAGGGCCCGGATGGCTGGGTCTCGGCCAGCTACCTCAGCGACGACGATTCCGGCTTGGACGATGAGGACGATGTCGATACCCGCGTCATCGTTCCCGATCGCCCGGGTCCGAGCCGTCCCGATGTCGATGTGAACATCGGCTTCAACGTTCCCGGTTTCAGCTTCCAGATCGGTTCCGGTGGCTTTGACATGCGGCCCGGCCGTCCCGGCGGCAGCCGCGACCGCGTCTGCTTCTACGAGAACACCAATTTCCGCGGCTACAGCTTCTGCGCCCGCCCGGGCGAACGCCTGGCCCGCCTCGGCCGTTGGGATGACTCGATCCGTTCGATCGAAGTTCGCGGCGATGCACAGGCTCAGGTGTGCGAGCGCGCCAACTTCAACGGCCGCTGCATCGTGATCTCGCGCAGCGTCGGGAACCTGCGCGGCGCCAACGACAACATCAGCTCGATCCGCGTCCGGTAAGCCCGCGGCGACACCTTGTCGTGAGCTCAATACCTGCCCCCGGGGGTGATACCTCCCCGGGGGCATTGTTTTTGCTTCATGAACGGTTTCTGCAACCTGCATTCAGCGCCCTGTCAGCTTGGATGTGATCGAGTGCTCCTACGCTGCTCGACGCAGCACTGAGGGGGCGCATCTCAGGTCATTTCTCCAATCGAGCCGCGACGCTCGATAGCCCGTGAGGCGGGGCGCCTCCCCTCCCTCACGACGCGGACCCGGCCCGCCGCACGGTGCCGGGTCCGCGACCTCCCGGCGTCACTACATCCCGAGAGTCATCACGCCCTCGCATATCCTGGCTGACAGGCCGGCGCGGCAAGGGCACCCCTTGCCTGTCCGGCGCTGCTGGCCGGCCTTGCCACCCTCCTCCCAGCGGGCTGGTCGCGGTCAGCGTCGTCGCATCCCACCCGGCTTGACAGCTGCCAGTTCGCAGCGTATTCAACACATACGTTGATCAACACGGATGTTGAATATGCCAGCCGTTGCTAACGACCCGCTCAGTAACACACTCTCAGCCCTCGCCGATCCAACGCGCCGGGCCCTGCTGGCCCGGCTGAGCGAAGGCGAGGCCACGGTCAACGAGTTGGCCGAACCGTTCGACATCACCCTGCAAGCGGTATCGCGCCATCTCAAAGTGCTCGAATCCGCCGGGCTGATCAGCCGCGGCCGCGAAGCGCAGTGGCGGCCCTGCAAACTCGAGACCGCGCCACTGCAGCAGGTTGATGGCTGGCTCGCCCGCTACCGCATGTTCTGGGAAGGCAGCTTCGACAAGATGGGCGCCTATCTCGAAGAGATCACCAAGGGAGACGAGAATGGCCGCAAGAACTGAAGCCCTGAAGCTGCGCGACGACGAGCTGTTCATCACCCGCAGCTTCGATGCGCCGCTGTCGATCGTCTGGCGCATGTGGCAGGAGCCCGAGCACATGATCCGCTGGTGGGGCCCGGAAGGCTTCACCGTCACCGACCTGAGCTCCGACTTCCGCCCCGGCGGCGCCTGGCGAGTGGGCATGACGTCGTCGATGTTCCCCAAGAGCTGGTCGAGCGGCGAGTATCTCGAAATCGAGCCGCACAGTCGCATCGTCCTCAGCTTCGCCTGGGACGACAATTCCGGCGAAACCGTGCCGACCACCATTACGGTGCAGTTCGAGGAACGCGCCGGCCGCACCACCCAGCACTTCCACCAGACCCCCTTCACCTCCGTCGCCTCGCGCGACAGCCATGTCGGCGGCTGGAACTCGCTGTTCAACAAGGAAGAAAAGTACGCCGCGGCTTTGGCCAAGGGCGTGCAACTGCCGCAGCTGACCTGACCTCATCGCCGGCGCGGGCTGACCCCCGCCCCTGTCCCTTCCCCTCGGGGCGACCCCTCGTCGTCCCCACAAGGGGGAGGGAGACCAAAACACGCCCGCCAGTGGAAGCGTCGCCGTCCCCTCGGGGCGACCTCTCGTCGTCCCCCTATTTGCCGGGAGGGGACAGGGGTGGGGGTACACAGCCACCGGCCGTTCATCAGACAAGGATTCCCCCAAGAATGCTCCTCGCCAACAAGACCGCCATCATCCACGGCGCCGCCGGCAAGATCGGTTCTGCCACGGCCCGACAGTTCGCCGCCGACGGCGCTCGCCTGTTCCTCGCTGGCCGCACCCTGGCCAAGGTCGAGGCGCTGGCTGCGGAACTCAACGCTGCCGGCGGCGCCGCCGAAGCCGCCGAAGTCGATGCCCTCGACGAAGCCGCCGTCCGTGCGCACGCCGATGCCGTCGCCGCGAGCGCCGGCCGCATCGATATCAGCTTCAACGCCATCTCGATCTTCGGCCACCTGCAGGGCACCCGCCTCATCGACATGAAGAGCGAAGACGTCCTCACCCCGATCAATGCCGGCGTGCGCACTCACCTCTATTCCGGCGTCGCCGCCGCGCGGCACATGGTGAAACAGGGCTTTGGCGTCATCCTCACCCTCTCCTCCACCGGCGCCCACCTGTCGGGTCGCGATCAGATGGAACACTCGGCCGGCGGCTTCGGCATCGCCTGCACCGCCATCGAGGCGCTGTCGCGCACCCTTGCCGCCGAACTCGGACCACACGGCATCCGCGTGGTCTGCCTCCGCTCCGAAGCCATCCCCGAAACCTGGCCGGCGGCCCCCGAGCACGCCGAACTGGTGCGCGAGATCAAGACCTACATGACCGCGGGCACCATCCTCGGCCGCATGACCACGCTCGCAGAGGTCGCCAACGCGGCCGCCTTCGCCGCGTCCGACCGCGCCACGGCGATCAGCGGCGCCATCATGAACCTCACCTGCGGCTCGGTGCTGGATGCCGATTGACTGACTGCTCCGCATTACTCGTCGTTGCAAATACTACGTCGCAACGGCGTTGCTAGTGACAATTTCTGCTGCCATGATCCGCCCCGACTATTCTGTTATTCTCTGAATATTCAGCCACGGGGCGGATGCGATGGGTGACAGCTGGCAGAACGTCGTGCTGCGGAACATGCATCCGAAGCTGAGGATGTTTTCCAACTGCAACGCCGATGTCAGCTCCGCCAAATCGGAGGTGCAACCGGCGCTGCGTGTCACCACCGAGGCATTGGCCGCCTCCACTCCGCCCCTCGCCACTGCGCTGGCCCCCGCCGATGCACCGGCCCACGGCACCGCCAAACAGCATGGTGTCGACGTGCTGGCCCAGCGCGAGGCCGTCGAGGTCAGCGTCTTCGTGCGCGCCAGCGGCAGCCTGCCGCCAGTCCCGGGCCAGCAGACCCTGCGCGGCATGGGCACCCGAAGGATGACGCTCGACGAGGCCTATGACCTGGCGCGCGATGGCAGCACCATCTTTGTCGAACCTGCCGACGCGTTGAAGCGCCCCCGCGCCATCAAGGGCAGCACCGGCAGGGCCGCCCCTGCCCCGCGTGCGCCCGGCGCCACCGCCGCCGAGCTCGGCGATGGCGCCGGCATGCTGATCGGTATCATCGATGTGGAAGGGTTCGACTGGGCCCATCCGGATTTCCTCGACGGCAATGGCCAGACCCGCTTCGTCAGCATCTGGGACCAGGGCGCCAGGGAGGGCCGCAACCGCAAGGGCATGAAGCGCGGCCGCGTCATCACCGCCGCCGCCATGCAGGCCGCCCTTGCCGGCGCCGGGGCGGTGCACGTCTCACCGCACGATCTCGAACCGCAGTCGCAGATGGTGGTCGGCGCGCACGGCACGCATGTCGCCTCGATCGCCGCCGGCAACACGGGTCTTTGCCCCAAAGCCGATATCGCCGCCGTGCTGATCGCCCTGCCGGAAGGCGAGTTGGACCGGCGCACCTCGTTCTACGATTCTACCAGCCTGCTCGATGCCGTCTATTACCTCCTCGATCTGGCCGGCGAGCGGCCGATTTCGATCAATGTCAGCCTCGGCACCAACGGCCACGCCCATGATGGCTCGAGCATCCTCGATCGCTGGATCGATGCCCTGCTCACCGAGCCCGGCCGGTCGATCGCGATCGCCGCCGGCAATGCCGGACAGGAACGCCCCGAAGCGCCTGACGATCTCGGCTACATGACCGGCCGCATCCACGCGAGCGGCAAGATCGACGCCCAGGGGCTCGACCACATCCTCGAGTGGCAGGTGGTGGGCGACCGGATCAAGGATGCCTCGGAGAACGAGCTCGAGGTCTGGTATGAGCCGCAGGATCGTTTCGCCATTTCGATCCGCCCGCCCGATGGCGACTGGATCGGCCCGATCCTGCCCGGCGAGTACCTCGAAAACTACCAGTTGCACGATCGAACGCTGATCAGCGTCTACAACGAGCTGCACCACCCCACCAACGGCGCCAACTACATTGCCGCTTACCTCACGCCGTTCTTCGGCGATGTCATCGTCGGGGTCCCCGCCGGCACCTGGCAGGTCAGGCTGCACGGGCTGGTTATCCGCGATGGCGCCTTCCACGCCTGGATCGAGCGCGACGATCCGGCGGATCTGGGCGACGGCAACTACTTCTGGCCCTCGTTCTTCACCGAGGCCTCGCTGGTCGATACCTCCTCGGTCAGCGCCCTCGCCTGCGGGCAGCGCATCATCTCGGTGGCCAATCTCGACGAGGTCCGGCGCCGCGCCCACATCACCTCGAGCCAGGGGCCGACGCGCGATGGCCGCCCCAAGCCCGATATCACTGCCCCCGGCACCGATATCGTCGCCGCCAACGGCTTCGGCGATCCGGGCGAACCCTGGATCAGGATGACCGGCACCAGCATGGCTAGCCCCTATGTCACCGGCGTCGTCGGCCTGATGCTCGCCGCCGAGCCAACGCTGACCGCCGCGCAGATCCTTGGCATCATCAGGGCGACGGCCCGGCCGCTCGCCGGCGCCACCTATCAGTGGGCGAACGATCTCGGCTTCGGCGTGATCTCGCCGGTCGCCTGCGTCGCCGAGGCGAAGCGGGCCCTGGTTCGGACCGAGCTGGGGGCACCGCGACCGGCCGTGCCTGAAGCAGTGATCGCCGCGGGCGTGCCGCTTGCCACCGCGGCCGGGCGCGAGGCGGCGCCGGGCCCCCGGCAGCCCCGTCGCCCACCCTCGAGGATCGCCTCATGAAGATCACCCTGCTGCCGTCCGAAAAAGGCGATTGCCTGCTGCTCGAAGCCGGCGCCGTCAGCATCCTCGCCGATGGCGGCATGCCCGGCTCCTACACTTCGGAGGTCCGCGGCTTCCTCGGCAAATGGGCCAAAACCACCAACCGGGATCTTGACCTGGTCTATGTCTCGCATGTCGATCAGGACCACATTGCCGGGGTGCTGCAGCTGCTCGAAGACACCGTGCTTTGGCGGGTGTTCGACCATAAGCAGGCCAACGGCCAGCCGGCCAGCAAACCGGCGTTCAAGCGCCCACCCAAGGTGGCGCGCATCTGGCACAATGCCTTCAAGACCATGGTCGATGACTCCGAAGCCATTGGCAGCGTCCTCGCGGCGCGCGCCAACAGCCTGTCGAGCTCCACCAACCTGTCGCTGCTGCGCCTTGCCGATGCCTTCCGCTCGGTCGCCAACTCGATCCCCGAAGCGATCAAGGTCTCTCGACGCATCGCCGCCGACCAGCTGGCCATTCCGCTCAACGGCGAATTCGGCGGGCTGCTCGCCATGGTGCGCGAAAAGGAAATGATCACGCTCGCCCCCGGCAGCACGCTCGAAATCCGGGTGATCGGCCCGTTCCCGGCCGACCTCGAAAAGCTCCGCAAATACTGGAAGAACTGGCTGGCCGACGCCAAGAACGCCTCGAGCGTCGCCAGGCTGGAAGCCTGGCTCGAGGACAATGAAGGCCCGCTCCCCAGCGGCTTCGGCGTATCGATCGACGACGAACTGGGCCACCGCAAGGATGTTACCGAGCCCAACCTCGCCTCGCTGATGCTGCTGCTTGAAGAGCCCAAGGCCGGCGGCGGCGTCACCCGGGTGGTGATGACCGGCGATGGCCACGCCACCGATATCCTCGCCGGCCTCACCCATCACGGCCGCCTCGCCGATGGCGGCGGCCTGCATGTCGATGTGCTGAAGCTCCAGCACCATGGCTCAGAGCACAATCTCGACCGCAATTTCGCCAGGCGCCTCACCGCCGATCACTACCTGATCTGCGCCAATGGCGAACATGGAAACCCCGATCTGCGGGTGCTCGAAGTGCTGCTCGATTCCCGCCTCGCCGATGACGACCGGCGTTCCCCCAACCCCGAGGCGACAAGGCCCTTCACCATCTGGCTCAACTGCAGCACCGCCTATCTCAACAAGCAGCAGGCCGCTTTCATGGCGGCGAACAAGAACAGGCCGTCATCCAAGATCGCCGAGCGGATCGCCCAATTCACCGCCATCGAGGCGCAGCTCGCCGCGGCCAGGCAGCAAAAGCCCGGGCGGCTGAAGCTCAAGTACCTCAAAGCGTCACCGCTGGTGCTCAAGCTCTGAGGCGCGCCAAGGTGAAACGGGCGCGCTCCCCTCCCCCTTGAGGGCAGGGCTTTCGCATATGGACGGCCACCGGTCTCTCAGTTGTCCTCCACCGCGTAGCGGGGGAGGGGGACCAGCGAAGCTGGTGGAGGGGGCGGCCCCAAATACCGGCGCTTCCCGCCGCCCCCTCCACCGCCTTCGGCGGTCCCCCTCCCCCGTTTCACGGTGGAGGAGCACCGAGAGGCCAGTGTGCGTTACCCATATGCGATAGCCCTCCCCCTTGAGGGGAGGGGCTGGGGGTGGGGGTCCATCGGTGATCACCGCGCCACCCCCACCCTCAATCCCTCCCCTCCCAGCGGACACGTAGCGCCGCGGGAAAGGAGGCGATTCCCTCGCCGGTGGGTGAGAGGCAGGTCGATCCTCCCGTTTCAAATCTGCCGCGAACTGTTCTAGGCTCCGCCTCCAACGCGGAGCCCTCCCATTCCCGACTCCCTGCATATCGGCGGCGCCGTGCATCTCCCGCTGGCGGAGATTTCCATCGACTATATCCGCAGCCCAGGCCCCGGCGGGCAGAACGTCAACAAGGTATCGAGCGCCGCGCAGCTCCGCTTTGACCTGATGGGCTCTGCCTCCCTGCCCGAGCCGCTGAAGCATCGCGCCGCCGCCCTCGCCGGCAGCCGGTTGACCACGGATGGGGTGATCGTCATCACGGCCAACCGGCTGCGCAGCCAGCCGATGAACCGCGACGACGCCATCGAGCGGCTCGTCGCCCTCCTCCGGCAGGCGTTGGTGCCGCCAAAGCCCCGCCGCCCCACCCGCCCGACGCTCGGCTCGAAGCAGCGCCGGCTGGAAGGCAAAGCGCAGCGCGGCGCCACCAAGAAGCTGCGCAGCTCGAAGAGCTGGGACTGAGCCTGAAACGCCCGTCATGGTGGGGCAGCCGAGCCGGCGGCCCGCATCTTGGCCCCCAAGGCCTGCGGCTCGCGTCATAGACCCGCCGCAATTTGCATCCCAATCTGGTTTGCATCATAAACCTGAGCGCGGCCCATGCCCGATCTCGACAAAGCCCTCGCCGACATCGTCGAAATCAAGTCGCGCCTCGCCCAGTCGAGCGAGTTCCTCGGTCTCGGTCCGGCCGCTCTTGCAACGTCGGGCGTCCTCGCCTTCGCCGTTGCGGCCCTGCAGTCGGTGCTGCCGGGTGCCGCCGAACCCATGGCCTATTTCACCGGCTGGGTGCTCACTGCCATCGTCGCCGTGGCGCTGATCGGCGCCGAGATGCTGCGCCGGGCCCAGCGCCATCACGCCGGCCTCGCCGACCAGATGATCCGTGAGGCGGTGCTGAACTTCGTGCCGGCGGGCGTCACGGGCGCGGCGCTGCTGGCCTTTTTCGCCCGCTTCGCCGCCGGGCAGCTGTGGCTGATTCCCGGGCTGTGGCTGATCCTCGTTGCTCTCGGCATTTTCGCAGCCGCCCGCTCGCTGCCCCGCGCCATCGCACTGGCCGGCGCCTGGTACCTGCTCTCCGGCTTCACCGTGCTGCTGCTGGCGGCCGGCGACCATGCCCTGTCGCCCTGGCACATGGGCATCCCCTTCGCCATCGGCCAGTTGCTGGTCGCCGCCATCGTCCACCGCGCTTCGGAGTCCGCCAATGTCCGCTGAGCCCGACGCCCCCTTCGCCTATGACGGGCTCGATCGGGTGATCCACGAAAAGGCCCGCCTCGGCATCCTCACCTCGCTGGCCGGCCGCCCCGACGGCCTCGCCTTCAACGATCTGCTGCGGCTGTGCGGCCTCACCCAGGGCAACCTCAGCCGCCACCTCACCGTGCTGCAGGAGGCCGAACTCGTCACCATCCACAAGGGCTATATCGGTAACCGACCGCTGACCGAAATCCGCCTGACAGCCGCCGGCCGCCAGCGTTTTCTCGACTATCTGTCGGTGCTCGAACGCGTGGTCCGCGATGCTTCGGCGCGGGCGGAGCAGGTCGGGCCGGGCAAGGCGCAGCCGGCGTGATGAGGGTGCTGACTGAGAGAGACGGCCCCCTCCCATCCTCCCCCATGAAGGGGGAGGTGCCCCGCCTGTTCTTTGGGCACGACCAAGCCACAAACTCACCTTCACCTCCCCCTTCATGGGGGAGGCCGGGAGGGGGCCGTCTCTCTCGGTAAAACCACCAACCCGTAACCATCACCTGACCAATTCCTGTTCGCACCCACGAGGTTTACAATGCAAACCACTCCCAACCACAAACTCCACGTCGCGATCATCATGGACGGCAATGGCCGCTGGGCCGAAGCGCGTGGGCTGCCCCGCCCGGCCGGCCACCAGGTCGGCGCCGACACGGTGCGCGCCATCGTCCGCTCGGCCATCGCGCGCGATATCGGCGCGCTGTCGCTCTATGCCTTCTCCACCTACAACTGGCGCCGCTCCGAGGCGGAAGTCGCCGGCATGATGGCGCTGCTCCGCCACTTCCTGCTGGTCGAGGCGCGCCAGCTGCGCGACGCCAATGTCCGCATTTCCATCCTGGGCCGCCGCGATCGACTGCCGCTCGGCCTGGTGAAGGCCATTGCTGCCGCCGAACGCAGCACCGCCGCCTGCACCGGGCTGCACCTGCGCGTCGCCATCGACTACTCGGCCCGCGACGCCATCCTCGCCGCGGCGGCAGCCGGCCCCGAAGCCATCGCCGCCGAGCTCGGCACCGAGGATGTCGATTTCCTCATCCGCACCGGCGGCGACCAGCGCCTCTCCGATTTCATGCTGTGGGAATGCGCCCAGGCCGAACTCTACTTCACCCGGGTGAAATGGCCCGACTTCGGCCCCGCCGAGTTCGACGCAGCGCTGGCCGAGTACGGCACGCGAGTGCGCAGCTTCGGGGGAGTGGCCGAGCCGGTTAGGGCGATGGCCAGTTAATGGGGTCACCGGTGCAACGGCTTGAGCGCCCCCTCTCCCTCTGGGGGAGAGGGTTGGGGTGAGGGGGCCTTGCCGCATTCACCGAGCCCGTGGAAGGCCCCCTCACCCGGCCCTTTGGGCCGACCTCTCCCCCAAGGGAGAGGTGGCTCATGGCCGCTGGAACACCTGATAGTACGGCGCCCCCACCCGCTCGAACACCTGGATGTTGAGCCCGCCCGGTGTCGTGTCGTTGCGCAGCGCCCGCATCGCCGTCGCCACGCCGCTGTCGGCGAACAGCCTGTGGCCGGTACCGACGATCACCGGCGCCACCACCAGGCGCAGCTCGTCGACCAGTCCGGCCGCCAGCAGCGAGCGGGCAAGGCTGCCGCTGCCATGAACCTGCAGCTCCCGGCCCGCACGCGCCTTCAGCGCCTCGATCTCCTGCAGCGCGTCGCCGCGCAGCACCGTCACCGGGCCCCATTCCGCCTTCGCCAGCGTTGCCGACGCCACGTATTTCGGCAGCCGGTTCATCAGCAGCCCGATGGCGTCGTCGGGTTTGTTCATCTCCGGCCAGTCGCGCGAAAAGCTCTCATAGGTGCGCCGCCCGAGCAGCAGGCCATCCGCCTGCTCCAGCCATGTCTTCGCCTGCGCCAGGAAGCCCGGCTCGAGATAGGGCACGAACCAGCCGCCGCGCGAAAACCCGTCGCTGCGGTCTTCATCCGGGCTGCCCGGCCCCTGATACACCCCATCCAGCGAGACGAATGTCGTGGTCACCAGCTTCATATGCATACTCCAATGCTTTGCCTTCTGGCTAACTATCAATGCCAGATAGTTAGCGCAATGGCTAAGTGATGCCACAACCAAACACTTAGCCGTTGCGCTAAGCATTATCCGATGCTAGTCGTCGCGCATGCACGCCGGTACCGAACAGCTCGATGGGATTTTCCAGGCTCTCGCCGATCCGACCCGGCGGGCCATCCTCACCCGCCTCGGCGGCGGCCCGACGGCGGTGGGTGAGCTGGCCAAACCGTTCGACATGGCCCTGCCCTCGTTCATGAAGCACATCGCGGCGCTCGAGCAGAGCGGGCTGATCCGCACTGCCAAATCCGGCCGGGTGCGCACCTGCACCCTCGAGCCATCCACCTTCGCTCTGGTCGATGGCTGGCTCAACGCGCAGCGCCGGATCTGGACCGGGCGCACCGACCGGCTCGAGGCCTTTGTGACGAAGGACAGCAAGTGAACCGCAGCTTCGACCCCGAACGCGATCTCAGCATCGAGCGCTTCATCCGCGCACCCCGCGCCGCCGTGTGGAATGCCTGGACCAATCCGCGACAGTTCGAGCAATGGTGGGTGCCGGAGCCGGCCAGGTGCCGCGCCGTCCGCTTCGAAGCCATCCCCGGCGGCCCGCTGGTCACCGAGATCAGCGAGGACGGAGCGGCTTTCGCCCCACATATGGACGCCTGCTTCCTCATCGTCGAGCCGCAGCGCCGGCTGATCTTCACCGACGCCCTGCTCGGCGGTTTCCGCCCGGCGCCTTCGAGCTTCATCACCGCCGAGATCACCCTCGACGAGGCCGAGGGCGGCACCCAGTACACCGCCCACGTCATGCATTCCGACCGCGCCACCCGCGACAAGCACGCCGAACTCGGCTTTCATGACGGCTGGGGCACGGTGATCGGACAACTGGCAAAGTTCGTCGAGGCGCCGACCAGCTGACGGGGGGCAGTCGGGTGAGCGAGAAGGAACCGGCGCAGCCGGTGTGGATCTATGTCGATGTGGTGTGCGACCTGTTCCACCACGGCCATGTCGAGTTCTTCCGCCGCGCCCGGGCGCTCGGCGATCGCCTGGTGGTCGGCCTCGTCGGCGATGCCGATGTCGCCAGCTACAAGCCCCCGCCCATCCTCAGCTTCGCCGAACGCCTCGCCGTGGTCGAGAGCTGCCGCCATGTCGACCGCGTGCTCGACACCCCGGCGCCGCTCCACTGCACCCGCGCCTTCCTCGACAGCATCGGCGCGCATTATGTCTGCCACGGCGACGACATGAGCGAGGAACAGCTGCTGTTCTGGTACGGCGACCTCGCCCGCACCGGCGGCTTGCGCCAGGTGCCCTACACCAGCTCGATCTCCTCCCGAGAAATCGTCAGCCGGGTGGTCGAGCGCTACCGGGCGGGGACGCTGCGGGACAGTTAGGTGGTCCGTGACACTGGCAGTGCCGCCATCGTCCCCTCGCCCCTCTGGGGAGAGGGCTAGGGTGAGGGGCGCCAAGTACACCAGCGGAACGGCTTCCTTAGAGGTGCCAAGCCCCTGAAGAGGCGTGCTTGGCGCCCCTCACCCCGCGATAAGGCCTTCGGCCTCATCGCCGCCCTCTCCCCAAAGGGGCGAGGGGGCGCGGTGGCACCGCCCGCGCGTGAAGCCCTCAATCCAGCGGCTCGTCCCCCTCCCGCTGCTCACCTGCCCCATGCGGCACCGAGCGCCAGACGATCAGCGCCAGCCCCACCAGCGGCGCGCCGATCAGCGGCAGGGCAATGGCGCCCCAGGTGTCGAGCACGACGCCACCAAGCGCCGCCGCCACCGCCATGCCGATCATGAAGGCCGACATGTTGAGCGAGATCGCCACCGGCACGGCGCCCGGTGCAATCTGCGCCATGTGGCTGGCCACGGCGATCGAATAGGTGCGGCCGACAAAGCCTTGCGCCCCCACTGTCAGCATCAGCCCCGGCAGCGCACACCCCGGCGGCAGCCAGGCGAGGCCGAAAAACACCAGCATCACCACGATCACCGCCAGCCCGGCAATGGTGGCGGTGCGGCCGCTGCCCAGCCGGTCGGACATCCGCCCGGCGGTCGCACTGCAGGCCACCGCACCGATGCCGCCGGCCAGCAACACCAGCGGCAGCGCCTCGTAGCCGACGCCCACCGCCGTCATCAGCGCGCCGATATAGACGATCAGCGGCGACGAGCCGATCATGAACAAGAGAGTCGAGAGCAGCGCCCGCCCGACGCCCGGGTTGCGCAGCACCCGCAGCCGGTCGCCGATGCTCAGCGTATCGCCCAGCATGCCGCGCGGCAGCTTGAGATAGAGCGCCGTCGCCGAGAACCCGGCCATGATCGCCAGCATCACATAGACCACGCGCCAGCCGAACTGCGCCGCGATCCAGGCGCCGAGCGGCACCCCGGCCAGCGCCGCGATCGCCTGCCCCATGCTGATCACCTGCATGTAGCGGCCGCGCTTGCCATAGGGCGCCAGCATCGCCGCCGTCGCCATGGCGGTGCCGGTATAGGTGCCGGCCACCACCGCCAGCGCCGTCCGCACCACCACCAGCGTCTCGAACGTGGTGGAGAGCACGATCAGCAGCGCACAGACTGCAAAGCCGAACTCCGAACCGGCAAGAATCCGCCGCCTCCCCACCCCGCCCAGCAGCAGCGCCAGCAGCGGCGGGCCGAACGCATAGGCCAGCGAATAGAACAGCACCACGAGCCCGGCCTGCCCCAGGCTCACCCCGAGGTCGGCGCCGATCAGCGGCAGCAATCCGGCGATCAGGCCCCCTTCGATGGCCCCGACAAACGCCGCCAGCGCCAACCAGTACAGCCGCGAATCCATGTGTCCCCCTCAACTACCATTCTTGTCGGCCCAGGCCGGCCGGGGAAAGGGCAAAACATCCACAACGGCACATCCAATGGTAGCGGTCCCAGCCCCAACCACCGGCCCCCACCTCCCCCTCGACGGGGGAGGCAAGCAAAGCTTGCGAGCGCCAGCGAGCTAGCGGCGCTCGGAGGGGGGTGCGGAGCCCCGATCGTTCTGGAGTCCCAAGCACCATCGAGCCCGCGGCACACCCCACCCCATCCCTCCCCGTCAAGGGGAGGGTGCCGGCTGGTGTTTGGGCAGCCTCCGGCAAGCACCGGCCCCACCTCCCCCTCGACGGGGGAGGCAAGCAGAGCTTGCGAGCGCCAGCGAGCTAGCGGCGCTCGGAGGGGGTGGGAGGAGCCCCGATCGTTCTGGCGGCCCAAGCACCATCGAGCCCGCGGCACACCCCACCCCATCCCTCCCCGTCACGGGGAGGGTGCCGGCCGGTGGGCACCGCTGAATCCACTCCCAAGCACCGGCCCCCACCTCCCCCTTGACGGCAGGGCTATCGCATATGGCTTTCGCACAGGACTCTCGGTGGTCCTCCACCGTGAAACGGGGGAGGGGGACCGCCGAAGGCGGTGGAGGGGGCGGCAGGATACGCCGGTTTTTGGGGCCGCCCCCTCCACCAGCTTCGCT
>NZ_DASZAW010000033.1:0-7563 GCF_035944845.1 Devosia sp. | reverse complement strand
ATGGACCGGATACTACGGAAAACCCGGCCCCGTCGTCATGCTTCAGGGCTGGCTCGAAATCCAAACCGCCAAGCGCGCCGTCCAAACCCTCGCCGCACACCTCAATGTGTGAATCTAGTAGCCCTCAAGGGGGAGGGGAGCAGACCTCAAATCACCTCGAGATAATCCCGGCCCGGCAGCGCCTCGAACGGCGCCGTCGGCAGGGTCTGGTACCAGAAAGCCACCGAGGCGATGTCGTCCTGTAGCGGCAGGTAGCGGCGGGTGTTGCGGTTTTCGGTGCGCCAGCCGAGCGCCTGGATGGTGACCTTCAGGTCGCTTTCGAAGCGGATCGGGTCGCTCAAATGCCAGCGATACATGCCGAAGCGGGTCTGGCTACGATAGGTGCCGTCGGGACGCAGCACCTGCGGCAGGCCGGCATAGGGGGTGGAGAACTCGCGGTAGCGGCTGTCCATGGTGGCATCGACCACGCCGCCGTCGAAATTGTAGGCGCCGCAGAAATAGTCCTCGGTGCCGGTGCCGCAGATGGTGGGGAACTCTCTGTCCCCATCCATGAAGAACTTGATCTCGCCTTCACCCCACCAGCCGGAATTGTTCACGCCCCAGGCCATGTAGGTGCCGACATAGTGGCCGCGGCCCGTTACGCCATCGAGGATGGTGTAGTCGGTGCCATAGGGCAGGGGATTGGTGCGGCGGAACTTGGCGTGGAAATAGGCCGCGTCTTCGGGCACCTCGGTGAGCGTGTAGTTCACCTGGTAGTAGATGATGCCGAAATCGTCGGGGTCGGTGTTCTCGATCTCGATGCGGGCGGCTTTGCGGAACGGCATTTCCCAGTAGCAGTTGAAGGCGCGGCCCGGGTTGACGCAGACGGCGAGCGAGTTGATCTGCGCGAACTGGCCCCAGCCCATGCAGAAGAAATCCCCGAGCGGCGCTTCGACCGACGGGTTCTCCTGATCATCCCACCACATGCGGATGATGAGGCTGCGCCAGCGCAGGTTCGCCGTGGTCAGCCAGATCTGCTGGATGGCGCCCATGCCCTCGATGTCGGCGAGGACGCGCGTCTCGCCCGGCTCGATCCGGATCGAGGGTGAGACCTTCCAGCCCTGGCCGTTGCCATCGGGGCCGAGCCCCTTGGCGTGCACGGCGCCGGTGCCTTCGGTGGCCATGCCGCCCTTGCCCTTCTCGCCGGTGAAATTCTCCGGGGAGATCGAGCGGGTCTTGGCCGGGGAGAGCCGGTAGAGGTTCGAGAGGTTGACGCCTAAGCCGTTGAAAGCAGACATGTTGAAATCCGTTGGTAGAGGAGGGGTAACTCAGCCCTTGAGGCCGGAGGTCTTGATCGAGTCCATGATCTGGCGCTGGAAGATCACGAACAGCACCAGCATCGGCACCGCGACGATGGTCGAGGCGGCCATGGTGTAGTTCCAGCTGGCAGCGTACTGGCTCTTGAAGTTGGCGATCGCCACCTGCACGACCCAGAGGTTGGGATCGGAGGCAACGGTGAGCGGCCAGAGGAACGAGTTCCAGTTGGCGAGGAAAAACAGGATGGCCAGCGCCGCGATGATCGGCCGGCTGAGCGGCAGGATGACGCTGGTGTAGATGCGCCAGTAGCCGGCGCCATCGATCACCGCCGCTTCCTCCAGCTCCTTGGGCAGCGACAGGTAGTACTGGCGGAGCAGGAAGATGCCGAAGGCGTTGAAGATCGCCGGGATGATGAGCCCTGCATAGGAGTTCAGCATGCCCAGTGTCCGCACCAGGATGAACAGCGGCACGATGATCACCGGCAGCGACACGAGGAAGGTCGAGAACATGGCGAGGAACACCGCCTCGCGCCCCGGGAATTTGAGCCGCGCCAGGGCGTAGCCGGCCATGGTGTGGAAGAACAGCGCCACCACGGTCACCACGGCGGAGATGACGAAGGTGTTGATGAGGTAGCGCCAGAACGGCACCTCGGTCAGCACATAGACGAAGTTGTCGAGGACCGGTCTGGTGGGGATGAGGTTCGACTTGAACACCTCGGTCGGGCCCTTGAAGGCGATCGACAGCATGTAGAGCAGCGGGAAGATCGCCATCAGGGCGAGCACCGCGGCCACCAGCATCCACACCAGCCGGACGACGTTGGCCTGCGAGCGGGAGAGGCTGGTCATGACGTTGCTCCGGGTGCGCGGTCGGCGACTGCTCGCCTCCCCCTTGAGGGGAGGGGCGGGGGGAGGGGTTGGTGAGGTTGTGCATCGAAGGGGCAGCATCCCGCCTCACTGCACCACCCCCACCCCCAACCCCTCCCCTCAAGGGGGAGGGGAGCGACAGGCCACAGCGTTGGCACCAGATCACTCATAATCGAACCGTCCGCCGCGGGTGAGGAAGAAGAAGAACACCGTGACCACCATCAGCAGCACGACGAGGAGCGTCGCCAGCGCCGCGGCATAGCCGAAGGCGGAGTACTGGAAGGCCTGCTGGTAGATGTAGCTGATGAGGAGGGCCGTCGAATTGGCGGGGCCGCCCTTGGTCATCACATAGATCAGGTCGAAGGCCTGGGCGCCGGTGATGGCGGCGACGGCCGAAACCAGCAACACGAAGAAGCTGGTGGGGCGAAGCAGCGGCAGGGTGATGAACCAGAAGCTTTGCGTCGAGCTCGCGCCATCGATGCGCGCCGCCTCGTAATATTCCTTCGGGATATCCTGCAGGCCGCCCAGGAAGATCAGCATGTAAAAGCCCATCAGGAACCACACCGCGGCGAGCGTCACGGTGAACAGCGCCAGGTTCGGATCGCCGAGAAACGAAATGCCGCCGAGCCCGATCGAAGCGGCAAAGCGGGTGAGCACGCCGAGCTTGTCGACCACCATCAGCTGCCAGACCAGGGCCACGACGACGAGGCTGACCATCTGCGGCGCAAAGAACATCGAGCGCATCACGGTGTTGAACTTGCTGGTGCGCTGCACCAGCAGCGCGAGGCCCAGCCCGCTGACATAGAGCAGCGGCACCAGCATCAGGGTGAACTGCCCGGTGACGCGCAGCGACGACCAGAACAGCGGATCGATCCACATCTTGGTGTAGTTGTTCAGCCCGACGAACTTGAAGCCGCCGAAGCCATCGACCTCGAACACCGAGATGCCGAGCGCCAGCAGCATCGGCAGGCCGATGAACAGCATCAGGCCGATGGCGTCGGGCGCGACGAACAGCACGCCGGCAATCGCCTCGCGCTGCTTGGTGGTGAGCCGGATGGCAGCGGGTTTCGCACCCGCCGCCGCGGTGGTGATTTCGGTCACTGTTCCGTTTCCCTTGGGTTCCCCTCCACGGAGGGAAGCCAATCGTACGTAAGGAGGCACTGGCCTTTGAAGTGGACGCCTTCTCCCCTTGTGGGAGAAGGTGCCCGAAGGGCGGATGAGGGGTTCTCTCCGCGTACTCCAATCGCTCGTCGCTTGCGCTCCGAGCGCGCTACACTTCGTTGCGCGGACCCCTCATCCGGCGCTGCGCGCCACCTTCTCCCACAAGGGGAGAAGGCAAGAGGTGCGCATCGCCGCCATCGATGCCCTTACAGGATCGGCGCGCCCGTATACGACGCGAGGAAGGCGTCGAGTTGCTGGCTGGCGGCGGTGGCCGTCGCCTGCGGATCGGCGCCGCCGAGCTGGGTCTGCTGGATGGCGTCGGAAATGATCTTGTAGACCTCCGGCGGCACCCGCGGTTCAGCCCGGGTGCCCGGATGGATCTGGGTCCCGAAGATCCCCATATTGCCCTTGTTGAAGGCATCGCCGCCGGCAGCCAGCGCCGAGTTGCGCGGCGGCATGTCGGACTTCGCCACCGTGCACCAATCGACGACGCGCTGCACCGAATCCGGCGCCATCGAGGCCAGTGCCCAGGCGATGAACTTCGCCGCTGCTTCCGGGTTCTTGCCCTTGCTATTGGCAACGAAGGCCCAGCCGCCACCGACGGTGACGTACTTGCCGCCGGTGGGTACCGGCAGCTTGAAGATGCCGTAGGGGACGTCGGGGGCGTTGTTGTCCATCGCCGAGATGCCCCAGATGCCGACATTCTGCATGGCGCAGTAGCCGGAGCCGAGGTTGGCGACGATATCGCCGCCGCCACCGCCGAGCACCTGGCGCGGCGCGGCGCCGGAATTGACCGCATCCTGCCAGAGCTTCAGCGCCTGGACGGTCGCCGGCGAGTCGAAAGCCGACTTGCCTTCAGCGGACTGGAACTCGCCGCCGCCCTGCCACATGAAGGGGTACCAGGTGAAGTTCTGGTAGTAGCCGGGGTTGGTCTCGAACAGCACGCCGTAGCGTTCGGCGGTGGTGAGTTTCTTGCCCACCTCGAGCAGTTGCTCCCAGGTGGTGGGGACGTCGTTCTCGTTGAGCCCGGCCTCCTCGAAGGCCTTGACCGAGTAGTAAAAGGCCATCGGCTCGACTTCCATCGGCACGCCGAAAATCTTGCCGTCGACCATGCGGTTGGCGATGACGCTTTCGGGGAAATCGGCGCGCGCCGCTTCCTCGATCGCCGGCGTCAGGTCCTGCAACACGCCGCCATTGTAGTAGCGCAGGAAATCGCCCGGCGAGATGATGAAGATGTCCGGGCCCTGGCCCGAAGCGAACGAGGTGGCGAGCTTGGTGCCGCCGATATATTCGGAGCCCACCACATATTCGAGCGCCACCTGTTCGGACTGGGTGGCGTTCCAATCGGCCACCATCTTGACGAACCAGTCGACCTGCGGCTTCACATCGCCGCCCGGTGCGTAGAACTGCCAGAAGCTGAGCGTATTGTCCTGGGCGAACGCCTTGCCGGCGAAGGGCAGGGCAAGGCCGGCAGCGCCGAGTGCGGCGCCGCCCTTGAGGATAGACCGGCGGGACCATCCCGACGGCATGTTGGACGTATGAGTCATCTCACTCCTCCCTGGAGCTTTGGTGTTGTCGTCCTGGACGCGGCCACCTCCCCCGAAACGGCCGCGCTAGTTCTCGTTGGTCGCCAGATCGAACCGGAAAAGTCTCGCAACTTTTCCTGATCACGCTCCGGTTGTTTCGGGTCGGCTAGGCCGACTCGAAGATGCGCAGCGCACAGGGGATGACCTCGGTGCGCGGCGGGCCGTCGAACTTGCCGTTAAGGCGGTCGAGCAGCATTTCGACGGCGCGCCGTGCCAGCGCGCCTGGGTTCTCGCCGGCCCGAGTGAGGTTGGGCCTCACATATTCGAGCTGCGGCAGGTCGCCGAAAATGGCGACGGCAATATCGTCGGGAACGCGGACGCCCTGATCGTGGAACTCGGCCAGCGCGCCCATCGCCATGAGGTAATTGCCGATGAACACGGCGCTCGGCTTGTCCTCGCCGCGCAGCCCGGCAATCCATTGTGCCGCCTCGCGACCGGAGGGCGGCAGGTAGCTGCCGGTGTAGCGCTGGGCCTTCCTGACCTTGACCTTGTGGTCCCTCAGGGCCTGTTCGAAGCCATCGGCGCGGGCCATGGCGGACTCGAAATTCTCGGGCCCGGTGATCTGCACCACCGTCTTGTGCCCGCGTTCGGCAAAGTGCTTGCCGACCATGTAGCCGCCGCCATAGTCGTCGACCTTGACGCTGTCGACGGCATGGCTGGCGAGCTGGCCGATAAACACCACCGGGGTGTCGAGCTTCTGCAACTCCTCGTTGATGCCGTGGAGCGCGAAATCGCCGACCAGGAGGCCATCGACGCGCTTCTTGTTGAGCTGGCGCAGGTAGTCGCGGCCATGCGTCTGCCAGTTCCCGCCCGGCACGTCCGTGTTGTAGATCAGCGCGTCGAGCCCGGCTTCTTCGAGCGCCGCCTGCGCCGCCTTCACCAACTCGGTATAGAACGGGTTGCCGATATCGGGGATCAGCACGGCGATCAGGTTGGTGCGCCCGGTCCGCAGGCTCTTGGCCTGCGGGTTGGGCGAATAGCCGAGCTCATCGATCGCCGCCTGCACCTTTTCGCGCAGCGGTTTCGACACCCGACTGGCGTGGTTGATGACGTGCGAGACCGTGGTCCGCGATACGCCTGCCCGTTCGGCAACCTTTGAGATCGTGCTCATGGCGGCAACGGCTAGCACCAAACGAAAGACGCATGCAAATGGATTTGTGAATGCATTTGCAAATCCATTCACAGCTGTTAGGTTTGGCCTCGCCAGAAGACGGGGACAACCCCGCGACGGGAGAAATATCAAAGCGCCTACAATGGCTTAATTGCCGCGCTCGGGAGCCGGACGCCGTTTTTCGGCGGTTCTCGGAGCGAGAATGACATTTTCAACCTGGGAAGCGACGAAAACGTCGTGATCCAGCACCGGCGAAGCTTTGTCGAAACGCCGGACAGAGGAGGGACGAATGAAAAAGCTCTTGGCAGCCTTGCTGCTCACTGCCGGGCTGGTGGCGCCGGCGCTGGCGCAATCGGATGAAGCCGGCAAACTGCGCCTGATGACCTTCGGCGGCGAAGCGCAGCTGAAATCGACGCAGGACGCGGTGACGCGCTTCAACCAGAAGTATCCCAATGTCGAGGTCGAGATCGGCGTCGATGCGGTGGGTGGCGGCTGGGGCGACTTCGTGTCGCGCGTCCTGCAGCAATACAATGCCGGCGAGCAGTACGACGTGTACCACACGGCGGTCGAGACGCTGCAGAGCTTTGCGGCGCGCGACCTGTTCATCCCGCTCGACGATTTCATCGCTTCGGGCGACTTCTCCGACTTCGACGCCAAGCTCTTCGATCTGACCAAGTACAAGGGGAAGACCTATTTCATCCCCTCGACCTGGAACAACATCATGACGAACTACAACCGCGCCTTGTTCGCCGAGGCCGGGATCCCCGCACCCAGCAAAACCTGGACCTGGGACGAGTTCGCCGCCATTGCCGAAAAGCTGACCAAGCGCGACGCCAACGGCAACGTCACGCAGTTCGGCTATGAAGTGCCGGCCTTCTTCTTCGGGCTGATGCCGTGGTTCCTCTCCAACGGCACCTCGCCGGTGACCGAGGATTGGTCGGCCTCGAACATGAAGGACCCCAAGGTCGCCGAGACGCTGCAGTTCCTCTACGACCTGATCCACACCAAGAAGGTTTCGCCGGTGCCGGGGCAGGAGGGCGTCGAGAACCAGTTCTTCGCGGGCCAGATCGCCATGATCTCGCGGGGCCACTGGATCGTGCAGAACGCCATCTCGTCGAAGCTCGACATGGATATCGCCACCCAGCCGGGCAAGGTGAGCAACGACACCGTCATCGGCTTCGGCGCCTACGGCATCTCGTCCAAGGCGCAGAACGTGAAGCTTGCCGAAGCCCTGGTCACGGAGCTCTTGAGCTACGAGACCCAAGTGGCCGAGGGCGATCTCGGTGGTGCGGTGCCGGGTCGCAAGTCAGCCGCCGAGACCGAG
Organism: Devosia sp.; assembly: GCF_035944845.1. Taxonomy (GTDB): domain Bacteria; phylum Pseudomonadota; class Alphaproteobacteria; order Rhizobiales; family Devosiaceae; genus Devosia_A. Next base: position 222 of record NZ_DASZAW010000033.1, on the reverse strand, counting down.
AATTTCCTGAAGTTCCCGCCGTCGGCGCCGCTCTACTACGAGACGCTGCCGACCACCCATGCGGTGCCGTCGCCGGCCAACTTCCAGGAAGTCGACCAGATTTTCATGCGGTACTTCAACGCCATCATGACCGACGAAATGACCATTCCTGATGCCGTCGCCAAGGCGGACCAGGAACTGACCCGCTCGTTCGAGCGCATCAAGCGCGTCACCCAGTAGTCC
>NZ_DASZAW010000032.1:0-10566 GCF_035944845.1 Devosia sp. | reverse complement strand
GGATATCGTCGAACAGCAGCGCGAAATGCGTCACGCCGAGGTCCAGGAGCTGGTCGAGCCGGCGCTTCAGCGCCTCGAGGTCGCTTGCGTCCGAATAGACGACATCGAGACACGGGGCGATCGCCACCATGAAAATGAGCTTCCGCGCGCGTGCCGCGTCGACCAGCTCCTGGAGTGCTGCGGCTTCCGCCGCGTTGTAGAGTTCGCGCCAGCGGGCACGGATCTTGATGTCGTCCTTGGGCCCGTAGACGAAGCTGTTCATCCCCGCATTGGCGATCCAGTCGAGCATTTCGACCCGCTGCGGATGCGTCCACGCCCGACCGTAAAACCCCTCGATGACCCCCGACAGGAACGTCGTCGAGGCTTTGGCGCGCCCCGCCCCCTGTCGATCCGGCTGATCCAGCAACACATCCAGCGACCAGCCGGAAAGCCCCGGCGGCGAGACGGTGACATTCGGAAAGTCGTGCACAGTTCCCATCTGGTTCAGTCCATCGCTGTTGCGGTGAGCCCGGCGATCACATGCCGTTGCAGGACGAAGTAAAGGATCAGGATCGGCACCGTGGTGATGGTCAGTGCCGCGAACACCAGTGAATAGTCGGTGCTGTGGTAGCCCGAGAACCGCACCAGCCCAACCGGCAGGGTGCGCTGCGCATCGTCGGTGACGAACAGCAGCGCAAACAGCAGCTCGTTCCAGATGCTGATGGTGTTGAGCACCACCATGGTCAGCATGGCCGGCCACACCATCGGCACCGATACATGCCAGAAGATTTCCCAGGTATTGGCGCCATCGAGCCGCGCCGCTTCCTCCATGTCGGGGCGGATCGAAATGAAATAGGCCCGCATCAGGAACACCGTGAACGCCAGCTGCCAGGCGGCGCCCGGCAGGATCAGCGCCCAGGGGGTATTGAGCAGGTGCATGTCGCGCAGCTGGGTGAACAGCGCGATGGCGACCGACGGCGGTGGCAGCAGCAACCCGATCAACAGGATCCGGTACATCAGCTTGCGCCCCGGAAACTCCAGCCGGGTGAAGGCGAAGGCGGCGGCCGTGGCGAACAGCACGCACATGCTCACCGCGACCAGCGTCACGAACACCGAGTTGAAGTAGAGCGTGCCGAGCCCGCCCACCTGCCAGGCCTCGACGAGGTTTTCCCAGCGCCACTGCGCCGGCAAGGCGAAGGGCGAACGGAAAATCTCGCGGTTCGATTTGAACGACGAGTAGACCATCCAGATCGCCGGGTAGAACATCACGAGGACAATGGCACCGGCCACCCCGAACTGCAGCCATTCGGCCGTACTGCGACGACGTTCAGTAGCGCGTGACATTGCCGCGCTCCGAAATCTTGAGATAGGCGATGGAGATCAGCGACACGACCAGCGTCAGCACCACGGTGAGGGCTACGCCATAGCCGATCTGGTTCTGGTCGAAGGCCTGCTTGATGATCCAGGTCGCCGGCACTTCCGTCGCCCCGAACGGCTGCCCGTTGGTCATGGTGAAGAACAGGTCGAACCCGGCAAAGCCGCCGGTCACCGCGAGCAGGATGCAGACGATGACGTTCTGCTTCAGCATCGGCAGGGTGATGGCGGTGAACTGCTGCACGCCATTGGCGCCATCGAGCCGCGCCGCCTCGTAGAGATTGCGCGGAATGCGCCTGAGCGCCGCAAAAAAGATCACCATGTAGAAGCCGGCATATTTCCAGCCCGAGACGATGCAGATGAACAAGAGTGCCGTTTCCGGCTGGGCCAGCCAGGGCTGCGCCCAGTCGCCGAGCCCCACCGAGCGCAGCGTCGAGTTGAGCAGACCCGTGCGGTAGTCGAGCACGAATTTCCACAACACGCCCGCCGCCGACATCGACAGCACCACCGGCGCAAAGAACATGCCGCGCATCAGCGAGAAGCCGCGCCGATCCGAGTTGAGCAGCACCGCCATCACCAGCCCGAACGTCACCTCGAAGACGAGCGTCGCGGCGATGTAGAGCACGACATGGACGAACGACATGAGGAACGTCGGGTCGGTCAGCGCCCGGGCGAAATTGGCGAACCCGGCCCAGCGCGGCATGCTGAAGCCATCCCAGAAGGTGAAGGCGTAGTAGACCGAGGCGCCGAGCGGCAGCAGCACGAAGGTCGCGAATAACAGCATCGCAGGCGCCGCGAACAACAGGTTCGCGGCGCCGGTGCTGATTGGGGCCGAGCGGTCTTGCAAAATCTGGCGCCGGTTACTGCTTGCCCATGGCGGCGAGCGTCTCGTCGAGCCAGACCAGCGCGTCCTTGGCGCTCTTTTCGCCCGACGCGGCAAAGGCGGCTGCCTGGTAGAAGGCCTCGGCCACCGGCACCGGGTATTTGTTGTCGGGCGGCGGCACGATGCCCGAAGCGCCGCTCATCAGCGCCAGCATCGCCTGGGTCTGCTCATCGAGCTTGGCCTTTTCGCTGACCCCCTGCACGGGGCTCATCTGCCCGCTCTCCGCCCACTTGATCTGGCTCGCCTCCGAGGTCAGGAACTTGAGGAACTTGATCGCTTCGGCCGGGTGCGGCGCGTTCTTGTGCACCACGAGCCCGGTGATGGTGCCGATTACGCTGTTGGCGAGCGGGTGCGCCGGATCGATCACCGGCGTGTTGAACTGGCCGTACTCGAAGCCCTCGTCGGCAAGGTTGCCGGTCTCCGACACCAGCCACGAGCCGATCGGATGCATCACCGCACCTTCCTGGAAAAACGTCGCCATCGCCGGATCGGCGCCCAGCGCCTGCATGTCCTTGTTGAACGCGCCGACATTGTGCAGGTCGACGAGCAGGTTCAGGGCCTTTTCGAAAGCCGGCGTATCGAACTTGGCTTCCTGCTTGAACGCCGCCACATACTCGTCCGGCGGCACCACCATGGCGGCGATGTGGCCGGCCCAGTTGCCCAGCGGCCAGAACTCGTTATTGCCCTCGACGATCGGCGTCTCGCCCGCTTCGGCCAGCGTCTTGTTCAGCGCGACGAACTCGTCCCAGCTCTTGGGCGGCGTCAGGTTGTGCTCGGCGAAGATTTTCTTGTTGTACCAGATGGTGTTGGTCAGATCGAGCGACAGCGGCACCAGGTACGGCTTGCCATCGACCATGGTGCCGGCGCCATCGGTCCACACGGCCGGCGAGAAGCTATCCTTCCAGCCATCGGCCGCCATCGCTTCGCTGAGATCGTAGGCATAGCCGGCGGCGACGTCGCGCTGCACCGGAAAGCCTGCCCACTCGAAGAAGATGTCGGGCACCTCGTTGCTCTTCAGCTGGGTGATCTGCCCCTGGTTGGAATACTGATCGTCGTCGAACACGATCTCCTTGATCTTGATGTCGGGATTGGCAGCCTGGAAATCGGCAATGATCGAATCGAGCGCCTCGCGGCTCGCCCCGCCGGTGATGGAGTGCGTGAAACGCACTTCGGTCTGCGCCATCGCGGCCGTGGTCAGCAGCAGCAATGCGGTCGCTGTGGTCAGCGCCAATCTTTTGGCCATCATCGATAACACCCTGTTTTCGCCCCAAGTTTCTTGACAGTTATCTCACCTGCCAACTGGTATGTTATTGGTTTAAACCAGTTTGTCCAGCGTCCAAAAGTCCTGCGACATTTCATCCAACCCGCTTGCCAACGCCAGTCCAAAATCATACCAGTTGCGATAAGAACAACCACGGCTGACCGGTCGGAGGACGCTTGGACTTTTACGCGGCGGTACGCGAACGGATGGAGGCCCGGCACGGCCCCTTGGGCGAGCGGCTGCGCAACGCGCTGACCGCCGTGCTCGATTCGGGCGCCATCGCTGCCGGTGAGTCGCTGCCCTCCGAACGCGAGATGGCCGAGGCGCTCGCCGTCTCCCGCTCGACCCTGCGCCAGGGACTGAAGGAACTGGCGCAGCAGGGTATCATCGCCACCAGGCCGGGCGCCGGCACCGTGGTGGTGGGGCGCATTCCCAAGGCATTGTCGCAGCTTTCCGGCTTCACCGAAGACATGCGCCAGCGTGGCCTCGAGCCCACCTCGCGGGTACTCGAATGCTCCATCGGCCGGGTCGGCGCCGACGCGGCCTTTCGCACCGGGCTGCCGCTCGGCTCGCCCATCCTGACGCTCGTCCGCCTGCGCCTTGCGGGCGGCGAGGCCATCGCGCTCGAGCGCGCCGTGGTGCCGGTCGAAGCGGTAGGCGCCGACTATGATGGCTCCGGTTCGCTCTACGAACGCATGGACGCCCGCAACGCTCGCCCGCACCGCGTGCTGCAGAGCCTCTCGGCCACCGAAGCCGACGAGACGCTCGCCGCCCAGCTCGGCATCCGGCCCGGCGCCGCCGTGCTCGAAGTTTCACAGCTCGGCTACGGCCTCTCCGGCACTGTCGTCGAGGATGCAATGACCTGGTATCGCGGCGATCGGTACAAGTATGTCGGCGAGATCAGAGGCTAGAATGACCATCCCGCGCCAGCGCTATCGCGACCAGCTCGCCATCATCTTCGACCGTATCCTCGGCGAGCAATCCGACGCCCTCGACGCGGCGCGCGACGCCGTCGCCACGGCGCTCGGCACCGACCATCTGGTCTATGTCGCCGGCTCCGGCCACTCGCACCTCATTGCCGAGGAAGCCTTCTATCGCGCCGGCGGTATCGCTGCCGCCCAGGCCATCCTCGATCCCGACCTGATGCTGCACCTGGGCGCCGAGCGTTCGACGCTGCTCGAACGCGAAGCCGGCCGCGCCGAGCGCGTACTGGCCGACTATCCGGTCGAAGCCGGCGACGTCGTCTTCATTGCCTCGAACTCCGGCCGCAACGCCTATCCGATCGAAATGGCGCTCGCCTGCAAGGCGCGCGGCGCCACCACCATCGCGCTCACTTCGCTCCGCCACGCGCGCGCCATCACCTCGCGCCACGGGTCGGGCCAGCTCCTCTATCAGGTCACCGATCTGGTGCTGGATAATGGCGGCGAGTATGGCGATGCGGCCCTCAGCGTCGGCCACGACCTCCGCATGGGGCCGACCTCGACCATTGCAGGGGTGTTCATCCTCAACGCCGTGCTGGCAGAGGCTGTCGACCAGCTGTCGCACAACGGTGTCGATGTTGATGTCTATCAGAGCGCAAACATGCAGGGCGCCGAAGCCGCTGCAGAGGAAATGATCCGCCGGTGGCAATCGCGGATCAGGGGGCTGTAGGGTCGTCCGGGCAGGCGATTCTACAGCCTCGACTTTTTGTGGTAATAGAATACCGCGAAAACTACTGACGGACGTTGTCAGCAGGCAGGCTGCAGCCTGGGGCCTCCAACAGAGGAGACATCCCATGCCCGTCCAGCACCTCAATCCCGAAACCCTGCACTCGAACCCGGTCTTTACCCAGGCCATCCTCGTGCCGGCAGGCACACGCACCCTGCTGATCGGCGGACAGAACGCCGTTGACAGATCGGGTGAAATCGTCGGCAAAGGCGATGTGGCGGCGCAGTCGGCTCAGGCGCTGCGCAACCTGGCGGCCGTGCTCGAGGCGGCCGGCGCCAAACTGGAGGACCTGGTGAAAGTCACCGTCATCATCGATCACACCGCTGACCTTCGTGCCGCCTTCGGCGCCTGGATGAGCCTGTGGGGTACGCGCGCCAACCCGCCCGCGGTCACGGTGCTCCGCGTCGCCGGTCTCGCCAACCCTGATTACCTGATCGAGGTCGAAGCCCAGGCGGTGCTTGCATGAGCCCGGCGCTCCGGCCATTGCGCAAGCGCGAGGAGATGCCGGACTTCGTCCGCGATGCGCTCGAACGCTCTGGCCTCCGCGCCGCCTACGAGGCTCGCCCGCCCTACCAGCGCAACGACTACCTGCTCTGGATCAACAAAGTGAAGCGCGAGTCGACCAAGCACAGGCACCTCGCCCAGATGCTCGAGGAACTGGAAGTCGGCGGGGTGTACATGGGGATGAAGTGGAACGGGTGAGGGGGTAAGCGGTGCCCGGTTCGCCCCTCACACTCGATGTCATCCCTGCGAAAGCAGGGACCCATTTATCCGCTCGTGCGGGCTGTGAGTTGGGTCCCTGCTTTCGCAGGGATGACACCCGGTGGGTGGGGCGAGGCCTTAGACAATCTCGGGCGGCGCACTTACCGATCTCCGAAAGCATGGCCCCCCTCCCCGCTTGCAGCCCGGCTCGCATCCCCCTACACCCTCCGAACCAAATCCGAGGGGGTAGCCGTGGACTACGCGTTTGCATTCAAGCCGGGTGAGCTCGACCGCGTGGCGCACCTGCGCGCCACCGACGAGACTCGCAGCGATCAGCAGGCCAGGACGCTGGTGTTCTGGCGCGGCAAGCTGCTTGCCGATGTCGAGGGCCGCCCCGCTGCCGTGCCGCTCGACCACCCGGCGCTCTCCGACAGCCGCGAGGCGCCGCTGTTCGTCGGGCTGACGCCGGATGGTCCGCGGTTCGCCGCCGACCTGCCGCTCTGGTCGCCGCCCGAGGACGCCACCACCATCGGTCAGTTCATCGACCAGAGCCAGCAGATCCACCCCGGCTTCCCGGATCTGAAGTTCATGGAGATCCGCGGCCTGATGCCGACGCTCACCCGGCTCGAAGGCGAGACCGTCGCCACCGGCCGGGCGCTGATCAACTGGCACTCGAGCCACCGCTTCTGCGCCAATTGCGGCCAACCAAGCGCTGTCGAGAGCAGCGGCTGGGTCCGCAAGTGCCCGCAATGCGGCACGCAGCACTTCCCACGCACCGACCCGGTGGTGATCATGGCCATCACCCGCGGCGACCTGCTGCTGCTCGGCCGCAGCCCGAGCTGGCCCGAGCGGATGTATTCGCTGCTCGCCGGCTTCGTCGAACCCGGTGAGACCATCGAGGCGGCAGTGCGCCGCGAAACGCTGGAAGAGAGCGCCATCAAGGTCGGCCCGGTGCGCTACGTCTCATCGCAACCCTGGCCGTTCCCGATGTCGCTGATGTTCGGCTGCCAGGGCGACGCGCTGAGCGAGGCGATCACCGTCGATCCGGTCGAACTGTCGGACGCCCGCTGGGTCAGCCGCGATGACGTGCTGCAGATCCTCGCCGGCACCCACCCCGAAATCAATCGCCCTCGCCCCGGCGCCATCGCCGGCGCCCTGATCGAAGCCTGGGCCCACGGCAAGCTGCTCGATCCGGAGTACTGGGGGAACTAGCGGTTCACGCCATCAGTGAACTGGGGGCTATCCTCCCCACCGCTGTCATCCCTGCGAAAGCAGGGACCCAATTCCCAGCCCGCGCCAGCGGACAGATGGGTCCCAGATTTCGCTGGGATGACATCGAGTTGGTGGAGGCAGAGTGCCTAACTTAACGCCGATGTTGCTGGAACCACGAGGTCGCCGCCACCCGCCGGCGTCATCCCCGCGAAGGCGGGGGACCCAGTGCGATCCCTCAGCCTCCACCTGCGTTGAAGCATCCCACTGGGTTCCCGCCTTCGCGGGAATGACGCCGGTGGTTGGACAGGCCTCAGCGCCGAGTCCACTCCCCGCAGCCCGTCCCCTACTTCCCGCCCACCACATCCGTCGAAAAATGCACATACGGGAACAGCTCGGGCACGTGCGAATCCCACACCCCGTGTGGGCTCCACGCCCAGCCGCCGGAATCCTCGGCCGGTTTGGCCGCCCGATAGGTGTTGAAGCGTGAAAAATCCATCCGCCAGGTGTCGCCATCGCGCGGCGGCAGGGCGCGGCCGTCGGTGGCGAGCGGGCCCATGCTGGCCCAGGGAATGGCGATCTCCGCGGTCCAGCCGCGATCGCGATCGGTATTGTCGTTGAGCGTCCCGTCGATCGAGGCCGCGGCCCTCAGCCCCGGCATGTCCCAGTTGAACAGCCCAAGCCGCGTCCCCCTGGGGTGCTTGTCGAACCCTACTCCGTTCCAGGGCTTCGCCCCCGGCGCGCTGCGCGAGAACTCCGGCGCCTTGCTGAAGCCGGCGCGATCATGGGCATCGTCCCAGACGAAGAAGGCCTCGTAGATCGTCCCCAGCGCGTTGAGTTCGAGTTCGTAATAGGCATCGGCGCCGGCGACGAACAGTTCGACGTCGTTCTCGCTCCAGATCAGCGCATCGCGCTCGATGAGCCTGGCCTCGACGAACGGCTCCTCCACCCAGAACCCGACATAAAGATGCGTATCGTCCCACAGCACCGCGGCGCGCGTATCGTGCACCGTGGGCTTGCCGCTGATCAGGTCGACAAAGCGCGGCGAACGCGGCGCCAGCCCCCAGGCCGCCTCATCGAGCCGACCGTCGATCGCCGGCGGCTCGGCGACGCGATAGGCGGTGTAGTGCGCGATGCGGTCCTCGGGCCAGGGGAACTGCCAGTTCGTGTTCATGGCGTCTCATAACTCCCGGCCGGCGGATAGGCATGCACGCCGCCCTGCCAGTCCGATACTGCGTAGCTGCCATCACCCGTCGGCTCGACATTGCTGGCCGCGATCGGCGCCTTGCCGTAGCCGCCTGGGATATCGAGCACATAGGTCGGCTGGCAGAGCCCCGACACCCGGCCGCGCAGGCCTTTGACCAGCGCCTGCCCCTCGGCGATCGACAGCCGGAAATGCGCCGTGCCCGGGGCCAGGTCCGGGTGGTGCAGGTAATAGGGTTTGACCCGCATTTCGACGAAGCCCCGCATCAGTTCGGCCAGAATGTCCGGATCATCGTTGATGCCGCGGAGCAGCACCGACTGGCTGAGCATCACCACGCCCGCATCGACCAGCCGCCCCGCTGCGGCCCGCGCCGCCGCGGTCAGCTCGCGGGGGTGGTTGGCATGCAGCGCCACATAGGTGGTCTTGCCGCTGGCTTTGAGCGCCGCGATCAGCTTGTCGTCGACCCGCTCCGGTTCCACCACCGGCACCCGGCTATGGAAGCGCACGATCCTGACGTGCGCGATGTCCCTGAGCCGGATCATCATCTCTTCGAGCCGGCGCGCCGACAGCACCAGCGGATCGCCGCCGGTGAGGATCACCTCCCAGATCTCGGGATGGTCGGCGATATAGCCGATGGCGGCATCCATCGCCTCGGGCGCCAGCGTCCCGAGCCCTTCCGGCCCCACCATCTCGCGGCGGAAGCAGAACCGGCAATAAACCGGGCAGACATGCACGGCCTTCAGCAGCACCCGATCCGGATAGCGATGCACGATTCCTTCGAGGGGCGAATGCGAGAGGTCGCCGATCGGGTCGGCCCGTTCCTCCGGCGTGGTGCTGAGCTCGGCGAGATCGGGCACGAACTGCCGCGCGATCGGATCGTCCGGATCGTTGCGGTCGATCAATCCGGCAACCGTCGGGGTCACCGCAATGGCATAGCGCTTCCCCACCGCCTCGGCTTCATCGAGCCGCTCGCCTGCCAGCAGCCCCGCCGAAACCAGGTCCCTGGCCGTCCGGATCGCCCGATCCTGTTTCATCTGTCGCCTCCGACCACCGGCACCCACAGCACATCTTCGATGCGCCGGGCCCCGACCGCCAGCATCACCAGCCGGTCGAAGCCGAGCGCCACGCCGCTGGTCTCATCCATCAGCGGCAGCGCCGCCAGCAGTTCCTCATCCAGCGGATAGGTTTCGCCATAGAGCCGCTGCTTCTCGTCCATCTCGGCGGCAAAGCGGCGGCGTTGCTCGGGGGCATCGGTGAGCTCGCCAAAGCCATTGGCCAGTTCCACCCCACACGCGTAGAGTTCGAATCGCTCCGCCAGCCGCCGGTCGTCGGCGGTGCGCCGAGCCAATGCAGCCTCGGCCGCCGGATAACGATCGAGCACCGTCACCCGCCCGAGCCCGAGCTTGGGCTCGACCTTTTCCACCAGCACCCGGCTGAACAGATACGACCAGGTGTACTCCCTCGGTACGTCGAGCCCGACCCGGCGCATCTCGGCCGCGAGGGCATCGGCGTCGGTTTCGCCCCCAGCATTCATTGTCGCGAACAGCTCGACCCCGGCGTACCGGCTGAACGCCTCGACCACGCCCAACCGCTCCGGCTCGGCGAACGGGTCGCACTCCCGTCCCCTGAACCGCAGCATCGGCACGCCAATGGTCTCAGCTGCAAGTCGCAACAGTGCTACGCAATCGGCAATCACCGCGTCATACGATTCTCCCGCCCGATACCACTCGAGCATGGTGAACTCGGGGTGATGCAAGGCACTGCGCTCGCGGTTGCGCCAGACATGCCCGAGGCTGGCGATCCGACGCTCGCCTGCTGCCAGCAGCTTCTTCATCGAGAATTCCGGCGAGGTGTGGAGATAGAGCGTCTCCCCCAGCCCGTCATTGCCGATCGCCGTGGTGGCAAAGGCATGGAGATGGGTTTCGTTGCCGGGGCTGCGCTGCAGGCCCGGCGGGTCGACCATCAGGAAGTCCTGCTCGCTGAGATAGCGGCGCACTGCGAGCTCGATCCGGTTGCGCGCCAGGAGCGCCGGGCGCCGGTCGGCATGCACCGAGGGCGTCCACCACGGCGAGATCGGCGGGACTGGAGGGGAAGCGGGCACGGCGACGTCTTTCGGCTCGGGACTGGCGGTTTTCGCGGAATTAGGGTATCGGCGGCACCGATACATCAGATTAGCGCGTTCGGCCCGGCCTTTTGCTGCCGCTCTCTAGGCCCTCGCCAACCGTTGAACAAGGAAGAACTAATGGT
>NZ_DASZAW010000031.1:0-24256 GCF_035944845.1 Devosia sp. | reverse complement strand
GCCTCGGGGGATGGACCGGATACTACGGAAAACCCGGCCCCGTCGTCATGCTTCAGGGCTGGCTCGAAATCCAAACCGCCAAGCGCGCCGTCCAAACCCTCGCCGCACACCTCAATGTGTGAATCTAGTAGCCCCTCAGGGGGAGGGGAGCAGAAGCCCCACCCGTCTCAGGCAGTCAAAGCCGCCTCGCGCTCGTCGGCGATCGCCCAGTTGTAGATGCAGCGGTCGAGCCCGATGGCGATCTCGACCACCAGCACGTCGATTTCGCGCGTCCCGCCCTTGCCGGTGACCACGGCCCTCTGTGGGAAATCGGTGCGGCGCGAGATCGAGGCGACCTCCATCCACTTGTCGCCGTTGTCGACCTCGATATCCATGGTGACCTCGGAATAGGGCGGCAGCCGGTCGGACGCCACGATGCGGGTCGGCAGCCGGGTGACCGCGGCGATCATCCGGCGCACCGGCTCGAGCACAGCCGTGTGGTAGTCGTTGGCGGTGTCGGCGGCATAGGCGCACTGGAACTCCAGCTGCCAGAACTCCTTGAGCCGGACGTGCCGGGTCGATTGGTCCTGCTCGCGCCGGAACGACTTGCCGGCCTGCCAGACGCAGAACGGCAGCCGCGTTCGGGCATGAGAGCTGAGCTGGTGCGTCATGTAGACATAGGTCGAGGGGGTGGTTTCGGGCCTGAGCACCAGCTCGCGTTCGGTGTCGGAGCCACGCTGCTGCACGTAGATATCGTCCGCACCATAAGCCGATGAGATCAGCTCGCGCGGCGTCAGGATCGGTGCCTCGACGCGGCGGATATCCCAGGCCGGGTTGATCGAGCGCAGGAGGAGCGTGACCTCGGCGGAGATGTAGGAGATGGCGCTGTCGCGCAGGCGGATTTCGCGCTCGGTCCAGTGGACGAGCCCGTTGGCGTCATAAAGGGAAAGCATGTTGCTCTCTCGTTCCATCGGTATGGGGATTTGGTTCGGGCTTTACGTCTCCGGTGGGCGGAGACGGCGCATGCCGAACCCCCGCGTCTAGCCGAAGACGCCCATACCTCGACGACCGGCGCCACAGGGCGCGGCCGGAACGGTGGATGCAGCAATGTTCAAAAGCGCGAACATGGACGCGAACCTATGCGAGGGCGCGCGCTGGCGCAAGCACCGGCACATCAGACGCCCCAATTGCCCCCCGGCGTGCCGTCCGGGCGCCAGGTGAGCTGCTGGTAGACTTTCTTGGCCACCGCCTGCATCTGCGCCTCGGGCAGGTCGCCGACCACGGTGCAGGTAATCTTGTCGTTGGCCCAGTAGAAGGCATCGAGATTGTTGCGCGCCGTGAACTCCTTATCGGCGCGGCGGTCGGGCAGGGCAGCGGTGATGTAGACGGTGACCCGTTCCTGGGCGGCGTTTTCGTACATCAGCTGGGCGGCGGGGCCGGCGGGCTCCGTGCCGTAACCGGGCAGCAGACGACCGCCCACCAGGGTGAAGCCGTCGGCGGCAAGGTCGGGCGGGTTGATCGGACGCTCGACGCGGTTGGACAGCCACGAGACCAGATGGTCCTTGTCGCTGGCGGCGACTTCCACGGCGTGGCGCTTTTCCTTGACGTAGAGCGCATGCGCAGTGACCGCCGAGGCGATCAGCTCCTGCCGCGGCGGCGGGCTGAAGTAATCACGCCCGGCCCAGCCGAGAGCGCCGCCCAGCACCAGCGTTACCACGGCAGCGGCAGCGGCCTGCGCCCAGCCGACGCTGCGATTGGCGGCCGGCGAGCGTGCAATTAGGCGCGGGTCGAGGCGGGATGGCACGGTTTCGTCGGCGGTGCTGCCGAACAGCGCGGTCAGCGCCTCGTTCTGGCGCTGCCAGCCGGCCAGTTCTGCCGCCTTGTCGGGGTGAGTGGCGAGCCAGGCCTCCACTTCCGCGGCCCGTTCCGGCGGCAGCTGGCCGTCGACATAGGCGTGGAGGTCGGTTTCCGAGATCGGCGCGAGGTTGGTCATTTGACGGACCTCAATCTGGGTTCCTCGCCACTGCCGGTCAACGTACGGAGCGCTGCACGGGCGCGCCCGAGGCGCGACATCAGCGTGCCGGCGGGGATGCCGAGAATGTCGGCGGCATCCTGGTAGCTCGTGCCCTCGATCACGACCAGCAGCAGCGCCTCGCGCTGGTCGTCGGGCAAGCGGTCGATGGCGCGGGACATTTCGGCGAGGGCGATACGGCCCGGCTGAGGCGCCGCGACCGACGGTTCGGAGACAAGGCTGTCGATGGGAAGGTGATCTCCACGACGGCGCTCGAAGCGAAGGTCGTTGCGCCAGAGGTTGATGAGGATGCGGAACAGCCAGGCCTGCAGCGGCCCGGTTGGGGTGAACAGGCTGCGCTTGCGGATGGCTCGTTCGAGACAATCCTGGACGAGATCGTCGGCGCGGTCGGCATTGCGCGTCAGCGCACGCGCATAGCGGCGCAGCGCCGGTACCGTCGCCTCGATCTCATCCAGGAAGTCCATGTGGCTACTGCCGGCTTACTGCTCGACGGCAGTGTGCCAGACCTCGCCGACCATGTCGCCGGTGGTGTCGCCGGGCTTTTCGTCCTTTACCCAGAAGTAGAGCGGCCAGCCCTTGTAGGCCCACATCTTGGAACCGTCGGTGCGGTCGACCAAGGTGAAGTCGCCCTCCGGTGCCGCGCCGGCATCGGCGATCAGCGGCGGCCAGTTCTCGGCGCATTTGTCATAGCAGTTGGTGACGCCGACGGCGTCCTTATCGAAGGTGTAGAGCGTCATGTCGTTGGCGCCCACCAGCACCTGCTTGCCGCCGATCTCCATGGTCTTGATGGCGCCGCCGACATAGTCCTCGGCAATGGCTGCGGTGGCGAACAGGGCGAGCGCGGCTGCGCCGAGCGTGACTGCAAGTTTCATGATGTCCCTCCGTTGGGCTTGGCGGCGCGGGCATTGGGCCGCGCCTCACTGTCTCCAACACCACGGCGAAGGGTTTATTCCCGACGCCAGTGATTTTTCTTCGGATTTCATCCGAGCGGCCGGTGGACAGTTCCGCCGCTGCCTGTTCATCTAGCCGGTAAGGCCGGAAAGAGATGGCCGGGCAACAAGCCAAGAGGAGGACTATCCATATGAAAAGGCGTGAATTCTTCAAGTCGGCCACTGCAATGACCGCAAGCGTGGCCGCCGCCACGACGCTCGCCGCGCCGGCGATTGCGCAGGGCAACATCACCTGGCGAATGGTGACGACCTGGCCCAAGAACTTTCCGGGCCTTGGCGTTGGCGCGCAAAACCTGGCGGATCGGATCACTGCGGCTTCCGGCGGTCGGCTCACGGTGCAGGTGTTCGCGGCTGGTGAAATGGTGCCGCCACTGCAATCGCTCGATGCGGTCATCGATGGATCGGCCGAGATGAGCCACGGCGCGGCCTATTACTGGCAGAACAAGAGCCAGGGCCTGAGCTTTTACACCGGCGTGCCCTATGGCATGACCAGTCGCGAACTCACAGCCTGGGTGCGGTTTCTTGGCGGCCAGGAAATCTGGGACGAAATCTACGATCAGTTCGGCGTGCAGGGGTTCCTCAGCGGGGATACCGGCACGCAGGCCGGCGGCTGGTTCAAGAACGAACTGACCGGTGTCGCCGATATCCAGGGACTGCGCTTCCGCACCCCGGGTCTGGGCGGCCAGACCTGGGCCAAGCTGGGCGCCGCGGTAACCAATATGGCGGCAGGCGAGATCTTCGCAGCGCTGCAATCGGGCACGCTCGATGCCGCGGAGTTTGTCGGCCCCTATAACGATCTGGCGCTCGGCTTCTACCAGATCGCCAAGAACTACTACTTCCCGAGCTTCGTCGAACCCGGCCTTGCCACGGAACTGGTGGTTTCGAAAGCCAAGTTCCAGGCGCTTCCTGAGGATCTGCAGGCCATCGTCAAGGGCGTCACCCAGGCGGCCTACGATGATGTTGCCTCTGACATGTACGCCAACGATCCGCGGGCGCTGCAGGCGCTGGTGAGCGAGCACGGTGTGCAGGTCAGGCAGTTCCCGGAAGAGATTCTCGAAGCCGGCGCCAAGGCCGCGTCCGAGATCATCGCGGACATCCGCAGCAATGGAGACGCGCTGACCAAGAAGGTGGCCGAGAGCTACGTATCGGCGTTCAACCTGCTGCGGACCCGCACCGAGGGCACCGACATGCCGTTCCTTGCGGCACGCCAGAAGTACTTCACGTTCAGCTGAGCGAGCTTCGAGCGAGACCTGACGGCCCGGGGTTCGCCCCCGGGCCGTTGTCGTTCTCAGTGGTACAGCAGCCGCGGCAGCCAGGTGGCGAGTTCCGGCCACACAAACAGCGTGCCGATTGCCACCAGCTGCAGCAGAACGAACGGTGCGACCCCGCGATAGATCATCATCGTGGTGACGCGGGAGGGGGCGACGCCGCGCAGATAGAACAGCGAGAAGCCGAACGGCGGCGTGAGGAAGCTGGTCTGCAGCGTCATGCCCACGGCGACACCCAGCCAGATGGGATCCACACCGAGCGTCAGCAGGATCGGCGCGGTGATCGGGATGACGATGAAGATGATCTCGAAGGTATCGAGGATGAATCCGAGCACGAACATGATCAGCACGACGATGATGGTCGCGCCGATGGCGCCCCCAGGCATGTTCGAGAGAAACGCATGCACGAGGTTGTCGCCGCCCATCAGCCGGAAGACGATCGAGAACACCGCCGCGCCGAACAGGATGATGAAGATCATCGAGGTCATGGTGGCGGTGGCGACGACGGCCTGCTTGAGTACGGTAAAGGTGAAACGGCGCTTTACCGCAGCGAGCGCCATGGCGCCAACCGAGCCGACCGATGCGGCTTCGGTCGGCGTGGCGATGCCGGCCAGGATCGAGCCCAGAACGGCAACGATGAGCCCCAGGGCGGGCACCAGCGCCACGAGAATTTCGCGCCACAGATGTTGCTTTTCCTCGGCCGGAACGGGCGTTGCCGGGCAGGACTTGGGGTCGGTGACGGCCTTGAAGATCATCCAGCCGATGTAGAGCGCGACCAGCAGCAGTCCGGGAATGAACGCCCCGGCGAACAGCGCGCCGACCGATACGGGTTCCGGCGCGAAGTTGCCCTTGGCCATCTGTACCTGGGCGTTGATGCCGCCCAGCATGTCGCCCATGAAGATCAGCACGGTCGAGGGCGGGATGATCTGCCCCAGGGTGCCGGAGGCACAGATGACGCCTGAGGCGAGCTTGGGGTCATAGCCGGCGCGCAGCATGGCGGGCAACGAGATCAGCCCCATGGTCACGACGGTGGCGCCGACGACGCCGGTCGATGCCGCGAGCAGTGCGCCCACGAGGACCACCGAGATGCCGAGGCCGCCGCGCAGATTGCCGAACAGCTTGCCCATGGTCGTGAGCAGCGCCTCGGCGATGCCGGTGCGCTCCAGCATCACGCCCATGAAGACGAAGAGCGGCACCGCAACCAGCACTTCGTTCGACATGGTGCCGATATAGCGGTTGGCGAGCGAGCCGAAATTCGAGGGATCGAAGATCCCGAGAAACATCCCCACAGTGCCGAAAAGCAGGGCGGTGCCCGCGAGCGAGAAGGCGACCGGGAAGCCGAGCAGCAGGACGCCGATGACGCCCAGGAACATGGTGGCGGCGAGGATCTCGCCAAGCAGCACTGAACTCATTGGGCAGACTCGTCGCGATAGCGCAGGTGTTCGGGCAACAGGCCTTCGCGACCGGTCAGCACAAGGATGGAACGACAGGCCATGGCGAGGCCCTGCAGCCCCACGACGACGACGAACACGATGATGAAGGACTTGAGGATGAACAGCCCCGGCATGCCGCCGACATTGGCCGAACCCTCGTAGATGCGCCAGGAACGCATAACGAAGGGCCAGGCATAGAGGCCGACGACAAGCACATAGGGGATGAGGAAGAGCGCCACGCCGATCAGGTCGGCGATCGCCTTGCCGCGCGTCGACCATGCCCGGTAGAAAATGTCGACGCGCACATGGTCATCACGCAGCAGCGCGAACCCGGCGACGCCGGTGAACATCGCGCCGGAGAGCCAGACATAGAGGTCCTGCATCCATAGCTGCGTGGTGTGGAACAGGTAGCGTTGCACAACCACCGTGAAGCACACCAGCACCACGGCCAGCGACAGCCAACTCAACGTCAGGCCCAGCCAGCGATTGATCGCGCTGACCGCCCGGACATATCCGACCAGAACCTGCACCCGTCCTCCCAGTTTCCCGATGCGTCTCGCGTTCGTGCGCGAGCAGTTTTTGTCTTCGTTGCAAGGAACACGCGTCGTGCCGCTCCGTCAACGCCGCCAATTGACAAAATAATTCGTCTAATACAGGTTGGCCACATGGAAAGCACCGTTCCGGCGTTGATCGAGAATGTGGAGAAGGCGCGGCAGGCGATGACGCCGCTGCGCCTGAGGATGCTGACGCTGCTGCGCCAGCCGGGTTCTGCTGCGACGCTGGCAGCGGCGCTCGAGTTGCCGCGGCAGAAGGTGGGCTACCATCTGCACGCACTGGAAAAGGCCGGGCTGGTGACGCAGGTGGGCGAGCGGCAGCGGCGAGGGTTCATCGAGCGGCTGTTCGTCGCGACGGCAGGCTCTTTCGTGGTCGATCCGGCGATCCTGGGCGCACCGCCGGCTGTGGAGAAGCAGGATCGTTTTGCCGCCGAGCACCTGGTGGCGCGTTCGGTCGAGACGGTGCGCGAGGTAACGCGGATGCAGGCCGCTGCCGCGGAAGAGGGTACGCGGCTGCTCACCTTCTCCATCGAGGCCGATGTCGGTTTTGCCGCGCCGCAGGATGTCGAGGCATTTGCCGAACGCCTGACGGCCATGGTCGCCGGGCTGGCCGGCGAGTTCGCCCCGCAAGGCGAGGGGCGACGCTACCGCCTGCTGATCGGCGGGCATCCGGCGATCAGGGGCCAGTCTACCGGTACAGTCAATTGAGGGAGTTGAAGATGATCGAGAAGCAGGATCGGGTTATCGTCGAGATGACGATTGCAGCGCCAATCGAGACGGTGTGGGCGGCGATGCGCGACCCCGAGCAGATGCTCAACTGGTTTGGCTGGGATGCCGATACGCTGCGCGACGAGATCAAGTACATCTTCATCGACCACGCCGAGGCGGACGAGGCCACCAAGGTCATTTCCTTCGGTGAGTACGAGGGCGTCGCCGACCGGGTGGAACTGCGGACAACGCCTGAGGGAACGGTGCTGCGCGTGGTGCGAAGCGGCCCGGTGGCGGGCGATTGGAGCGCCTTCTACGAGGATATCTGGGAAGGCTGGATTACCTTCTTTCAGCAGATGCGGTTCCTGCTCGAGCGGCATCCGGGGGCGCAGCGACGGACGCTGTTCCTGTCGGGCAAGCTGGAGACTCCCGGCGCATTGCCGGTCGCGGCGCTGGGGCTCGAGATGCTTTGGGGCGCTGAAGGGGGCAGCGAGGCATCGTTCGAGCTGCCGGTCGGCGAGACCGTTGCCGGTACGATCTGGCACAACTCGGACCGGCAGGTGGCGATGAGCGTCGACGGCTGGGGCGATGGGCTGATGGTGATCACCGACCAGCCGGCGCCGAACGCCGGGCCGAACGGTGGTGGAACCGCTCTGCTGACGACGTTCGGGCTTTCGGACGCGGCGTTCGCGGCGCTGGAGCAGCGCTGGACCGCGTGGTGGCGGGAGCGGTTTGTGAAGGCGGGGGACTAGGGCACTTCGGCTCCCAACCCACGGTGTCGCCCCGGCGAAGGCCGGGGCCCATCCTGAGGTGGGGCAGTTCTGCGCAAGAGCCGGACTATCTCAGGATGGATCCCGGCCTGAGCCGGGATGACATCGCGTTGTGTAAGCGTTTGGGCGGCTACCCCTCCAGCCACTGCACCTGTTCCGGCGTCAGCTTGATATCGAAGGCGTTCATGCTGTCGTCGAGTTCGTGGAGGGTCCGCGGCCCGATCAGCGGGATGGACGGGAAGTCCTGGGCCAGCACATAGGCGAGCGCCACGTGGATCGGGTTCTTGCCGAGCTTGTTGGCCAGCTCGATCGCCCGGTCGCGGCGGACGAAGTTCTGCTCGTTGTACCAGACGCGGACCATTTCCTCGTTGTCGCGCTTGTCGCGGCCGGCGCGGTCGGTGAAGAAGCCGCGGGCCTGGCTCGACCAGGAGAAGTTCGGGACCTGCCGATCCTTCAGCCACTGCTTCCATTCCGATGTCGAAGAGGTGACGCAGCCGGCCCAGATCGGGTCGAGCATCTCGGCAAGGGCGAAGTTGTTGGAAAGCGCCCCCGGCCGCTGCTTGCCGTGCTTGTCGGCATAGGCGATGGCCTCGTCGAAGCGCTCGCGGGTCCAGTTGGAACCACCAAACGGCCCGCGGATGCGGCCCTTCTTGACTTCGGCATCCATGGCGTCGACGAATTCGCCGACCGGAACGTCGAGGTTGTCGCGGTGCATGAAGTAGACATCGACATAGTCGGTCTGCAGTCGATCGAGTGACTGGGTCAGCTGCTTCGCGATGACGTCCGGGTAGACCAGCGGGCTATGGGCGCCCTTGCCGATCACCACGGCCTGTTCGCGCACGCCGCGCGACTTCTGCCACTCGCCGAACAGCTTTTCCGTATAGCCGCCGGCATAGATGAAGGCGGTGTCGAAGATATTGCCGCCCTTCTCCCAGAAGGCATCGAGGAGAATGGCGCCCGATGAGAAGGTGCGGAAATCCTCAAAGCCGAGCGCTGCGGCCGAAGCCGGCTTCTGCACGCCCGGAATGGAGCGCTTGGGGATGACGGCCCCGTCGGATTTCAGCGGCCGCCCGGTGAGGGTGTTGATCCGCTTCACCGACTTTTCGACCGAGTACTCGATGCCGGCATCGGAGCGCCACTTGTCGAGCACCCGGGCATTGCCGAGGCTGTCGGCCCAGCTCATGCCGGGCGCCGAGAATTCCTGCCGGCCGGCAAGGATGGCCTCGGCCACGGCATCGGCTTCGAACGAATAGAGGTGGCGCTGCTTGCCGACGCTCACCGTCTCGCGGCTGCCGTCCTTGCGGATAATGTCGATCTTGCCGTCGCCGCCGGCGCGGTCGCCATTGGCGAACCAGAAGGCCGGCACCTCGATGGTGCCCTCCGAGCCGATGATGCGGCCGACATTTTCGAGGTTGGCCATGATGGCGCAGCTCACCTGGGCAGTGATGCCGTTCTCGAACAGCAGGACCGCGGCGGCAAGGTTATCGGTGCCTTCGGCATTGAGGCTCGCCGAGCCCACCACTTTGACCGGGTCGAGGAACGGCTTGCCGGCCGCGGCGCCGGCGACGAAGCGGGCGAAGGACACCGGATAGCCGCCGACATCGAGGATGCCGCCACCGGCAAGCTCGGAGGCGAACAGCCGGTGTTCGGGGATGAAGCGGCCCATCTGGAAGCCGAAGCTGGCGGTGACGAAGCGGACTTCGCCGATGGTGCCGGAGTTGATCAGCTCCCACAGCTTCTGGGTCTGCGGGTGCAGCCGGTACATGAAGGCCTCACCGGCGAAGGTGCCGGCCTTCTTGTGCGCATGGATGATCGCGTCGACCTCGAAGGCGCTCAGCGCCATCGGTTTTTCGATCAGCACGTGCTTGCCGGCTTCGGCGGCCTTGATCGCCCATTCGGCATGGCCGGTATGCGGAGTGGCAATGTAGATCGCGTCGACGTTCGGATCGGCGAGGATCGCGTCATAACCGTCGAGGATGCGCGCCTCGGGGAAATCCTCCTTGAGGCTCGCCTTGCCCGGATTGCGGGTGGCGATGGCCTCGAGCTTGCCGAGTTTGCTGTCCAGCACGCCACGGCGAAAGTCCTTGGCGATGGCGCCCGGGCCGATGATCCCCCAGCGGATGGGGGCCTGAATGGTCATGATACTCTCCTCAAGAAATCGGGCCCAACGGCAGCGATTCCTGCCGTTGGGGCAATTGGCGGTTGGTCTATTTCACTGCGCCCAGCATGCCTTCGACGAAGCGGCGCTGCAGCAGGAAGAAGATGACGAGGGTGGGCAGCGTGGCGAGGATGGTCCCGAACAGGATCATCCCGAAATCGGGCGTATAGGACGAGGTCAGCGACGAGATGACGAGCGTCGCAGTCTTCTGCTCGGGCTTGTTGAGCACGATCAGCGGCCACAGGTAGTTGTTCCAGTTGGCCATGAACACGATGATGATCGCCGCCGCATAGGTTGAGCGCATGGTGGGCAGGTAGATGTAGAAAAAGATCTGCCACTCGTTGAGCCCATCCACCCGCGCCGCATCGCGCAGTTCGCCCGGGAACGCCTTGGTCGCCTGGCGGAAGTAGAAGATGATGAAGATCGAGGCGATGCCGGGCAGCACCACGGCGGCGACGGTGCCGACCAGCTTGAACGACGAGATCATCACGAACAGCGGCACCATCAGCGCCGCGAACGGAATCGACAGTAGCAGCAGCATCAATGCGAAGATGCGCTCGCGGAACTTCGATCGGAACATCTCGAAGCCGTAGCCGGCCAGCGAGGAAATGGCGAGCGTCAGCACGGTGCCGACCAGCGCGATGAAGGCCGAGTTCCAGAAGATGCGGGGGGCATCGACGGTCGCGAAGAAATTCGCCGCGTTGACGAACAACTGATCGCCGAACGTCGCCTTGCCGATGCCGATATCGACCGAGCGGTTGGTTGCCCCCACGATCATCCAGAAGAACGGAAAGATCGAGACGAAGGCCGCAAGGCTCAGCAGCAGGTAGGTGATGGTGCGGCCGACGAGGTGCGGCAGGTTGAATAGCCGCGTGCGGCGTTCAACCTGCGGTGTGGCGAGGGGAAGGGCCTGGTCGGTCATTTGCTGCGATCCCGTGCGACGACGAACTGCAGGAAGCTCAGGACGGCGACGAGCAGCACGATGACCCAGGAGACGGTCGCCGAGTAGCCGAAGCTGGGCATGAACTTGAAGGTCAGGTTGTAGATGTAGAGCGACAGGGTCAGCGTCGAATCCGACGGACCGCCCTGGGTGATGTTGTTGACCTCGTCGAACAGCTGCAGCGTGCCGATGGTCGAAATGATGGTGGTGAACAGGATCACCGGCTTAAGCATGGGGACGGTGATGTACCAGAACTGGTGCCAGCCCGAGGCGCCATCGATGCGGGCCGCCTCATAGATCGAGCGGTCGACGTTCTGCAGCGCCGCCAGGTAGAACACCATGTTGTAGCCGGTCCAGCGCCAGGTGATGGCGATGATGATCAGGACCTTGGCCCAGAACGGATCCTGCAGCCAGTGGATCGGCTCCTCGATGATCCAGACCGCCATCAGCATGTTGTTGACGACGCCGTCGGTGGCGAACATCGACTTGAACAGGGTCGAGTAGGCGATCAGCGAGGTAACGCAGGGCAGAAAGATCGCCGTGCGAAAGAAGCCGCGGAAGCGAAGCTTGGGATCGTTCAGCGCCACTGCCGCCAAGAGCGCCAGGCCGATCATGATCGGGACCTGGACGACCAGGAACGTCAGGGTGTTGACGAGCGCGCGGATGAACACCGGGTCCTTGGTCAGGCGCACGATGTTGGCGAAACCGCCGAAATTGAAGTTCATCCCCTTGCCGACCTGGAAGCTCATCCAGAGTGACCAGAGGATCGGATAGAGCATGAAGACGCCGAGCAGCACGAGGGCGGGCGCGATGAACGTCCAGCCGGCGATGTGCTCGGTTCGGCCAAGTCTTGTGTTTGCCATGCCAACTCCCCGGACAGGCGACTTCAGAACAGCTGCCGGTCGCACTCCGGCGAGGAGGTGCGACCGGCAATGGCAGGAGGAGGCGGTGCCCGTGGCCCGCCTCCGAACCCGTTACTGCATCTGCTGGCTGGCCTGGTCGTTGATGGCCTTCAGCGCATCGTCGACGCTGCCACCCTGGGTGATGGTCGGCAACTGGGCCACCACGGCCGAGTCCACTTCGGCAGTGTAGATGCCGTAGTCGATGCTCGGGATCTTGGCCTGCCACTCTGAGAAGTTGGCCCAGACCGGCTGGCCGCCGAAGAAATCGTCCGAGGCCTTGTAGGCATCGCCCGCCGAAGCCGGGAGCCAGGTGCTGAACGCGCCCTGGCCAATCAGGATCTTCTGGTAGAAGTCGACATCGGTCGCCCAGATGGACTTGAGGAAGTCGATGGCGGCGTCCTTGCCGGCGCCCGAGGACAGCACGTACCAGCTCGAGCCGCCTTCGTTGGAGTAGCCGGTGGCGCCTTCGACGCCTTCGAGCTTCGGAATGGGCGCGACGCCCCACTTGCCGGCCTGGTCGGGCTGCGACTTGATGGTGCCGGTCATCCACACGCCGTTGAGGGCGACCGCGGTTTCACCGGAGGTGAAGGCGCCGGTGAACTCGGTCCAGCCGGAGGCGGGCTTGACGATATCGGCCTGCCAGATCTTGGCGTAGGTCTCGAGCGCGGCCTTCAGCGGCTGGTTGTCGACGATGTTGAGGCTGCCGTCGGCGTTGAAGTACCAGACACCGGCCGACTGCATCATGATGCGGATGAGGCCGCTGCCGTTGAGGTCGAGCGCGATCAGGTTGTGGCCGGTCTTGGCCTTCACGTCCTTGCCGATCTGGATGAACTTGTCCCAGGTCAGGTCCTTGAGGGCGTCGGCTTCGTAGCCGGCTTCCTTGAGGTAGTCGGCGCGGTAGAACAGGCCCGTGACGCCGGAGTCGAAGGGCAGCGAGTAGGATTTGCCTTCATGGGTGGCGGCCGCGACCTTGTAAGGCGCGAAGGCGGTCATGTCGATCGAGTCGGACAGCGGCGCGAAGGCGCCCGGGAACGACTGCAGGTACTTCTGCGCGACGTCGTCCTGGATCAGCACGATATCGGGCAGGCCAGTGGTGTCGCCGGCGAGCAGCTGGGTCTGCAGCTTCTGGCGGATATCCTCCTGCTGCATGCTGTCGTCGATCTTGATGTTCACATCCGGATGCGACGGGGCATAGCGCGAGGCGGCTTCCTTCATGGCTGCGCCGTTGAAATTGGTGTCCCAGGCCCAGACCGTGACGTCGACGGCCATGGCCGCGGTCATGGTGAGCACGGAGACGCCGGCAGCTGCGGCAATGGCGAGCGCATGGCGCCAGCGCGACGCGGTGGTGGTCATATATTCCTCCCGTTTTCATTTGGCTCACCTTGGGCAAGCGTGGTTAGAATATGCGACCAAAGGCGCATGTCCGCGACAAAGGGAAACTCGACTTGGCGGAAAGTAAGGTAGAGCAGCGGCCGGTGTACCAGCCCAACGCCAGCAGCGTTGAAGCCCATCCGACCATCCTTTCCACCTTCCACAACCACCCGCTGGTGATGCTGAAGCCGCACTGGCACGCCCAGGTGGAAGTCAACTTCATCGTTGCCGGTACGGTGCATTACCGCATGCACACGCACGAGCTGACGCTCTCGGCGGGGCACATGGTGCTGTTCTGGGGCGGGCTGCCGCACCAGATGTACGATCTCTCCGACGACGCGATCTATGCCGGCGCGCACCTGCCGCTGATGCATTTCTTCCGGCTGCGGCTGCCCGAGGATGTGCCGCACAGGTTGATGCAGGGCACGACGCTGCTGACTTGCACCCCCGACGATTCCGATGCGCATAATTTCGAGCGCTGGAACCGCTATGCCCGTTCCGGCGACGCGGTGAAGGCGCAGCATGCGGTCGACGAACTGCTGCTGCGGCTCGAGCGGGTGCGGTTCGAACCCTACGAGCTGGTGGGCAACAGCAAGGCGGCGGGGCATACGGTGGAAACCGCCGAAGTGCAGTCGTCGCGCAATGTCGGCAAGATGTGCGACTACATCGCCGAGAACTTCCTGCACGAGATCGACTCGGTCGATATCGCGCGGGCGGCCAACCTCCACCCGAAATACGCCATGAGCATCTTCAAGCGCTCAACCGGCATGACGCTCAACGAGTATGTGAGTCTGTTGCGGCTGAGCTACGCCCAGGCGTTGCTGCTGCGCGACGATGCCAACGTGCTGCGTGTCGCCATGGAATCCGGCTTCGGTTCGCTCAGCGCCTTCAACAAGTCGTTCCGCAAGATCGCCGGCATGTCGCCGTCGGATTTCCGCCGCGACGCCTTCATCCCCGGCGCACTCGCCTCCTGAGCTTGAAGTTTTGCGCAGCGGCATTGTAACGATGCCCGTATCCAGCTTGGGGAATTGCCGATGTTCGTAGTGGGTGGCGAAAGCCTGATCGACCTGATCTCGGAGCCGGTCGGGGCCGATGGGGTGATCCGCCTTGTGGCGCACCAGGGCGGCTCGCCCTACAACTGCGCCATCGCGCTTTCGAAGCTCGGCAACGATACGGGATTTCTCTGCCCGATCAGCACCGATGGGCTCGGTACCTACCTCTTGGCACCGCTGGCGGAAGCCGGGGTGAAGCCGCTGCTCGCCGAGCGGGTTGACGCTTACACCACGCTGGCGGTGGTGACGTTCGACGCCAAAAAGAGCGCGCAGTACGGCTTTTACCGCAACGCCGATCGCGCCTTCAGCCGCGAAGGGCTGATCGCGGCATTGCCGGACAAGCTCGAAGCCTTCCAGGTCGGCGGCTTCTGCCCGATCGAGGCTGAGGACGCGGCGATCTGGCTGGATGTCGCCAGGGAAGCGGCGCGGCGTGGCGCGACGCTGACCATGGACCCGAACGTGCGGCCGTCGCTGGTGCCGGATTTTGCCGGCTACAAGGGGCGGCTCTCGAGCTTTCTCGACATCGTCAACCTGGTGAAGGTGTCGATCGAGGACGTGGCTTCGCTGGACCAGAACCGCGCGGTGCGCGCCACCGAGCTGACCTCCACCGAGGTCGAGATGCTGGTCGACAAGTACACCGCCGATTTTCTCGGCCGGCCGAACTGCGAACTGGTGATCGTCACCTTCGGCGACGAGGGCAGCCGGGCGTTCACGAAATCCGGTGCGACGAAGCAGGGCGTCTACCCGGCGGTGCCGTTCGGCGACACGGTGGGCGCGGGCGATACACTGATGGCGGCGGTGCTGACGCTGCTCAACGAGCAGGGCAACCTCAAGCCGGGCAAGCTCGGCGGGATGGATGATGCGGCGCTTAGTACAATGCTGCGTTTCGGCGCGGTGGCGGCGGGACTCAACTGCCAGTTCGTCGGCTGCCATCCGCCCACCCGCGGCGAAGTCGACGCGGTGCTGGCCAAGGGGTAGGGCATGACGCGCTGATGGGTGGGGCCGTCATGGTTCAACTCACACCGACGTCATTCCCGCGAAGGCGGGAACCTAGTGGGATGCTGCGACCCCCGCTGAAGCTGAGAAATCCCCCTGGGTCCCCGCCTTCGCGGGGATGACGCCGGTGGGTGGTGCGGGGTCGAGTTCGCCGCGAGGCCAGCGGCCCTCAGATTACACTCAGCCACCGGCGCCCTGGTAGCGATCGAGCGCATAGCGCCAGTGCCACATGGCGAGCGCGACAAAGAACGGTCCGGCCAACAGCGCCGCCGGGCCAGCCCAATCCCCAAGAATGGGCACGGGTTTCCCCAGCAGCACCGCAACCGGTACCGAGGCCATGAAGCCGAGCGGCACGAAGCTCAGCATCGTCGCCTGGATGGCGGTGGGGAAGATGTTGAGCGGGTAACGCGACAGCTCCCAGAAGCCGAAGAACAGCGAATAAAGGTGGTTGGAGCGGGTCCAGATCAGCGCGGTGGCGCCGATCACGGTCAGCGTCGCGCCGGTGACCATGGCGGCGCTGAGCAGCGCAGCGACGAAGTAGGCGACCCAGCCGATCGACCAGGGCACGGCGACGATCGAGAGCGACCACGCCATCATGCCGATCCCCAGCAGGGCATGGCCGGTGTAGCCGGGGTTGAGGCCGGAGAACACCATATAGGCCCAGGGGCTGATCGGCTTGGTGAGCAGCGTATCGAGGGTCCCAAGCCGCACCGCTTCCTCGAGCTGGCGCATCTGGGTGAAGCTCATGCAGGCGCCGAGCGAATAGCCGAGCAGGTGGAACGAGAACAAGAGCGCCAGTTCCGACCAGTTCCAGCCGGCGATCGAACCGAAGCGGTCGGCGAGGATCCAGATTACGGCGAAGGAGCTGGCATAGGTGATGACCTGGGCGATGCGATCGATCCAGAAGGCGCCGCGATATTCCATCTGCGAGCGGAAGTACATCAGCGCGAGGCGCGGCAGGATGCGGAGGGTCCTGAGCATCTCAACCGCCCTGCACGACGATGCGGGTCGACGCCATGCGCCAGAGCAGCGCCACCCCGACCGCCAGCAGTGCCGCCCAGCCGAGGCCGAGGCCGAAATAGGCGAGGGTTTCGGTGGCATCGAGCCGGCCAAGCCAGACGGCCGAGGGGTAGTAGACGATCCAGGCGAAAGGCAGGTGCGCTGCGACCGCGGCGACCTGGGCCGGGAAGAACCAGAACGGGATCAGCTGGCCGGAAAGCAGGTTGAGGATCGCCTGCATCATCCATTCGAGCGAGAACGAGGTGAGGAGCCAGAACGCGACGAGGCCAAACAACGCCGAGAGCAGGGCGATGATGGTGTAGGCGAGCAAGCCATAAGCGACGAACATCACGCCATGGAACGGGCTCGCCGGAGGCAGCATGCCGTAGACCGCGGCAACGACCGCCACTGTCGGCACTACCAGGATGACGAAGCGAAAGGCGGCTCGGCCGAGCTCGGTGGCGAGCACATAGAGCGGGAAACTGGCGGGTTTGAGCAGCCACACCGCAACGTCGCCGGTACGCAACGCCTGTCCGATGCCGCTGATGATCGATTCGTAGCGAATGGCGCCGGTCACCGCACCGCCAAGCAGCGCGTAGGTCACCATCTGCTTCAGGCTGACGCCGGCAATGCTGGCAGTGCTGCCGTAGATGGCGATCCAGATGGCGACGCGGGCGAATACCTGCACCAGCTTGCCGATCATGTTGGCCCAGACTTCGTTGCGATAGGCGAGCTGGGTCATGAAGGCGCTGCGGGCGAAGGCGAAATAGATGCTCATCGGGCCGGCAACTCGGCGTTGCGGCGCTGGTAGAAGGTGCGGATCACCTCCTCGATATTGGGCTCCTCGACCGAGATGTCCTTGAGCTGGGTGGTATCGCCGATCTCATCGAGCACCTGCACCAGCGAGATGTCGTCGCGCTCCAGGAGGTAATGCTTGCGCAGGCCATCGTCGGAGGTGAGGCGCGCTGCTTTCAGTTCGAGCGGACCGGGGTCGGAGGCAAATTCCAGCATCAGCCGGCGGGCCGAGCCGAGGGCACTGCGGAGCTTGGCTGTTTCGCCATCGAAGATCAGCCGGCTGTGATCGACCATAATCAGGCGCGGGCAGATTTCCTCGATATCCTGCAGGTCGTGGGTGGTGAGGATGATGGTGGTGCCGCGCTCGCGGTTGACCCGCGACAGGAACTTGCGCACCGCGTCCTTGGCGACGACATCGAGGCCGATGGTCGGCTCGTCGAGGAACAGGATCTTCGGGTCGTGCAGCAGCGCCATGACGATCTCGGCGCGCATGCGCTGGCCGAGGCTGAGCTGGCGCACGGCGCGCTCGAGGAAGGACTCGAGCTCGAGCAACTGGCTCAGCGATTTCAGGTTCGCATCGAAGCGCGGGCGCGGGATGGCATAGATCTCGCGGTGCAGTTCGAACGAATCGACCACCGGCAGATCCCACCAGAGCTGGCTGCGCTGGCCGAAGACGACGCCGATCTCCCGGGCATTGGCCTGGCGCTCGCGATGCGGGGTGCGGCCGAGCACGGTGATGTCGCCGGCTGACGGCACGAGAATGCCGGTCATCATCTTGATCATCGTCGATTTGCCGGCGCCGTTGGGGCCGAGATAGCCCACCGCCTCACCCTGAGCGATGGCGAAGCTTACGTCGCTCACCGCTTCGACCTCGGTGTACTCGGCGGTCACCAGCGTTTTCAGTGCACCCAGGAAGCCGGGGAACCGGCGGTGCTGCCGGAACCGCTTGGAGACACCCCGGGCCTCTATGATCTCAGCCATGATCGAGAACGCCCCCTCGCGGTCCGCAGCGAGGCTAGCTGATTCCGCTGGTAGGCAGGGGCGTCAGTTACCGATTCATCACGCCCCGGCGCGGATGGCGAGGGCGTCTTCCAGGGTCATTTCGGTGTGATGTTCCCATTCGGGCCGCGGCTCGGGGAAATCGGTGCGGAAGTGACCGCCGCGGCTTTCCTCGCGCTGCAGTGCGCCCGCGGTGACCAGCGTTGCCGACGTGGTCATGTTGAGGAACGAGCGGGTGACGCCCTGGGCGGTCATTTCGATCTCGGCGATGCGGCGCAGTGCCGTGCGCAGATCGGTGGCGTTGCGCTCAACGCCGACGAGGTCGGTCATGGTGCGGCGCAGTTCCTTCACCGAGACATGGTTGCGCAGCCGCTCTTCCACCATCTCGCCCTCGACCGCATCCCAGCCGATGCCGGGGAAGGGGGCGAGGGGGTTGCGCAGCGGCTCGAGCCCGGAGATGTCAGCCGCGATGCGGGCGCCATAGACCACCGCTTCGAGCAGCGAGTTGGAGGCAAGCCGGTTGGCCCCATGCAGGCCCGTCGATGAGCACTCGCCGGCGGCCCAGAGGCCGGGCAGCGAGGTGCGGCCGTTGGCTTCCACCTTGACGCCGCCCATGTGGTAGTGCGCCGCCGGGGTGACCGGGATCAACTGCGTTACCGGATCGATGCCGAAATCGGTGCAGTATTTGGCGACGGTCGGGAAGGCGGTGAGGATGCGCGCGCCGATGGCTTCGCGGGTATCGAGGAAGACCTTCCGCCCCGCCTTGATCTGCCGGTAATTGGCGCGGGCGACGATATCGCGCGGCGCCAGTTCGGCATCGGGATGGATCGCCGGCATGAAGCGCTCGCCGAGATCGTTGACGAGGATGGCGCCTTCGCCGCGCAGCGCTTCGGTGGCGAGCGGGGCAGGGTCGGCGCCGGTGGCGATGGCGGTGGGGTGGAACTGCACGAACTCGGGGTCGGCGATCAACGCGCCGGCGCGGGCCGCCATGCCCATGGCATGGCCGCGCACGCCGGAGGGGTTGGTGGTGACGGCGAACAGCCCGCCCAGCCCGCCGGCGGCGAGCACAGTGGCGCGGGCGCGGACGAGCACCGGCTCGGCAAAGCGATCCCCGAGCTTGCGCGCATAAACGCCGATGATGCGGCCATCGGCGCGGGCGAGGTCGACGACGGTGAGCCCTTCGACGATGCGGATCGACGGGGTCTTGCGCACCTCGGCGATGATCGCCTGCATGATGGCATAGCCGGCGCGATCGCCTTCGACGCGCACCACGCGGTTGCGCGAATGGGCGGCCTCCTTGCTCAGCACATAGTGGCCGAGTTCGTCGCGATCGAATGGCGTGCCCCAACGGGCAAGATCCTCGATGCGGGCCGCGGCTTCGGCCGTAACCGATTCCGCTTCGTCCTCATCGACGATACCGGCGCCGGCGATCTCGGTGTCGACGGCGTGGGCGTGCGAGGTATCGCCCGGTCCGACCGCGGCAGCGACGCCGCCCTGCGCCCAGGCCGACGAGGCGCCGTTGCCGAGCGGCACGGGGGAGATGACGGTGACAGGGCGGGGGGCAAGCTTCAGCGCGCAGAACAGGCCTGCAAGACCAGCGCCGACGATGAGGGCACCGTCGGCGTTGAGGACGTTGTCAGTAAAGGTCATCGGTCTCCCCCGGGAGAACGCCCGGATCAGGCCTCGTCGACCACCGGAGTGTCTGCGGCGCGCTTCTTAAGCGATTCGATGGCGTTTTTGGCGCTCGAGCGCGATTTGTAGGTCTCGGTGCGGACCATGGTCTCGCCGTTCGCGGCGACGAAGCGCACGAAGGTCTGGCCGTCCTTGGAGGCGGCGAGCTCGAAACGATAGCCCTTGCCCGTTTCGCCCTTGGCGGTGTCGACCACCGCAGCGCCGGCGGCGTTCTTCTTCAGCGAGGCAATGGCGTTTTTGGCGCTGTCCTTGCCGGCATAGTTCTCCGACCAGAAAATGGTCTCGGCATTGTAGACGTATTTGGCAACGAACTGCCCGCCCTTGGCGGAGGTGATCTTGAAGGAATGTGGCACGACGCTTTTACCCCTCGGTTGCGGGCCGGGAAGTCGTGGCCCGATCCGGCAAATCTATCGCGGCATAGGAGTCGCGCAACCCTCAAAGTCAGGCACGCGCTTGATTTGATTGAGCTTGGAGGGGCAAGGGCTGCGTACTGACTGGATATTCACGCACATGAAAATCCGACTGCTGCACCAGCAGTCGGATTATCTGCGCCGCGATCAGTCGCGCTTCTTGGAAAAATCGATCATCCGCTGCACTGCGGCGCGCGCGGGCTCCAGCAGTTCCTCGGCGACCGTTACTTCCTCGGTCATGGTGTGGAGCGACCACAGCACGTTCTCGAGGTTGATGCGCTTCATGTGCGGGCAGATGTTGCAGCCGCGCAGGAAATCGACCCCGGTCGCCTCCGAGGCAACGTTGTCCGACATCGAGCACTCGGTGACCATCACCACGCGGGGCGGCTTCTGGGTCTTCACATAGTCGATCATTGCCGCGGTCGAGCCGGCGAAATCCACGGCGTCGATCACCTCGGGCGGGCACTCGGGGTGGGCGATGATCTTGGCCGTCGGGTAGGCGTGGCGCAGTTCGGCGATGTCGTCGGCGGTGAAGGTCTCGTGCACTTCACACGAGCCGGCCCAGGTGATGACCTTCTTCTGCGTTTTCTTGGCGGTGTTGCGGGCCAGGTACTGGTCGGGGATCATGATCACCGTGTCGCCGGCGACGCCGTTGACGATGTCGGCGGCGTTGGACGAGGTGCAGCACACGTCGGTCACCGCTTTCACCGCGGCCGACGTGTTGACGTAGGTGATGACAGGTACGCCCGGATACTGGGCGCGCATGGCGATGACATCCTCCGGGGTGATGGAGGAGGCGAGCGAGCAGCCGGCGCGGCTGTCGGGGATCAGCACGGTCTTTTTGGGGTTCAGGAGCTTCGACGTCTCAGCCATGAAGTGCACGCCGCACTGCACGATGATCGACTGCTTGACCTTGGTGGCCTCGATGGCCAGTTGCAGGCTGTCGCCGACGATATCGGCGACGCCGTGATAGATCTGCGGCGACTGGTAGTTGTGCGCCAGGATGACCGCATCCTTCTCCTTTTTCAGCCGGTTGATCTGCAGGATCAGCGGCGCATAGAAGGGCCATTCGATCTCGGGAATGCGGTCTTTCACCCGCTCGTAGACGCGTGATGTGACGCGTTCGACCGCCTTGGTGAACTTGAGGTCGAAACTCTCCGCGAGGATGGCGCGAGCCTCCTCCAGCGGGGTGAGAGCATTGATAAGCTGCACCGGACCGTCCCTCCAGACAGGTGGGACACTTAAGGTCGATTGGCCGGCATTTCAATGTCGCGATTTGGCTTGATCGGCATGCAGCAAGTGCCTAACGCTCTGGGCCGAACGACAGCCCTCGAGGATCGCCATGCCGCAAGACGCCGCCGCCCTTCGCCAGACTCTCTCGCTTGCGCCGGTGATCCCGGTGATCGTGCTGGACGATGTATCGGCGGCGCGGCCACTGGCCGAAGCGCTGGTCGCCGGCGGCCTGCCGGTGCTGGAAGTGACGTTGCGTACTCCGCATGCGCTGCAGATCATCGAGGAAATGGCCAAGGTTTCGGGCGCCGTGGTCGGCTCGGGCACGGTGCGCTCGCCGCTGCAGATGGGCCATTCGGTCGATGCCGGCTGCCAGTTCATGGTCAGCCCCGGCGCGTCGCCACGCCTGCTCGAGGCGGCCGAGGAGCACAAGATCCCGCTGCTGCCCGGTATCGGCACGCCGACCGAGGCGATGACCGCGTCCGAACATGGTTACTCGTTCCTTAAGTTCTTCCCGGCCGAGGCGCTTGGCGGGGTCAAGGTGTTGAAGGCCTATGCGAGCCCGCTGGCCGACATCACGTTCTGCCCGACCGGCGGTATCGATATGGCCAAGGCGAGGGAATACCTGGCGCTGCCCAACGTCATCTGCGTCGGCGGCTCGTGGATCATGCCGGCCGACGCCATCGCCAACAAGGACTGGAAGCGGATCGAGACGCTGGCGCGGGAAGCTGCGGGGTTGAAGGGCTGAGACTTTCGTCCCTCTCCCCCCGGTAGCGCTATCGCGCTCCCTAGGAGGGAGAGGGTGCCCCGCGGAGCGGGGCGGGTGAGGGGAAGTGGTGATATCCGTCCCCTCATCCGTCTCCCCCGGGTCAAGCCCGGGGTCGCCACCTCCCGGCGAGGGCTCCGCCCTCGTCCGGCGACCTCAAGGGGAGAAGGCAGAGCCGGAGAGTGCGGTGAAGAAGTCCAATCCGACCATCGGCCTCTCGCACCTTCGCATCACGCTCAGCGAAAGCTTCTATATCGGGCCCGGGCGGGCCGACCTGATGGAGCTGATCGCCGAGACCGGCTCGATCTCCGAAGCCGCCAAGCGGATGGGGATGTCCTACAAGCGGGCCTGGGGGCTGGTGCAGGTGTTGAACGAGGGGTTCGGGGCGCCGCTGATCGAGGCGTCGCGCGGCGGCAACGCGCAGGGAGCCTCGCTTACCGCAGCGGGCCGCGAGGTGCTGGAGCGCTATCGCGGCATGCAGGAAGCGACTCGCAAGGCAATCGCCCGGGATGTCGAGGCACTTGGCGCGCTGCAAGCCGATATGTCCAAACAAAAATAACGCTTGCTGCACGCTGCCGGCATTGGCACAACAATCGATATTTCCATTCGGACATATCGAGGTCTCATGCGTCGGATTTCCCTGCTGCTTGGCGTCAGCCTGCTCGCGTTGACCGGCGCGCCGGCTCGTGCTGCGGATGTAAGCGCGGCGGTGGCCGCCAACTTCACCAAGCCGGCCGAAGAGCTGGGCGCGGCCTTCACCAGGCTGACCAGCGACACCGTAGCGTTCAGCTTCGGCGCGACGGGAGCGCTCTACACCCAGATCAGCCAGGGCGCGCCGTTCGAGGTGTTCCTTTCGGCCGACAACAAGCGGCCGGCGCAGGCAGTGAAGGAAGGGTTTGCGGTGGATGGCACGGTGTTCACCTATGCGGTGGGCAAGGTCGTGCTCTATTCGCCCTCGCTCGATCTGACTGACGGTGTAGCGGTGCTCACGGCCAACGGGTTCCAGCACCTGTCGGTGGCTGACCCCAAGACCGCGCCCTATGGCGCTGCGGCGATGGAGACGCTGGACAAGCTCGGGCTGACCGAGGCCGTTACCCCCAAGATCGTTACCGGCGAGAATATCAGCCAGGCGCTGCAGTTCATCGATTCAGGCAATGCCGAGCTCGGCTTCGTGGCCCTCAGCCAGGTGATCGACAAGCCGGGCCGAGCGGTGTGGCGCGTACCGGCCGAGGACTACACCCCGATCCTCCAGGATGCGGTGTTGCTGAAACCGGGCGAGGCCGACCCGGCGGCTGCCGCCTTTCTCGAGTTCTTGAAGGGCGAAGACGCGCGCGCCATCATCGAGAAATACGGCTACGAGGCCGGCTCGGATCAGTGAGGAACTGCAATGCTTGATGTCAGCGAGATCGTGCAGCCCGTCGGGCTGACGCTGATGCTGGCGCTCATCGTCACGCTGATCCTCGTCGCCGTCGGCACGCCGATCGCCTGGTGGCTTTGCCGCACCCGCTCGCCGCTGCAGGCGCCGATCGCCGCGGTGGTGTCGCTGCCGCTGGTGCTGCCGCCGACGGTGCTCGGCTTCTACCTGCTGCTGGCGTTCGGGCCGAACGGACCGGGCGGGCTGCTCGCGCCGCTCTGGGGGGCGCGGACGCTGGCGTTCTCGTTCGAGGGGCTGGTTATCGCTTCGGTGCTCTACTCGCTGCCCTTCATGGTGCAGCCGCTCCGCACCGCGTTCGAGGCGCTGGGCGACGAGCCGCTCGAGGCCGCGGCAACGCTCGGAGCGGGGCGGTGGACGACATTCTTCCGCGTGGTAGTCCCGTTGTCGCGGACCGGCTACCTCACCGGCGCCATCCTCACCTTCGCCCATACCGTGGGCGAGTTCGGCGTGGTGCTGATGATCGGCGGCAACATCCCGGGCAAGACCAAGCTGGTGTCGATGGCGATCTACGATTTCGTCGAGCGGCTGGAATGGGACAAGGCCCACATTCTCGCCGGCGGCATGGTGGTGTTCGCCTTCGTGGTGATCACCGCGGTGATGCTGCTCGACCGACGGGTTGGGCGGGTGGTGGGGTAAGCTGACTGAAGCAGACGGCCCCTCCCATCCTCCCCCACAAGGCAGGGCTATCGCATATGGCTTTCGCACAGGACTCTCGGTGGTCCTCCACCGTGAAACGGGGGAGGGGGACCGCCGAAGGCGGTGGAGGGGGCGGCAGGATACGCCGGTTTTTGGGGCCGCCCCCTCCACCAGCTTCGCT
>NZ_DASZAW010000030.1:0-8209 GCF_035944845.1 Devosia sp. | reverse complement strand
GAACCAGTTGGGTTGTTTGACGGTATCGACGGACATGGCGTTCGCTCTATTCCCCGGCCACGCGCAAGGCAAGCGCAGCCGCGAAGGGTGAGAAGGCCGTCACCACGAGGCTCAAGGCAATGAGGAACAATGTCGCGCCACTCCCGGCGAGCGGATCCAGCATCCCCACCCCGAAGATCATCACCGGGATCGACAGCGGCAGGATCAGCACCGGCGCGATCAGCCCGCCGCGCCTCAATCCCACGGTCACCGCAGCGCCCAGGGCCCCGAAGCTCACCAGCGCCGGCGTGCCGATCAAGAGCGCCAGCACGGTCTGCGCCCACTGCGCCCACGACATCGAGAGCAGCAACGCCAGCATCGGGGTCGCCAGCAGCAGCGGCAGTGCCGTCACCAGCCAGTGGGAGATCACTTTTGCGGCAACCACCGCTTCGAGCGGCAGGCTGGCATGGCGCAGCAGGGTCAGTGAACCGTCCTCGTCATCGTTGCGAAACAGCCGGTCGAGCCCGAGCAGCATGGAGAGAAACGCCGCGATCCACACGATCCCAGGCGCCAGCCGGGTGAGTTGCGGCCGATCCGGCCCGATGGCGAACGGCACGATCACCGCCACCATGACGAAGAACAAGACCAGCGTCAGCGCCTCGCCACCGGCGCGGAACGCCAGCTTGAGCTCCCGCCCGATCAGTGCCCGGAACGCCCTCATGCTGCGCCCCCGAGGATCAGCGTCTCGACGCCCGCCGTGTCGGCAAGCATCAGGTCGTGGTGGGTGGCGATCACAGCGATGCCGCCGCGCTGCCGATGCGCATCGATCAGCCGGCCAAGCAGCATCTCGCCTTCGGCATCGAGCGCCGCACTCGGCTCGTCGAGGAGCCAGATCGGCCGGGCGCTGACCAGAAGCCGCGCCAGCGACAACCGCCGCAATTGGCCTGATGACAGGTACCCCGCCTCCAGCATGCCAAGCCCGCCGATGCCGACCGCGTCCAGCGCGGCTTCGACCGTCGGGCCGCTTGTTCCGTTCATCGCCTGCCAGAATTCTAGGTTCTCGCTGACTGTCAGCCGCCCCTTGAGTCCGCTCTGGTAGTTGAGCAGATGCAGTTCGGTCCGCTCCGCGCCGGCAATCGTCCCGCCATCCGGCCGCACGATGCCTGCCAGCGCCAGCAGCAGCGTCGACTTGCCCACCCCGTTCGGGCCGCGCAGCAGCAGCACGTTTCCCGACTTGAGTTCGAACCGCAGATCGGCGAACAGCAGCCGCTCGCCGCGCCGCACCGTGAGGCCGGTGACGCTCAAATGCGGTTGAAAGGCCTCGGAAGCGGGCATCGGCTGGGTCATGGCCGCCATGCCTAATGAACCCAAGTCACCACTGGCAAGCGTCATGTAGTTTCTCTATAAGCCAGCGCTAGATTGGAATGCTTCCAGTCAGACGTCCTCTGCCCCCGGTCTCCCGGGCCTTTTTCGGTCCGGCGTCAGGATCGGCGGCGCCTGCAACACCAGCGCGTGAAGGCGACACCCGTGACCTCGAAATCCCTCGACAGCTTCAAGTCCAGAACCACGATCACCGTCGGGGGCAAGACCTATAGCTATTTCTCCATTCCGTTGGCGGAACAGAACGGTCTGAAGGGTGTCTCGCAACTGCCGCACTCGATGAAGGTGGTGCTGGAGAACCTGCTCCGCTTCGAGGATGGCGTCACCGTCACCCGCGCCGATATCGAGGCCGTCGCCGACTGGCTGCGGACCCGCATTTCCGAGCACGAGATCTCCTACCGCCCGGCCCGCGTGCTGATGCAGGATTTCACCGGCGTCCCCGCCGTGGTCGATCTCGCCGCGATGCGCGATGCCACCGCCAAGCTCGGCGCCGATCCGCAGAAGATCAACCCGCTGGTCCCGGTCGACCTGGTCATCGACCACTCGGTGATGGTCGACTCGTTCGGCACCCCGCTGAGCTTCCTGCAGAACGTCGACCTCGAGTACGAGCGCAACGGCGAACGCTACGAGTTCCTGCGCTGGGGCCAGAAAGCCTTCGACAACTTCCGCGTCGTGCCGCCCGGCACCGGCATCTGCCACCAGGTGAACCTCGAATACCTGGCGCAGACCGTGTGGACGCGTAAGGACGAGACCTCGGGCGAGCTCTACGCCTATCCCGATACCCTTGTCGGCACCGACAGCCACACCACCATGGTCAACGGCCTCGCCGTGCTCGGCTGGGGCGTCGGCGGCATCGAGGCCGAGGCGGCGATGCTCGGCCAGCCCATCACCATGCTGATCCCCGAAGTCATCGGCTTCAAGCTGACCGGCAAGATCAACGAGGGCATCACCGCCACCGACCTGGTGCTCACCGTCACCGAGATGCTGCGCAAGAAGGGCGTGGTCGGCAAGTTCGTCGAGTTCTACGGCCCGGGCCTCGATTACCTCAGCCTCGAAGACCAGGCGACCATCGCCAACATGGCTCCTGAGTATGGCGCCACCTGCGGTTTCTTCCCGGTCGACTCGGACACCCTGACCTATCTCGAGACTTCCGGCCGCGATGCCGATCGCGTGGCGCTGGTGAAGGCCTATTCCGAGGCCCAGGGCATGTTCCGCACCACCGACAGCCCGGACCCGCTGTTCACCGATACCTTGTCGCTGGACCTCACCACGGTCGTCCCCTCGCTTTCCGGCCCGAAGCGCCCGCAGGACCGCGTCTCGCTGGTCGATGCGGCGCCGAAATTCGCCGAGGCGATGAAAGATCTGGCCGGCGGCCGCAAGGAGCGCACGGCGCTGCCCGAATCGAAGGACGAGGGCCGCTTCGTCGATGAAGGCGCCTCCGGCGTCGACGACATTCCGGAAGAGGCGACGCTGCCCGTGCGCGGCGAAAAGTATGGCCTCAATGACGGCCATGTGGTGATCGCCGCCATCACCTCGTGCACCAACACCTCGAACCCGAACGTCCTGATCGCCGCCGGCCTCGTCGCCCGCAAGGCACGCGCCAAGGGATTGACGTCGAAGCCGTGGGTGAAGACCTCGCTGGCCCCCGGCTCGCAGGTGGTGACCGATTACCTGAACGCTGCCGGCCTTTCGGCCGATCTCGACGCGCTCGGCTTCAACCTCGTCGGCTATGGCTGCACCACCTGTATCGGCAATTCCGGCCCGCTGCCGGAAGCCATTTCGGAATGCATCAACGCCAATGACCTCGTCGCCGCCTCGGTGCTCTCGGGCAACCGCAACTTCGAGGGCCGGGTGAACCCAGACGTGCGGGCCAACTACCTGGCCTCGCCGCCGCTGGTGGTCGCCTACGCCATTGCCGGTTCGATGAACAAGAACCTCGCGACCGATCCGCTCGGCACCGGTTCGGACGGCAAGCCAGTCTACCTCAAGGATATCTGGCCGACCAACCAGGAGATCGCCGACATCGTTCGCACGGTGATCACCCCCAAGATGTTCCTCGGCCGCTACTCCGACGTGTTCAAGGGCGACGAGAACTGGCAGGCCATCGCCGTCGACGGCGGCGAGACCTATCGCTGGAACTCGAGCTCCACCTATGTGCAGAACCCCCCGTATTTCGAGGGCCTGACCATGGAGCCGG
The DNA here is from genome assembly GCF_035944845.1 of Devosia sp. Taxonomy (GTDB): domain Bacteria; phylum Pseudomonadota; class Alphaproteobacteria; order Rhizobiales; family Devosiaceae; genus Devosia_A. The sequence goes on along the minus strand of NZ_DASZAW010000030.1, from coordinate 4,653 downwards.
CGCCGGTGACCGATATCCATGAAGCGCGCGTCCTCAGCCTCTTCCTCGACTCGATCACCACCGACCACATCTCGCCGGCCGGCTCGTTCAAGGCCGGCACCCCGGCGGGCAAGTACCTGGTCGAGCGCCAGGTGGCGCCCAAGGATTTCAACTCCTACGGCGCCCGTCGCGGCAACCACGAAGTGATGATGCGTGGCACCTTCGCCAATATCCGCATCAAGAACCAGATGGTGCCGGGCGTGGAAGGCGGCTTCACCAAGGGCCCGACCGGCGAGGTGATGGCGATGTACGACGCCGCCATGGCCTACCAGAAGTCGAACACCCCGCTGGTGATCTTCGCCGGCAAGGAATACGGCACCGGCTCGTCGCGTGACTGGGCTGCCAAGGGCACCCGGCTGCTCGGTGTCCGCGCCGTCATCGCCCAGAGCTTCGAGCGCATCCACCGCTCCAACCTGATCGGCATGGGCGTCTTGCCGCTGCAGTTCGCCGACGGCGAAAGCTGGCAGACCCTCAAGCTCGACGGCACCGAGACCGTCTCGATCGAGGGGCTGACCACGCTGACCCCGCGCTCCACCGTCAAGGTGAAGATCGTCCGCGCCGACGGCCGCATCGAGGAAATCTCGACCCGCTGCCGCATCGATACGGTCAACGAGCTCGAGTACTACCAGCACGGCGGCATCCTGCACTACGTGCTGCGCAATCTCGTCGCGGCGTAAACAGACGGCGCAGTCGGCGTCCCTCTCCCGCTTGCGGGGGAGGGTGCCGTCCGGAGGACGGTGGGGGGTGCCACAAACATTGGCCCTTGCCCATCCGCCCACCATTCGTGCTTGGGGCTCCCCCCTCCACCAGCTCCGCTGGTCCCCCTCCCCCGCAAGCGGGAGAGCTTCGCCCACTGCGGGCTCCAGCGCCTTCCCGCCCCCCTTTTCCCCATCACGCAAAGTCGCGCCGATTTGACTCGCGCAGGACCACCCGCCTGCCTACAAACGTCGCCATGTTTTTTCGTTCGATCCTTTGCGGCGTCTCCCTTTCGCTTGCCCTGATCGCCCCCAGCCTGGCCGGGGAGATAAAGCTTGCGCCCAAGGCGGTGCTGGAGCTGTTCACCTCGCAGGGTTGCAAGTCCTGCCCGAAGGCCGACGCCATGCTCGACGAGATGGGCAAGCGCCCCGACGTGGTGACGCTCGCCTACCATGTCGACTACTGGGACTATGTCGGCTGGGAAGATACCTTCGGCACCAAGGAAAACTCCGACCGTCAGCGCGACTACGCCGAAAGCTGGGGCTCCTCGCGCATTTTCACCCCGCAGCTGGTGGTGAACGGCAAGGGTGGCCTGAACGGCTCGAAGCGCGACGCGGTGAATGGCGCCTTGGGCGGCGCCAGCCTGCCGCTCGACGTCAAGCTCTCGGAAGCCACGGACAATATGCTGCAGGTCTCGGTCCCCGCCAAGGCCGGCGAGCCCGACGCGATGATCTGGCTCGTCACCTTCCTCGATCGCGCCGACGTCACCATCGAGCGGGGCGAGAATGAGGGCAAGCAGGTGGCCTATACGCAGATCGTCACCGGCCGCCAGGTGCTGGGGATGTGGAAGGCCGGTGCCGGCGCCGAGCTGACCCTGCCGCTCGCCGAAGTCCTGACTGGCCGCTCCAATGGCGCCGTCATCCTGCTCCAGCAGGATCACAACGGTCTGCCGGGCGCGATCGTCGGCGCCGCCAGCTTTACCCGCTAAGCACTTTGACGATTGACTGCACCGTACTAGCTCGGTGATTGCGCTCAATCCTGGCCCAACCACCGGCGTCATCCCCGCGAAGGCGGGGACCCAGTGCGATTTTTCAGCGTCAGCGGGTGATGCGGCGTCCCACCAGGTTCCCGCCTTCGCGGGAATGACGTCCATGATGAAGTCGAGACGTCTTCTTGTCCCGTGTCACGGCGCCTCGCCGCCATAACAAAACTCCCGCCAGCTTGCGCAGGCGGGAGGAGAATGACTGTGCATGTATAGAGGCGGCCGGCAAACGAGCATCGTGGTTTGGGGGCTCGGTCAGCCCGCTTGCCGGCCACTGGAGGCAATGGAGATAAGGTGCCGGGTCAATCTGGCGCCAACTGGGAGGGATTGTGACCGAAATAGGGATTTTGCATTAACGTTTGCGGCAGATGCGTACTGCCCGGGGTCCATGCCGACCGTTGCATCCGACCGGCTTGCCAAGCGTTGCGAATGACGCGATCATGACAGCGAGGTGACGAGGCCGATCAATGGTGGACGAACCCGAGCAGTCTGGATCAGGGCTACTCATCGATTTCGCGGCAGCCGCGAGCCCTGGTCCCGCCGAACTTCAGCCGGCCAATCACAACCGCTTCGTGCCGGCGGTCACCTTCGACCGCAAGGAACTCCAGACCATCCTCAACCTCTATGGCCGCAAGGTCGTGGATGGCGAATGGCGTGACTACGCCATCGACTTCCTCCGCGACCGCGCCCTGTTCTCGATCTATAAGCGCGCTTCCGAGCGCCCGCTCTACGTGGTCGAGAAGAATCCGAAACTCCGCCTCAAGCAGGGCCAGTACATGGTGCTGAGCCAGGAGGGCCGCATCCTGAAACGCGGCCACGACCTCACCACGGTATTGCGCGTACTGGAACTCGCGCTGGTCAAATGATCAGCATTCGCCCGGCCGTGCCGGCAGATGCCGCGGCGATGAGCGCGGTGCTCACCGCCTCGATCCGCGATCTCTGCACCGCCGACCACCGCGACGATGCCGAAATCCTTGCCGGCTGGCTGCGCAACAAGACGCCCGAGATGGTGCTGAAGATGCTCGAACGCCCCGGTGCGCTGTTCCTCGTCGCCGAGCACGATGGCGAGATCGCCGCTGTCGGCTGTCTCACCGGCGCCGACGAGATCGGCCTCAACTACGTCGCCCCCACTCACCGCTTCGCTGGCGTCAGCAAGACCCTGCTGGCCGCGCTCGAGCAGCGCATCCGCCAGTCCGGCGCCAGCCATGCCAAGCTCACCAGCACTGGCACCGCCCACCGCTTCTACCTCGCCAATGGCTGGCAGGATGCCGGCCCCGCCGAAGCCGACCGCGGCATGCTCTGCTATCCGATGGAGAAACGGCTCTAGCCAGGTTTGCGCGGACGGGGGTGAACACCTAGTTTGGTGTGCCCCTAAGTGGCCACCTGAAGCCTGCCGTCTGCTGCTAACGACCTCAGACAGCCCTACAGCCCCTTCTGCAGGTGCACGATATCCAGCCAGCGGTCGAACTTGTACCCCACCGCCTCGTAGCGCCCGACATGGCGGAAACCGGCTTTCTCGTGCAGCCGCACCGAGTTGGCGCGTTCGGCGGTGATCACCGCGATCATCTGCTTGAAGCCGGCAGCGCGGCTCTGCGTCATCAGCTCGTCGAGCAACCGCCCGCCAACCCCCTGCCCCACCGCATCCTGCCGCAGATAGATCGAATCCTCACAGGTAAAGCGATAGGCCGCGCGTGGCCGGTAGAACGAGGCATAGGCATAGCCCATGACCTCGCCGTCGCGCTCGGCGACGATCAGCGGGTGGCCGAGCGCCTTGAGCTTGCCGAAGCGCTCCGCCATCTCGGTCTCGGACGGCACTTCGGTCTCGAAGGTGATCACCGTCTCCTCGACATAAGGCCGGTAGATTGCGGTGATCGCGGGCACGTCGGACCAGGCAAAAGGGCGGAAGACGACGTCGGGCATCAGAAACTCACGGCAAACGAAGGGGCCGCGATCTTGATAGATCGCGGCCCCCGAAACTTCCAATCAGACTTGCTGATGCCTTCTATCAGTCACGCTTTCCAACCAGAAAAGTCTCACAACTCTTCCTGAAAGCGCTCGGCAATTATTCCCGGTTACCGAACAGGCGCAGCAGCATCAGGAACAGGTTGATGAAGTCGAGGTAGAGCGAAAGCGCACCCATCACCGCGGACTTCTGCAGCACCTCGGCGCCGAGGCCCTCGTCATAGCTCTCCTTGACCTTCTGCGTGTCGTAGGCAGTGAGACCCACGAAGATCAGCACGCCGATCGCCGAGATGGCGAAGTCGAGCATGCTCGAAGCAAGGAAAATGTTGACGATCGAGGCGATGATCAGGCCGATCAGGCCCATGATCAGGAAGTTGCCGATGCTGGTGAGGTCACGCTTGGTGGTGTAGCCGTAAAGGCTCATTGCACCGAACGTGGCCGCCGAGATGAAGAACACCTTGGCGATCGAGGCATCGGTATAGACCATGAAGATCGACGAGAGGCTGAGGCCCATGACGGCCGCAAACACCCAGAACAGCAGCTGCGCGGTGGCGCCCGAGAGCCTGTTGATGCCGAAGCTCAGCACCAGCACGAACGCGAGCGGCGCAAACATGATGACCCACTGCAGCGGCGAGGCGTAAATCAGCGAGCCCCACTGGGTGACCAGCGTCCCGTTGGCCAGCTGGCCTACCGCCTGCGACGGATCGGTGGTCGTGGACCAGGCATTGGCGAAGTAGGCGACCACACCGGTCACCACCAGGCCGATACCCATATAGTTGTAGACCTTCAGCATATAGCTGCGCAGGCCCTCATCGATGGCCGCGGCGGTTCCGGCCCGCTGAGCGGCGATAGTCGGACGGTCGAATTCAGCCATGACGAATAAATCCCTTTCCTGGCGACGTGACGGGCGCTCC
>NZ_DASZAW010000029.1:0-80760 GCF_035944845.1 Devosia sp. | reverse complement strand
GCTTTCGATCGGCCCGGTCAGATCGCCGAGAATGCCGATCTTGACGTCTTCGGCGAGCGCCGGAACTGCGAGACCGAGCACGGTCGCGGCAACGGCGAGGCCAAGGATACTGGATTTGTTCATGATGTCCCTCTGCAAAGTCACTTCGCCGTGCAGCGTTGTTTACCGCCGTCTCCACCGAAGCAACAATCAACGGGGGCACAACCCGTGCCCCGCTGCGGGCGATATTGCATAAATTGCGAAGGCGAGTCATCCGCTTTTGATCAAGTGGTAAAAGTCCGTCCCGGCATTTGTCTTGAGGGGTTCCGACCCTATAAGTTCGTGCTCCCGATCCGTTCCTCGTGCCGGTCCGATGACAAAGCTGCTTGCCTGCCTTTCAATTCTCGCACTGACCTTGGCGCTGGCAGGCGCCTCGGCGCAGGAGTCGGTGCAGACGCTCGATCCGCCCGCGGCAGGCGCGGCAGCCGACCCGAGCATCGGGGAAGCGCCGCCGCCACCACCCTGCGGGACGCAGCAGCTCGCCATCGCCCGCATGGCCTGGCCCTCGTCGGCGCTGCTCGCCGAGGTGCATTCACGGGTGTTGACCGCAAACTATCTCTGCAACGTCGCGGTGCAGGAGGGTGATCTTGCCGCCACCGGCTCATCGATGGGCGCCACCGGGCAGCCGGCCGTGGCGCCGGAGCTGTGGATCGGCCGGATCGCCGAGATCTGGAATGCCGCAATGAAGGGCCAGAAGGTGCGTCAGGCCGGCACGCCCTATGCCGACACCACGTTCGAGGGCTGGTTCGTGCCCGAATATGCTGCGGCGCAATGGCCCGAAGTGACGACCATCGACGGGCTCAAGGCGCATGCCGCCGATTTTGGCGACGGCAACGGACGCGGCAAGTTCATTTCCTGTCCGGTCGACTGGGGCTGTGCGGTGGTGAACCGCAACATGCTGAGGGCCTATGGCCTCGACCAGTTGTTCGACATCGTCGAGCCGGCCAACCGGTTCGAGCTCGATACGCTGATCGCCGAGGCGGTGGGGCGGAACGAACCGATTCTGTTCTACTACTGGCAGCCCAATGCGGTGCTGGCGCAGTTCGCCTTCAAGCCGGTGACGCTTGCCGCCTACGATCGCGATGCGTTCCTTTGTATGGGACGCACCGCCTGCGCGTCGCCGACGCCGACCGGGTTCGCCCCCGACCCCGTCGTGGTGGCGCTGGCGGAATGGGTCTATCTCGATGCGCCGCAGGTCGCGGCGTATTTCGGCCGGGCGCGGATGCCGTTCGCCGAGATGAACCTGATGCTGCAGCAACTGGGCGAGGCCGGGGCGACGGTGGAAACGGTGGCCGACCGGTTTATCGCCGAACGCGGCGAAATCTGGCGCCCCTGGGTAGGATTGCCACCGCTCGAGCCGGCAGCGCAGTAAGGTCGCGTCAACCAAACGCGCGACAGCGGCGGGGCTTGTGTCCGCGTTGTCATGAAGCTTGCCTAGGCTCGGCGGGCGAACGTCCCCAGTTCGCTCTAGACACTTGTATTCGTTGTCATAATCCCTCGCCGTTAGGTGTTCCGAAAGCTTCTGGGAGGAGGCTGCGCGCGATTTGTGTGTGCGCCGATCCCCAAGCGAGCCAGGAGGCTATTCGTTGCAACGCCAAGCTTCGCTGCAGCATGTCATCAGGACCTATCGGCTGGTATTCGCCGGAGCGGCGGCGCTGATCGTGGTGACCGGGGTGGTGGCGCTGCTTGGTTATTTCACCGACCCCAGGGCGATCGAAATGGTGGTGGTGCGGGTGCTGGCGGGCGCCAGCCTGCTGCTGTTGCTGCGCTGGGGCTATGTGCGGCTGAAGCAGGAGCTGGCGAGCGCCGCACAAGAGCAGCGGCAGTTACTCGACCTCGCCTATCGCGATGCGCTGACCGGAGCGCACACGCGCTCGTACTTCTTCAGCGCGCTCAAGGAGAGCCTGCATGGCGACGACCGGCCGGTCGCCTACATGCAGATCGACATGGATAAGCTCAAGGTGCTCAACGATTCGCATGGCCATGGCGCCGGCGACGCGGCGCTGGTGCATCTGGTAAAGACGCTGAAGACACTCTTGCCGGAGGCGCTGATCGGTCGGCTCGGCGGCGACGAGTTCGGCATTGCTCTCGTCGGCCAGGACAGCCGGCCGGCGCTGGTGCGGCTGGGCGATCAGATTCTCGCGACACTGGGCCAGCCGATCAGCATCGACGGCCGGCCGATCCGGCTGTCGGCAACCATCGGGGTGGCGCTGTGGCCGCAGGACGCGGCCGAAGCGGACGAACTGGTCTCGAAGGCCGACCTGGCGCTCTACAAGGGCAAGAAGGAGGGCCGGGCAGCGACGGTGGCATTCGAGAGCGAACTGATGGCCGACGAACGGCACAAGCGCTTCGTCGAGCGTGACCTGCGGGCTGCCATCCTGTTGAACGAGCTCGAGCTGCACTACCAGCCGATCTTTGCCGCCGACGGCACGACGCTCAGGAGCCATGAGGCGCTGGTGCGCTGGCAGCACCCGGTGCGTGGGCAGGTGCCGCCAGGCGACTTCATCGGCATTGCCGAGCAGTCCGACCTGATCGACAAGCTGGGCGACTGGGTCCTGCGGCGTGCTGCTGCCGACCTCGCCGCGCTCGGCGTGCCGCATGTCGGCATCAACGTCTCGGTGGTGCAGTTGCGGCGCGCCGATTTCGCCGAGCGTTTCGCCGATATCCTATTGGAGGCCGGCGTCAGTGGCAGCCGGATCGTCATCGAGATCACCGAATCGCTGCCGCTGAAATCGGGGACGGTCGAGTTGAGCAATATCGAAGCGCTGCGCAGGCTCGGGATGCGGGTGGCAATCGACGATTTCGGCAGCGGCTTTGCCAGCCTCGAGTATCTCAGGGGCTTTCCGTTCGACATCATCAAGATCGACCGCTCCTATGTGGCCAATCTGCCGGGCAGCCGGATCGACGGGTTGATCGTCTCATCGATTACCGAGATCGCCCGCTCGCTGCAGGTCGAGGTGATTGCCGAAGGGGTCGAAACGGCCGAGCAGTTGCAGTTCCTGCAGCGGGCCGGCGTCACGGCGCTGCAGGGCTATCTCCTGGCTCGGCCGGAGCCATTGCGCTCGTCGCGCTTTGCTTCGGCCGCCTGAAGGCGTAGGCCTTGGGCATGAAGGCCGAAAGCGCTGTCGAAATCCGCGTTGCCGAGGCCCACGAGGCCGGCGCCATCGCCGCAATCGTGATGGCCGCTTATGCCAAATGGATCCCCCTGATCGGTCGCGAGCCGATGCCGATGCGGGTCGATTACGACAAGGCGGTGCTGGAGCATCGCTTTGACCTCGCGGTGGACGCCGGCACCATCCTCGGGTTGATCGAGACGGTACCGCACCCCGATCATCTGTGGATCGACAACGTCGCGGTGGCGCCCGAGGCCCAGGGGCGGGGCATAGGCCGGATGCTGCTGGGCTTCACCGAGATCCGGGCGATCGCGGCCGGCTTCCCTGAACTGCGGCTCGTCACCAACGGAGCGTTCGAGAGCAATGTCGCGCTTTATACGCGGGTTGGCTTCGTCGTCGACCGGATCGAGGATTTCATGGGCGGCAAGGCGGTCTACATGCGCAAGCCGTTGCAGCAGACCTAACCCAAAGTCGTGAGACTTAGGGTTGGCGCTGCCGCGCCTTGCCTCACCGACAGCCCGATGCTTATAAAGGCTTCCGGGAAGACCCTGGCATTTCTATCGGAGTATGTGATTTGGACGTGAAGCGGATCAACGACCACGTGAGCGTGTCCCCGCAGATCAGCCCCGAGGATGTGGCCGCCATCAAGGCCCAGGGTTTCGTCGCCATCATCAACAATCGGCCGGACGGGGAATCCCCGGATCAGCCTCCCAGCGCGACGATCGAGCAAGCGGCGCAAGACGCCGGCCTCGCCTATCACTACATTCCGCTCGGCCGCGAGGGCGTCAGCGCCCAGATGGTCGAGGAGACCAAACAGGTGCTCGAGGGGAGCACCGGCCCCGTGTTCTGCTACTGCCGTTCCGGCACCCGTTCGACGACCCTGTGGGCGTTGAGCCAGGCCGGCAAGGCGCCTGCCTCCGAGATTATCTCGGCGGCGGCGAATGCGGGTTACGACATGTCCCATCTCGCGGGACATCTGAGTCAGAAGTAACGGCCACTTGGGCCGCAACGACCCTTTCCGGCGCCTCATGGTGCCTCAATCCCCTCTGCTCGGGTAACATCGATGCCGATCAAGAAGATCCTTGTCGCCAACCGCAGCGAAATCGCCATCCGGGTGTTTCGCGCCGCCAACGAACTCAACATCAAGACGGTCGCCTGCTATGCCGAAGAGGACAAGCTGGCGCTGCACCGGTTCAAGGCCGACGAAGCGTACCTGATCGGCAAGGGCAAGGGCCCGGTCGAAGCCTACCTGCAGATCGAGGAATATATTCGGATCGCCCGCATCTCCGGCGCCGACGCGATCCACCCCGGCTATGGCCTGCTCTCGGAATCGCCGGAATTCGCGGATGCCTGCGAGGATGCCGGGATCATCTTCATCGGGCCGCGGGCCCAGACGATGCGCGACCTCGGCAACAAGGTGGCGGCGCGCAACATGGCGATCGCCTCCGAAGTGCCGGTGGTGCCGGCCACCGAAGCGCTCCCCGACGACATGGCTGACGTCAAGCGCATGGCCGCCGAGATCGGCTATCCGCTGATGCTGAAGGCAAGTTGGGGCGGCGGTGGCCGCGGCATGCGCCGGATCATGGACGAGTCGACGCTGGTCCATGAGGTGTCGGAGGGCAAACGCGAGGCCAAGGCAGCGTTCGGCAAGGACGAGATGTATCTCGAAAAGCTGATCGAGCGGGCGCGTCACGTCGAGGTGCAGTTGATCGGCGACGATCACGGCAACCTCGTGCACCTGTTCGAGCGCGACTGCTCGGTGCAGCGGCGCAACCAGAAGGTGGTGGAGCGGGCGCCGGCGCCCTATCTCAGCCAACAGGTGCGCGACGACCTCACCGGGGCGGCGATCCGGCTGGGCAAGGCCGCCAACTATCGCGGCGCCGGCACGGTCGAGTTCCTGCTCGATGCCGACACCGACAAGTTCTACTTCATCGAAGTGAACCCGCGTATCCAGGTCGAGCACACGGTGACCGAAGTGGTCACCGGCATCGACATCGTGAAGGCACAGATCAAGCTGCTCGAAGGCGCGGTGATCGGCACGCCGGAATCGGGCGTGCCGAAGCAGGAAGACATCCGGCTCAACGGCAATGCCATCCAGTGCCGCGTCACCACCGAGGACCCCGAACAGAACTTCATTCCGGACTATGGCCGCATCACCGCCTATCGCGAGGCCACCGGATTCGGTGTTCGCCTCGATGGCGGCACCGCCTATGCCGGTGCGGTGGTCACCCGGTTCTACGACCCGCTCCTCGAAAAGATCACCTGCTGGGCGCCGACCGCCGATGAGGCGATCGCCCGCATGCACCGGGCGCTGCGCGAGTTCCGCATCCGCGGTGTCGCCACCAACTTGGCGTTCCTCGAGAACATCATCACCCATCCCGATTTCGTCGAGAACCGCTACACCACGCGCTTCATCGACACGACGCCGGCGCTGTTCGACTTCAAGGCGCGGCAGGATCGGGCGACCAAACTCCTCACCTATATCGCCGACGTCACCGTCAACGGGCATCCCGAAGTGCGCGACCGGCCGCGGCCGCCGGCCGATGCGGCTGCTCCGGTGGTGCCGGAGTATGAGCCGCTGATCGTCGTCGAGGGGAGTAAGCAGATTCTTGATCGCGACGGTCCCAAGGGGCTGGCGCGCTGGATGAAGGCGCAGAACCAGGTGCTGTTCACCGACACGACGATGCGCGATGCGCATCAGTCGCTGCTCGCCACCCGGATGCGCTCGTTCGACATCACCCGGATCGCGAGTTCCTATAGCCGCGGGCTGCCGAACCTGTTCTCGCTCGAGTGCTGGGGCGGCGCGACGTTCGACGTGTCGATGCGCTTCCTCAACGAGGATCCGTGGGAGCGGCTCGCCGCGGTGCGTGAAGGTGCGCCGAACATCCTGACGCAGATGCTGCTGCGCGGCAGCAATGGCGTCGGCTACACCAACTACCCCGACAACGTGGTGAAGTTCTTCGTTGCCGAAGCGGCTAAGGGCGGGGTCGATGTATTCCGCGTGTTCGACTGCCTCAACTGGGTGGAGAACATGCGCGTCTCGATCGACGCGGTGATCGAGGCCGACAAGGTGGCCGAAGGCGCCATCTGCTATACCGGCGACCTGCTCGACCCTGAAAGGGCCAAGTACGACCTCAAGTACTATGTCGGGCTCGCCAAGGAGTTGGAAGCTGCCGGCGCGCATGTGCTGGGGCTCAAGGACATGGCGGGGCTCATGAAGCCCGCTGCGGCCAAGAAGCTGATCGAGACGCTGAAACAGGAAATCGGCCTGCCGATCCACCTCCATACCCATGATACCTCGGGGGCGGCGTCCGCGACGATCATGGCGGCGGTGGATGCCGGCGTCGATGCCGTGGACGCGGCGATGGACGCCCTGAGCGGCACCACCTCGCAACCGACGCTCGGCTCGCTGGTGGCGGCGCTCAAGGATGGGCCGCGCGACCCCAAGCTCGACCAGAAGGTGATCCGCGAGATTTCGTTCTACTGGGAGGCGGTGCGCAACCAGTACCGCGCCTTCGAGAGCGACCTGAAGGGCGGCGCCTCGGAAGTCTACCTGCATGAAATGCCGGGCGGGCAATTCACCAACCTCAAGGAGCAGGCGCGCTCCCTCGGGCTCGAGAGCCGCTGGCACCAGGTGGCGCAGACCTATGCCGACGTGAACCAGATGTTCGGCGACATCGTCAAGGTGACGCCGTCGAGTAAGGTGGTTGGCGACATGGCGCTGGCCATGGTGTCGGCCGGGCTGACCCGCGCCGATGTCGAGGACCCCTCGCGCGATATCGCGTTCCCGGATTCGGTGGTCGGGTTCTTTGCCGGTGACCTCGGCCAGCCGCCGGGCGGCTTCCCCAAGGCGTTGCAGAAAAAAGTGCTGAAAGGCCGGACACCGCTCACCGAGCGTCCCGGCTCCTACCTCAAGCCGATCGACCTCGAGGCCGAGCGCAAGAAGGTGGCCAAGGATATCGGCGGTGAGGTCGACGACAAGCGGCTCGCTTCGTCGCTGATGTACCCCAAGGTCTATGCCGACTTCGTCAAGACCCAGGACAAGTACGGCCCCACCGAGGTGCTGCCGACGCCGATCTATTTCTACGGCCTCAAGGAGGGCGAGGAGGTGTTCCTCGACCTCGAAAAGGGCAAGACCCTGGTGCTGACCTACCAGGGCCGCACCGAGACCAATGAAAAGGGCGAAGTGCGCGTCTTCTTCGATCTCAACGGCCAGCCGCGCACCATCACCGTGCCGGACCGGCTGAAGGTCGGCGAAGTGAAGGTCCGCGCCAAGGCGGCGCTGGGCGATGCCAAGCAGATCGGCGCACCGATGCCGGGCGTCATCTCGTCGCTGGGCATCAAGGTCGGCGACAAGGTGGTGGCCGGCGACGTGCTGCTGTCGATCGAGGCGATGAAGATGGAAACCGCCATCCACGCCGAAGCCGATGGCACCGTGGCGGAAGTCACGGTGAAGCCGGGCGACCAGATCGACGCCAAGGATCTGCTGGTGCGGTTCGAATAGACCTCAGACTTCCGCGCCCATTGCCGTTGCGATGGTGCGGAAGTCTGGTTCGCTGATCTCGAACAGGCCCAAGCGCATCTGGTAGCCCCAGTTGGCCTTGCCCCTGGTAAACTCGAGCCGTTCGAGCAGTGGCGCGATCGGAGCCTCGGCTGCTTCGACGTAATCGACATTCCGCCGCCATGGCGTGAAGTCGCCGCCCATTACGCCCTGGTAAAGCTCCTCGTCCCGCACTCGCCCGATGGTGGTGAAGCTCTGCAGCCGATCCTTGCCGCCGATGGTTTCGGCCGGCGAGTAGTAGGCCACCCCGTCTCCGGCGCTGATGCGCTGCAGCGGGGCCTTCTTGCCGTGGTTCACCTGCATGAAGCCGTCGCGCCCCCGACGGGCGTGCTCAGCCGAGGCAACAGCAATCCAGAACTTGGTCATGTCGATCTCCGTTCATACGAAGACCCGTGTCACGGCGGCCTGTCAGAAAACGGCAGTGGTCAGCGCCGGCGGTAGGTGCCGTCGATGACCTTGTTGCCAGCGGCGTCGCGATAGACAGGCGCTTTTTGCGGCAGCATGCGGACGATCAAGCTGACCAGTAGCGGCACGACGATGAAATCGTCGACCCAGCCGAGGAGCGGGATCACGTCGGGGATCAGGTCGATCGGGCTCAACAGGTAAGCCGGCACCAGCAGCATCAGGGCCTTGAGGTGGACCGGCGTCTCGGACGAGACGAAGGCCTGCCAGAGCGTTGCGAGTTCCTTGCGGAAGGTGAGGAAGCGGGCGAGGAGCGAGAACCTTTTCATGCGTTAGAAATGGTCTCGGCCGGAGCCCGCTTCAAGGGGTGCTGCAGTCGGTCGCAGCATCCATCCTGATTTCAGAACTTGTATTCTAAAATATGTATTCTATAATTCTCACATGGCTAGAACACGCTCATTCGATCGCGACGCCGTGCTTGCTGCCGCCGGCAATGCCTTCCGCCAGCATGGCTACCGCGATGCTTCGATCGTCGAACTGGAGCGGGCAACCGGGCTGGTGTCGGGCAGCATCTACAATGCGTTCGGCGACAAGGCTGGGTTGTTCCGCGCGGCGCTCGAGCACTATGTGCACGGCTTTGTGCAGCAGCGGCTGGCAGTCTTTGCCGGCGAGGATGCCGGGCTCGACGAGTTGGAGCAGCTCTATCTTTCGGTGCTGGCGCCGCCGCTGTCGGATGGCTTTGGCTGCCTCGTCAACAATTCGATCATCGAGTTCGGCACGGCGCCGGGCATCGCGTCGGATGGCATCACCGAGACACTGGCGCTGGTGCGTGAGGCGATTGCCAGCGTGCTGGCCCGGGAGATCGGCCCCGATAATGCCGAGGTCGAGACCATGCAACTGGTGCTGCTCTACCACGGCGTGCTGACGCTTTCGCGCAGCGGCACCGACCTCGTGGCGATGCGCTCCGCGGTGCACGCAACCTTCGAGCGGCTGCGCGCCGCTCGTGCCCAACACAACAAGCCGTGAGAGGAACCACCATGCTGACCATGTTCAATCCCGGCGGCGCTGCCCCCGAAGCTCCGTACAGCCACGGTGCCCTCGTCACCAACGCCGCCCGTACGCTCTACATTTCCGGGCAGGTCGGCGTCGACGCGACGGGCCGGATGGGCGCCGATATCGGCGAGCAGGCGCAGATTGCTGTCGCGAATCTCAATGCTGTGCTGGCGGAAGCCGGAATGACCCCGGCCAACCTCGCCAAGGTGACGATCTACCTCACCGATGACAGCCTGATCCCCGGCTTCATGCAGGCAGCCGGCGGCGGCTTGCCGTCACCGCCGCCGGCGACGACGCTCCTGGTAGTGAAGGCGCTCGCCGCCCCGCCGCTGCTGGTCGAGATCGAGGCGATCGCCGTCGCCTGAGGTGGCGCTACTTCAACCCGGCCCGATCCTTCAGCAGCTTGACGATCGCCATGGCGTGGCCATGCCCGAGGCCGTAATCGGCCTTTAGCCAGTCGGTGATCTGGGTCGCCTTGGTGCCAGGTTTGGTGAAGCCCCTGGTGGTTGCAAGGCTGATCCACTGCTCCGGCGTGACGCCGGTCTGCTTTTCAATATTGTCGAGGTAGGCTTGGAAGGTCATGAGGGGCTCGCTTCAATCGGTCACGCATTCGTAACATTGCGCCCTCAACCTCAAAGGCCTATCTGCTGAGGCGGCAAGTCCATGATTGTCGCGCTTCGAGCGGGAAGCGACTGCAACTCTCGCTGAAGCGCTCCAGGGGTCTTTTGATGAGCATTTCTCCCCGCCGGCAGTCGGTCGGCGTCAATGTCGGTGGCGTGATGGTGGGCGGCGGCGCCCCGATCGTCGTGCAGTCGATGACCAATACCGACACCGCCGATATCGAGGCGACGGTGCGCCAGGTGGCGCAGCTGTGGCGTGCCGGCTCGGAGATCGTCCGCATCACTGTCGATCGCGACGAGGCCGCAGCGGCGGTGCCGCATATCCGGGACCGGCTGGCGGCGCGCGGCATCACTGTGCCGATCGTCGGCGACTTCCACTATATCGGGCACAAGCTGCTGACCGATCATCCGGCAGCGGCGGAGGCACTGGCCAAGTACCGGATCAACCCGGGCAATGTCGGCTTCAAGGCGAAGCGCGACACGCAGTTCGCGACGCTGATCGAGCTGGCGATGAAATATGACAAGCCGGTGCGCATCGGGGTGAACTGGGGTTCGCTCGACGAAGAACTGCTGACCCGGCTGATGGACGAGAATTCGGCCTCGGCGACGCCGGTTTCGGCGGCGGCGGTGCAGCGCGAGGCGATCATCCAGTCGGCGCTGCTCTCGGCGCAGCGGGCCGAGGAGTTGGGGCTCGCCCGGGATCACATCATCCTCTCGACCAAAGTGTCGGACGTCCAGCACCTGATCGCGGTCTATCAGGACCTGGGGGCGCGCTGCGATTATGCGCTGCACCTGGGGCTGACCGAAGCGGGTATGGGGTCGAAGGGCATTGTCGCCTCGTCGGCGGCGATGGGCATCCTCCTGCAGCAGGGGATCGGCGATACCATCCGCGTGTCGCTGACGCCTGAGCCGGGCGGCGACCGCACGCAGGAAGTCCGCGTGGCGCAGGAGCTGCTGCAGACCATGGGTTTCAGGCAGTTCCTGCCGGTGGTGGCCGCCTGCCCGGGCTGCGGCCGCACCACCAGCCAGACCTTCCAGGTGCTGGCCAAGGAAATCCAGGATCACCTGAGCGCATCGATGCCGGAGTGGAAGGAACGCTATCCCGGCGTCGAAAGCCTGTCGGTGGCGGTGATGGGTTGCATCGTCAACGGCCCGGGCGAGAGCAAGCATGCCAATATCGGCATCTCGCTCCCCGGCACCGGCGAAACCCCGGCGGCGCCGGTGTTCGTTGACGGCCAGAAGGTCGCGACACTGCGCGGCGCCGATGTCGCAGAGCAGTTCAAGGCGATGGTCGCCGACTATATCGAGAAGCGTTTCGGCACGGCTCAGAAGACAGCGGCCGAATGAGCCGCTGGCGCGACTGGTTGTTCACCGGCGAAGCGGCGCGACGGCGCTGGCTGTGGCTCGGAGTGCTCGCCGTGCTGCTGGTCGTGCTGTGGCTGACCGGGAATCTCAGGCAGTCCTAGGGCCTGCTATGCTGGTGCGGTGAGAATCGCGCCAGAGGCCCCACATGCGCAGCCCAACTCTGCCTGAGCCGCCCTACTACATGGTCAGCTTCGCTTCGCAGCGGACATCCGGCGATAACGGCCATCACGAGATGGGCGCCGCGATGGTTGAGCTGGCGCAAAGCCAGCCGGGCTTTCTCGGCTTCGAGAGCTGCCGCGATGCCTCAGGCTTCGGCATCCTCAACTCGTTCTGGGCTGACGAAGCAAGCATCCGTAACTGGAAAGCGGTGGCCGACCACCGGGAGGCGCAGCGGCGTGGGCAGGCGGAGTGGTACGCTGGCTACCACATCCGTATCGCACTGGTGCAGCGGGCTTATGGGTTCGAAGGAGATAACACTTCTAGCGCACCGGCGCCGGCAGTGATCAGCCGCTAGCTCTCCCGTTCGGCGAAGAACCGCGCCGTCGCCCTCAAACCATCGGCCTGCTCGTCGAACGGCAACAGCGCAGTGAGCGCGCCGTGGATCACTTCGGCGAGCTGGCGCTGCGCAGCCTCGACGCCGATGCGGGCGACGATGGTCTGCTTGCCCTTCTCGGCGTCCTTGCCGGTGGCCTTGCCCAACGCTTCGGCGGAGGCGGTGACGTCGAGGATGTCGTCGGCGAGCTGGAAGGCGCGGCCGGCGGCTTCGGCGTAGGTGGTGAGGTGGGCGAGGTCGCCGTCCGAGGCGCCGCCGAGAATGGCGCCGATGCGCACGGCGGCGCGGATCAGCGCGCCGGTCTTCATCGCCTGCATCTGGGCGATGGCGCGCTCGGTCAGGAAGCCGCTCTCGCCCTCGATATCGCGCATCTGGCCGCCGACCATGCCGCCGGCACCGGCACCGGCGGCCAGTTCGGCGACGAGGCGGACGCGGATGGCGGGATCGGCATGCGTTGCCGCGTCGGCCAGCAGGCCGAATGCGTGGGTCAGCAGCGCATCGCCGGCGAGGATGGCGGTGGCGTCGTCGTAGGCCTTGTGCACGGTGGGCTGGCCACGGCGCAGGTCGTCGTCGTCCATGGCCGGCAGGTCGTCATGCACCAGCGAGTAGCAATGGATCATTTCGACGGCGAGGCCGGCAGTAACCGTCGCGGCCGGCGTCACGCCGAACACCCCGGCCGCCTGGCGGACCAGCAGCGGCCTCAGCCGCTTGCCGCCATTGAGGCTGCCATGGCGCATCGCGGCCACCAGGCGATCCGGAGGGACGCCGGGGGTGGCGAGGGCAGGGGCGGCGAGCAGCCTATCGAGCGCCTGCTCGATGTCTGCGGCGGTACTGGCGAGTTCGTCGGTAAAGGAGTAGGTCACGGCTGGAGCGTCCGGCGGGGTCGAGCGCTTGTAGCGGATTTGAAGCTTTGCCGGAACTGTGCCGGAAACCCGCAACTCGCGCCATTTCGCCCCTTCCCATCCGTGCGATTGTGCTCTATAGACGCCCCCAATTCCCGACAGACCCTGTCTGTTAGACGCCGGAACGCCTTCGGCGAAACGCTATTGAACCAGGAGTAACAACCATGGCAGTGCCAAAGCGCAAGACCTCGCCGATGAAGCGCGGTTTCCGCCGCTCCGCCGATGCGCTGGCCGCCCCGGCCTATGTCGAAGACAAGGACTCGGGCGAGCTGCGTCGTCCGCACCACGTCGATCTGAAGACCGGCATGTATCGCGGCCGACAGATTCTGCAGCCCAAGAGCTCGTAAGCGCTCGGGCCGGCGCTCCCTTGCGCAGCAGACGATAGATATCTCGCGGCCGGCTCCCTGATCAGGGAGCCGGCCGTTTCCATTTATTCAGAGGTTTTCCGGCTATGGGCACGCGCGTCGAATCGGATTCCATGGGCACGATCAACGTGCCGTCGGAAAAGTACTACGGGGCGCAGACCGCCCGTTCGCTGGCCAATTTCGATATCGGCGGCGAGAAGATGCCGACCGAGATCATCCGGGCTTTCGGTATCCTCAAGAAGGCCGCGGCGCAGGCCAACCACAAGCTGGGGCTGATGGACCAGGCGACGCGCGACCTGGTGGTCGCGGCGGCCGACGAGGTGATCGCCGGCAAGCTCGCCGAGCATTTTCCGCTGGTGGTGTGGCAGACCGGGTCGGGCACCCAGTCGAACATGAACGTCAACGAGGTGATCTCGAACCGCGCCATCGAAATGGCCGGCGGGGTGATGGGTTCGAAAAAGCCGGTGCACCCGAACGACCACGTCAACATGAGCCAGTCCTCGAACGACACCTATCCGACGGCGATGCACATCGCCGCGGTCGAGGCCATCGAGAACTATCTGATCGACCGGGTGATGCTGCTCAGGAACACACTCGACGCCAAGGCGACCGAGTTCATGGGCGTGGTGAAGATCGGCCGCACCCATCTGCAGGATGCGACGCCGCTGACGCTTGGCCAGGAGATTTCCGGCTGGGTGGCGCAGCTCGACCTGGCGCTCAAGGCGATCCGCGCGACGCTGCCGCAGCTTTATGAACTGGCGCTGGGCGGCACTGCCGTCGGCACCGGGCTCAACGCGCACCCGAAATACGGCGAGACCGTTGCGGCAGAGATTGCAGCGCTGACCGGGCAGCCCTTTGTCACGGCGCCCAACAAGTTCGCGGTGATGGCCGGCCACGATGCGTTTGTCGGCTCGTCCGGCGCGCTGAAGCAACTGGCGGCAGCGCTGATGAAGATTGCCAATGACGTGCGCTGGCTGGCCTCGGGCCCCCGTTCGGGCCTCGGCGAAATCACCATTCCCGAGAACGAGCCGGGCTCGTCGATCATGCCGGGCAAGGTCAACCCGACCCAGGCCGAGGCGACCACGATGGTCGCCGTGCAGGTGATGGGCAACGATGCGGCGATCGGCATTGCGGCGAGCCAGGGCAATTTCGAACTGAACGTGTTCAAGCCGGTGATCGCCTACAACTTCCTGCAGTCGGTGCGGCTCTTGGCCGATGCGGCCAAGAGCTTCAACGACCACTGCGCCGTGGGGATCGAGCCGGATCGCGATCGGATCAAGCAACTGGTCGAGCAGTCGCTGATGCTGGTGACGGCGCTGAACCGCAAGATCGGCTACGACAACGCCGCCAAGATCGCCAAGCACGCGCACAAGAAGCGCGCGACGCTGCGCGACAGCGCCATCGAACTGGGCCTGCTCACCGGCGAGGAATTCGACGCCGAAGTGAAGCCCGAGCAGATGGTCGGCCCGCTGAAGCTCTAGAAACAGTGCTGTGGTGTGTTTGGTCGTTGGGGAGACCCACTGCGATCACCCCACCTACGATGTCATCCCAGCGAAAGCTGGGACCCATTTATCCATTTGCGCGGGCTGTGAGTTGGGTCCCAGCTTTCGCTGGGATGACAGCCGGTGGGTGGGTTAGGGACCAAGCCCAGCCGCTCGGCCCGGCGCAGCCCATCACGTGCTCCAGAGGGCACCAGTGCGAAAGCGCACGGCGGGGCTGGCGGGGGCGGCCTGGCTTTGGCATTGTGCCCCGCACCAACCGATCAGGGAACGCGCCATGTCCGACAATACGGTATTCATCCCCCAGGGCGGCCGCTCCACGCGCAACGGCGCCTTCATTCCGCCGCTGCTCCTGATCCCGCTGATCGCCTATAACTTCTTTGCCTTCCTGTTCATGGGCGGCAATCCGGCGGGCTGGAGCCAGCAGCTGTTGACCATTCCGATGGTTTCGGGCGTCTCGTGGTCGCTGACCGCGGGCGACCTGATCCTCGTCGTTGGCCTGGTCTGCCTGTTCTTCGAGGTGCTGAAATCCACCAATACCGGGCGTAACTCGGTGATCGAGCACATGCTCTCGGTGGTGGTGTTCGTGATCTTCCTCGTCGAGTTCCTGCTCGTCGGGGCGGCTGCCAGCTCGGTATTCTTCATCCTGATGATGATGGCGATCGTCGACGTGGTGGCGGGCTTCACCGTCTCGATCACCGGCGCCGGTCGCGACGTGACCATGGGCGGCTGAGAGCCCATCGGCGCTGAGTCATTGCCGTGCCCACCCACCGGCGTCATTCCCGCGAAGGCGGGAACCTGGTGGGATGCGGCGGCGCCGGTGGAGGCTGAGAGATCGCACTGGGTCCCCGCCTTCGCGGGGTGACACCGTGGATGCGGAAAGCTCCAGCCCTCGTCGGCCAACAGCTCAGGTAACGATGGTCTTGCGATAGCCGGCCGGCATGCGGCGGACGGTGATCTTGCTGCCGTTGGCATAGGCATCGACGGCCTGGTGCACCGGGGCGCGGCGGCGTTCGCTCTGCGCCGGCAGGTGCTGGCGGGCGGCGATCAGCTGGCTGAGGAAATCGGAGTGCGCGGGGGTGTGGACGAGCATCAGCCGCTCGCGCGGCGCCTCCTGTACCACCGGCAGGGTGAAGACCTGCTTTGCCGTCCCGTTGTCGTCCATTGCCTCGGACCTGTTCCGGTCCGGCGGGCTGCACCGATAGTGGCAGCTTCAACGGACCATGGGATAACGTCGCCACGACCCGCAGAGGTTGCAATGTTTCGCGCGCGGTTTCCCGCGTTTCATCAAGAAAGGGTTAACCGCATCACGTGCCGGCGGGTACCGGCTTTCCCCACCTCGACAAAGCCAAAACCCTCGAAGGCGGGGACGAAGCCCATGAAGCGGTAGCTCGGCGAGGACGGCGCGACCGGGTACGCCTCGAGGATATCAGCCTTGTGCCTTCTCGCGTGGGCGATGGCGGCGGCGATCAGCTGGAGACCGAGCCTTTCGCCGCGGAACTGCCGGCGGAGATACATACAGGTGAGCGACCAGACCTTCTCGTCTCTTTCCACATCGGGGCCGCCGAGATTGCGAAACGTGTCGCGGGGAGCGACCGAGACCCAGGCGACCGGCTCACTGTCGGCATAGCCGAGGAGACCGACCGGCACGCCGTCCGCGATGCGGCCGAGGATCTGCTTGCGCCGCGCCGGCCCTTTGTTGTCCTTGATTTCCTGAGGTGTGGCGCGCCAGGTCATGCACCAGCAGGGCTTCGGCCCGCCCGGGCCGGCAAACAGGGCCTCGAAATCGCTTTCCGTCGCTCTGGTCACCGGCTTGAAGGCCAGCTTGTCGGCCATTGCTTACCCTTTGAATTCGTCCTTCGCCTTGCGTAAAGCGGCGAACACCTTGGCCGGTTCCGCATCGGCGGCGAGGCCCATGGCTTTGGCCAGTGCCGGCTGGTCGGCGCGGAGGAACGGATTGCTGGCCTTCTCGAGCCCAAGCGTCACCGGGATGGTGTACTTGCCGGATTCGACCATGCGCTTGACTTCGGTAGCGCGGATGTTGAGCGCCGGGTTCTTTGGGTCGACGCTCATGGCAAAGGCGGCGTTCGAAGCGGTGTATTCGTGGCCAGGATAGACCAGCGTGTCGTCGGGCAACGCGCGCAACTCTTCGAGCCCATTCCACATCGGGCCGGGCTTGCCCTCGAACATGCGGCCGACGCCGAGCGAAAACAGCGCGTCGGCGGAGAACAGGTGGCGGCCCGCAGGGTCATAATAGACGATATGCCCCAGCGTGTGGCCCGGCGTTTCGATGACGATGAAGTCGGTTTCGCCCAGCGAGACGGTGTCGCTTGCCGAAACCAGCACCTCGAGCCCGAGGATCTTCGACGCTTCGGCCTTGGGACCGACGACGCGCACCCCATATTCACGCTTGAGGGCCGGAATGCCTTCGACGTGGTCTGTGTGGTGATGGGTGATGAACAGGTCGGTCAGCTTCCAGCCGCGGCGCTGCAGCGCTTCCTTGATCGCCTTGGCGTCCGGCGCGTCGATCGCGGCAGTGCGGCCGCTGCCGATATCGTGGACGAGGTAGCCGAAATTGTCGGAGCGGCAGAGAAAAACGTCGATCAGCAGGGGCACTTGGGGGAGTCTCCGGGTCAGGCGCGCACCGCGCGGGTGGCACGCGGCAGCGAAGCATGACAGAAACTAGAGAAGGTTTTCGGACAACGCCATGACCTCGCATGTCGAGCGGCTGATCGGCTTTTACAAGTCGCCCCTGGGAAAGATCGCCCGCGCCCTCTTGCGCGAGGAAGTGCTGCGCTTTGCCGGCAACGTGCGCGGGTTGCGGGTGCTGGGGCTGGGTTTCGCCACACCCTATATGCGCTTCACACTGGAAAAGGCCGAACGGGTGATCGCCGTGATGCCAGCCCGGCAGGGCGCCTCGGCCTGGCCGCGCGAAGGGCCCTCGCACACCGTGCTCTGCGACCCCCTCGAATTGCCGCTCACCGATGCCGCGGTCGACCTTATCATAGCGGTACACGCCTTCGAGCATGTGAGCGACACCGAGGAACTGATGCGCGAGCTGTGGCGGGTGTCGGCGCCCAACGCTCGGCTGATCGTCGTGGTGCCGAAGCGCCGTGGCACCTGGTCGTCGCTCGACAATACGCCGTTCGGCGATGGGCACCCGTTCTCGCGCGGCCAGCTGGAGCGGCTGCTGCGCGACCACAGCTTCGTGCCCGAGCAGTGGCGCGATGCGCTCTACGTGCCGCCCTCGCAGCACTCGCTGGTGCTGAAGTCGACGCGCTTTTTCGAGCGGGCCGGTCGGATGTTCGGGCCGACCTTTGCAGGCGTACACTGCGTGCTCGCCCGCAAAGAGCTGTTTCCGGCAGTGCCGCGGCGCAAGAAAGCCGAGCGGCTGATCAAGGTCCCGGCGCTGGCGCCGCAGGCGGCCATGAAGTTGCCGAGGGAGCAGTAGGGCTGGTCCATCGCTCGATCGTTTTGCACCGGAAACGCCACCACCACCGGGTGTCATCCCAGCGAAAGCTGTGACCTTTGTCCCCGCTAGCGCGGGCTGCGAGTTGGATCGCGGCCTTCGCCGGAATGACACCGAGTGGGGTGGAGCGCTTTCTTCCAACCCGATGAAAACGCGCCGGCCTAGAGCGCGCTTTCCACGTTCATTTCCGGCCTGAGGTGCACGGCCACTTCGCCCGACCAGGGTTCGGTGACGCCGCGTCCGCCGCCGAGGTCCTCGAGCAGGCCGCGGAGGCGGTCGAGCATGGCGATCATCTGGGGGCGGGCTTGCACCAGATTACTCATCTCAGCCCAGTCGCCGACAACGCAGAAGTCACGCTCGCCGGTCTTGACCACCCAGAAGTTGCGCAGGCCCGCCATATCGGAGCTGGCGATATCGCGGTGGAGCGCGATGAACTCCCCCTCGCGGCCGGGCTTCACCCGCATATGCACGATGTTCATTGCCGTCATCGGATCCTCCTCCGTCTCGACAAGCACGCCGCGCGCCTATCCTAGCAGATGTCGGAGCAGGCCGGGATTCCTTTGCAAGCGTGGGCGCCATCCCCTATGGTCCGGCCGATTTTTCGACCCAGTCTCCGAGACATGACCGACACGCCCAACCGCCCCGTCCCCCAGCCCGGCATCCTCACGATCGCGCCCTATGTGCCGGGTCGCTCGGATACGCCCGCCGGCGTCACGCTGGTGAAGCTCTCGGCCAACGAGTCGCCGCTCGGCGCCAGCCCCAAGGCGATCGCGGCAGTGCGCGAGGCGGCCAGCCGCATCGAGATCTATCCGGAAGGCTCGTCGCGCGAGTTGCGGGTGGCGCTGGGCGAGGTGCATGGGCTCGCGCCCGAGCGGATCGTCTGCGGTTTCGGCTCGGACGATATCCTGCACCTGCTGGCCCAGGTCTATCTGGGTGAGGGCGACGAGGCGGTGATGAGCCAGTACGGCTTCAACGTCTACCCGATCATCACCCGGGCGGCGTCGGCGCAGATCATCATGGTGCCTGAGAAAGACTACCGGGCCGATGTCGATGCGCTGCTTGCGGCGGTGACGCCGCGCACCCGGATCGTCTTTCTCGCCAACCCGAACAACCCGACCGGCAGCTATCTGCCGGCAGCCGAAGTGCGGCGGCTGCAGCAGGGGTTGAGGCCCGACATCCTGTTCGTCCTCGATAGCGCCTATGCCGAATATGTCACCGCCGAGGATTACTCCGAAGGCATCGACCTGGTGAACGCGTCGGACAATGTCGTGATGGTCCGTACCTTCTCCAAGATGGGCATTGCCGGCGAGCGGGTCGGCTGGATGTACGGGCCCGAGCATGTGGTCGATGCGATCAACCGTATCCGCGGGCCCTTCAACGTTTCGCTTTCCGGGCAGGCGGCGGCCGCAGCAGCAGCGCGCGACGTGGCGTTCACGGCAAAGCTCCGCGACCACAATGCGCGCTGGCGCGGCTGGCTTACCGGGGCGCTCAACTCGAACGCTATCCGGGTGCCGCCGAGCCAGGGCAACTTCATCCTGGCCTTGTTCGAGGATGTAGCGACTGCGAAGGCGGCGTTCGCGGCGCTGCGCGACAAGGGGCTGCTGGTGCGTGAAATGCATGGCTATGGCATACCCGAGGGCCTGCGCATCTCGATCGGGCTCGAAGAGCACATGCGGGCAGTCGTCGAAATTCTGAAGGCGTTCGGAGCGCCGGGGGCAAGCAACTGATGTTTGAAAAACTCACGCTTATCGGCATCGGCCTGATCGGCTCCTCCATCGCCCGGGCGGTGAAGCTCAAGGGCCTCGCCAAGACCATCGCCATCACCACCCGTAAGTCCGCAACGCTCGAAGAGGCGCGGACGCTGGGGCTGGGCGATATCTACACCCTCGATGCGGCGGAAGCCGTCGAAGGCGCCGATCTCGTCATTCTCTGCACCCCGGTGGGTGTCTATGCCGATGTGATGAAACAGATCGGCGGGCACCTGGCGCCAGGCGCCATCCTCTCCGATGTGGGTTCGGTCAAAGGCCAGGTGATGAAGGCGCTGGAGCCGCTGCTGCCGGCGGGTGTGCACTTCATCCCCGGTCACCCGATTGCCGGCACCGAGCATTCTGGCCCGTCCGCCGGCTTCCCCGATCTGTTCGTCGGGCGCTGGTGCGTGCTGACGCCGAAGCCGGAGGTCGATCCGGTGGCGGTCGATCGGCTGGTGTCGTTCTGGGGGGCGCTCGGTTCGAACGTCGAGGTGATGGATGCCGCCCACCACGACCTGGTGCTGGCGATTACCAGCCATGTGCCGCACCTGATTGCCTACAATATTGTCGGTACGGTCGCCGATCTCGAGGCGGCGACGCAATCTGAGGTGATCAAGTTCTCGGCCTCGGGCTTCAGAGATTTCACGCGCATCGCGGCCAGTGACCCGGTGATGTGGCGCGACGTGTTCCTCACCAACCGCGAGGCGGTGCTGGAGATGCTCGGGCGCTTCCTCGAGGATCTCTCGACCCTGCAGCGCATGGTGCGGGTGGGCGACGGCGAGGGCATGCAGGCGCTGTTTACCCGCACCCGCGCCATCCGTCGCTCGATCATCACCGCCGGCCAGGAAACTGCGGCCCCCGATTTCGGCCGCCCGCACGGCACGCCGGAGGCCGCGGTGGTGCCGCCGACCGACGTCTCTCCGGTCATGGTGCGCGAACACGGCGGCGGCGAGGACGCTTAGAACCCCAGGTTCGCCGTCGTCGTCCCCTCTCCCCCAAGGGAGAGGTGAACTCAGAACAACGGCAGCAACTGCGCGAGCGGCACGGCGAGCAGCTTCACCTGGCCATCGACGATGGTGAGGGTATTGCGGAAGCTGCCGTCGGCGTTGGGGGCGCCGCGCAGCATGGCGAGTTGCATGGCCGGCACGAACTGGGCGAAGCGGTCCAGCACGCCTTTGGTGGTGTAGTTGATTTCGCCCTCCGGGTAGCCGCCGCCATTGAGCTTCAGCGCGCCGGTGATTTCGAAGCGTTCTTCGGGCTGCGGCTGGCTGCCGGCAAGTTTGGCGAGGCTCAGCGCACCGCCGGCCGCCTGCCAGCGACGCAGCGCATCGGGCTCGCCGAAGGCGCGAAGATCGTCGGGCACGGCGGTGAGCTCGACTTCGGCGCTGGTATCGGCCGCGATGACCTGCAGCCCCGGCAGGTCGAGCGCCGTGGTCGTCAGGTACCCGCGCAAAGCCGCGGTGCCGGCGGCCTGGTCGTGCAGTTCGGGGACATCGAGCAGGTGCGCTTCGACATGCTTGGCGCGCGCCTCGACGATCTCGCCGGCGACGATGTCGGTGACCGCCAGGTCGTCGGCGACCAGCGAGAAGCGGGCGATGCGCCAGCCCTCGCCGCCGAGGCCGCGGATCAGGTCGGTGGAGGTCAGCCGCAGGCTGCCTTCAAGGGCGCCGAAATCGAGCCGGCGCTGGCTGCCGGAGAAGGCATCGGCGAGCGCAAAGGGCGCCTTGGCGGAAAAGATCAGGTGCGACGGCGCGTAGACCAGTACCGAGCCCTTGAGGCCGGCAAAAGTCGCAGTGAGATCCTGGTCGATCAGCGTTGCGTCGAGGCATTCGAGATCGAAGCGGAACGGAAAACCGGAGACATCCAGGGTGCCGCAGGTGAGCTTGGGCATGGTTTCGCCGTCGGCCTCGCCGAGGAGTTTGATCTGCCGCGTCGCCTCGCCGGCGGCCCACACCCAGCCGGCGGTCCATAGCCCGACCACGACAACCACCGCGATGGCGAGCCACATGAACTTCCGCAACGTCAGGTCTCCCATTCCGGCGCGCCAATTGCGCGGCGCGGACCGTATCGGTAGGAACGTGACCGGGGCAAGGCGAGTGGACGTTTCGTGCAGCAGAATTCAACGCATTGGGTGTTCGGCTACGGCTCCTTGATCTGGCGGCCGGGCTTTGCCTTCATCCGGCAAGTGCCGGCGCTGCTGCGCGGCGTGCACCGCCGGCTCTGCGTCTATTCCTACCGGCATCGCGGCACCGAGGCGCAGCCCGGTTTGGTGTTCGGGCTGATGCCGGGCGGCTCCTGTCGCGGCATGGCATTCGAGGTCGACGATACCGAGTGGGATAGCGTGCACGCCTATCTCAGCGAGCGCGAGATGGATCGCGGCGTCTATCGCGAGGCGACCCGGCAGATCGAACTCGCCGATGGTGGGCTGGTGCCGTCGCTGGCCTTTCTCGCCGATACGCGGCACCTGCAATATGCGGGCAAGCTCGCCATTGCCGAACAGGTGCGGATCGTGCGGGCCGGAGTGGGGGAGTCCGGGGCGAACCCGGAATACGTGCTCGAGACGGCGCGGAAACTGCACGAACTGGGGATCGTCGATCGGTACCTCGACGAGGTGGTGGCGGCGCTGAACGGCACGGATGTGCCGGTGGTGGCGGGGGCATAGGGCCGACTGAGAGAGACGGCCCCCTCCCATCCTTCCCCACAAGGGGGGAGGTGCCCGCTGGTGTGCTTGGCACCATCGAAGAGAGCCTCGACTCTGCACCTCCCCCTTTACGGGGGAGGCCGGGAGGGGGCCGTCTCTATCGGCTGTCGTCAGGCTGCGCTCAGCCCGATGATCGGTTCGGCGCCTTCGAGGTCCCACACCACGGTGAGCCGCTCGATGGCGTCGGCGCTGGTTTCAACGTGGAAGACGCGGTCAGCGCAGTCCATGGCGAGGCGAAAGCGGGCGCGGCTCACCGGGTCTTCGACCAGGTCGGCGGCGCCGCCCGCCCACATGACGTGCGGACCGAGCGCGATCAGATAGAGTTCGTCGGCCTTGAAGCTGAAATCGTCGAGGCGGAGGGGTTCGAGGGCGTAATAGCGACCCGAGCGACCACGCCAGTTCACCGGATGCACGGTGGCGTGCTGCAACAGCGTACGATCGAGTGTCGGCACCATGCCCCCGGCTCCCTTCGGTACTCGGCGAAAGAGAACGAATGTAGAACAAATTTGGGCTAAATGTCAAGCACCGCCCTGCGTGGCCTCTACACCTATGGGCTGCGTCGCCTGTTTCGTCAAGATGTAGTGGTCGGCGCTGGGCCGGGCGCTATCCCTTGCTTCAGCTTCTCGAGCCTGTCGCGCAGTTCGGGCGCGATCGGCCGGCTCAGGCCATCCTCGTATGCTTGAAGGATCAGCCGGTTGGTTTCGCCCTCGATCGCCGAAATCAGGCGGGTGCGAAACTCCTCTACCGGCAGGCCCGGCGGGATGGCCGGGAGGAACCTGGCGCGGGCGGTGCCGGACCACAGCAGCAGGCTGTTGCGGCCCCAGAACAGGCCGGAATTGAGCGCCACCGGCACTACGGGGATGTTGAGACCCTCGTAAAGCCGGACCACGCCGTAGCGGTAATCATAGGGTTCGAGCGGCGCCTTGCGGGTCCCTTCGGGGAAGATGATGATGCGGGCGCCCTTGGCGAGCGAGCGGCGGGCGTCGGAAAGCATCAGCGGGATGGCATCGCCGCCTTTCGAGCGGTCGACGCGGATGGTGTCGAAGGCCATCGCCGCCTGGCCGAAGAACGGGATATCCATCAGCTCCTTCTTGGCGATGAAGGCGGGACGCTTCGCTCCGGGCAGAAGCGCAAAGATGTCCCAGTCGCTCATGTGCTTGGAAGCAATGATGCAGGGGCCGTCGGGAATGTTCTCCATGCCCTCGACATCGGTCTTGATGCCGGCGATCAGCCGCAGCGCCAGGATGTGCGAGTGGATCCAGTAGAGCGCCAGGGCCCAGCCGAACCGGGTGCGTCCCCAGATGGCGCTGATGCCGACGACGATCGCCAGCACCACGGTCTGCAGGTAGAACACCGCATAGAACAGCAGCGAGCGTAGCGCCTGGCCGAGCAAAACCGATCCTCCTCGTTTTGCGCGGAGCGTGCCTGCTACGACGCTGGCGAACAAGCGAGAAATCGGCGCCTGCGGCAGCCTCCGGCCTACGACGTCTTCTGCAGGAAGCGGCGCACCGTCATGCGCGAGGTGATGGCGGTCAGCGCGGCGATCACCGGCACCACGGCGAGAATGCCAAACATGCCGTCAATGCCGAGCGCGAAGCGGCCGAACAGGATGCCGAGCTGCTGGCCGGCCTCCTGTGGCACCACCGAGCCGGCGGCGACGCCGACAAGAAGGAAGAACAGCAGCGCCGCGAGCCCGCCGAAAATGCCGCCGCGGAAGCCGATGGTGAGAAATCGCCCCTGGAACTCGCCGGCGATGAAGTTGTTCGAAGCGCCGATGAAGTGCAGCACATCGACGATCTCGCGGTTCGACGCCATGGTGCCCCGGGTGGCGAAGACGATGGCGAGCACGGTCGCAACGACGATCAGCGTCAGCACCAGGAGGCCCGAAGCGACGATGGTGCCGGCCATGACGTTGAGCTGCTGCCGCCAGGCGGCATGGGTATCGAGGCTCGCGCCCTTTACTGCGGCAAGGTCGCGCTGCAGCTTTTCGACATCGGCTTCGGCCGGGTCGGCGAGCTGCACGACGACCAACCGGGGGATGTCGATGGCGGTCAAGTCGAGCCCGGCACCGAGCCACGGCTCGAGCAGCTTCTGGCTTTCCTCGAGCGTCAGGGCTCGCGCCGCGGCAACGCCCGGTGTCGCTTCAGCCAGCGCCACGGCGGTGCGAAGGTTCGAGTCCATCACCTCGCCCTCCACCGGGCGGATCTGGATGGTCATCTCACGGCCGACATCGGAGGACCAGGCAATGGCGGATTTCTGCACCAGCACCACGCCGCCCAGAGTCACGCCCGACAGGAAGGTCATGATGGCGATCAGCAGCACCAGGGTGCGGCCGGCCACCGAGCGTTCCGGCACGATGGCGGCAGCGCGCTCACGGTTCTCGATCCCGGCGAAGCGGGGGAGCTTCAGCTCAATCGGCAAAGACGATCTCCCCCTCGTTGAGGATCATGCGCGGGAAAGGGAAGGCGTCGAGCAGCGGCAACTCGTGCGTTGCGAGGATGATGGTCGTCCCCATCTTGTTGAGTTCGGCAAACAGCCGCACCAGCCGCAGCGACAGCTCGGGGTCGACGTTGCCGGTGGGCTCGTCGGCAAGGAGGATATCCGGCCGGCCGATCACCGCGCGGGCGATGGCGGCGCGCTGCTTCTCGCCGCCTGACAGTACGGCCGGCAGCGCATCGAGGCGCTGGCCGAGCCCGACCCATTCGAGCAGTTCGGTGACGTTGGCGCGGTAGCTCGCCTCGGGTTCGCCCAGCACACGCAGCGGCAACGCCACGTTCTCGAAGGTGGTGAGGTGATCGAGCAGGCGGAATTCCTGGAACACGATGCCGATGTGGCGGCGCATCTGCAGCAGCGCATCCTGGTCGAGCGCCGAAGTGTCCTTGCCGAACAGGGTGACCCGGCCGCGGGTCGGCCGCAGCGACAGCAGCAGCAGTTTCAGCAGCGATGTCTTGCCCGACCCGGAGGGGCCGGTGAGGAAATGGAACGTGCCGGGTTCGATGCGGAAATTGAGATCGCGAAGGATCTCAGGCCCCTGCCCATAGCGCAGGCCGACATTGGAGAACTCGATCACCGGGCCATCCGCTCCGAATCAGTTGTGAGGCATCATAACAGCGGCATCCCGCCCGGGCGGGGTTCTCACCCATAATTCAGCCCAAATCTTGGTCGGCCGATGCCTCGGCCGCGGTAGTTTCGAGGTTCGGGTTTGAGGAAACTTAACCCGCCGCCGCTAGCTTCACCGCATGCGTTCACCCCAGCCAGCGACAGTCGTCATTGCCTGCCCGCATTGCGGCACGCGGTACCAGGTACCGCCCGAAACGCTCGGGCCGCGCGGCCGCAAGGTCAGCTGCGCACATTGCGGCAAGGCCTGGATGGCGGAGGCCCAGACGCCGCCGCCGGATGACGACAAGCTGTTCACGCCGACCGAGGAAGAGGCGCTCGATCGCGAGTTCAAGGCGATCGAGACTCGCACGGGGATCGCCGAGATTCCTGCATCGCTGCGTGGGGTAATGCCCGATGGGGCGCCGCCACCCGAGGTGGTGCGCTCGATTGCCGAAATCAAAGCCGCCATTGCGCCCAAGCCGGCCGAGCCGGCACCGGCCCCACCGGCCGCTGCAAAACCCACGGCGGCCGAACGGGCCGCCAATGGCAAGCTCGAGAAGCGGCAACGCGCCGTGGCGCGCCGGCTGCCGGCCGCCAAGCTGTTCCGGATGATCCGCATCGGGGCGGTCGGCCTGCTCGTGGTCGTGCTCGCCGGTGGCCTGCTGTTCCGCACCGAGATCGTCAAGTTCGCGCCCGAGATGGCGGGTGTCTATTCGGCGCTCGGCATGGGGGTGAATGTCGTCGGCCTGGAGTTTTCCGAGGTTTCCACGGTGATGAGCCGGCGCGGCGACAGCGATGTGATCAGCGTCACCGCCACCATCCGTGGCGTCGAGGCGCGCCGCGTGGTGGTGCCACCGGTGGTGGTGAGCCTGCTCGATGCCAAGGGCGCGCCGCTCTATCAGTGGAGCGTCATGCCGCCGGCGCCCGATGTCGAGCCGGGCGAGGCCGTGGCCTTTTCCGCCGAACTCGCGTCTCCGCCTGAGGGCGCGACGCAATTGCGCCTGGGCTTTGCCTCGAGGTGGCAGAACGTCGCGGCTATTCCGCCCGTGGCAACCAACAAGATACCTGAAGAGACCATACACTGATGGCCAGAATCCTGCTTGCCGAAGACGATGATGGCGTGCGTGCGTTCGTGTCGCGCGCCCTCGCGCATATGGGCCACGACGTGGTGGAAGCCGAGGATGGCGGGCTCGCCGCCGAAGTGATGCAGGAAGAGCAGGGGCGCTTCGACCTCTTGCTCTCGGACATCAAGATGCCGGTGATGGACGGGATCGCGCTGGCGCTCAACGTCGCTTCCGCCTGGCCCGAAGTCACCATCATGCTGATGACCGGCTTTGCGGACCAGCGCGAGCGCGCGCATGGGCTCGATCAGCTGATCTACGATGTGATCCCCAAGCCGTTCACGCTGGCGCAGGTGCTGGAAAAGGTCGACGACGCCCTCGCCGGCCGGCCGCCGGAGATCATTTCGCTGGCGCGTCAGGCGATGATGGGGTGAACGCGGGCGTCGTGGGCCCCCCTCGGTCCCTTCGCCCCTCAGGGGCACCGGTCGAGGGCGCAGCCCTCGCCGCGCGCAGCGCCGGATGAGGGGTGAAGCGGTGCCATACGCGCTCGTTGAGAAGCTGAACCCCTCACCCTAGTTTCGCTACGGACCTGGCGGTCCTAGCTGCACTACCCTCTCCCCTCAGGGGCGAGGGGACGCTCGAACCGAACCATCGAGGTGCCGGGCTCCGGGGAGTCTCAGTCCGCGAGCTCCAACACCCGGACGTCGAACGTCTCCGCCTGCTCCTCCATGAAGCGCAGGAACTTCAGGCCCTCGCGCTCGATCTCGGCGACGTCTTTCTTCCTGAGCCTGTGGTAGGGCGTGATGGTGAGCACCGCCGCGCCCTTCCTGCTGTCGATCGCCCAGGCGGCCGAGATGATGCCGTCGACCAGCACCGAGGGCCTGGCGTCGTGCAGGAAATCGCCGCGTTGTTCGTCGTCCGCGGCGAGGACGCGGCGGCGGTTGTCGTAGCCGAGAAAGGCATTTTCGAACAACGGCATGAAGCGGACCGGGGCCGGTGTGTCGGCGTCGGGGCGCGGCGCTTCGGGCAGATCGAACAGCTCGCGGCCGTCGGGGGCGATGAAGGTGACGAGTTCTGGCCGCAGCGCCTCGAACACTTCGCCGAGCTTGGTCAGGCGCGACCAGCTCTGCATGTCGGCGACGCTGGCCGGGCCATAGGCGGCGAGGTAGCGGCGCACCAGGGTTTCGCGTGACAGCGGGCGCTGGTGCGGCTTGGGCAGCCAGTTGTCGATGCGGGTCAACAGCGGCGCGTGGCCGGAGCCCCAGATGCGCGTCGGCGGGATCTGGATCAGCGCATCGGAGGTTTGCAGCAGCATGGTCATGGCCAGCGGTTCGGCAGTGGGGAAGCGCTCGGCGAGGCGCTTGCCGAGCTGGCCGGCTGTCATCGGCTCGGCGTCGAGCAGCTCGCGGGCCAGCGCGAGCACCTGGGCCTCGTCATTGTCGCCGAACCGCTTCCGGAAATTGCTCTGCCATACCGAGCGGAGGAAGGGCTGCACCTGTGCACGGATGCCGATCAGGTCGTCGGCGGTGTGCAGATGCAGCGTGCCGCGCATGGTGGTGGCACGGGCCAGCGTGCGGTCGACGATCAGTGCGGTCAACGCTTCGTGGGTGAAGCCGTTGAGCCGCGACCAGAGCCCGATATAGGGATCATGCGTTTGCTGCGCCTGCTGTCCCAGCAGCCACTCGATGGTTTCGACGATGCCCTTGTCGCTGCGCTC
Source organism: Devosia sp. (assembly GCF_035944845.1). Taxonomy (GTDB): domain Bacteria; phylum Pseudomonadota; class Alphaproteobacteria; order Rhizobiales; family Devosiaceae; genus Devosia_A. Next base: position 52,493 of record NZ_DASZAW010000029.1, on the reverse strand, counting down.
GAGCAGCAACTGGCGGGCGAGGGTGGCGCGGTTGAGCTGGCGGTCGGTCAGTGCATCGGTCATCGGGGCCTCCTCGGGACAGCCATAAACTAGCTCGAGCGTACTGACAGGGTCTGTCAGCAGCTTGCACCGGCAGCCGAGCGCTCCGATAGTCGCGGTCATGATTGCCATTCTCGCATTGCTGCTCGCCTGCCAGCTCGGCGGCGAAATCCTGGCGCGCTCGCTGGCCTTGCCGATGCCCGGCCCGGTGGTCGGGCTGATCCTCCTCGCCGTGGTGCTGCTGGCCTGGGTGCACCGGCGGCCCGACCTCAAGGGCACGCTGCTCGACAAGGTCAGCACCTTCCTCGTCGGCGGGCTGGGGCTCCTGTTCGTGCCGACCGGCGTCGGCGTCGTGCAGCAGTTGGGGCTGCTCGGCGACTATGGCGTGGGGATCGTCCTGACGCTGGTCGTCTCGGCGGTGCTGACCATGCTGGCGACGGTCGGGGCGTTCCTCGCCGTGAAGCGCTGGACCGGGAAGCGGCCATGAACGACCCGTTTGCGCTCTGGGTCTATCTCAGCTCGACGCCGCTGCTGTGGCTGACGGTGACGCTCTGCGTCTGGGTCGGGGCAGACTGGCTGGCGCGGAAATCGGGCCGCAACCCGCTGGTCAATCCGGTGCTGGTTTCGATCATCGCGGTCGGCGTGGTGCTGCTCGTCACCGGCACGCCCTACGCGCGCTATTTCGAGGGCGCGCAGTTCGTGCATTTCCTGCTCGGCCCGGCGATCGTCGCCATCGCGGTGCCGCTGGTCACCAACCGCAAGATCGTGATGGAGAACCTGTTGCCGCTGCTCGGCGCACTGCTGGCGGGCTCGGTGACGGCGATCGTCTCGGTGGTGCTGCTCGGCCGGCTGTTCGGGCTGCCACCCGACGTGCTGCTGGCCATGGTGCCGAAATCGGTCACGGCGGGCGTCGCCATGGGCATTGCCGAGCAGATCGGCGGCTCGCCCTCGCTCACCGCGGTGCTGGTGGTGCTGACCGGGGTCACCGGCGCGGTGCTGGTGACCCCGATCATGAACGCCTTGAAGATCACCGACTATGCAGCGCGCGGCTTCTCGGTGGGCCTTGCCTCACACGGCATCGGTACGGCCCGGGCGTTCGCGGTCGATCCGGTGGCCGGCACCTTTGCCGGCATCGCCATGGGGCTCAACGCCGTGCTGACCTCGGTGCTGGCGCCGGTGCTGGCGAGCTGGATGGTGTAGGTTTGATCAACGGTCCCGGCAGCGATCGCCTCCCTCCCCCTTGAGAGGAGGGGTTGAGGGAGGGGGTGGTGCGGTGATCACCGATGGACCCCCACCCCCAGCCCCTCCCCTCAAGGGGGAGGGGAGCGGAGATCACACCCAGTCCGGCACGCTGTCGAGCGCGATCAGTTCTTCGATCGACTTGCGCGGGCGGATGACGTGCCACTTGTCGCCATCGACCAGCACTTCAGGCACCAACGGCCGCGAGTTGTAGGTCGAGGCCATCACCGCGCCATAGGCGCCAGCCGACATGACGGCGAGCAGGTCGCCTTCCTTGACGCCCGCCATCTTCCGATCCTGGGCGATGAAGTCGCCGGTCTCGCAGACCGGACCGACCACGTCGGCGGTGATCTGTGCGAGGTTGGAGTGGATCACCGGCTGGATGTCGTGATGCGCCTCGTAGAGGGTCGGGCGGATCAGGTCGTTCATCGCCGCATCGACGATGACGAAGGTCTTGCCGCCTTCCTTCACATACTCGACCTTGGTGACAAGGATGCCGGCATTGCCGACGATCAGCCGGCCGGGCTCCAGCACCAGCGATACGCCGAGCGGGCCGATATGCTTCCTGACGATCTCGGCATAAGCGGGCGGCGCCGGTGGCGCGTCTTCGTCGTGGTGGTAGGGGATGCCGAGGCCGCCGCCGACATCGGCGTGGCGGATATCATGGCCAGCCGCCTTGAGGTCGCGCACCAGCTGGGCGAGCAGTGCAAAGGCATTGTCGAAGGGCCGCATATCGGTGATCTGGCTGCCGATATGCATGTCGACCCCGACGGCACGCACGCCGGGCAGCGCTGCGATGCGGGCATAGACCTCGCGGGCCCGCGCGAACGGGATGCCAAACTTGTTCTCGGCCTTGCCGGTGGAAATCTTGGCGTGGGTGCCGGCGTCGACATCGGGGTTGATGCGCACCGAAACCGGGGCCGTCATCCCCATGGAGACGGCGACGTCGCTCAGCCGCTCGAGCTCTGGCTCGCTTTCGAGATTAAAGCACTTGATGCCGACTTCCAGCGCCCGGCGCATCTCGGCAAAGGTCTTGCCGACGCCCGAAAAGACGATGCGATCGGCGGGAACGCCTGCCGCGATGGCGCGCTCCAGCTCGCCACCCGAGACCACGTCAGCGCCGGCGCCTTGCTTGGCGATCAACTTGATCACCGCCTGGTTGGAGTTGGCCTTCATGGCATAGGCGACCAGCGTATCGATGCCCTTGAAGGCATCGCGCATCACCTGCACGTGGCGGCGGAGCGTCGCGGCGGAATAGACGTAGAACGGAGTGCCCACCTTGCCGGCGAGCGCGGTCAGGTCGACCTCCTCGGCAAACAGCCGGTCGTCGCGATACTGGAAGTGATGCACCAAGGTCTGCGCCCCTACGAAATCCGGGCGGAAGCTCTAGGCGAAAACGCCGGGCAGCGGAAGCTGGAGTTATTGATGGGGGTGATTGAGGATGATGATGGCTCACGTCGCCACCGGCTGCCCTACACTCGGCGTCATCCCCCGAAAGCGGGGATCTCCGTTTGCCGCACGCTCCGCAACAGAGGTTCCCGCTTTCGCGGGAATGACCCGGTGCGTATCGCTAGGCCTGCGCCGGCCAGTGATGGTCGATCCGTTCCGCAACCATTTGCTGGATGGCCCAAAGGTTGCGGTCGTGGATGCCGTACTCCTCGAGCTTGGTGACGGTCGACAGCACGTATTCGGCCATCGACCCTTTCCAGCCATGCGCCTGCGCCAGCCGGTCGGCGCGCTCCGCCAGGGTCAGGCCGCCTACGTAACGCGTGCTCTTGCGGTCGATCGCAAACGCCAGGGCAGTGAGCGGCCCGTCGGCGGTTGCGACCTTGATCCAGCGCCCCGGGAAGGCGTTGGGCACCATGCTCATCTCGCGGCGCACCAGCTTGTCCATGTTGGTCTTGATGGTCCCGGCAGGGATGCGAAAGGCGACGCTGCGGCAACTGCCGCCGCGATCGAGGCACATCATCAGTCCCGGCTGCCTGGGATTGCCTCGCCAGCGTTGGTCGAACAGGCAAAAGCTGCGGTGCCAGCCGCTGGCGACGGCGATGCGCTGCTGATCGAACTCGGTAGCCGGGTTCCAGATCAGCGAACTCAGGGCGAAGATCCAGAACTCGCCGGTGGGCGCAGTGTCGATGATGCGCGCCACCTCGGCCTCATAGTCGGCTTCGGTCGCCGGGCGGATACCGGGGTAAGTCGGCTGACCCGGATCCTCGATCACCGGGATACGGGCGACATGCGCAGCGGTGAGATGCAGGATACGCGGTTTGAGCGGCATGGCCGGAGCCTACTCCACTCCACCGTCGCCGTGACCCCCGGATTTCTTGACGCTGACCGGCTCGGACTTCACGCCGGTGAGGATTTCCTTCCAGCGGGCCGCCTGCCAGGCGACGTTTTCGGGCGCGGTGCCGCCATAGCTTTTGCGGGCGGCGACCGAGCTCTCGACGCTCAGCACCTTGTGGATGCGGCTGTCGATGCGGTGGTCGATGAACTTGAAATCCTCGATGGTGAGGCCATCGAGGCTCATGCCCTTCTGCTCGGCCAAAGCCACGATCTGCCCGGTGATGTGGTGGGCTTCGCGGAACGGAATGTTGGCCTGTTTCACCAGCCAGTCGGCGATATCGGTGGCGGTGGAGAAGCCGGCATTCGCCGAGGCGCGCATCTTCTCCCGATTGGCCTTCAGGTCCTCGACCATGCCGGTCATCGCAGCGAGCGACAGGCTGAGGGAATCCAGCGCGTCGAAGGCGACTTCCTTGTCTTCCTGCATGTCCTTGGAATAGGCGAGCGGCAGGCCCTTCATGACGATCAGCAGGCTGGTCAGCGCGCCCATGATGCGGCCGACCTTGGCGCGGATCAGCTCGGCAGCGTCGGGGTTGCGCTTCTGCGGCATGATCGAGGAGCCGGTGGTGAACTTGTCGCTGAGCTTGACGAAGCCGAACTGCGACGAGGACCAGATCACCAGTTCCTCGGCGAAGCGGGAAAGGTGCATGGCGCAGAGGCTGGCTGCCGAGAGCGTCTCGAGGATGAAATCGCGATCGGAGACGGCGTCGAGCGAGTTGGCGGTGGGGCGATCGAAGCCGAGCGCTTTGGCCGTCATGTCGCGGTCGATCGGGTAGGGGGTGCCGGCGAGGGCGGCGGAGCCGAGCGGGCTTTCGTTGAGGCGCCTGCGCGCATCCTCGAAGCGGCCATAGTCGCGGCCGAGCATTTCGACATAGGCGAGCAGGTGGTGGCCGAAGGTCACCGGCTGGGCGTTCTGCAGGTGGGTGAAGCCGGGCATGATGGTCGCGACTTCTTCCTCAGCCCGCTTCACCAGCGCCAGCTGCAGGGTCTTGACCTGCGCCAGCAGTGTATCGATGGCGTCGCGGACATAGAGGCGGAAATCGGTCGCCACCTGGTCGTTGCGCGAGCGGGCGGTGTGGAGGCGCCCGGCGGCATCGCCGATCACTTCCTTCAGCCGGCTTTCCACGTTCATGTGGATGTCCTCGAGCGAACGCGAGAACGTGAACCGGTTTGTCTCGATCTCGTCGAGCACGGCCTTTAGGCCGGTGATGATCGCGTCGCGATCCGCCTGGGTCAGGATGCCCACTTCCGCCAGCATGGTGGCGTGTGCGATAGAGCCGGCGATGTCCTGCTTGTAGAGTCGCTGATCGAAGCCGATGGAGGCGTTGATCTCTTCCATGATGGCGTCGGGCCCGGTCGCAAAACGGCCGCCCCACATGCGATTGCTCATCTCAACTCCAACGGTAGACCTATGACCGACGAAAAGCCCGCACCGACCCGCAGATTGCAGCCCAGGCGGGTCATGCTGATTGCCCTCGGCAGCGCGGCGCTAGCACTAGTCCTTACCCTCGCTATTGGCAACTTCATGCCGGCGCAGGCGACGCAGTGCGACCCGCAGGTGGTGAAAGGGCAGAGGATCGACGCTGCCGCCATCGGCATGCTGGCGGCGCTCAACGGCACCGGCGAAGGGCGCGGCTATGCCGATATGTCGTTCAAGGATGCAGCGGGGGCGCCGGTCACCATCGGCAGCTTTGCCGGCAGGAAGCTATTGGTGAACTTCTGGGCCAGTTGGTGCGTGCCGTGCCGAGAGGAAATGCCCGCGCTCGACGCCATCGCGACGAAGTACAATTCCGACAGCTTCATGGTGTTGCCGATCAATCTTGATGTGGGCGAGACCGGGCTCGAAAAGGCGAAGAAATTCCTCGCCGACGAGGGGCTCAACAACCTGCCGCTTTATGCGGATTCGACTTTCGATGCGTTCAAGCGGCTGCAGCAGCAGGCGGTGGCGATCGGGTTGCCGGCAACGTTGCTGCTCGACGAAAAAGGCTGTGAGCTCGCAGTGCTGCAAGGGCCGGCCGAGTGGGATTCGGCTGACGGCCACAACGTCATCGACACGCTGATCGGGACCTGACCCTCATGCGCCGGATCCTCTGCGTCGGTGCCCTGACCATGGACACCATCTTCCGGCTGGACCGCCTGCCGGATGGGCCGGGCAAAGTCATTCCGCTCGACGCGGTCGAAGTCGCCGAGGGCATGGCGGCTGCGCAGGCGGCGAGCATCGTGCGGCTCGGCGGCAAGGCGGCGCTCTGGGCCTCGGCCGGCGACGACGTCACCGGCGACCGGCTGGTGCAGCAGATCTCGGGCGAAGGCGTCGACTGTTCGCGGGTGCGGCGCGTCGCCGGTTCGCGCTCGGGCTTTTCCTCGATCTTCATGGATCGCAGCGGCGCGACGATGATCGTGCCGCGCTACGATCCAACGCTGATGGCATCGCCCGAGGCTGCCCCGGATCTCGGTGGCATCGATGCGGTGATGGTTGACGTCCGCTGGCCGAGCGCAGCGGCGCTGGCGCTGGCGGCAGCGAAGGCGGCGGGCATTCCGGCGATCCTCGATGCCGACATGGCGGCGCGCGACGTGCTCGATGGCTTGTTGCCCATGGCGACGCATGTGGTGGCATCGGAGAGCGCAGCAAAGCTGGTGACCGGGGCGGACACCCCGGAGCAGGCGGCCGGGTGGCTGGCGGTTAGCCATGGCGGCTTCGTTGCGGTGACCGCTGGCGCCGATGGCTGCTGGTGGAGCGAGGGCGGTGGGATCCGCCATTCGCCGGCGCCGAAAATCGAGGCGATCGATACGCTGGCGGCGGGCGATGTGTTCCATGCCGGGTTCGCCGTCGGGCTGCTCGAGGGCTGGCCGATGCGCAACGTCATCGCCTTTGCTTCGGCAGCGGCGGCGATCAAATGCACGCGGTTCGGCGGACGATTGGGGGCGCCGTCGCGGGCTGAGGTCGAGGCGTTTCTGGTTCGGTAGGCAGCGAATACCGGTGTGCTTGGCGCCCCTCACCCTAACCCTCTCCCCAGAGGGGCGAGGGGACGCGTGTGGCACTGCCGGTGAGCCAATCGCCCCCTCGCCCCTCTGGGGAGAGGGCCGGGGTGAGGGGCGCCAAGCGCTCAGATTCAGGCCGCGTTGGCCGCCTGCCGCATCGGCTTGGCGTCGGCCTTGCGGATCACCCGGCAGGGGTTGCCGGCGGCGAGCACGCCGGCGGGTATGTCGCGGGTCACCACGCTGCCGGCGCCGATGGTGGTGCCATCGCCGATGCTGACGCCGCCAACGATGATGGTGCCGGCGCCGATCCAGCAGTGCTTGCCGATGCTGATCGGCTTGTTGATGCACTGGGCGCCGATCAGCTTGCCGGTCTTGGGGTCGCGACGCTCGCGCTCATGCGGGTCGACCGGGTGGCCGGCGGTGAGGAACATGACGCGCGGGGCGATGGCGGTGCCGTCGCCGATGCGCACCTCGGCGCCATCGAGAAAGACGCACTCGAAATTGATGAACACGCCTTCGCCGATATGGATGTGCTTGCCATATTCCCAGGTCACGGGGCTTAGAACGAAGCTCTCGCCGAAGCTGCCGAGCTGATCGCGGAACATCGCGGTGCGGTTTGCCATGTCCCAGCTGGGCACGGCGTTGAGGCGGTCGAGTTTCTTTCTTGCCTCGACCTGCATTTCGATCAGGTCCCAGTCCGGCCCTTCATAGAGCTCGCCCGATACCATCTTCTCGTAGCCCGTCTTCGTCATGGGCCAATCTCCTGTTCAGCGTGTCCCCCCGCTGAAAGCGGTCGCTTTTGCCCCGATGGGACAGACCCCGCAAGCGCACAGTTTTGCAGGGACACGGGCAGATTGGCCCCTCCGTTCAGAGGGGGTTCAGGGACATGGCTTTGGGGAAGGGGTTGCTGAACGGGTGTTCAGGCGGTGCGGTCGATGATGCGGCCGACGAAGGCGTCGGAGCGCTGCTCCATATCGGTCAGGGCGCGTTCGAGATCGGCGCCGTTCGAGGCCGAACCTTCGTTGACCTGTTTGAGCAGCATCTGGTGTTCAAGGTCGGCGCGCTTCTTGGCAACCAGTACCTGGGCGACGCCGAGCGTGTCGGCCTCACGGAAAGCCATGCGATAGATCGACGTGTCGAGGTTCATCACCCCCCTCCGGCTGGTCAGGCGATCTTGTCGACCCTGGTCCCCTGGCCGGGCGGTGGAGCGGAACGCGCCACGCTGTCGACCATCTGGATCAGCGACATTTCCATCTCGTGCGACTTCTTCAGTACCGCAATGGCGATCGAATGCTGCGTCCCCTGCGAACGTGCGGCAAGCAGCTGCGATGTCAGATCCATGTCCATCCCCGGCGTTGTATGACCGGGGCGTAAACGAAACCTTCCCGCGACTGTGCCGGAATGGTGCGATCGTGAATCAATCGTTTACGGATCAGCGCCCGCCGAACAGCGCCACGTCGCGTCGCTTGAGGGGGACGCAGAGCGCCGCCCCGGCGATCAGCCCGCCGACATGGGCCGACCAGGCGACCGGGCTGGCGTCACCGAAGATCAGGTAGAACAGCTGTACCGCCGCCCAGGCGCCGAGCATCCACAGCGCCGGCAGCGGCAGCGGGATCGGGATCGTGAGGCCGAGCAGCACATAGACCCGGGCATGCGGATAAAGGACGATATAGGCGCCCATTACACCCGCCACCGCGCCAGAAGCGCCGATCAGCCAGGTGTATGTTCCCATGGCGAAGAGGATGTAGACCAGCCCCGAGAGCGCGGCACAGCAGAGATAGAAGGCGGCGAACTTCACATGCCCCAGCGCATCTTCGATATTGTCGCCGAACACCCAGAGGAACAGCATGTTGCTGCCCAAATGCAGCCAGTCGGCGTGGAAGAACGCATAGGTGACGAGCGTCAGCCCATCGGGCAGATGAGCCAGCCGGTCCGGCGCTCCGGGCTCAAGGAAATAGGCCGGCACCGCCGCATAGCCCAGGGCGAACTCGTCGAACGCCATGCCGCTGCCATGCGCCAGCTGGATCAGGAAGACGACCAGGTTCAGCCCGATGATGCCGTAGGTGACATAGGGAAACCTGATGTGCCGGACCGGATTGCGATCGTGCAGCGGAATGAACATCAGCCGCGTGATTGTCCCTGGTCGTGGCCGAACTTGCCCGGTGTCCACAACACGTCGGTCTCGCCATTGGCATTGGCTACCCGCGCCATGACGAACAGCAGGTCCGACAGGCGGTTGAGATAGACCAGCACGGCGTTGTTGACGTCGGGCTCGGCCGCGATCAGTTCGACCACCAGCCGTTCGGCGCGGCGGGTGACGGTGCGCCCCAGGTGCAGCGCTACCGCCAGCGGCGTGCCGCCGGGGAGGACAAAGCTGGTTAGCGGCGCAAGGCCCTCGTTGTAGTTGTCGATCTGCTGCTCGAGCCATTCGGTCTGCTGCGCGGTGATGCGCAGCGACGGCGCGGCGCCGGCCGGGTCGGCCCCTGGGGTCGCGAGGTCGGAGCCGAGATCGAACAGGTCGTTCTGCACCCGCGCCAGCAACCGGTCGAGCTTGGGCATCGAGCCGGTATGGAGCCGCGCCATGCCGATGAAGCTGTTGGCCTCGTCGACGGTGCCGAAGCACTCGACCCGCAGGTCGGCCTTGGAGCGCCGCGGACCACGCACCAGCCCGGTGGTGCCGTCGTCGCCGGTGCGCGTGTAGATCTTGTTGAGCTTGACCATGTCGTTTCGCCGCGAGTCAGTGGCGAGAAGCTATCGCAGGTGCGTTGGCGTCACCACTGCGATGTTGGTGGGGGCAGCCCGCATCCCTCCCAAGAAGGCTTGCTGCACAAATTGGCCACTGTGGCTCCATCAGACTCGGTGTCATCCCAGCGACAAGCTGGGACCCATCTATCCACCTGCGTCAGCTGCGACTTGGGTCCCAGCTTTCGCTGGGATGACACCGGTGAGGTGGAGGGAGGATGCCTTCAGACAGGCCCGTTCAAAGGTGAGGGCACAGCCGAAAATGCCGATGGCGTCAGCTGCCGCGTCCAAAGAAGAACAGCGCGCCGAGGATCACCACGATGGCTACGGCTTGGGCGATAACGCGGGCCCGCATCAGCTTCTGGCTGAGGTTGTGGTCGCCGCCGCGGAACATGTTCCACAGCCCCATGAACAGGATGATGGCGACCGCGCCGAGCGCGATGATGGTGATGATGCCGGTGATGTTCATAATGTCCTCGCGAGGAAGCGGCTGAGGCCCTCGCCCAGTCGGTCATAGATGGCACGAATGCGACGGCTGGTGAACAGTTCGCGATGCGTGGTCAACCACACTTCCAGCGGCGGTGGGCGGAAATCGGGCAATAGCGGCACCATGCCGCGCGTCTCGGCCACCAGCAGTTGCTGGGCGAAGCCGACGCCGAGGCCGGCCTTGATCAGCTCCCAGGCATTGGTCTGGCTGTCTGTACGAACGATGAAGTCGCTGCGTTTCAACTCGAACCCCATGCGGCGGGCGGCCCCGATCAGCAATTCGGAGCGATCGAAACCGATCAGGTCGTGCTCGACCAGCTGCGCGGGGCTTTCCGGCCGGCCACGTCTGGCAATGTAGCTTTCATGCGCACAGGTGACGATCGGGCTCTCGCCGAGCTTTCTGGTGATCAGTTCGAGCTGGGTGGGGCGGAACATGCGGACGGCGATATCGGCTTCGCGCAGCAAGAGGTTCTCGGCGGAGTCCGAAGGCACCAGTTCGATCGCCACCTGCGGAAAGCTCTGGCGCAGGTCGTTGAGGAACGGCGGCAGCACGTAGTGGCACATGACGGTGCTCGAGGTGATGCGGACCGAGCCGGTGAGCGCCGCGCTGGCGCCTTCGGCGATCAGCGCCGCCTCGGCCAAAGCCTGCTGCGCGGCCAGCACCGGCTCATAAAGCTTCAGGGCGGTGTCGGTGGCGTGGAAGCCGTTGAGCGTCCGTTCGAACAGGCTCATCCCCAATGCCTGCTCGAGCGCCTCGACATGCCGACCGAGGGTCGGCTGGCTCAGGCCAAGGGCGCGCGCGGCAGCCGAGAGCGAGCCGTGCTCCACCACTGCACCAAAGCTGCGCCATAACGACCAGTCGGGATCGGGCATGGTTCAAGGCCTCCAAGCCATTCATTTCTGTATGGCAAAGGAACGACCTTGTCCAATTCATCAACGTCTGCGTTGCCCCTACATTGCTCGTCATCAGTACGGGAGCCAAGCAAATGAACGCGCAGAAAGTCATCGTCATCGGTATCAACGGCCATGTCGGCCACCACATCGCCAAGGCCTTCGTCGCCGCCGGGTGGGACGTCTCCGGCTTTGGGCGGTCCAACAAGCAGCCGATCGCGGGGATGCGCTTCATCAAGGGCGACGCCGATGACGCCGAGGCGATGCGGGCCGCGATCGGCGACACCGAGGTGGTGGTCAATGCGCTGAACCTGCCCTACCACCAGTGGGACCAGGGCCGCATGGAAGCGCAGAACCAGCGGGTGATCGCGGCGCTCGGCAAGAGCGGCAAGACGCTGCTGTTCCCCGGCAATATCTACAACTATGCGGCCGCCGACCGGTACGTCACGCCCGAATTGAAGCAGCGGCCGCAGACGCCGCGCGGCGAGATTCGCGTGCGGGTGGAGGCATTGTACGAGGCGGCGGCAAAGAGCGGCGACATCCAGGCGATCATCCTCCGCGCCGGGGATTTCTATGGGCCTGAAAGCAGCTTCGACTGGTTCGATCTCGCCATGCTGCGCGAGGCGAAGAAAGGCAAGTTCGCCATGATGGGCGTGCGCGGCGTCGGCCATTCCTGGGCCTATCTGCCGGATGTCGGTCGCGCCTTCGAGAAGCTCGCCTGGCACAGGAAGGAGTTCGCCGCCTTCGAGAACTTCCATTTCGCCGGCAACTACGTGACACCGGAGCAGATGGCTGGCGCTGTCATTGCCGCGGCGCCGGTGAAGCTCAAGGTGGGCACCTTCCCGCGCGTGCTGTTCAACGTCGTCGGCCTCGTCGACCCGCTGATGCGGGCGGTCAGCAAGATGAGCTATTTGTGGGAGAACCCGATGGAACTCAAGGACGCGCGCCTCGACGCCATACTCGGCCCGGATTTCGCGACGCCATTCGGAGTGGCAGTGGCGGAAACGGTGGCGCCGTTCTTTGCGGCTGAGAAGCTGGCGGCATAGCCGCGAAGGCCGGTGGCTGTGGACCCCCACCCCTGTCCCCTCCCCGCAAGGGGGAGGGAGACCCTCAAACCGGCATCTCAGTCTGCGTCTCCCTCCCCCTTGCGGGGAGGGATCAAGGGTAGGGGGCGGTTAGCACCGGCCAGGCGGTCAGAACCCCAGTTCCTTGCGAATCTCCGCCGCCGTCCGACCCGCCTCGCGCAGGCTCCTGAGCGAGGTGGAGCCTTTCGACTTGCTGAGCTTTTTGCCCTCTGCATCGAGGATCAGCTTGTGGAAGGTGTAGAGCGGTGAGCTCAGGCCGAGCAGCATCTGCAGCAGCACGTGAATATCGGTCGAGGGCTCCATGTCGCGGCCGCGGGTTACATGGGTGACGCCTTGCGCGTCGTCATCGATCACCACGCTCAGGTGATAGCTGGTGGGGGTGCCCTTGCGCTGCAGCACCACATCGCCCCAGCGTTCCGGCCGGGCATAGCGGATCTGCGGCCGATCCGCCGGGGTGGGGCCGGCGACGCTGTAGGTCAGCAATCCGGTCAGTGCCATCGCCTCATCGGTCTTCAGCCGCCAGTTGGCCTCGCGTCCCTCGGCGAAGCGTTGCTTGATTTCGGCTGCGGTCAGGTGGCGGCAGGTGCCCGGATAGAGCGGCGCGCCGTCCGGGTCGGTGCCAGGGGAATGAGCCGCCCGTTCGGTGCGCGAACAGAAACAGGGGTAGAGCAGATCGCGCGCCTTGAGCCGGTCGGCCGCAGCAGCATAGACGGCAAAGCGGGTGGATTGGCGCAGCACCGGTTGTTCCCAGGCAAGGCCAAGCCAGGCGAGGTCGATGAAGATCGCCTCGGTGAATTCCGGCTTGCTTCGGGTAAGGTCGGTGTCTTCGATGCGCAGGAGAAACCGGCCACCGAGTGCTTCGGCCCAGACCGAGGTGAACAAAGCCGAATAGGCGTGCCCCAGATGCAGCAAGCCATTGGGGCTCGGGGCGAAGCGGAGGACGGGTTTCAGCATAACAAAGTGCTAGCACGTAAGGACATTTCTTTGACAGACCGTCTCGACAGCCCTGCCGCGCTGACGCGCCATCTCGGGGCGCTGATTGCGCTCGATCCCCGCCTCGAGCAGGTGGCCGAGCGCGCCGGCAGTTTCGAAATCCGCAGTTCGCCCGGCGGCTTCGAGGGGCTGGCGCGGATCGTCACCGGCCAGCAGGTATCGACCGCCAGCGCCGATGCGATCTGGGGGCGCTTTGCCCAGTTGGAAGGGGCGCTCGACCCGGTCGGGTATCTGCAGCTCAGCGAGGAAGCGGTGCGCGGCGTCGGGCAGTCGGGCGGCAAGTATCGGACGCTGCGTGGCCTCGCCGAGGCGATCGCGGCGGGAAGCGTCGACTTCGCACGTCTCGCCGAATTGCCGGCCGAAGAGGCAATCGGGGCGTTGACCAGGCTCAAGGGCATCGGGCCGTGGACTGCCGAGATCTACCTGATGTTCTCGGCTGCGCATCCAGACATCTTCCCGGCCGGCGATGTCGCCTTGCAGCGGGCGGCCGAGTGGGCGTTCGGGCTTGACGGCAAGCCGTTGGTGAAGGACTTGATCGAGATGGCAGGGCGCTGGTCGCCCTACCGCTCCACCGCCGCATTGCTGCTCTGGCGCTACTACCGCGCCGTGCGGAACAAGGAAGGATTGTCGATCTGATGGCCAAGCTCTCCGGCCCGATGCTGCCGTCCAAGAATGGTGGCGCCCCGAAGCAGGCAGTGATCCTGCTGCACGGCTATGGCGCCGATGGCAGCGACCTGATCGGGCTTGGCCACCACTGGGGGCCGCTGCTGCCCGATGCATTGTTCATTGCGCCGAACGCGCCGACGCCCTGTGCCGGCAACCCATTCGGTTTCGAGTGGTTCCCGCTGGCGGTGGATCGGATTGCCGGCCGCATCGAAGGCGCCAAGACCGCCGCGCCTGTGATCATCGAGTTTCTCACCGACCTTTGGTCGCAGACCGACATCAAGCCGGCCGACACCTTCCTTATCGGTTTCTCGCAGGGGGCGATGATGGCGCTGCATGTCGGCACGGCGCTGCCGGGGCCGGTCAAGGGTATCGTGGCGTTCTCGGGCGCCTTCGTTCCCGCCGACGGTTTCCCGGCGGCTGACAAGGCGCCGGTGGCGCTGATCCATGGCGACCTCGACCAGGTGGTCGACCCCGAGCTCAGCCGGCAGGCAGCGAGCGAGCTCACGGCTGCCGGTTTCGATGTCTCGCTGCACATTTCCTCGGGCACCGCGCATGGCATTGCGCCGGACGGGTTGGATTTCGCCACCTCCTTCATGCTGGCGCAAACCGCCTGAATCGATTGATCGAATCGCGCTTCACAGGGGTGTCACAGTCGGCATAGAATATTGCTGATCATGACTGGCCGCGATTCCCGATCTGGGGGCGACAAGTGACGGTACATGTGTCGCTTGAGAATAGCCCCGCACTGGTGCTGAACGCCGATTTCAGGCCACTCAGCTATTATCCCTTGTCGCTTTGGTCCTGGCAGGACGCGATCAAGGCGATTTTTCTTGATCGAGTCCACGTCGTCTCCAACTACGACCGGGTGATCAAGTCGCCGAGCTTCGAGATGCTGCTGCCCAGCGTCGTCTCGCTCAAGGATTACGTGCGACCGGCGCGGCATCCGGCCTTTACCCGCTTCAACGTGTTCCTGCGCGACAAATTCCAGTGCCAGTATTGCGGCGCCCGGGACGAACTCACCTTCGATCACGTGATTCCGCGGTCAAAGGGCGGCCGCACCACCTGGGAGAACGTCGTCGCCGCGTGCGCGCCGTGCAACCTCAGGAAAGCCAACCGGCTGCCGCGCGAGATCAAGATGTTCCCGATGCAGGAGCCGTTCCAGCCCACCGTGCACGACCTGCACAATAACGGCCGGGCCTTCCCGCCCAACCACCTGCACCAGAGCTGGCTCGATTACCTCTACTGGGACATCGAACTCGAGCCGTAAGCCGCTGGACGTCGGATTGGCCAATAACTATTATTGGCCAATTCCGATGGAGGCCGAAATGGCGATCAGTGCAGATCTGGGGGCGAACCTCGAAGCCGTGGTCGAGGACCTGGTCAAGAACGGCCGCTACAACTCCAAGAGCGAAGTGCTGCGCGAGGGTGTCCGGCTGGTGCAGGAGCGCGAGGCGGCGCTCAGGCGGCTGGATGCCGCGTTGGCGCGGGGACTGGCGGACGTAGAGGCGGGGCGCACCAAGCCGGCGGATGAGGTCTTCGCGGAACTGAGGGCAAGATATCAGGCGATGGCGGATGCTGAAGATGAATTACCGCGTCGACGTATCGGTTGAGGCCCGCCTCGAACTAGTCGGCGTTCTTGACTACCTCTCCGGCGAAGTCAGCGCGCATGCGGCAGTTCAGCTCGTGGACCGACTGGCCAGAACGATCGCCGAACTTGGTGACAACGCCCTCAGATACCAGCTCGTCCCGCGGCACGAGACGAGCGGTATTCGTCGGCGGGTGGTCGGAAGCTACAATGTCTACTACGTCGTTCGCGAAGACGTCGTGAGTGTGCTCCACGTGCTTCACGGTGCCCGCGACCACGAGCACATCCTATTTCCCGACAGTTAGGCCTTACGGCCTTTGAGCAGCGCGGCGCCGAGCATCGCGACAATCGCCGCCGAGATCAGGGTGTTCGCGCCGGCGAGGGTGACCCCGAACAGGCTGAACTGGATCTTGTCGCAGGGAACGACCCGGGCGGCGTTGATGTTGGTGAGGTCGGAGAAGCTGACATCGACACCGGTACCGGTGCAGGCAGTGGGGCCGGGCCAGAAGCCGTACTCCACGCCGGCGTGGTAGCCCGCAAGGTAGGTCGACCAGACGAAGGTCAGCAGCACCAGCACCAGGCCGACATACCATACGGCGCGTGGCAGCCTGTTCCACAGGATAAGCAGCAGCGCCAGCAACGGCAGGCCCCAGTAGTAAGGCATGCGTTGCTCGAGGCAGAGTTCACACGGCACCAGGCCACCGAACAACTGCGAGCCCCAGGCGCCGGCGATGGTTGCGAGGCCGAGGACGAACGAAATCGTCGCAAGCAGGCGGGAACGGTCGGCGGCGAGGCTGGTGGTCACGATGACGCTCCTATGATCGGCGCCATATTCTCGGGAGCGGGCCCCGAGTCAACTTAAGCCCGCTCACGAGATCGTCACACGCCGCCCGGCCCGATAATGCCGAGCTGTGCCATGACGGCGCGGGCATTGTCGGGGGCGTGCTCCTTGTCGGTCGAGACGAAGAAGGCGAACACGTCGCGAGGCGATGGGCTGGCCTCGGCTCCGGTGACGTATGGCGCGTCGGCAACCGGTTTGCCCTCGGCCCAGGCCTTCAACCAGCCGGCGCGAGCGTCGCGCTCGGCGGCCGAATAGCTCTCCTTACCGGGAGCGCCTTGCAGGCGGGCATACGAGAAATCCGCAGTCTGGTCGATATAAGGCCAGTCGGCGGTGTCGGCGACGACGAGGGCAACGTTGTGCGCCCTGAGCTGCGCGATGAAGCGTGGATCGGCGAAGCTCTCGTGCCGCACCTCGATGGCGTGGCGAACGCGCGTGATGCCGGTAGCGTCGAGGTAAGGCGGGTTCTTGCCGTAGTCGGTCCTTTGCGCCAGCGCGACGAGTGCCTCCGGGCTCTGGGGCAGCAGGGCGAGGAAGGCCTCCATGCGATCCGGATCGTACTTGCTGTTGCCCGGCAGCTGCCAGCAGAATGGGCCGAGCTTTTTGCCCAGCGCCATCACCCCCGAAGCGAAGAAGTTGGCGAGCGGCAGCTCGACATCTTTCAGCCGCTTGATGTGAGTGACCAATTGATGGCCCTTCACGGTGAAGACGAAATCGTCGGGGGTCTGGCCGGCCCAGTTCTCGAAGCTCGCGGCCTTCTGATGCGAGTAGAAGGTGGCGTTGATCTCGATATTGCCGAGCCGGGCGCTCGTATGGGCGAGCTCGTCCTTCTGCTTCAGCCCGTCGGGGTAATAGCTCTTGCGCCAGGCCTCGAACACCCAGCCGGCCGTCCCCAGCCTGATCGTTCCCGCCATCGAATCCTCGCGACGCAAGTTCCACAGGCTGACAAGGTGGGCGACCACGCAGCGCAACACAAGTCCGTTGCGAGGCGGGGAGGTTTCTGCCGGAGGAGCTGGTGGGAGCCTAGCGAGACGGAGATCAGCAAGACACAGCGACACGATCATCGGGCCATGCCGGCCGGCACGGACTGCACCTGTGATCCGGCAGGCACCCCTGCGTTACAGCGGCATCTGCCGGATTTTGCCTTCACCTGATGGAAGAAGGCGGAGGCGATGTATGGCGTCGCGCCTGGCGCCGGGTCAGGCTCAGGCGAGGAACGGAGTGGCTGCCGCCAGAACCTGGGCCTTGGTCTTGGGTTTGTCGAACGCCCCATCGAAGCCGGACTTGCCGGCGAGTGGGCGGACTGCCGCGGCGTGGCGGGCCTCCACCGAGTGGATTTGCAGGGCGGTGGTCAGTACCGGTGTGCCGAGGAGGTTCCCGGCTTGGCCCTTATAGGCAGCCACGCCAAGGTCTTCGAACGTGGCGGACACGGCCACGAAGGTCTCGAAGTTGGAGAACACGTCGGCGTACTTGCCGCCCGCGGTGAAATCCACTCCCGGCGCCTTTACCGCGGCCCTGCCCAGTGCCCCCTTCAGCAAGGCAACATGGGCCGTCTCATGGGCGCCGATGGTACGAAACAGCCGACGGTACTGCCGCGGGATCAGACCTGCGGACCGGTTGGCCTCCTTGTAGAAGGCCGCTTCGAGATATTCGAGCGTCAGCGCGAAGTTGAGCACGTCGACGACCTGCTTGGGCAACCCGCCAGCCGCGAAAGCCGTCTGCGCCGAGGCAGCGATGATCAGCGGCGCGCTGCCCAAGGCAGCGACGGGCAAAGCATAGCGTGAGAGAAGGCTGCGGCGACCGGCATCAATGCGTTCGCCGACTTCCGGATCGATCTCGTCGAGGATGAAGTTTTCCTGATTGTTCATGATCTTGCCTCAGCTCAAGGAGTTCGCGGTGACGGGGGTGACGATGAACGGAGCCGCTTGCGGCAGCACCTGCGAGGGCAGAAGCGCCCCATCGAGACCCTTGGAGTTGACGTTCTTGCCGCCTGCTGCGTCACTGCCGAAGCCCGACCGCAATGCGGCGATTGTGGCGGCGTGGCGAGCCTCGACCGAAACGATCGAGCCGGCTGCTGCGAGGTAGTCTACGTCCTTGATGAGCTGACCGGCGCCGTTATAGGCCGCAACGCCGAGGTTCTCGAATACGTCAGCCGTCGCCAAGACGCTCTTCCTGCTGGTGAAATCGACCTTGGAGAAGTCCACTTCGAGACCTGGGATCGCCTTGCGGCCAAGCGCCTTCTTGAGGAAATCGCGGTGCGCGATCTCGTGATCGCGGATCGCCTTCAGGTTGGACGCCTCAGCCTTGGTGATGCCTTCATAAGGCGTCTTGATCACCTGAGTATAGAAGGCGGCTTCCAGTTGCTCGAGGGCATAGGCGTAGTTCAGTACGCCGATGTCGCCAGCGCCCAGATCGGCAGCCAGCGCCGCCGAGATACCAAAATTGGGCAACATGGAGCCTGCCACCATCACGGTGGCGCCTACGCCCGTCCACTTGAGCAGGTTCCGTCGGTTCAGCCCTGGGGTTGTCATGATTGCTCCGTTCCGAGTTTACGGGCCCGTCCCGGGTCCGCTCGAAATCAGGAACGTAAGCTGCACGGTGTTTTGGTTCGGAATTTCAACGGTTTCTTTTCGTCGATCAGCGAAACCAACGGCGTACTCAGACGTTCGCGCGACTCGCTCGACGGCGCGCCCAGAGCTGCGCTCACATCTTAGAGAATTGACCGCAGCACGCACGAGTGCCGCATGCCAGTTGATACAGGTTCAGGTGATTGGTGCCCCCGGTCGGACTCGAACCGACATGCCTCGCGGCGGCGGATTTTGAGTCCGCTGCGTCTACCAATTCCACCACAGGGGCGCGACGAAGCCCCTAGCATCGCGGCGGAATCGGCGCAACCCTCGTGCCTCTGCTCAGACGATCGGTGGCACGAACGGGTAATCGGCGTCACGGCGCGGCGGCGGCAGGTCGTCTTCCGGGATCTGCTGCGCTGTGGCTTCGATTTCCTCAACTTGCGGCATCACCACGATGCCCTCGGCGTGCCCGAGAATCGCTACCGCCGGGCCGGCATGGGCCTCGCCGACACGGGCGCTGACGATTGCACCACCCCGTTCCAGTTTCTCGGCCAATGCCTTGGCTTGGGTTTCGGGAACGCCCGCGCTGGTGAAGGCGCCGATCAGGCCGCCGGTAGCCGCGCCGACGCCGGCACCGGCAAAGGCGCCGATGGCGGTGGCGAACAGCCAGCCGGCGGCGACCACCGGGCCGAGGCCGGGAACCGCGATGATCCCAAGCCCGGCCAGCAACCCGCCCGCCGCGCCAAGCCCCGCGCCGACCTCGGCGCCGGTGGTGGCGCCTTCGCCGACCTCGTCGGGTTCGAAGTCGGGCGGGGTGTTGGCGACAAAGCTGATGTCGGCATGGGCGATACCGGCCTCGTTGAGGGCGTGGACGGCGGCTGTGGCGTGCTCGTAGCTGTCGAACTGTCCAATGATGGTCTGCATGTGACCCTCCTTGCTGGCTCTACAACGGGCAGGCGGCAGGCGTGTTCCCTAGGCTCCAAGCGCCAGGCGGGCGAGATACACCGCGAGCACACCGCCGAGCATGGCGGCAAACAGGTTCCGGCTGACGATGTAGATCAGCGCCGTGACCGCGGCGGCGATGGCTTCGGCGGTGCCGCCGCTCAGGATCGCCGGAGCGACGAGCGCCGCAAGCACGGCGCCCGGCACGTGCTTCATCCAGCTGGCGACGAACCCGGTGGTGGGCAGCCGATTGGCGAGCAGCAATCCGCCGGCGCGGATGGCGAAGGTCACCGCGGCCATGCCGACGATGGCGATGAGCGCCTCAAGCGACATGGCGGCGCTCCTTGAGCGTTTCTGCCAAAGCGCCGGCAAAGCTGCCGACAAGGCCACCCACGATGATGTACCAGTTGCCCTCGATCAGCCGTGAGGTGAGGATGGCGGCGAGCGCCCCGACGATCCACGGCACCAGGTCGCCACGGCCGCGCCACATGCCGAGCAGCAAAGCGAGGAAGGTGGCGGTGAAGGCGAAATCGAGCCCATATCTGGTGGGATCGTCGATGAAGGCACCGAGCACCCGGCCGCAAAGCGTCGAGCTCATCCAGGCGAACCAGCTGAGCACGCCTGTGCCGATGAGGAAGGCGACGCTGCCCTTGCCCTTCCGGACCTCGGCCATGGTCATCGCCCATTGCTCGTCCGAGACGAAGAACATGGCGCCCAGCTGTCTCGGCAGCGACAGATGGCCGACCAGCGGCCGGAGCGTCGCCGACATCAGCAGCATGCGCAGGTTGACGATGCCGGCGGCGATGACGATGGAGAGCACCGGCAGCGCGCCCGGCGTCCACATGTCGAGCGCCACGAACTGGCTGGCGCCGGCGAACACCAGCCCGCTCATCAGCGCCACTTCGAGGACGCTCAACCCGGCCTGGCCGGCGAGCACGCCCCACACCAGGCCATAGGCGGCGATGGAGACGGCGACGGGCAGAAACATGCGGACGCCGAGCCAGAACTGCGCGGGTCCGCTTTGGGGGGCGGGGGCATGCATGGGCGGGGAGGCTACATCAGGTTGGTTGGGCGGCGCGATGACATCTGGTGATCGACCCCATTCACCGCAATGATCGGAGATCATTCGTTGGGCACCAAATCATCCCACTCACGGTGTCACCCCGGCGAAGGCCGGGGCCCATCCTGAGGTGGTGCGGTTCAGCGCAAGAGACGAAGCATCTCAGGATGGATCCCGGCCTGCGCCGGGATGACATCGGGGAGGGATAGGCCAGTGCACGGTCGGACGGCCGCTGATTACACAGCCCGGGTCATGCCGCCATCGACGAGCAGGCTCTGGCCGGTGACGTAGGAGGCGTCGTCGGAGAGAAGGAAGGCGACGACTTTGGCCAGTTCCTCGAGCTCGCCGTAGCGGCCGACCGGGATCTTCTGGCGGCGAGCTTCGACGGTGTCGTAATTGTCGAGGAAGCCCGGCAGCACGGCGTTCATGCGGATGCCGTCGGCGCCATAGCGATCGGCATAGAGCTTGGTCCAGGCCTGCAGCGCCGGGCGCAACGCCGAGGATAGCGGCATGGCGAGGTCGGGCGATTTGCCGGCAAAGCTCGAAATGTTCACCGCGGCGCCCGCCCTCGCGGCGAGGAAATGCGGCGTCACCAGCCGCATCAGGCGAACCGGGTTCAACATGATCATGTCGAAGCCGTGCTGCCAGTCGTCGTCACCCATCACGCCGATATCGCCGGTGGGGACGTGGCCGGCATTGTTCACCACTGCGTCGATGCGACCGTGCCGCGCAATGGCGGTGTCGACAAGGCGCTCGAGGTCGGCGGGTTCGGTGAGCGAACCGCGCACCGCAGTGGCCGAGAGCTCGGCGGCGACCGCCTCGACCTGCTCCGAGCGGGCGAACAGCACCAGGTGATAGTCGCGCGCGGCGAGTTCACGGGCGATGGCGGCGCCGATGCCCTGGCCGGCTCCGGTGACGATAGCTACGGGCTGGTTCATTGGGATACCTTCAGATTTCCATTGGCTGCGCGGGACGGTCGCTGCGGGTGACGCGATTGACGGCCGCCCCGCCCGGGGCTAGAGAACCGGCCGTGCGTTCATACCCCATCGTGCTCCGACCCGCCTGCATCTTCAGCTGAGATGTGAAGTGGCCCGCCTCGCGACCCGGTCATCGACCGGCCGCTGGCCATTCGGGGGCTAACGCCGTCGCATAATTTACGGGTTTCGGAGTTCACTCGATGAACAATCTCTCTAGGCCGCTCTGGCAGCGGTTCCTTGTCTTCCTCGTGCCGCTGATGCTCAGCAACATCCTGCAGTCGCTGTCGGGCACCATCAACAACATCTATATCGGACAGATGATCGGGGTGGAGGCACTGGCCGCCGTCTCGGTGTTCTTCCCGATCATGATCTTTCTCATCTCGTTCGTGATCGGCCTCGCTTCGGGCGCGGCGATCCTGATCGGCCAAGCCTGGGGCGCCAAGAACCTCCTGAAGATCAAGCAGGTCACCGGCACGACGCTGACTGTGGGGTTCCTGATGGGCCTCGTCGTTGCAATCTTCGGCGGCTTGTTCGCGCAGAACCTGATGGAACTGCTCGGGGCGCCGGCCGACATCGTCGCCGAGGCGACCGCCTACGGGCGGATCGTCCTGATCGGCATGCCCGGGTTCTTCCTGTTCCTGATCATCACTTCGACGCTGCGCGGCGTCGGCGACACGGTGACGCCGCTGTTGACGCTGATCTTTTCGATCGGCGTCGGGCTGTTCGTCACCCCGGCGCTGATCCAGGGCTGGTTCGGCCTGCCGCAGATCGGCGTGCTGGCCGCGGCAGTGGCGTTCATCGCCGGTTTCGTCGTGGTGCTGATCTTCCTGTTCTTCTATCTCAACTACAAGAAAAGCCCGATGGCGCCCGACGCCGAGCTGTTCCGGCACCTCAAGGTCGATCTCAAGCTGCTTGGGCTGATCCTCAAGCTCGGCATCCCGGCCGGCGTCGCCATGGTGGTGTCGTCGATCTCGGCCATCGTCATCGTCGGCATCGTCAACCGCTTCGGCTCGGACGCCACGGCGGCCTATGGCGCGGTCAACCAGGTGCTGAGCTATGTGCAGTTCCCGGCCATGTCGATCGGCATCGCCGCCTCGATCTTTGCCGCGCAGGCGATCGGGGCCCGGCGTTTCGACGAGGTGGAGAAGGTGACCCGCACGGCGCTGCTCATGAACCTGATCGTCACCGGGGCGCTGGTGCTGATCGCGTACCTGTTCTCGCAGCACCTGGTGCGGCTGTTTATCACCGACGAAGCGGTGGTCGAGGTGGCCGAGCGGCTGCTGCATATCGTTTTGTGGAGCTGCCTGGTGTTCGGCTGGGGCTCGGTGTTCTCGGCGGTGATGCGGGCTTCGGGCGATGTGTGGATCCCGATGGCGCTGTCGCTCATGGCGATCATCCTCGTCGAAGTGCCGGCGGCGCTGACGCTCAGCCACTTCTTCGGGCTCGAGGGCGTGTGGTGGGGCTATTGCATGAGCTTCAGCGCGCTGCTGCTCTTCCAGGCCAGCTACTACCTCGGCTGGTGGCGGAAGAAGGAAATCACGGCGTTGGTTTAGGGCGTCTGGTTTCATGGCATGGGTAGACCAAGTGGAGGCACACAGATCGCCCCACCCACTGCGTCACCCCGGCGAAGGCCGGGGCCCATCCCGAGGTCTCTCGGTGGGCACGGCCCAACCCGCCACCTGTGCACGCCTGATGTGATCCGTCAGTGAGACTGTTACGCACCGGAACTGACCCTCAGCATCTCAGGATGGGCCCCTGCCTTCGCCGGGGCGACACCGAGATGGGGGAAAGGCCGGTGCCCGTTAGGGGGCCGTAGCCTTGGTTGCTCCTGCCAACACGTCCCAGGCGGCCATGGCGCCGTCGATGACCCGCTCAAGGGCGGCGCCGCCGGCGCCGTCCCGCGCCTGCAGGGCGAGCCCGTTCAGCACCGTGGTGTAGAACTGCGCCATGGCTTCGGCATCGACGCCCCGGGGCACATCGCCGTCAACCATGCCCTTCCTGATCCGCGCCGTGAACGAGCCGGTCGAGGCGTTGCGCAGCATGGCGAGGTGCGCCCGGACTTCGGCGTTCTGCGGCGGGCCGACGGCTGCCGCGAGCACGATCATGCAGCCCGAGGGAATGCTGGGGTCGACATAGGTTTCGGCGTTGGAGCGCAGCAGCTGTTCGATCGCGCCGCGCGCCGTGGGCACGTCGCCCAGCGTCGGACCGTAGGTGCGGACGTAGAGATCGAGTGCCTCGTAGAACAGCTGCTCCTTGGAGCCGAAGGCGGCGTAGAGGCTCGGCTTGCCGACCCCGAGCGCCTCGGTCAGGTCGTTTATCGAGGTGCCCTCATAGCCGCGCTCCCAGAACAGGCGCATCGCCCGGTCCAGCGCCTGGTCTCGATCGAACTCGCGGGGGCGGCCTGCCAAAATCGGGTTTCCGGATGATTGTCTACCGATCAGTATAAAATTCTTGACGCTGCATCGCAACCGTCATAGCCAATTGTGTACCGATCGGTAGAAAATGGAGATCCGATATGACTGTCTTTGAGCTTTCCGGCCGCGTGGCCCTCGTCACCGGCGGCAGCCGCGGCATCGGCGCCGCGACCGTCCTGGCGCTGGCCAAAGCGGGCGCCGATGTCGCCTTCACCTTCGAGCGGAATGGCGAGAAGGCCGGCGAGATCGCGGCAGAAGTCACGGCGCTCGGCCGGCGGGCCATCGCCATGCAGGTGGATTCGGGCGATCCCGATGCGGTGATGGCTGCAGTCGACCGCACGGTTGGCGAACTCGGGCGCCTCGACATCCTGGTCAACAATGCGGGTGTCGGCACCGGCGGGCCGTTCCGCGACGTGACGGTCGAATCGTTCGACCGCTTGTTCTCCATTCATGCCCGGGCGCCGTTCTTTGCCACCCAGGCGGCGGTGAAGCACATGCGCGAGGGCGGGCGGATCATCTCGATCGGCACCAACATGGCGACCCGCGTCGCGGGGCCGGGGCTCAGCCTCTATGTCACCAGCAAGTCGGCGCTGGGCGGCATGACCCGGGCGCTGGCGCGCGAACTGGGGCCGCTCGGCATCACCATCAATACCGTCGATCCCGGTTCGACCGATACCGACATGAACCCGGCGGACGGGCCGATGGCGCCGTCGCAGATGGGGCTCAATGCGCTCGGCCGCTTCGGCGCTGCCGAGGATATCGCGGCGGCAGTGGTGCATCTTGCCGGACCCGGCGGGCGCAGCATCACCGGCACCTCGATCCTCGTCGACAGCGGCTTCAACGCTTAAGCGGGTCCGGTAGCGCCGTTTGGGGCACCAATCTTGCCTCAAACTCGGTGTCATCCCGGCGAAGGCGGGGTCCCATCCTGAGATCTCTCCAAGCCCCGGTGGACGGAAAGACCTCAGGATGGGCCCCGGCCTTCGCCGGGGTACACCGTGGTTGGGTGAGTTTGGTGCCCTCACCTCAGTCCCACGCGCCGAGACAACCTCGGGCCGCCTTATGAAAATCGCCGCTTGACTTAGAGTGCACTCGAACTCCTAGCCTTGGTTCTCGTCGTGACAAGGAAGGCGGAGATGAAGATCGGTCAGCTGGCCAAGCGCACGGGACTTACTGCCCATACGATCCGCTACTATGAGCGGATCGGGCTGTTGCCCTATGCCGACCGGGACCAGTCGGGTCAGCGCGATTACGATCAATCGATCCTCACCTGGATCGAGTTTCTTGGTCACCTCAAGGCGACCGGGATGCCGATCCGCGAGATGCTGCACTATGCGGCGCTGCGCGAGCAGGGTCCCGCCACCGAGGCGGGGCGACGCGAGCTGCTGGAACAGCATCGCGAACGGGTGCGCGCTCAGCTCGCCGAACTGTCGGCCTGTCTCCTTGTTCTCGACACCAAGATCGCCGGCTACGCCGGCACATCGAAGAGGATGAAGGAATATGACGCAGCACTCCCCGAACGACGGAAGCAGCCGACAGCCATCAAGCGGGCAGGCTCCCGCTGGTAGGCTCGCGACGCGACAGCTCGGTCCACTCGCTGTTTCGACTGTAGGGCTCGGGTGCATGGCGATGAGCCATGCCTATGGCGGCCAGGACGAGGCCGATGCGGTGCGCACGCTGCACCGTGCTGTGGAACTCGGCGTCACGCTGTTCGACACCGCCGAAGTCTATGGTCCGTTCGCCAACGAAATCCTCGTCGGCAAGGCGCTGAAGCCGTTCCGGGACAAAGTGGTGATCGCCACCAAGTTCGGCTTCAAGATCGACCCGACCAAGTCGGACATCAGCGCCATGGCCGGCGTCGACGGACGCCCGGAACACGCCCGTGAAGTGGCCGAGGCTTCGTTGCAGCGACTGGGTGTCGAGACGATCGACCTGTTCTACCTGCACCGCGTCGACCCCCAGGTGCCGATTGAGGAGACCGTCGGCGGCATGGCCGAGCTGGTCCGCGAAGGCAAGGTGCGGGCGATCGGGCTTTCCGAAACCAGCGCCGAGACTCTGCGCCGGGCGCATGCGGTGCACCCGATTGCGGCACTGCAGAGCGAATACTCGCTGTGGACCCGCGACCCAGAGGGCGAAATCCTCGATACCTGTCGCGAGCTCGGGATCGGTTTCGTGCCGTTCAGTCCGCTCGGCCGCGGCTTCCTCACCGGCACGATCCAGAAGCCGGAGGATCTTGGCGCCAATGACTTCCGGCGCGGCCTGCCGCGGTTCAGCGCGGCGAACATGGCGGCCAATGCCCAACTGGTGAAACTGCTCGAAGGGATGGCGGCCGACAAGGGCGTGACGGCGGCGCAACTGGCGCTTGCCTGGGTGCTGCACCAGGGCGATTTCATCGTGCCGATTCCCGGGGCACGTCGGATCGCGCATCTCGAACAGAACGTTGCGGCGGCGCGTATCGCGCTCTCGGCGGATGAGCTGAAGACGCTCGGCGAATTGCTGGCGGCGGAGAAGTTCTCGGGCAAGCGCTATGGCGACAGCGGCGCCTGGGTGGCGAAGAGGTAGGGCGTTGCGGATAGGCTGAGGTACCAGCGAGGGCGGTCGCGGTGGTGAGGTTGACCCGTTGCGATCAACCCAGACGCGGTGTCATCCCTGCGAAAGCAGGGACCCAAACATCCATCTGCGCTGGCGGCGACGGACGAGGGCAGAGCCCTCGCCGTGGGGTCCCAGCTTTCGCTGGGATGACAGCCGGTGGTTGGTGCGAGGCCAAGCTTCATCGCTCGCTGCGGTGCAGTCGAATGTCGAGATGCTACTACCGCGTCTTACCCCAGCGTCCCAGCCAGTCGACGCCGAACGCAACCATTGCGTCGGCGGGGACGAGCACCGAGTTCGCCGCGCCGACCTTGCCACGCTTACCGCGGCCGGTGGCGAGGAATTGCTCGACGATGGTGGCGAAGTAGTCGTCGGGCAAACCGTCTGGGGGCTCGGAGGTGTCGAACTCCTCGAACCAGCGCCACACGGTTTCGCCGTCGACGAGGATCGGCGCTTCGTAGCGCAGGATGCGCTTGTTGGGAAAATCGGCGAGATGCTCGGCATGATGCAGCAGCGTCATGGTGTCGAGCGGCGCGCCCAGCATCAGCACCTTGCCCTTGGCTACGACGAGTTTGCCGAGCGGCGACTGCGGGCCGTAGCCATAGTCGAGCGCATGGTCGGCGGTGAACCACTCGGCCTTGCCGCCGAGCGCTGCCATCGAGGCGCCGGGGCTGCCGCTGCGCCGGGCGCCGGGCGTGGTGCGGAGCGCCTCGGGCCAGTAGCCGTTGTCGCGGATGGAGCGCGAGCGCTGCGGGTCGAAAGCCGCAATGTGCGGCCGCATCGCCGGATCGTCGCGCAGCTCGTCTTCGAGCTGCCAGTCACAATAGCCCAGAACGGTGCCGGCCGGACCGACGACGTCGCGTAGTGCGTCGATAATGGTGTCGGGGCCACCCACCACCCGGCCAACCTGGCGGAGTGCCGCGTGCACCAGCACAGCGTCGCCATCGGCGAGGCCGATAGTGCTCAGGTCATCGGCAAGGCTGGAACGGGTCGCGATCCCGGCCATCACCTCGCGGCGCCGGCGTAGCGCCGCTCCGGCGGATGCTGGTCGGTGGTGTCCTCGTGCAGCCCGTCATACTCGCGCCGGGCGCTCTGCACCTCGCCCTGATGCTCTTCGGCCCAGGCCCAGAGCGCGCTGATCGGCGCCTGCAGGCTCTGGCCGAGCGGCGTCAGCTGGTACTCAACCCGCGGTGGGATCTCGGGGTAGACGGTGCGGGTGACGAGGCCGTCGCGTTCGAGGTTGCGCAGGGTCAAAGTGAGCATGCGCTGCGAGATGCCGCCGATGGTGTGGCGCAGCTCGTTGAAGCGCATGGTCTTCTTGCCGAGATAGCCGACGATCATGACGCTCCACTTGTCGCCGATGCGATTGAGGATGTCAGCCATGGCGTTGCAGGTCTCGCTCCTGCCGGGAATGGGTTTCATCTTGTGCCTCCGAACGGGCAAGAATTGCTTTAGGCACAAATATAGACACGGTTACTCCTTGTGACTAGGGGCGCACCGCGCATGTGGGCGGTTGCCTTGCCGGTGTCGACGCGGTAAGGGCGCGTAGAACGTTCAACGAGGAAGGAATGACGATGGGGCGGATCGAAGAGCTGGTCGACCGGATGACGCTCGAGGAGCAGGTCAGCCTGTTATCGGGCGAGGACTTCTGGTCGCTGCCGGCGATCGATCGGCTCGGGATCGGCAAGCTGCGCGTCACCGACGGGCCGAACGGGGCGCGCGGCGGCGGTTCGCTGATCGGCGGGGTGAAATCGGCCGCCTTCCCGGTGGGGATCGCGCTCGGCGCCAGCTGGAATGTGCGGCTGCTCAACGAGATCGGCACGGCGCTGGCGGAAGAGGTGAAATCCAAGGGGGCGCATGTGAGCCTCGCGCCGACGGTGAACCTCCATCGTTCGGTCAGCAACGGGCGCAATTTCGAGTGCTACTCGGAGGATCCGATCCTCACCGCCAGCCTTGCCGTCGGCTATATCGAGGGGCTGCAGGGGCAGGGTGTTTCGGCGACGATCAAGCATTTTGCCGGCAATGAATCGGAGATCGAGCGCACCACCATCAGCTCCGAGATCGACGAGCGGACGCTGCGCGAGCTCTATCTGGTGCCGTTCGAATGGGCGGTGAAGCGCGCCGGCACCTGGGGCATCATGAGCTCGTACAACAAGCTCAACGGCACCTTCACCAGCGAGAACCCGTGGCTGCTCGACCAGGTGCTGCGCAAGGAATGGCACTATGACGGCGTGGTGATGTCGGACTGGTTCGGCTCGCATTCGACTGCACCGACCGTCAATGCCGGGCTCGACCTCGAAATGCCGGGGCCGCCGCGCGATCGTGGGGAGAAGCTGGTGGCGGCGGTGGAAGCCGGCGCAGTCAGCCGCGAGACACTGCGCGCCCGGGTGCTCGATGTGCTGCGGCTGATGGAGCGGACCGGGGCGCTCGATGATCACAGCGAATGGGCGGAGCGGGCCGACGATCGGTCCGAGCACCGGGCACTGATCCGCCGGGCCGGCGCGGAAGGTGCAGTGCTGCTGAAAAACTCAGGCGAACTGCTGCCGCTGCGTGGCGCGGGGAAGATCGCGGTGATCGGGCCGAACGCCAAAGTGGCGCAGATCATGGGCGGCGGCAGTGCGCAGCTCAATCCGCATTATCGGGTATCCCCCTGGGACGGGCTGGTCGGCGCCTTGGGCGAGGCGCGCATGAGCTATGCTGCGGGCTCGACCAACCACCGGTTCGAGCCGTTGCTGCGCGGCGGTTTCACGGCTGACTATTTTGCCAACGAGACGCTGGCCGGCGAGCCCGTCTTCAGCGAAATGCTGGAAGAGGCGCAGGCCTTCTGGATCGGACGGGTCGGTGGCGGCAAGGTCGATCCCTTACATTTCTCGGCCCGCCTCACCGGGCAGTTCATGCCCGAGGCGAGCGGCGAGCATCGTGTCGGCATCTACAGCGCCGGCTTTTCGCGGGTGCTGGTCGACGGCAAGCTGGTGGCCGATGCCTGGACGCACTGGAGCAAGGGCCGCACTTTCTTCGAGGAAGGCTGCGACGAGGTGGTGGGCAGCATCTGGCTGCAAGCCGGTCGCAGCTACGACGTGGTGATCGAGTTCGCCACCAAGCCGTTTGCGACGCTCGGGCTCGCGGCCTTCGCCGCCGGCATCGGCCTGCCGCTCGGCGACGCAGCGATCGCCGAGGCAGTCGAGGCGGCGCGCGAGGCCGAGGTGGCGCTGCTGTTCGTCGGGCGCAACGGCGAGTGGGACACCGAGGGCAGCGACCTCGATTCGATCACCTTGCCTGGCCGGCAGGATGAGCTGATCGCGGCGGTTGCCGCGGTGAACCCGCGCACCGTGGTGGTGCTGCAGACTGGCGGGCCGGTGGAAATGCCGTGGCTCAGTGAGGTCGCGGCGTTGCTGGAGGCCTGGTATCCGGGGCAGGAGGCGGGCAACGCCATTGCCGACGTGCTGACCGGCGCGGCCGAGCCGGGCGGCCGCCTGCCGCAGAGCTTTCCGGTCAAATGGGCGGACAACCCGACCAGCTCGCAGGACCGCGAAATCTATCCCGGGCTCGACGGCAAGGTGCGCTACGAAGAAGGGGTGTTCATCGGCTACCGCCACTACGAGCGCCACGGCATCGCGCCGTTGTTCCCGTTCGGTTTCGGGCTCGGCTACACCAGTTTTGCGGTGTCGGAGCTCGAGGTGGACGCTTCGGGGTTCGAAAGCCACGGCAACGTGAGCGTCTCGGTGACAGTCGAGAACACCGGCCGCCGCGCCGGCTCGGAGGTGGTGCAGGTCTATGTGTCGGCGCCGGATGCGACGGTAAATCGGCCGGCCAGGGAGCTGAAAGCGTTCGACAAGGTGCATCTGGGGCCAGGTGAGCGGCAGCGGGTGACGCTGGAGCTCGATGACCGGACGTTTGCCTACTACCGGACGGAGGCGCAGCACTGGCTGGTGGAGCCGGGGCGCTATGTGGTGCGCGTGGCGCGGCATGCGGCCGATGCGGGGTTGACGGCGGAGGTGGTGCGGCTGGGCAGGTTGCTGTTGCCGGTTTAGGCCTGACTGAGAGAGACGGCCCCCTCCCGGCCTCCCCCATGAAGGGGGAGGTGAAGAGTCGAGGTTGTCGCTCGATCGTACCCAAAGCACCGGCGGGGCACCTCCCCCTTCATGGGGGAGGATGGGAGGGGGCTGTCTGCCAGCGGCGTGCCTCAAGCCGCCTTGGCGAACTGCGCGGCGTGCATGCCGACATAGTAGTCGAGGTTCTCGTCGGCCAGCCCCAGGCCGTCCATTACCGCGGCCATGAAGCTCACCGGTGAGACGCCGCCGGCGGTCACCACCCGGCCGTCGGTCACCGCGGCCGGCGTGTCGCGGTAGAGCGCCTTGCCCTGGTAGCCGGTGAAATCGAGGTAGCCGTCGCCATTGCTGGTGTGGCGGATGGTGTCGAGCAGTCCGGCCCTGGCGCCGGCCACCGTGCCGTCGCAGATCAGCCCGATCAGCTTGCCCTGCGCCTTGGCGGCGTTGAGCAGCGGCGCCATG
Source organism: Devosia sp. (assembly GCF_035944845.1). Taxonomy (GTDB): domain Bacteria; phylum Pseudomonadota; class Alphaproteobacteria; order Rhizobiales; family Devosiaceae; genus Devosia_A. Next base: position 21,550 of record NZ_DASZAW010000029.1, on the reverse strand, counting down.
TCGGGCGCCTCGGGCGACTGCCAGATGGTGCCGCCGCAGACGATGATCGCGTCATAGTCAGCGACATCGACGGCTTCGAGCGCCAGATGCGGGGTGACGGTCATGTTGCCCGACGAGGTCACCGGCTTGCCGCCGGGAGTCGCGTATTTGGTTTCCACCTTGTAGAAGCTGTGCGCCACGGCGTTGAGCAGCGTGGTCTCCCAGTCGGCAAAGCCCTCGGTCAGGATGGTGAGGATGGTGGTCATGTCGTCTCTCCTGCGTTTTCGATGCGAGAAGGCTAACCGCGCCCGACACCCGATTTTGTCAGCAGCGATGCACAGCTAATGGCGAAGCGCTCGGAACGGTTGCTCAACCTGATGCAGGCGCTGCGCCGGCGCCGTCGCCCGGTCACCGGCGCGGTGCTGGCCGAGGAGATGGGCGTGTCGCTGCGCTCGGTCTATCGCGATATCGAGACGCTGAAATCGATGGGGGCAGCGATCGACGGTGAGGCCGGGGTCGGCTTCCAGCTGCGAGCCGAGCACTTCCTGCCACCCTTGATGTTCACCGACGAGGAGATCGAGGCGCTGGTGCTGGGGCTGCGCGGGCTGATCTACGGGCCGGACGGTGAGATGGCGGCGACGGCGCGCGATGCCTCGAGCAAGATCGAGGCGGTGCTGCCGAGGGCCAAACGCGACGAGATGCTCTCGGTGGGGCTGTTCGTCATTCCGCCGCGCACCGTCGACGAGGCCAACCCGCTGGGGCGGCTACGGCGGGCACTGCGCGAGGAAAAGCAGGTCTGGCTGGGCTATCGCGACAAGAGCGGCGCCACCAGCGAGCGTACGGTCTACCCGGTGGCGCTGGGCTATTTCGAGGGCTATCAGACGCTGGTGGCCTGGTGCACCCTCAGGCATGATTTCCGCAACTTCCGCGTCGACAGCATCAGCGCACTCGACGTGCTGGAGGCGCCAATGCCGGAGCCGCGTCGCACGCTGTTCCATCGCTGGTCGAGCGCCCTGAATCTGCCCGACTTAACGTAGAAGGAACCGGCGTGCTTCAAAATCAATTGAGCGGGCCCGGCCGCGGTTGAGCGACGCGGGCCACATTGCTAGAAACGCGCAACCCCACGGAGTATTTTCACCGTCTCGGTGAAATTCTCCGAGTTTTTCCCTTGTCGCGCTTTCGATCCGGAAAAGTCTGCAACTTTTCCTGAAAGCGCTGCCTGAGTACCGCATCTGGAGGCGCCTTGCTCGCGCATCTTCGCCGGCGCATCGCCGCCAGCCTGTTGGTCATCCTCGTCAGCCTCGGCACGACGCCCAGTTGGGCGAACCCGCTGCTGCTGGTCGATGCGAATACCTTCGAGGTCCTCTATGCCGAGGACGCGGGCGTGCCGTGGCACCCGGCATCGCTGACCAAGCTGATGACCGCCTATGTGGCATTCGCCGCGATCAAGGCCGGCAAGGTGACGCTCGAGACCAAGGTGAAGGTGTCAAAGAACGCCTGGAACCAGGCGCCGAGCAAATCCGGCCTCAAGGTCGGCGCCGCGGTGACCATGAAGGACGCGCTCTATATCCTCGTGGTGAAGTCGGCCAACGACATGGCTGTCGCCATTGCCGAGACCGTTTCCGGCTCGGTGCCCGCCTTCGTCGAGGAGATGAACGGCATGGCGGCGGCGATGGGGCTCAGCGCCACCCATTTCGTCAACCCGCATGGGCTGCACAACGAAGGGCAGGTGACCTCGGCACGTGACCTCGCGATCCTCGCCCTGATCCTCCGTCGCGATTTCCCGCAATACCTGCCGATGTTCGGCACCGAAGCGGTGCGGCTGGGCAAGGCCAAGCTCGAATCCAACAATGGGCTGCTCGAGCACTTCGCCGGCACCACCGGGATGAAGACCGGCTATGTCTGCGCCTCGGGCCTCAACATCGTCGCGACGGTGGAGCGCGGCGGCCGCTCGATGCTGGCGGTGGTGCTGGGCGGCTCGTCGGCGCGCGAGCGCAACGAGATGACCGCCGAACTGTTTTTGCGCGGCCTCTCCGGCGCGGTCAACGGCACCGGCAAGAACGTGGTGCAACTCGCCAACATCGATGAGCCGCCGGTGAACATGCGCGCGCAGATCTGCGGCAAGGAGGCCAAGGCCTATGTCAAGGAGCGCGAGGCTGCGTTCCCGATGGGCCTCAAAGGCCACCCGAGCTACCTGACCGACGAGATCGACGGCGTAACCTATGCGGCAACCGACCTCGGTGTGCTGGTCGACGACGTGCCGCTGCCGCGACCGCGCCCGACCTGGGCCCCGGAGGCGGTGGCATCGGTCGAAGACTAGCTGGAGCGTGGGGGCACCCCCACCCAGCTTCGCTACGGGCCGCCGGCCCTAGCTTCGCTACCCTCCCCACAAGGGGGAGGGAAACGATGGAACCGAAGCTAGCAGTCGCGTCTCCCTCCCCTTGATGGGGAGGGTAGCGTAGCTAGGCGGAGCCGTAGCGAAGCTGGGTGGGGTGGGGCTGCAGGCTCTGATTGGGCCTAGCCCGCGCCACCCTTCACAATCGCAAAGCGCAGCACCTCGGCCTCGCGGCTGATCGCACATTCGTGGCCGTTCTGCCGGCAGTAGAGCGGGATATCGACCTTGGCCATCGGGTCGGTGGCGAGCACCATGAACGAAGCGCCTGCCGGCAGCTGCGACAGGCGCTTTTCCATCTTCAGCACCGGCAGCGGGCATTTCAGCCCGCGGCAGTCGATTGTCTCGAGATCAGTCGTCAAGCACCAGCACCCAGTAGACGCCATGCGACGAGTTCGGATCGTAGGCGACGCCGAGGCCGGCGCGCTTGGCGGTCGGGTCGGCGATAGCCGCGGCGTCAGTCGGCACGTTGCGCCAGCCCGAGAAGACTTCGGCGAAGGTGGGGTAACCGGCGCTGAGCCGCATCACCACAGCGCCAGCGGGGAGCGTGGGCTGGGCGCCCGACTTGGCATAGTTGGTGGCAAGGGTCTGCGCGGTGGAATCGAGCACCGTGTCGCCCCGCACGTCGGCAGCGCCCTGGGCGCGGCGGAAATCGTTGAGCAGGAACAGCGCCTCGACGCGGTTAAGCCGGGCGCCCGGCTGGTTCATCGGGGCCGACAGGCCCGGCGACAGCTGGCCGCCGCCGCCGCCCATCGAGCAGGCGGCAAGACCGGCCGCCAGCGCGGCAGCAAGCGCGAGGCGGGCGAGGGCTGGGTATCCCTTGAGGTTCATTGTCGGTCCTCCTGTTACGGCCGGGGAAGTCCGGCATGGCCTCATGCAGTAACGAGCGCGCCGATCAGCCGTTGCCACAGCTCAGGGAAATTACCGCTTGCAAGCAGTGCGCTGACCCCGGCGACCCCGGAGGCACCAGTTACCCGCAGTTTGGTGACCCCGATGAGATTCGAACTCATGGCCTTAGGATTAGGAATCCTACGCTCTATCCTGCTGAGCTACGGGGTCGCCGAACTGTCGGGACCAGCACATAGCAAATGCGGTGCTTCCTGCAAACCATACGTTCTGCATCGACACCGCGAGATGCAGGTCGGCACCTGCGTGTCGCGCTCTGCCCGCGCGCGGGCAGCACAACCGGCGGGCAAGTGTGGGGGAAATGTTCGACCAAGTGCCACCCAATTCTGCGACGCCGGTTTAAATCTGCGCCGCAGCCTCCTAAGTTACCCACTCGCTGTCGTGCGCTCCTGCGCGCGGCCTCACTGGAAGGGCGTGGAGTTATCCGCCCGCATTTCACAGAAGGACACAGCCATGACCCAAGCCAAAGTAGGCGACGTTGTTCGCATCAATTACACCGGCCGTCTGACCGACGGAACGCAGTTCGATACCTCGGCCGGCAAGCGGCCGCTGGAATTCACCATTGGCGAGGGGCAAGTTATCAAGGGGCTGGAAGCGGAGGTCGCCGGCATGGCTCCGGGCGACAAGAACACCGTGACCATTCCCTCGGACCAGGCCTATGGCGCACATCGGCCGGAAGCCGTACAGAGCCTCGATCGCTCCAAGCTGCCGGCCGGGATCGACGCCAAGGTCGGGACCCAGTTGCAGGCACGCACCAGCGACGGCAACCTGCTGCCGATCACCATCGTCGATCTCGACGACAAGAGCGTGAAGGTCGACGCGAACCACCCGCTCGCCGGCAAGGACCTGATCTTCGACGTCGAACTCGTCGAAATCGTCAAGGCCGCGTAACGAACGAGAGCCGGTCGCGCCAAGCGGCCGGCTCAATGTCATCCGGCAATGGGGCTCACTCGCCCGACAGGACGTCGGTAGAATCCAGCACCGCGGCGACGTCGGCCTCGTGGTCGCCCAGCATGGCGGCGACCCGCTCGAGGGAGGCAATAAGCATTGCCTGTTCCCAATCCTCGAGATCGCTGAACTGCTTGTGGAATTTGGCGTGTACGCCGTCGGGCGCGATCGCCAGGGCCTGTTGTCCGGCCGGCGTCAGGGATAGCCATGCCTGCCGCCTGTCATGCTCGCCCTTGCGGCGCTGGACCATCCCCAAAGCTTCGAGCTTCTGCAGCAGCGCGGTCGTCGTCGCCTGGGTGATCCCCATACGCGCCGCCACCTGGCCGGCCGTCTGTTCGCGTTCCTCGTCCAGCATCTGCATGAAGATCAGTTGCGACGGAGTGAGGCCGGTCCGGCTCATCACCTGCTTGCCGTTGCGCTCCGTGGTTCGGAGAATCTTCCGCATGGCAATCAACGCCCGTTTGGTCCGGTCTTCCAATTGGAATCCTTGTCGCTGGTCGCCCGACAATACTCGACAGGCCGGGCCCGCCCAAGCCCGGGCGCAGCGGAAGGCCACCGCTAAAATTAGTTAGCACAGGCTAATTATCGTTCACGGTTTCGCACCAATCTCGTCTCACATGTGGCGATCATCAAAACCTTGTATCGCAATTACACGAGATATATCATGGAGATAGATTGGAACTGCCGTTCCATAGGCGTCAGAAATCCCGGCGTCATCGGTTGACATTTAGTTTTTACAGACTAATTATGCACCCATGATTCATGGCAACACAGTGTTGAGGGACGCGGCGTCGCTGCGGGCGAAGCCTGCAGTCCGCGTGCGAACTCCCCTTGCCGAGGATGCCCGCCGGGTGTGGCAGCTGATCGAGGAAACGCCGTCGCTGGACAAGAACTCGCTCTACTGCAACCTGTTGCAGTGCAGCCATTTCGCACAGACCTGTGCGGTGGCGGAGATCGGCGGGGAACTGGTGGGTTGGCTCTCGGGCTATATCCCGCCCGAGAGCGAAGACACCCTGTTCGTATGGCAGATCTGCGTCGGTTCGCGTGCCCGTGGACAGGGCATTGCCCGCAAGTTGATCGGCGCCGTGCTGGCGCGGCCGGCATCGAGCCGAGTTCGGTACCTGACCTGCACCATCACCGAAACCAATACTGCCTCGTGGGCGCTGTTCGGCTCGGCGGCGCGGGCCCTTAAGGGGCAGATGCGGCAGGCGGAGCATTTCCTGCACGACACCCATTTCGGCGGCAGCCACGACAGCGAACTGGGTGTCTGCATCGGCCCATTCGACCCGGACCGTATCGCCGCGCTGTCGGCCTAACCCACCACTACCAGATTACCAGGAGCCGCAAGCAATGAGCAGTTCTATCGCCACGCACGCCGTGGCAACTTTCGAACGCGTCGAGAGCCAGGTGCGCTCCTATTCGCGCAGCTTTCCCAAAGTGTTCGACCGTGCACTCGGAGCCACCGTCTACGATGCGGCGGGCCGTTCCTATACGGACTTCCTGACCGGTTGCTCGAGCCTCAACTACGGCCACAACGACCCCGACCTGAAGGCGGCGCTGATCGACTATCTGTCGGAAGACGGCATCGCCCACGGGCTGGACATGTTCACCAAGGCCAAGGAACGGTTTCTCGCCAGTTTCGAGCGAAACATCCTCAAGCCGCGGGGTCTCGACCATCACGTGCAGTTCACCGGCCCGACGGGAGCGAACGCGGTGGAAGCGGCGCTCAAGCTGGCGCGCAAGGTGACGGGGCGCAACAACGTCATCGCCTTCACCAACGGCTTTCACGGCGTGACGCTGGGGGCGTTGGCGGCGACCGGCAACCGCAAACATCGGGAGGGCGCCGCCACACCCCTGACCGGCGTCACACGAGCCGCCTTCGACGGCTATCACGGCGCCGACGTCGATACCGCCGAGCTGCTCGATCGCCAACTGTCCGATCCGTCGAGCGGACTGGATCTGCCCGCGGCAATCATCGTCGAGACGGTGCAGGGCGAAGGTGGCCTCAATGCTGCATCACCCCGGTGGCTGCGCAAGATCGAGGCCATTGCCCGCAAACACGGCGCGCTGTTCATCATCGACGACATCCAGGCCGGATGCGGCCGTGTCGGCGGGTTCTTCTCCTTCGACGGCATGGGCCTCAAGCCCGATATCGTCACGCTGGCCAAGTCCCTGTCCGGCATGGGGCTGCCGCTGGCGGTCGCCCTGATCAAGCCGGAATACGACATCTGGCGGCCAGCCGAGCACAACGGAACCTTCCGCGGCAACAACCACGCATTCGTCACCGCTGCCGCGGCTCTGGAAAAATACTGGTCCGACGACAGCTTCGCGGCCGAGGTGAGCGACAAGGCAAGCTATCTGGCCGACCGGCTGGGCGCCATTGCCGACGAGCACGGGCTGCGCGTCAAGGGGCGCGGCATGATGCTGGGGGTCGAAACCGAAAGCGGCGAACAGGCCGAGGCGATCTGCCGGAGATGCTTCACCGAGGGCCTCATCATCGAGACGTCGGGCAGCTTCGACGAAGTCGTCAAGGTGCTCGCCCCGCTCACCATAACGCGCCGCCAGTTTGCCACCGGCCTGGACACGCTGGAGGCCGCGTTCGGCGCGATCCTCGGGTCGCAGCGGGCGGCAGCAGAGTAGGGAGAACAAGATGATCGTCAGAGATCTCACCGAAGCCCGGGCCGGCGACCGGCTGGTCATCGCCGATGGCTGGGACAGCACCCGACTGCTGCTCGCCGGTGATGCAATGGGCTTCAGCTTTCACATCACGCGCATCCACGCCAACACGAGCCACGTGTTTCACTACAAGCACCATTTCGAAAGCGTCTACTGCATCTCGGGCGAAGGCAGCATCGAGGAACTCGACACCGGCAAGGTGCACCAGATCCGGCCCGGCGTGTTGTATGCGCTCGATCGCAATGACCGGCACCGCCTGTCCGCCACCACCGAGATGGTCATGGCGTGCTGCTTCAACCCCCCGGTGAGCGGCCGCGAGGTGCATCGCGAAGACGGGTCATACGCGCCCGCCGTCGAGCACGCCTGAGCCCGCACACCCAATCAAGAACCGACGAAAGGCGAAACCATGAACATGCACGCGCTCAACACCGCCAATCAGGACCTGTATCCCACGCGCCTGCCGCAGGAGCAGTGGATCGAACGTCAGGATCCTGCCGTCTGGGGCAAGTGGACCCCCGCGGCGCCGCTGACCCGCGCCGAGACGGATCAGTTCGAAAAGAACGGCTACATCATTCTCAAGGGCGTCTTTTCTGCTGCGGAGGTCGCGGCGCTGCAGGCGGAATCGGCCCGCATGCGGTCGGGCGAGGCCAAGCTGGCAGCCGAAGACGTCATTACCGAGCCCGGCTCCGACGAGGTCCGCACGGTGTTTCGCCTCGACGCGCAAAGCGACCTGTTCGACCGACTGGCGCGCGACGCGCGGATCGCCGGCCGCGTGAGCTTCCTGCTCGATGACGAGGTGTACCTGCACCAGTCGCGCCTCAACTACAAGCCGGGGTTCACCGGCAAGGAGTTCTACTGGCACTCCGATTTCGAGACCTGGCATGCCGAGGACGGGATGCCACGTATGCGCGCCATCTCCGCCTCGGTGCTGCTGACCGACAATGACGCGCTCAATGGCCCGCTGATGCTGATGCCAGGCTCGCACCGGACGTTCGTCGCCTGTGCCGGCGAGACCCCGGAGAACAACCACCAGACCTCGCTCAAGAGGCAGGAAATCGGGGTGCCGTCGCAGGACAGCCTGAGCCGGATGGCCCAGCAGTTTGGCGTCGACTACGCGGCCGGCCGTGCAGGCACGGTCATCCTGTTCGACTGCAATACCCTGCACGGCTCCAATGGCAACATCACGCCGTTTCCGCGTTCCAATGCGTTCTTCGTCTACAACGCCTGGAGCAACCGGGTCGTCGAACCCTTCGCCGCCAAGGCCCCGCGCCCGGCATTCCTGAGTTCGCGCGATACCGAGCGACCGATCGCCATCGAAAGCGGCAAGCTGGCGTGAGCCGGCCGCTCCACGAACTCTCTCTCAAAGCTGGCAGGGCGGCCCCTCAAAAGGGGGACGTCGCAGATTTCATGACTGATCCGATCCGGACTCATACCGTTGAAAAGATTGGCGGGACGTCGATGTCCCGCACCGCCGAGCTGCTCGACACGGTGCTGAAGCGCCGGCGCAGGGGGCAGGCGCTTTACAACCGCATCTTCGTGGTCTCGGCCTATGCCGGGATCACCGATGCCCTGCTCGAACACAAGAAGTCCGGCAAGCCCGGTGTGTACGCGCTGTTTGCCAGCGCCGAAGGCGGCAAGGCGTGGAGTGACGCGCTCGGCATCGTCAGCGACAAGATGCTGAAGATCAACGACACGATCTTCGGCAATGGAGTGGCTCGGCGCACCGCCGACCGCTTCGTCAGCGAGCGTATCGAGGAAGTGCGCTCCTGTCTCGTCGATCTGTCGCGAGTCTGCTCGTTCGGCCATTTCCAGCTTGGCCAGCACCTGCTGAGCGTGCGCGAGATGCTGTCCTCGGTGGGTGAAGCGCACTCGGCGTTCAACACCAGCCTGCTGCTCAACCAGGAGGGCGTGGCAGCCAGGTTCATCGATTTGACCGGGTGGCGCGAAGACGGTCAGCGGCCGCTCGACGAAACCATCCTGCGGGCGCTTGCCGATGTCGACCTCGCGCGGGAATTGCCGATCGTCACCGGCTATGCCCGGTGCAGCGAAGAGCTGATGGGGACCTATGACCGGGGCTACAGCGAGGTGACCTTGTCACGGACGGCTGTCGTGACCGGGGCCCGCGAGGCAATCATCCACAAGGAGTTCCATCTCTCCTCGGCCGATCCGCGCGTCGTGGGTGCGGACGTGGTCCGCGTCATCGGCGAGACCAACTACGATGTGGCCGACCAGCTTTCCAACATGGGGATGGAAGCCATCCACCCCCGTGCCGCCAAAAGCCTGCGCCAGGCGGGCATCCCGTTGCGCATCAAGAATGCATTCGAGCCCGAGCATGACGGCACCCTGATCCGCTCGGATCTCGAGGCTGTCGAGCCGCAGGTGGAGATCATCACCGGTCTGCAGAACGTCTACGCCTTCGAGTTCCACGACCAGGACATGGTCGGGGTCAAGGGCTACGACGCCCGGATCCTCGAGGCTCTCAAGCGCCACAAGGTGTGGATCATTTCCAAGACCTCCAATGCCAACACGATCACGCATTTCCTCAAGGGGTCGATGCACGCCATCAAGCGGGTCGAAGCCGACCTTTCGGAGGAGTTCCCGAACGCCGAAATCGCGTTGCGCAAAGTCTCGCTGGTCTCGGCCATCGGCCGTGACATCGGCGAGAGTTCGGTGCTGCTCAAGGCCATCAATGTGCTGGCCGCAGCCGGGATTCACCCGCTCGGCGTGCACGACCTGATCCGCAAGGTGGACCTGCAGGTCATTGTCGAGCCGGCCGATTTCGAGGCCACCCTCACCGCCCTGCACAAGGGGCTGATCGAAGACCGGGCGCCGGTCGCGCAGCAGCAGTTGCAGGCCGTCGCCTAGGCTAGTCACCGGCTGATTTCCATGGGCGGCAGCCGGCTCGTTTGCCCACAATGAAACAGGAGAAACACATGACCAATCTCGCAAAGACGACACTCATGGCCGTTTCCGCCATCGCTCTCGCCGCGGTCGCCGGCACGGCCGCCAGTGCCGCGACGCTGGCGGAAATCAAGGAGGCGGGGACGATCCGCATCGCTGTCGCCAATGAGATCCCCTACGGCTATGTCGATCCCAGCGGCGAGGCGCTCGGCGCCGGCCCGGATGTCGCCAAGGCATTGATGGAAAAGTTGGGCGTAGAGAACATCGAGTGGGTCACCACCAGCTTCTCGTCGCTGATCCCGGGCCTCAAGGCCGACCGCTTCGACATGGTTGCCGCCGAAATGGCAATCCGTCCCGATCGCTGCACCCAGGTGCTGTTCTCCGAGCCCAACAGTTCTTATGGCGAAGGCCTGCTGGTGGCTGAGGGCAACCCCAAGGATATCCACGCCTATACCGATTTCGCCGAGAACACCGAGCTCAAGGTCGCCATCATGGCGGGTGCCGACCAGCTGGACATGATGCAGGCGCTGGGTGTGCCCGAGGCCAACCTGGTGACGATCGCGGCCAATGCCGATGCCATTTCGACGGTCTCGACCGGACGTGCCGATGCCTATGCTGCCACCGGTCTCACCGCCAGCGGCCTCGCCAAGCAGAACGACAGCGTCGAAGTCGCCGCCAACTTTACCGATCCCGAGATCGAAGGTGAGGTGGTGCGCAGCTGGGGCGGCTTCACGTTCGCCAACGGCAATGAAGAGTTGCGCGATGCAGTCAACGGCGCGCTGGCCGAGTTCAAGCAGACGCCCGCCTGGTCCGAGACGCTCGCCGGCTACGGCTTCACCCAGGCCGATATCGACGGCTCGGGCAAGCGCACGACCGAGGCGCTCTGCGCCCAGTAATCGAGGCTGGACGACAACCGATGTGGGCGGGTGCTTCCGGCGCCCGCCCACGGCGTGTGTCAGCGCTGCCGTGCGGGGAACGTAAATGCATTGGACGGAATATGCTGCGCCGCTGCTACAAGGCGCCTGGGTCACTACCCAGCTGACGGTCTATTCGACGGTGCTGGGCGCCGTGCTGGCCTTCGCCGCAGGCATCGGCAAGCTCTCGGGCAACTGGGTGCTCAAGGGCGTCTCGGTCGCCTATATCGAGGTGTTTCGCGGCACTTCGCTGCTGGTGCAGCTGTTCTGGCTGTATTTCGCGCTGCCGCTGGCCGGCGCGGCAATCGGCCTCGATTTGCGCCTGCCGCCGGTGCTGGCCGGGGTGCTGGCGCTGGGCCTCAATATCGGGGCCTATGGCGCAGAGGTGGTGCGCGGGGCCATCCAGGCCGTACATACCGATCAGCATGAAGCGGCGCGGGCGCTGAATTTCTCGCCGCGCCAGACCCTGTGGGACATCGTCATTCCGCAGGCGGTGCCCGAGATGATGCCGTCATTCGGCAATCTCGCCGTGCAGAACCTCAAGGATACTGCCCTCGTCTCGCTGATCAGTCTGGGCGACCTGACATTCCGGGCCGAGCAGATCCGCAATTTCACCCAGGACAGCACGACGATCTACACCATGGTGCTGTTCACCTATTTCGGCATGGCGCTGGTGCTTACGGTGATCATGCGGGCGCTCGAGCGCTATCTGGCGCGCTGGCGCGCCGCGAAAGGCTAGCCCCATGTTGTTCGGATATGAGTGGGATCTCTCCAGCCCGCTGGCCTTCGCCGTCTCGATCCTGCCGATCCTCCTGATCGGCATGTGGGTGACAATCCAGGCTGCGGTGCTTGGTTTCCTCGTCGCCCTCGTGCTTGGGCTGCTGTTCGCCGTGCTCAAGAGTGCGCCATCCCGCTGGGTTTCGTGGCCTGCAGCGGTGGTCACCGAGTTCATCCGGGACACCCCGTTGCTGGTGCAGCTGTTCTTTCTCTACTACGTGCTGCCCGAGTACGGCGTGGTCTTGCCGGCTTTCATGACCGGGGCCCTGGCGCTGGGCATCCAGTACAGCGCCTATACCTCGGAAGTGTATCGGGCCGGGCTCGAGGCGGTGTCGCGTGACCAGCACGAAGCGGCGCGAGCGCTCAACCTCTCGGCGGTGCGTACCTTCACCCATATCGTGGTGCCGCAGGCGGTGCCGCGGATCGTGCCGGCGATGGGCAACTACCTGGTCTCGATCATGAAGGATGTGCCGGTGCTCTCGGTGGTGACCGTGCTCGAGATGCTCAACGTCGCCAAGATCGTCGGCGACCGCACGTTCAGCTACCTCATTCCGCTGTCGCTGGTCGGCGGTCTCTATCTGATCATGACGCTGGTCGCGTCCGCAGGCGTACGCCTGCTCGACGCCTGGCTACCCAAGCAGGGGATACCCTTGAAGTGAGCGATAACACCGATCCGATCATCACGTTCGACCAGGTCGTCAAGCGCTTCGGCGATCTGACTGTGCTCGACAAGCTCGATTTTGAGGTCAAGCGCGGCGAAAAGGTCACCATCATCGGGCCGTCCGGCTCCGGCAAATCCACGGTGCTGCGCATCCTGATGACCCTCGAGGGCATCGATGGGGGCGTGGTCACCGTTGGCGGCGAGCCGCTCTGGCACGAGCAGGGCCCCGAAGGCCTGCGCCCCGCCAGCGAGGCGCACCTGCGCAAGATGCGCTCGCGCCTGGGCATGGTGTTCCAGCAGTTCAACCTGTTCCCGCACATGACGGTCCTGCGCAACATTACCGAGGCACCGGTGAAGGTGCTGGGCCTCAGCAAGGTGGAGGCACGGACCCGGGCAGAAGAGCTGCTGGAACTGGTCGGGCTCGCCGATCAGGCGCAGAAATACCCCCATCAGCTATCCGGCGGCCAGCAACAGCGTGTCGGTATTGCCCGCGCCCTGGCGATGCGGCCCGACGTGCTGCTGTTCGACGAGCCGACTTCGGCGCTCGACCCCGAACTGGTGGGGGAAGTGCTCAACGTCATCGGGCAGCTGGCTGAGGAGCACGACCTCACCATGCTGCTGGTGACCCACGAAATGCGCTTCGCCCGCGAGGTTTCCGATCGGGTCTGCTTCTTCGACCAGGGCCGCATTCGCGAGCAGGGCACGCCCGAACAGCTGTTCACCGACCCCAGGGAGCAGCGCACCCGGGAATTCCTCGCCGCGGTGCTCGACGCTTGATGTTGCGGATGCGTCCTTCCACGGGCGCACGCCAACCGCTCGCCTGCCACCCCAATCTGCCAGGAGCGGCTTCAGTGCCGTCCGCCGCGACATGACCGGCTTGCCGCCGGTCACTGCAAATCGTCGCGTCGGAAATGAGCGGCTCGGCAAAGGGCCGGCCGGGGGAATGGTCCTGCATCAGGGATCTTCGTGGGGCTATGGTGCAAACTCCGCCGGCCGGCTTGGCTAAACTGCTGCTAGCCGCGCGACTGCCTGCCGACGGCAAGCGAGGTGAAGCTGGTGACCTGCCCGGCGATGGCTGTTTCGGTCGGCAGCCGCTCCATCGAGCTTGCGCCGTAGAAGCCGTGGCATTGCGCCGTTCGTTCCAGCACGTAGCGGGCGTCGTCAGGCATGGAGATCGGCCCACCGTGGCAGAGGACGATGACGTCGTCGCGGACGCGGCGGGCGGCGGCCGACCAGGCGTCGATCTTTTCGACGCAATCGTCGAGCGTCAGCGCGGTCTCGGCGCCGATCGAGCCGCCGGTGGTGAGGCCGAGATGGCAGACGATGATGTCGGCGCCGGCTTTCGCCATGGCCACGGCGTCGTCGCTGGAAAAGACGTAAGGGGTGGTCAGCAGCTGTTTGTTCGCGGCGCGCTCGATGATCTCGACTTCCTGCGCATAGCTCATGCCGGTCTCTTCGAGGTTGGCGCGGAAGGTGCCGTCGATCAGCCCGACGGTAGGGAAGTTCTGGATGCCGGCAAAGCCCAGCGCCTGCAGCTCATCGAGGAACTTGTCGGGGATGAGGAACGGGTCGGTGCCGTTGACACCGGCCAGCACCGGGGTGTGGCGCACCACCGGGAGGACCTCGTGGGCCATTTCGACGACGATGTCGTTGGCATTGCCATAAGCCATCAGACCGGCGAGCGAGCCGCGCCCGGCCATGCGATAGCGGCCGGAATTGTAGATGACGATCAGGTCGATGCCGCCGGCCTCCTCGGCCTTGGCGCTGAGGCCCGTGCCGGCGCCGCCGCCGATGATCGGCGTGCCCTCGGCAATCTTCTTGCGTAGTTTGAGCAGGATGTCTTCACGGGAAAGTCTGGTCATGGGCTGGTCTCAGGCTGGAGAGAGTTCGTGGAAGTTCGCCACCAGTGCGGCGGCGAACTCGGGATCGTTGATGTGGAGGTCGAGCTCGACGAGCTTGCGGTTAGGGGCTGCCTGCCAGCCGGAACGGATGGTGTCGAACAGTACCCGGTCGGCCGTGGGATCGTGGAACGGCTGGTCCGGCGCATCGATGGCCGAGACGCCGCGCAGCGGCAGGAGGAAACGCACCGGCCCTTCCATGCGGTTGAGCCGGCTGACGATGAACTCGGCGGTGCGACGGTTCTCGTCGGGCGTCGTGCGCATCAGCGTGACCTGGGCGTTGTGGACGTGGAGCCTGCGGTCCTGGAACTGGCTGGGGACGGTTTCCTCGGCGCCGAAATTGACCATGTCGACGGCGCCGACCGAGCCGACATAGGGCAGGCCGGTACGGATCACAGCGCCGAAACGATCTTCGGTCGCCGGAAACACCCCGCCGACCAGAAGGTCGGGCACCTCGGTGGTGGTGACGTCGATCAACCCGGCGACGAGGCCGGAATCAGCGAGCTTTTCCATCGATTGGCCGCCGGTGCCGGTGGCGTGGAAAGTGTAGACCTCGTGCGTCGCCTCCATCGCTTCACGCACCATCGTCACACAGGCCGTGGTGACACCGAACATGCTCATGCCAAGCCCCGGCTTGTCGGCGCCTGAGCTGGGCGTGGCCGTCAGCGCCATGCCCGCCGCGGCGTGGGCGGCATTGCCGATGACCTGGCGCGAGATGGCGTTGAGCCCGGCGATATCGACCACCGAGTACATCAGGGTGAGGTCGTTCGGGCCGACATAGGGGGCGGTGTTACCCGAGGCGACGGTCGAGACCATCAGCTTGGGAACGCCGATCGGCAGGGTGCGCATCGCCTCGGTGACGAGGGCAGTATTGCCGGTGCCGCCAAGCCCGAGCACGGCGCCGATATCGCTGCGGGTGGCAAGGTAACGGCTCAACGCCTTGGCCATGGCGGACACCGCCTTGCCTCGGTCGGTGAGGCCGAGTACGGCGCCGGAACCTTCTGGGTGGTGGGTGGCGACCACTGCCGCCGTGACATCGGCGCCCACTCCGGCGCGTTGCGTGCCGACATCGACCAGCACCGCTTCGGCCCCCGCAGCTCGGACCTGCTCGGCGGCATAGCGCAGCTCGGGCTCCTTGGTGTCCATGGTTCCAACGACATAGACCTTCGGCATTTCCTCCCTCTTTCCGGGCATCTCAGCCCCTTGAGCGCGACCTGTCGCCGCCATTTGGTATGCAATAGCCATACCGTGCATTTTCCATATTGTATATTCATGCGTTGATTGTATACAAATGCGTATCGGACAACGAGGCCGCGACCACCGAATGAACGACATCCGCCACCTGACCCTGCGCGAGCGCATCTACGAGGAGATCGTCCGGATGATCGTCTCGGGTGAACTGCCGTCAGGGGCGCCGCTCGATGAAAAGGCGCTGACCGAAAAGCTGCAGGTGAGCCGGACGCCGTTCCGCGAGGCGCTGGGCACGCTCAGCAAGGAAGGGCTGATCGAAATCAAGCCGTATCGCGGCTTCTTCGTCCGCAGCTTTTCGAAAAAGGAAACCGAGGATCTCTACGAGCTCAGGAAGACGCTCGAGTGCTTTGCGGTCGAGCTGGCGGTGCCGCAGATGAGCGACCGGCACATCGCCAATTTCGAGCGCATTCTCGATGAGGCCGTTGCCGCACTGAAGGCCGACGACATGGTGGCCTATGGCCAGGCCGACCGCGAGTTCCACGAGACCATCGCCGAGCTCTCCGGCAATGCGGCGCTGATCGAAACGCTGAGCCGGCTGGCGCTGCAGATCCAGATCGGCCGCACCATCGCCAACGAGAGCCACACCTTTGCAGAGGACGCGGCGCGCGAGCGCGACGACATCCTCGCCGCCTTCCGCCGCCGCGACATCAAGACCGCGGCGGCGCTGATGCACGCCCACATCTCCGACGTGCAGCGCACCGTGCTGGCGCGCTTCGAGGAGGTGAAGCCGGCCAAACGCTAGGGACAGTATCGCCCGAGCCCAGACGACGCCGGTTAACCGGCGCGATACCGAGAGGAGGACCACCATGTTGAGACGAACCCTGATGGCTTCGGCCGTGGCGCTTGCTGCCGCCGGATTGCTCGCCGTGCCGACCCTGGCCCAGGCGCAGACCCTGACGGTCTGGGCCACCGACCAGCTCGCCGATCCGCTGGTCGCCGAGGTGTGGAACAAGCTGAAGGCCGACTTCGAGGCCGCCAATCCCGGCGTCACCGTCGAGTACATGCCACCCACCGGCACCATCTCGAACGGGGCCGTGCAGGCCGCGATTCAATCCGATGCGGGCCCCGACGTACTGCTGACCAATTCGGGCATCGGCCGCGTCACCACGGTGGTCAACGCCAAGCTGATCCAGCCGCTCACCGCGCATTACGCCGACATGGGCTGGAAGGACAGGATCTTCCCCTGGCTCTACGACATCCTGGGCAGCCAGTTCGGCGGCGAGATCTACGAGGTGCCCGATGGCATCGATGCGATCGGGCTCTGGTATCACAAGGATCTGTTCGCCGAGAACGGCTGGACGATCGGCGGCAGCTGGGCCGATTTCGAAGCGCTGCTGCAGCAGATCAAGGACAAGGGCCTCGAGCCGCTGGCGGTTGGCCCGCGCAACAACGCCAATGGCGGCCACCTGATGGGCAATTTCCTGCAGGCGGCGGCGGGCGCGAGCGTGATGGGCGAGGTGGTGACCGGCAAGAAGGCATGGACCGATGCCGAGCCGCTGCTGGGGGCCCAGCGTGTCTCAGATTTCGCTAGGAAGGGCTACATAAGTGGCCAGATGGCGGGGCTCGATCTCGAGGCGGCGACGCGGCTGTGGACCAACAAGCGCGCCGCGATCTTCTTCGGCGGGCCGTGGTTCATCGGCAATGCCCGCAAGAACGAGTACCCGATCGACAATATGGGCTTTGCCACCATCCCCACGGATATCGCCGGGGAGAGCAAGCCGACCGGCGGTATCGGCTGGAGCTGGATGATCCCGGTCAGTTCGAAGCAACCCGAGCTCGCCGCGAAGTGGATCGACTTCATCCTCTCCGACGAGGTGATGCGCTTCCGCGCCGAGCACAAGACCGGCACGCAGATCTCGCCGCGCGCCATGCCCGACCTCAACCCGGCAGAGCCGGTCATGGCCGAGGTGTTTGCGGCAGCGGCCAACGGCGTGGGGTTCAATCCCTCGGTCTACATGCCCGGCGCGGCGCTCGACACCTACTTCCAGGTGATCCAGGGCCTGATCGGCGGGCAGGTCTCGGCCGAGGACGGCATGGCGCAGATCCAGGCGAAGATTCCGGCGCTGTAAGTGCTGACTGAAGCGGACGGCCCCCTCCCATCCTCCCCCATGAAGGGGGAGGTGCCCTGCCGGTGGGATTGGCACCATCTCGCCAAGCGCTCGACTCTTTACCTCCCCCTTCATGGGGGAGGTCGGGAGGGGGCCGTCTGTCTCAACGGGAACCGTAGATGACCCGCCTTTCCACCACAGCCAATCCAACGGATATCGGCGCGCCTGCAGCCACCCGACGACGCCGTGCCGATGGGGCGCGCGACGGGTTCGGGGCCGCTTTCGTGCTGATGCTGCCGGCGATTGCGCTCTATGCGCTGTTCAGCCTGACGCCGATCGTTGCGACGATCTGGATCAGCTTCACCAATTCGGGCGGCTTCAACACCGAAGCGAGCTTCGTCGGCTTCGACAATTATGTGCGGGCCACCGAGGATCCGATCATCTGGCAAAGCCTCGGCCGCACCTTCCTGTGGCTGTTCTACCATGTGGTGCTGGCGGGCGGACTCGGGCTGGCGCTGGCGCTGGCGATCGGCCGGCTGAGCCGGACACGGGTGTTTTTCCGTACGGCGTTCTTCCTGCCGCACCTCGTCTCGCTGGCCGTGGTGGGGGTGATCTGGGCCAATATCTACGATCCGTTCTACGGCCTCATCAACACGGCGCTGACCCAGTGGGGGCTCGCGAGCTGGGCCAAGGGCTGGCTATCGGACCCGCTGCTGGTGCTGTTCTCGGTGAACGTCGCGAGCTCCTGGCAGGGCTTCGGGCTCTACATGCTGCTGTTCATCGCCGGGCTGCAGAATATCGATCATTCGCTCTACGAGGCGGCGGAGATCGACGGCGCCAACGCTCTGCAGAAGCTCTGGAACGTCACGTTGCCTGGCCTCAGCGAGGTGATGACGTTCGTGCTGTCGCTCGCCATGATCAACGGGCTCAAAGGCTTTGCCACGGTGTTCGTGATGACCAATGGCGGGCCGTTCTACGCCAGTGAGATCATTACCACCTACATCTACCGGCTGGCCTTCCAGGCGCAGGACCACGGCCTCGCCGCAGTGCTCTGCATCCTGATGAGCGTTCTCGCCATCACCATCACCGTTGCCTTCAACCGCTGGCGCGCAAGGAAATCGTCATGAGTGCCCGCAAACCCTCGGAGTGGCCGATGGTGGCGTTGCTCCTGCCGGTGTTCGCCATCATCCTCGGGCCGTTCGTGTGGCTCGTGGTTTCGAGTCTGAAGACCGAAGCCGAGATCGGGCGTGGCGATCCGTTCGCGTTGCCCAGGCAACTGATGTGGCAGAACTACGCCGACGCCTGGAATGTCGGCGGCTTCGGCTCCTTGATCGGCAACAGCCTGATCAACGTGGCGGGCGTGGTGGTGCTGACGCTGCTCGTCTGTGCCCCGGCCGGCTACGCGCTCGCCAAGATCCGCTTCCCGGGGCGCGAGTGGACTTTTTACGCGTTCATCTTCGGGCTGACGATCCCGATCCAGGCGATCATCATCCCGCTCTATCAGGTGCTGTTCAACCTGGGGTTGATCAACTCGATGGCCGGGGTCGTGCTGGCGCAGGTTTCGAACGGCATCCCGTTCGGGCTGTTCCTGATGCGGAGTTTCTTTCTCGGGGTGCCGAACGAATTGAGCGAAGCTGCCAAGATCGATGGCGCCAACCATTTCCAGATCCTCACCCGGGTGTTTCTGCCGTTGTCGCAGCCGGCCATTTCGGCGCTGCTGATCATTTCCGCGCTCTCGACCTGGAACGATTTCTTCCTGCCGCTGGTGGTGCTGATCAGCCCCGGCAACCAGACCCTGCCGCTCGGCCTCGTGCGGTTCGCGTCGACCTATTCCACCGATTTCCGGCTGGTGTTCTCGGGCACCGTGATCACCTTCCTGCCGGTCATCATTCTCTACATCCTGACCCAGAGGCGCTTCACCGAAGGCCTCACGCAAGGCGCCCTGAAAGGCTGAGTTATGCCGCACCACGTTCCCAGAGAGATCCGCTACAACTTCGAGTACGAGCGGCGCCTCAAGGCCTGCTTCATCGGCGCGGGCGGCCATGCCTATCGCAACGTCTATCCGACCTTCCGCTATGCGCCGGTCGACCTCGTCGGCATCTGCGACCTTTCGAAGGATCGCGCCGACGGCTTTGCCCGGGTGTTCGGCGCCGAGCGCACCTATACCGACCACCGGGCGATGCTCGTGGCCGAAAGGCCCGATGTGGTGTTCATCGTCACCAGCTACACCAAAGACGGCCACGTGCAGGCGACGCAACTGGCCAAGGATGTGGCCGAAGCCGGCGCGCATGTGTGGATGGAAAAGCCGACAGCGGCGAGCCGGGCCGAGGTCGAGGAGCTGATCGCGGTGTCGCAGCGCACCGGCAAGAACATCATGACCGGGCTGAAGAAAACCTTCTTTCCCGCCATCGAAAAGCTCAAGGACATCGTCACGGCGCCGGAATTCGGCCGGCTGACCTCGCTGGTGGTGCGCTACCCGCAGGCGCTGCCGGCGCCCGACAAGCGCGGTGACCTCGTCGCCATGCAGTCGGTGATCGACCATATCTATCACCCCGGCGCGATCATCAGTTTCCTTGCCGGCGAAATCGAACGGGCGAGCTTCGAGTGGGCCGAGCCGACCGGGGCGACGATTGCCAGCCTGAAGTTCAAATCGGGCGCCATCGGCGCGCTGCATTTCAGCGCCGGCCAGAGCTGGGGCGGCCCGCTCGAGCGGGTCGAGGCGATCGGTGAGGGCAGCCACGCCGTGGTCGAAAACGGGGTGAAGCTGACGCATTATCGGAAAGCCAAGCTTCCGAGTTATGGCCGGGCCTCGAGCTGGATCCAGCCCGAGGAGAGCGCCACCGTGGTGTATGAGCCGGAATTCTCGCTGGGCCAGCTCTACAACAACAACATGTTCACCCTGGGCTACGTGCCCGAAGTGCTGCACTTCTGCGAGGCAGTGCTGGAGGGCCGGGCGGTGACCAAGGGGACGCTGGAGACGGCGCGCGACATCATGAAGCTCTATGATTTCTACGCCACGACGCCGCATGGCGTTTCGGCCACGATCTGAGCGGGAGCGGTTCGATGACGATCGAGACTTTCGTCTGCCGCGCCGCCGATGGCGAGCGGGTCAGCACCGGCTGGGGCGAGCTCAACTGGAAGATCACCGACAAATCGATGGCCGGCACTGAAATGACCTTCGGCACCTGCTTCATCAAACCAGGCGAGCGCAACCCGCTGCACTCGCACCCCAACTGCGAGGAATTTCTCTACGTCGTCTCAGGCTCCTGCGAGCACAAGCTGGGGAAGGAGACGGTGATGCTGGGCGCCGGCGACATCATCCGTATCCCGCAGGATGTGCGGCACTGGGCCAGGGCGATCGGCTCGGAACCGGTATTCGCGCTGATCATGTTCTCGACCGGCAAGCGCCAGGCGGTGGATCACGAAGGTGGCGGCGTGGCGTGATCGCTTTGTGCCAGATGATTTCGATGAAATGATCTAGGTCTCTGGATGGTCGCGCTTTCGAGCCGGAAAGTCTGCAACTTTTCCTGAAAGCGCTCCGCTGCGGAACTTCAAGACAACTGGCACAGTTGCTAGGGTCCGCCACCGCCTCGCGGCGAGGCGCAACCCACGGAGACGATGATGAAGCGTACTGCCACCGCCAACTGGATGGGATCGTTGCAGGAGGGGAACGGCACGCTCGATGTGCTGAGCGGCGCTTTCTCCGCGCTGCCCTATACTTTCAAGGGTCGCTTCGTCGATGAAAGCGGGCAATCGGGCACCAACCCCGAGGAACTGATCGCAGCGGCGCATTCGGGCTGCTACGCCATGCAGCTCAGCCATTTCCTCGCCGAGAACGGCACCAAGGCAGAGAACCTCAAGGTCACCGCGGCCGTCGAGCTCATTCCCGGCACCGGCATCACCGGCAGCGCCCTGACGGTCGAAGGCAAGGTGCCCGGGATCGATGCCGCCAAGTTCCAGGAACTGGCCGAGAAGGCCAAGGCCGAATGCCCGGTGTCGCGGGCCCTTGGCGCCATCAACGTGAGCCTCGACGCACGGCTGGTCTGAGGCCTTTTGATCGCCTTAGGCGTGGCGCCAGTCGGGCCACGCCGCCATCGAATGCACACGCCGGGTGTGGCGGCCTTCTTCGCCGAAGGGCGCCACTTCCCATTTCCAGCGCAGCCCGCTGCGCGGTACCGGCCGGCCATGCAGCAGGTCGG
>NZ_DASZAW010000028.1:0-43697 GCF_035944845.1 Devosia sp. | reverse complement strand
GCTTGGGTGCGCTGGTGGGCATGCTTCGCCGGCGGGGGCGCAACAAAGACCATCGGGGAAATTTACGGTGAGAATTGCCGCGCTGTTCTTGGGCTTGATTGCCGGGCTGTTTGCGCTCCTGGCGCCGAGTGCGCTGCGCGTCGACCTGATGTCCCCGTTCCTCGATTTCTGGACCCACAGCTCGAACGAGCGGCTGCTTGGCACCATCATCTGGTATGCGGTCGCCGGCGCCGCGCTGCTCGGTGGCGTGCTCGCCACGGTGACTCCGGGATTTGCGGCGCTGCTGCTGATCGGCGCAGCAGCCGGCTGGCTGGGGATCGCCATATCGATGCCGCAGCTATTCACCTACCACCTGCTGGCGCCGGCGGGTACCGCCGGGATTGCGGCACTGTTCGCGTTCCTTGCCGGCGAGTTGCAGGTCCGGCGTCGACGGCAGGCCCGGCGCAACCGGCGGCTGGCGGTCGAGGCCCCGGATGAGAACGACAGCGAGTTCGAACGCGAAGCAGCGTTGCGCATGGACCCGATGCTGATGCCGCGACACGACGTGCCGCCGCCGCCCAAGCGCGCCATTCCGCTGACGCTGGACGATGTGACCGTCACGTCGCGCCCGACGACCACGCCGCCGCGCTGGGAAGATCTCGATGCGCCGCCGCCGCCGCGTCGCCACGATCCCGACATGTGGGCGGAAGCACGCCGCGAACAGCTCGAGCCGACTGAGGCTCCGCGGGCCCGGGTCGCGCCCGAACCGCGAGCCGAGACGTGGGAGCGCGAACCCGAGGTGCGGCGGCGCGAGCCTGACGGGCCCGGCCGCGAACGAGCCCCCCGGCGCGGGCCGGAGGCCCGACCGGAGCAGCAGCGGCGCAGCTCTGAGCGAGACCAGCGCGGCAACATCTGGGTCGCGATACTGGCAGCGATCGTCGCCGTTCTGGGCATCGGGATCATTGCGGCGGGCGGCTACCTGATCAATCGCGACGGGTCGCTCGACGCACTGTTCGGCCAGCCCGGGGCACCGGCGCCAGTGCTCAGCACCGATGCCGGGAAGACGCCGGCGCCGGCAGCCGAGCCAGAGGTCGCATCGAGGATCGCCGCCACGCCCGCTCCGGCCGCGAAACTCGAGCTGCCGGCAGCGCCGGCTGTGGCGGCGTCCACCCCCCCGACACCGGCGGCGGCAGAGGCCGAACCGGCAATCGCGCCAGCGCGGGTCGCGGCCGCTCCTTCGGCCGGAAGCTATGACGATCCGTTCGCCTATTGCCGTGCGGTCGGGACAATCGACTACATCGACAACCGCTATGTCGGTCCCGCGGTGACCTCGGCGATTGCGCAGGCTCTGCTGGTTCCACCCGGCTCGGCACGTGACCGGGTACGCTGGCGCTGCGTCTCCGGGGCGGTGCTGGCGTGTACATCGTATATCGGACCGATCTGCGACATGGCGCCGACGGTGGTCGAAATGCGCGAGTTCTGCGAGCGGAACCCCAATGTCGAGCAGTTGCTGGCGCCCAGCGGGACATGGGCTTGTGTCGATGGCAAACCGCAACTGCCGGCCGATGCCCGCTGGCCGATCGATGAACGCGGCTTCCTGCCCCAGGGCTGGATCAGGGTGCCGGACGGAGCATCGGCGACAGCGGGCTAGCCGGGCCGATCACAGCCGCCGCCATCGAAGCCGGCAATAGAGCGGGATCGCGGACCGCCGGGGCGCGGCGTCAGGCGCGCGGCAGCCGCCTGGTGGAACCACGGATCACCAGTTCGGGAAAGAACAGGTCGGTCTCGCTGTTGGCGCGGCGGCGGCCGGCAATCAGATCGAGCATGATGTCGATGGCGCGCTCGGCCATGCTCGCGAGGGGCACGCGGACGACGGTCAGTGGCGGCGCCAGCAGTTCGGCGAAATCGAAATCGTCAATGCCGACGATCGACAGGTCTGCCGGTGCGGCGAGCCCGAGATCGTGCAGGGCATGCAGCGCCCCCAGCGTCATCATGTTCGAAATCGACAGCAGCGCCGTCGGGGGATCGGCCAGGCGCATCGCGGCCGACACACTCCGGGTGGCCAATGACTGGTCGTAGTCGCCCTTGAGCAGCAGGTCCGGATCGACTGCTAGTTCGGCGTCCCGATGGGCCTCGAGGTAGCCGGCAAGGCGATCCTTGCTGGTGGCGAGCTCGGCGATGCCGGTGAGGACGGCGATGCGGCGATGGCCGAGGTCGATCAGGTGCTGGGTCGCGATGCGGGTTGCGGCGATGTTGTCCAGTTTGACGACGTTGTAGGCCAGCCCCTCGACGAACATGTCGAGCAGCACGGTCGGCACGTGAATTTCGCGCTTCAGCCGCTGGCCGTGCTCGAGGTCGGAGCGGGTGGGAATGATGATCAGACCCGCCACACGCTGCTGGCGCAGCATGCGCAGGATGTGGTTCTCGCGCTCCGAATCCTGCCCGGTCGAGAACACCATCGAGAGATAGCCGGCATTGAGGCAGACATTCTCGATAATGCGCGCCACGGCGGCGAAATGCGGATTGGTGATCGAAGGAACGATCAGGCCGATCAGCCGCGACTGGCCGCTCCTCAGGCTCTGCGCCCCGCCATGCGGCACATAGCCCAGTTCGCGCACCGCCGCCTCGACCTTGGCGATCACATCGGCACTCACCGGTGCAGAGCGGTTCAGCGCCGCCGATGCCGTGGAAATGGCCACGCCTGCATGCCTCGCCACGTCGCGAATGGTTGCCAAGTCGAATCTCCAAGCGCCTTGGCTCTTGCCAAGCGCGTCGCAAAGTGCTGTATACGAAACGTTTCGACTTCGCAAATGACCGGCGACGGATGGGGGGATACTCCAGCCGGCGCATCATCAGGCCAGCGATACGAAACGTTTCGACCGGGGGATCGGTCAACGATAAGCGCCCGATGGCGCGGAGGGAGGATTGAGTATGTTCAGGATTTCACGCCGCAACCTGTTGGTGTCGTCGGCAGCATTGGCGGCGGGCGCTGGCCTGGGGCTCGGCCGGGCCGCAGCACAGTCGGATATCACCGCGACGCTCAAGCTGCAGACGTTCGGTGGCGATGCCGAGCTCGCCGGCATCAACAACGCCATCGCGCGCTTCAACAAGGCCTATCCCAACGTTACCGTCGAGGTATCGATCGACCCGATCTCCACCGGCTGGGGCGACTACGTCACCAAGGTGCTCGGCCAGTTCACCTCGGGCTCGGCCGCCGATGTCTACGGCACCGCGATCGAAACTTTCCAGGCGTTCTCGGCGCGCAACCTCTTCCTGCCGCTCAACGATTTCGTCGCCGCCAATACCGGCTTCTCGGATTTTGCGCCCAGCCTGTTCGAACAGGGCTCGTACAAGGGGAACATCAACTACATCCCCATCGGCTGGAACAACATCATGATCAACTACAACCGCGACCTGTTCGACAAGGCAGGCCTGGCCTACCCGGCGCGTGGTTGGACCTGGGAGCAGTTCCGCGAGACGGCCAAGGCGCTCACCGTGAAGGACGCCTCGGGCACTGTCACCCAGTTCGGCTATGAAGTGCCGAACCAGAATTTCTTCGTCCAGCCGTGGTTCTTCTCCAACGGCACCGGCGTCTTGAATGCCGACTGGACGGCCTCGAACATGCTCGACCCCAAGGTCGCCGAGACGCTGCAGTTCCTCTACGACCTGATCCATGTCGACGGGGTGTCGCCCATTCCGGGTGCCGAGACGCTGGACAACCAGTTCATGGCCGGCCAGGTGGCGATGATCAGCCGCGGCCAGTGGATCGTCCAGAACGCCAAAAAGAACAACGTCAACATGGACATCGCCATCCCGCCGATGAAGGAGAAGGAAGCCACCGTCATCGGCTTCGGCGCCTATGCGATCGCCAAGTCGGCGCCCAATGCCGATCTCGCCAAGGCGCTGGTGCTCGAACTCACCAGCGAGGAGACACAGCGCGAGCAGGGCGAGCGCGGCGGCGGCGTTCCGGGCCGCAAGTCGGCGGCCTCGAGCGAAGCCTTCCTGGCCTTCCCGCCCAGCGCCTTCCTTTATTACGAGACGCTGCCGTTCACGACGGCCGTGCCCTCGCCTGCCAACTTCCAGGAAGTCGAGAAGATCTTCATCCGGCACTACACGGCGATGATGTCGGGCCAGGAAACCATCGCCGACGGCACCAAGGCCGCCGACGCCGAACTCAACGAGTCCTTCGCCCGCCTGAAGCAGCAGCTGGGCGGCTGAGGTCCTCCCGTGGGAGGGGAGCCGACTGAGACAGACGACCCCCTCCCATCCTCCCCCATGAAGGGGGAGGTGCCCTGCCGGTGAGCGTGGCACAATCGCAGCTAAGGCTCGACTCTTCACCTCCCCCTTTATGGGGGAGGCCGGGAGGGGGCCGTCCCTATCAGTCGGGTTGTAATGACGGTGACCAAAGCAATCGCGGCACAAAAACCCTCCGATCTCCGCCGCGCCCAGGCGCGGACCGGGTATCTGTTCGTGCTGCCTACCTCGGTGCTCTATCTCACCTTCGTCTTGGCGCCGGTGATCCTCACCGTGATCCTCAGTTTCGCCTATTACGACCCGATGCTCGGCTCGCGCTGGGTCGGGTTCGAGAACTTCCAGCGCTTCTTTACCGATCGGCGCTCGCTCGAGATCCTGTGGAACACGCTGCGCTTCACCTTCTTCGCGGTAACCTTCAACGTCTCGATCGGGCTGATCCTCGCTCTGGCGCTCAATCGCGCCATGCCGGGCTGGCTGCTCTACTTCTTCCGGCTCGCCTTCTTCCTGCCGGTGATCATCGCCGCGGCGTTCGTCTCGATCGTCTGGAGCTACTTCTTCGGCGATGACCTCGGGGTCATCAACTACTTCCTGCGCGTCCTGGGCCTGCCCGCCGTGCGCTGGCTGACCGATGCCTCGACCGCCATGACCTCCATCGTCATCATGGACGTATGGAAGAACACCGGCTTCTTCATGATCATCTTCATTGCGGCGCTGCAGGGTGTGCCGAAGACCATCATGGAAGCGGCGGTGATGGACGGCACGCCGGCCTGGCGGCAGTTCTTCCGCATCACCCTGCCCTACATCTCGCCGGTGGTGTTCTTCTGCATCGTCTACGCCTCGATCGGCGCGCTGCAGGTCTATGAATCGATCGTCATCCTGACCCAGGGCGGCCCCGGCGATGCGACCCGCTCGCTGTCGATCCTCATCGTCGAGCAGGGCTTTGGCAGCTTCCAGATCGGCTATGCCGCCGCCATTTCGGTGGTGATGACGGTGATCATCCTCATCATCACCGCCATCCAGCAAGCTCTGTCGCGCAAGTGGGTGCAGCGATGAACAACCCCATGCAGACCCAGGCCGCGAAGCGCTGGCTCGACTACACCATCATCGCCGTCATTGCGGTGCTCGCCATCGGCATGCTGTTGCCGTTCCTGTGGCTGTTCTCGGTGTCGTTCAAGCCGGTGTCGGAGGCTTACAAGCTGCCGCCGACCTTTTGGCCGACCAGCCTCGATCTTTCCAACTATGCCGCCGTGCTCGCTTCGCGGGTACCGTTCCTGCAAATCTACGGCAACTCGCTGCTGATCGCCGTGGTGGTGACGGTGGGCCAGTTGGTCACCTGTACGCTTGCTGCCTTCGCCTTTGCCCGGCTCGAGTTCCGCGGCCGCGACACGCTGTTCGTCATCCTCTTGATCGGGCTGATGTTCCCGGCGCAGGTCACGATCCTGCCGATCTATCTGGGCTTTGCCCAGGTCGGGCTGATCAACCAGCCGATCGGGCTGGCGCTGATGTACCTCACCTCGAGCTTCGGGGTGTTCCTGATGCGCCAGTTCATGCTGAGCCAACCCAAGGCGCTGGAGGAAGCCGCGCTGATGGATGGCGCCGGCTATCTCAAGATCTTCTGGCGCATCTCGCTGCCGCAGCTCAGGCCGGCACTCTCGGCGCTCGGCATCATCACCTTCACCCAGACCTGGAACTACTATTTCCAGGCGCGCGTGCTGCTCGGCCGCGAGACCTCGATGACCCTGCCGGTGGCGATGGACGTGCTGCGCGGCTATCTCGGCTCGGGCAGCCTGTCGCTGGTGATGGCCGCAATGAGCATGTCGATCCTGCCGGTCGTGCTGCTTTTCCTCATTGCCCAGAAGTTCGTGATCGAAGGCATCACGATGAGCGGCATCAAGAACTAAGCCGTGCCATGACCATTGCACCAAAGGCCCCCTCACCCGACGCTTCGCGTCGACCTCTCCCCCAAGGGAGAGGTGCCGCTGCGGCACCATATCGCCCCCATCACCACCTCTCCCTCTGGGGGAGAGGTCGGCCCGCAGGGCCGGGTGAGGGGGCCTTTGCCGCCCCACCACTAGTTATGCAGTACAGCAGGGACATTCATTGAATGTGGGACGATCTCGCCTCCATAGACGCGCGCTTTCACTATGCCGGCGAGCGCTCCCGTTACCTCGCCTTTCCATTGGGCGGCATCGGTTCGGGCGGCTTCTCGATTTCGGGCAGCGGCCGGCTGATCGATTGGTCGCTGCGCAACCGGCCGGCACTGCAGAGCTACAACGGCTACTCCCACTTCGCCATCAAGGCGGAGGCGGATGGCAGGCTCGTCGATGCGCGCGTGCTCAACGGTCCGTACGATCAGAACCCGGCGGGCGCGCCGGGGATGCGCAAGATGTTCGACGGCTTCGGGCATGGCGCCAACCGCCAGACGCTGGTCGGCGTGCCGCATTTCCGCAATGTCGATTTCTACGGCCGCTTCCCCACCGCCGATCTGGTGTTTTCCGACGACCGCTTCCCGGGCGGGGTGCGGATGACGGCGTTCTCGCCGTTCATCCCGCACGAGGATCGCGACAGCTCGATGCCGGTCGCCATGCTGGAGTTCGAGATCGTCAACACCAGTGCCGAGGCGCTGACCTATACGCTCGCTGGCACGCTCGGGAACTACGGCGCCAATAGCGGCAGGAACAGCTTCCGGCAGGCGAACGGCGTCAGCGCCATGCACCTCACCTCCGATGATCCGGAGATCAAGGACACCGAGCGCGGCGACCTCAGTATCGCCACCGACGCCGAACTGGTCGAGCACACCGACTACCACTTCCGCGGCCAGTGGTTCGACGATCTGAGCGTCTACTGGAAGGAGTTCGCCCGTCCCGGCCCGCTCCCCACCCGGCACTACGACACGCCGCGCAGCCGCCACATGTATTTCCAGCCCGAGCATACGACGCTCGGTGCAAAGGTCACCGTACCATCAGGCGAGCGCCGCACCGTGCGCTTTGCCATCGCGTGGAATTTTCCCAAGGGCGATGTCTACTGGGCCTGGCGCCCCAAGCCCGATGGCGTGATCCCCGATCGTCCGACGCCCAGCTGGACCAACTACTACTCCACCCAATGGGCGGACTCGCTGGCGACCGCCACCGATGCACTCGCCCGCTGGGACGAGCTGAAGCGGCGGACCCTCGCGTTCCGTGATGGCCTGTTCGGCAGCACGCTGCCGGCGCCGGTGAAGGATGCTGCGAGTTCGACGCTCGCCCTGCTCCGCACCGCGACGGTGATCCGCCTCGAGGGTGGTGAGCTCTGGGCCTGGGAAGGCCAGCATACTGCTGACGGCTCCTGCGAGGGCACGTGCACGCATGTGTGGAACTACCAGCAGGCGCTGGCCCACCTGTTCCCGGCGATCGAGCGCACGCTGCGCGAGACCGAGTTCACCTACAACATGCTGCCCTCGGGCGGGCTGACGTTCCGGCAGAAGCTGCCGCTCGGCAACGGCTTCGACATTATCGGCCCCTGCGCCGACGGGCATTTCGGCGCCATCATCAAGACGTATCGCGACTGGAAGCTTTCGGGCGATACCGAGTGGCTGAAGCTTTATTGGCCGCAGGTGAAGCGCGCCATCGAATATGCCTGGAGCGAGGACAACCCCGACCGCTGGGATCCCGAGCAGACCGGTATCCTCTCGGGCCGCCAGCACCAGACGCTCGACATGGAACTGTTCGGGCCCAACTCGTGGCTCGGCTCGATGTATGTCGCGGCGCTTTTGGCCACCACCGAAATGGCCGCCGTCCTTGGTGACGACGACCTTGCAGCGACCACCGCGCGCATGGGCAAGGCCGGCGCCACCTATATCGACCAGGAGCTCTTCAACGGCCGCTGGTTCGTCCAGAAGATCGATCTCTCCGACAAGTCGGTGCTGACCCCGTTCGATGAGGGCCGCGCCGCCGGCGTCCTCGCCGATAGCTTCATGGACGTCTACTGGTCCGACGAATTCGGCGAGATCAAATACCAGATGGGCGAGGGCTGCATCACCGACCAGATCCTCGGCCAGTGGCACGCCGAGGTCGCCGGCATCGGCCAGTTCCTCGACAAGGGCAAGATCGAGACAGCGCTCCGCTCGGTCCATGCCAACAATTTCCGCCCCAGCCTGGCCGACCACTTCAACCCGTGCCGCAACTACGCCTTCGAGGATGAAGGCGGGCTGCTGAACGCCACCTACCCCGATGGCATCCGCCAACCGATGGTTGCCGCTCCCTATGCCGAGGAGGTGTGGACCGGCCTCGAATACATGTCCGCCTCGCACATGATCATGCATGGCCTCGTCGCCGAAGGACTCGACATTGTCCGCGCTGCCCGCGACCGCCACGACGGCTCGGCGCGCAACCCCTGGAACGATATCGAATGCGGCTCCTATTACGCCCGCTCGATGTCGGCCTGGCAGCTGGTCAACGCCTGCTCGGGGCTCGAGGCTGATTTCGTGGCCGGCACGCTGAGCTTTGCTCCGAAAATGGAGGGTGACTGCCGCCTGTTCTGGTCGGCCGGCACCGCGTTCGGCACGCTCAATCGGTCGGGCGACGAGATCAGCGTCGAGCTGCTTGGTGGGACGCTGCCGGCCGACACGAAGATCATCGTCGATGGCAGGACCATCGCCGCCCCCTCATCCGCTGTGACCCACGAGTAAGCCATGGCCGAGATCCAGCTCAAGTCGGTGACCAAGAGCTTCCAGTCGCTGGAGGTGATCCACGGCATCGACCTCACCATCAAGGACGGCTCTTTCACCGTGTTCGTCGGTCCCTCCGGCTGCGGCAAGTCCACGCTGCTGCGGATGATGGCGGGGCTCGAGGAGGTGAGCGGCGGCGAGGTGCATATCGATGGCGCGCGCTGCGATCACCTGCTCCCCTCGGCGCGCGGCATGGCCATGGTGTTCCAGTCCTATGCGCTCTACCCGCATATGAGCGTCGAGCAGAACCTGCGGTTCGGGCTCGAGAACCAGCGGCTGGCTAAACCCGAGATCACGGCGCGGGTGGCCAAGGCCGCCGACATACTGCAGATCACGCACCTGCTCGCCCGTCGGCCCAACCAGTTGTCGGGCGGCCAGAGCCAGCGCGTCGCCATCGGCCGGGCCATCGTCAAGGAACCAAAGGCCTTCCTGTTCGACGAGCCGCTCAGCAACCTCGATGCGGAGCTGCGTATCAAGATGCGCGGCGAACTGATCGCGCTGCACCAGCGGCTCGGCTCGACCATGATCTATGTCACGCACGACCAGGTCGAAGCGATGACCATGGCCGACCAGATCGTGGTGCTGAACGAGGGCCGCATCGAGCAGGTCGGCAGCCCGGTCGAACTCTATGCCCAGCCGAAAAACCTGTTCGTCGCCCACTTCATCGGCGCCCCGCCGATGAACACGCTGAAAGGCACGCTGCGACGCCTCGCCGACGGCGCCGCCGTGGAACTCGCCTCCGGCGCGGTGATCCCCCTGCCGGGCCGAAAGTTCGATTTCGTCGATGGCGCTCCCGTAACGCTGGGCATCCGCCCCGAGCATGCGGAACTTGGACACGGACCGTTCGAGGTCACAGCCACCACCACCGAGGTACTCGGCTCAGGAACCATCGTTCACGCCAAGAACAGCACCGGCAACGACTTCGCCCTCGCACTCCGCGGCATCAGCCGCGTCGCGGCGGGCGACAAGCTCGCCATCCAGTTCCCGGAGCACTTCGTGCATCTGTTCGATGAAGCCGGAGAGACCATCGGTGTGCAGTCGGACTGGCGCGCAACTTACTTCAACTGAGGGGAGAGGCTGGAGCGGGTGAAGGGAATCGAACCCTCGTCGTAAGCTTGGGAAGCTTCTGCTCTACCATTGAGCTACACCCGCGACAGGGACGTATGTGCCGAATGCGGGGCGCGGCGTCAAGGTGGAGGATTAGTCCTGCTTTGGGGTTTCGCCCGGTAGCGCTATAGTCACCCCCACTGGCCCGACGTACCGGGAGCTGATCTCCCGGTGTGGGGTCGGACAGGGAGGTCGTGAGATGGTTCGGACTGCGATTGCGATTACCGTTCTGATGCTGAGCGGCACAAGTGCGTTGGCGCAGGGTGGCGATGCCGCGCTGGGTGAGACGGTGTTCAAGAAATGCATGTCCTGCCATGCTGTGGGCGAAGGCGCGACCAACAAGGTCGGCCCGGTGCTGACCGGTGTGGTCGGGCGCACCGCCGGGACCTATGAAGGCTACAGCTACTCGCAGGCGATGAAGGATGCCGGGGCGGGCGGGCTGGTATGGACGCCGGAGAACCTGGCGCAGTTCCTCGCCAAGCCCCGGGATTTCGTCAAAGGCACCAAGATGAGCTTTGCCGGGCTGGCGAAGCCCGAAGACGCGATGAACGTCATCGCTTATCTCCAATCGCTCTCGCCGCCTCCGGCCCAGTAGCCCCCTCGCTCAGTGGACGACCGGCGCGGGCACCGTGGGGCTCGCGCCGAAGAACTCCAGGCGCGTGAACAAGGTGTAGTCGGCCTCGAACGCCATCAGGATGACGAAGACCAGCACCAGCACCGGCGGCACCAGGATGGCGTAACTGAGCGCCAGCCGCTCCCAGACCATGTGCATGAACACGGCGATGATCAGCCCGGCCTTGCCCAGCATCAGGAGCAGGATCAGGCCCCAGCGGACATAGCCCTGGAACTGCAACAGATCGACCGCGTAGGAGCAGGCGCTGAGCACGAACAGCCAGAACCAGACGATCAGGTAGAGGCGGATGGGGTGCTGCTGGCCCTCGGCATGGGCGTCGGGCGCCGCCAGGGTTTCGGAGCTCATATGTGCTTCAGCCATGATCTCACCACAGGTAGAACAGCGCGAAGATGAAGACCCACACCAGGTCGACGAAGTGCCAGTAGAGCCCGGTGATCTCGACGATTTCCCAGCGGCCCTTGCGTGAGGTGAAGAAGCCCTTCTTGCCGGTGTCGAAATCGCCGCGCCACACCTTGCGGGCCATCAGCAACAGGAAGATCACCCCGATGGTGACGTGGGTGCCGTGGAAACCGGTGACCATGAAGAACACCGAGCCGAACTGCGGGGCGCCCCAGGGATTCTCCCATGGCCGCACCCCCTCGGAAATCAGCTTGGTCCATTCAAAGGCCTGCATGCCGACGAAGGTCGCGCCGAGCGCGGCGGTCAGCAGCATCAGCACCGTGGTCTTCACCCGGTCGCGGCGATAGCCGAAGTTCACCGCCATCGCCATCGTGCCGCTCGAGGAGATGAGAACGAAGGTCATGATGGCGATGAGGATCAGCGGCATGTGCACTCCGCCGATCTCGAGCGCGAACACCTCGGAAGGGTTCGGCCAGGGCTCCGACGTCGACATGCGCACCGTCATGTAGGCGATGAGGAAGCAGCTGAAGATGAAGGTGTCCGAGAGCAGGAAGATCCAGATCATCGCCTTGCCCCAGGAGGCGGTCTTGAAGGCGGTCTTGTCGGACGACCAATCGGCGACGAAGCCCGGGAGCCCGGGTTGCGGATCGGTGTGGGTCAGGGCCGGATCGGACATCGGCGATACTCCCTCGGTCAGCTCAGCAGCTGCTGGCAGAATGCGACGAAATCGCTGGCCCAGCCGGCCAGCAGGCTAAGCAGGACCATCCAGACGAACAGCATGAACAGCCAGTAGGTGGCGCAGAGCTCGACATTGAGACGGACGCTGTCGACGCCCCCCCTTCCCCACGCCTTGCGGCCGGCCCAGCCGACCGCCACGAGGCCGCCGAGGATGTGCAGGCCGTGGAGGCCGGTGACCAGATAAAAGAAGCTGTTGGCCGGGTTGCCGGCGACGATATAGCCGGCCGACGATAGCTCGCCCCAGGCGAGCACCTGGCCGGCAAGGAAGGTGACGGCGAACAGTCCTGCCGCTGCGAGACCGCCGCGCACCTGCGGCATGCTCCCACGGTGCACCGCCCGCTGGGTCCATTCGAGCGCAAGGCTCGAAGCGACCAGCATCGCAGTGTTGAACCAGAGGATGGGGGGCACCGGCAGCGGCTGCCAGTCGCCCAGTTCGCGGCGCATGAAGTAGGCGCCGGTCAACAGCGCGAACAGTGAGCCGACAACGGCGAGCAGGAAGCCGAGGCCGACACGCTTGGCCGGGTCGCGCGAGGCCTGGAAATCGGGAACACCCTCGATCACCCCCTGCTCCAGCCACGGTTTTGCCGTCAGCCGCTGGCGCGCCAGCCACCAGCCGGCGAGGCCGGCGAGGATGGCGAAGAACATCACCACGATACTCATGACTTGGCAGCCTTGCGCTTCCTCGGGGCTTCATCGTGCGGCGGGTTGGGCCCGGGCTGGTTCTGCGGGATGAAGTCCTCGGCGGCGCCGGGCACGCTGTAATCATAGGCCCAGCGATAGACCACCGGCAGCTCACGCCCGAAATTGCCGTGGACGGGCGGCGTTTCCGGCGTCTGCCATTCGAGCGTGGTGGCCCGCCAGGGGTTGCCGCCCGACGGCTTGCCGTGGCGGATCGACCAGACGAGGTTGAAGACGAAGGCCAGTTGGGCCGCGCCGACGATCAGCGCCATCACGGTGATGAAGATGTTGAGATCATGCGCGGAAGGCGGCTGGAACGAGATATCGCCGGATTCGAAATAGCGCCGCGGCACCCCCATGATGCCGAGATAATGCATGGGGAAGAAGATCAGGTAGGCGCCGAGGAAGGTGACCCAGAAGTGCAGGTGCGCCAGCGTGTTGTCGAGCATGCGGCCGGTGATCTTGGGGTACCAGTGGTAGATGGCGCCGAAGATCACGAGGATCGGCGCCACCCCCATCACCATGTGGAAATGCGCCACGACGAACATGGTGTCGGACAGCGGCACATCGACCACCACGTTGCCGAGGAACAGCCCGGTCAACCCGCCATTTACGAACGTGACGATGAAGGCGAGCGCAAACAGCATGGGCGGGTTGAGATGGATATCGCCGCGCCACAGGGTGAGCACCCAGTTGTAGACCTTGATGGCGGTGGGCACCGCGATGATCAGCGTAGTGACGGCGAAGAAGAACCCGAAATAGGGGTTCATGCCGCTGACATACATGTGGTGGGCCCAGACGACGAAGCTCAGCGCGCCGATGATGACGATGGCCCAGACCATCATGCGGTAGCCGAAGATGTTCTTGCGCGCGTGGGTGCTGATCAGGTCGGAGACGATGCCGAAGGCGGGCAGCGCGACGATGTAGACCTCGGGATGGCCGAAGAACCAGAACAGGTGCTGGAACAGGATCGGACTGCCGCCATCATGCGGAAGAATCTCTCCCATTTCGACCAGCGCCGGCATGAAGAAGCTGGTGCCGAGCAGCTTGTCGAACAGCATCATGACGCAGGCGACGAACAGAGCCGGGAAGGCGAGCATGGCCATGACGGTAGCGATGAAAATGCCCCAGACGGTCAAAGGCATGCGCATCAGCGTCATGCCGCGGGTGCGGCCCTGCAGCACCGTGACGATGTAGTTGAGCCCGCCCATGGTGAAGCCGATGACGAACAGGATCAGCGACACCAGCATCAGGACGATGCCGGATTCCTGGCCGGGCGTGTTGGAGAGGATGGCCTGCGGCGGATAGAGCGTCCAGCCGGCCCCGGTCGGCCCGCCCGGGGTAAACCAGCTCACCACCAGCACCAGCACGGCAAGCAGGTAGGTCCAGTAGCTGAGCATGTTGACATAGGGGAACACCATGTCGCGGGCGCCCAGCATCAGCGGGATCAGGTAGTTGCCGAAGCCGCCGAGGAACAGCGCCGTGATCAGGTAGATCACCATGATCATGCCGTGCATGGTGATGAACTGGTAGTAGGCTGCCGCGTCGATGAAGGAGAGGAAGCCGGGGAAGGCCAGCTGCATGCGCATCAGCCAGGACAAGACCAGCGCCAGCATGCCGATGGCCAGCGCAGTGCTCGCATACTGGATGGCGATGACCTTGGCATCCTGCGAGAAGACATAGCGCGTCCACCAGCTTTTCGGATGGTAGAGCTCGGCATCCGGAAACTCGGCGGCGTGGGCATCGGGCCCGTGAGTGGCGTCGACCATCAGAGTGCCTCCTAGCACGTCGTCTGATGCGAAATCGCGCCCGGAAAATCCGGCGGCCTCGAGCGTTTGTTGAAACGCGCTAGTTGATGTCGGCCGTCTTGAGAACCTCCGGAGCATAGAGTTGAGCGTAGGTCTGCTGGCTGGCGAGCCAGGCGTCGTAATCGGCCTGGGTGTCGACCACGACACCGCCGCGCATATAGGGGTGGCCGGTGCCGCAGAGCTCGGCGCAGAGCACTTCGAACTGGCCGGTGCGGGTGGGGGTGAACCAGAAATAGGTGACCGCGCCGGGGATCATGTCCATCTTGGAGCGAAACTCAGCGACGTAGAAATCGTGCAGCGTATCGACCGAGCGCAGCAGCATCTTCACCGGCTTGTCGACCGGCAGGTGCAGGTAATCGGCCTCGATCAGCACGTCGTCATGGCCGTTGGGATCGTCGGGCTTGATGCCGTAGGGGTTGTCTGCGGCGACGAGGCGGGTGTCGGAAAGCCCCAGCTTGCCGTCGGCGCCGGGCAAACGGTACGACCATTGCCATTGCGCTCCCATCACCTCGGCTTCGGTCGCGTCAGCGGGAACGGTGATGAACTGGCCCCAGACGAACAGGCCGGGGATCAGCATGGCGGCGACACCGACCGCGGTCAGCCCCATCAGCCAGTTCTCGAGCCGCCTGTTCTCGGGTTCGTAGTCGGCCTTCTGCCCTTCCTTGTGGCGGAAGCGCCAGACGCAATAGGCGACGAACAGCACCACGGCGGTGAACACCGCCCCGGTGATCCAGAAGGTGATGATGATGGTGTTGTCGATATAGCCCCAGTTGGACGCGATCGGCGTCCACCACCAGGGGCTCAAGAAGTGGAACGCCACCGAGCCGACAACGATCAGCACAAGCACGACTGCTACGACCATCCCACTCCTCCTCCAGAGGGCAGACGATGAGGCAGTCGGCGCCTAGAGCGCAGCGCAAAACATACGTCGGGCGCAGCAGGGGTTCTGCTCGTCTTCAGCCATGCATGGCGCATTGCTACAGAGCAAACACGGCCCGGATGGTCTCAGGCCAACTAGAATCGGAGCCATATTTGCTTTAGGCACCGGCACTTAGATATTGATGATCACATTGGCTCACGGACTTGTCAATTGCGACCAATTCTCGCAGCCTCGACGATGACAGCGCCACGACGCTTCCGAAGCCGTGGCTTGTTTGGGCCTGGTCTGAACGCTAAACTACACGACAGGACTTGCGGCCGAATGGGCGAATGTCCGATCGGCAGGTCCATCGAGAGATGGCGATGCAGACGTGTCTCAAGTGTGGTTTCAGCAACCCGGACGCGGCTAAGTTTTGCGCCAATTGCGGTATTGCGCTTGAGGTCGCCCGGCCTGTCGAAGGCGAACGCCGTTTTGCGACCGTGCTGTTTGCCGATGTGGCGCGCTCCACCACCATAGCCGAACAGATGGACCCCGAGGATTGGGCCGGCATCATGCACGGCGCCTTTGCCTTCATGAATGCCGCCGTATCGCACTATGGCGGGACGGTGTCGCGGCTGATGGGCGATGCGGTGCTGGCGCTGTTCGGCGCGCCGGTGGCGCATGAGGACGATGCCGAACGCGCGGTGCGCGCCGGGCTCGAGATGCAGGACGCAGCGATGCGCTACGCCACGGGCATCAAGCAGCAGCACGGCGTCGATTTCGATCTGAGGGTTGGCATCAATACCGGCACGGCGGTGCTGGCCTTTGTCGGCGACGCGATCAAGACCGAGTACACGGCGCTGGGTGACGCCGCCAATGTGGCGGCGCGGCTCCAGTCGGCGGCAGAACCAGGCACGGTGCTGATCAGCGCCGACACCCACAAACTGGTGCATGCGCTGTTCGATTTCCGGCCGCGCGGCAGAATTGACATGAAGGGCAAGACCGAGGCGGTCGAATGCTACGAGGTCACCGGCATCAAGGCGGTGCCCGAGGCGACCCGAGGGCTCGCTGGACTGTCGTCGCCGCTGGTTGGGCGCGAGCGCGAGATCGGGCTGTTGCGGGACCGGCTGGTTGACCTGACCATGGGGATCGGCTCGGTGGTAGCAGTGGTCGGCGAGGCCGGCCTCGGCAAATCGCGACTGCTCGCCGAGCTCAGGCACCTGCGCGACGCCCTGCCCGAGCCGCGACCGATCTGGCGGGAAACGCGGGCGATCTCCTATGGTCAGGCAATCCCCTACTATCCTTGGCGGCAGCTCGGCCGGGTGATCGTCGGCGCTGACGACATGGATGCCGCGCCCGCGGTCCGGGAAAAGATCGCCGCCTGGGTCGAGCGGCTGGGGCTCAAGCCAACCGACATCCCGTTCTACGAGACGATGATCGCGGTGGAAGGCGATGCAAGCCGCGCGACGCTCCGCACCATGTCGGGGGAAACGGTGGTTAACGGCGTGGCGGCCGCCATCGTCAACGCCATCAAGTCGGTGATGCATGCCGACAATGGCATGACGCCCTATGTGATGGTGATGGATGACCTGCACTGGTCGGACTCGGCGACACTGGAGCTGATCGCCCAAGTGGCGACGCTGGCGGCATTCGAGCCGATCCTGCTGGTGACGATCCTCCGGCCTGACAGGAAGGCGGCCAGTTGGCAATTGCTGGATCGCCTGCAGGGGAGCCTCGGCAGCAGCTTCTCGCGCCTCGACCTCGAACCGCTCGATGCGGCAGGTTCCAGCCAGTTGCTGGGGAACCTGCTGCATATCGAGGATCTGCCCGAGAGCATCCGGGCGCAGATCCTCGAGCGCTCCGAGGGCAATCCGTTCTATCTCGAGGAAGTGCTGCGTTCGCTGATCGACGGCGGCCAGGTGGTGCGCGAGGGCGAGCACTGGCGGGCCACCCGTGACATCATCGAGGCGACCATCCCGGATACGCTGGCGGGCGTCCTCAGTTCACGCATTGACCGGCTGCCCGACACCACCAAGCGGGTGGCGCAGACGGCGGCGGTGATCGGTCGGGTGTTCCAGCACCGGGTGCTGGAATCGGTCTTGCAGAACGGGCCGGCGCCGGAGCGGATCGAGCATATCGAGCCGCATCTCGCGACCCTCAGCTACGAACAACTCGTGCGTGAAAAGGCGCGCGACCCGGAGCGCGAATACATCTTCAAGCACGCGCTGACCTGCGAGGCGGCCTACGACCTGCTGTTGCGCTCGCGCCGCCGGGACCTGCACGCGCGCTGCGGCTCGGCGCTGGAGACCCTGTTCGCCGAGCGGCGCGATGAGTTCGCGGCGATGCTGGCGCACCATTTCGAAGAGGCGGGCGACCTCGAGCGGACGCTGCAATATGCGCGGGTCGCCGCCGACACGGCGCGCCGGGTCTACGCGGTGCGCGAGGAGCTCGAACATCGCGACCGGATCCTCGCAACGCTCGAGAAGATGCCGGGCGCCATGCCCGCCGACCTGATCGACGCGGTGCTCGAGTGGGCCTGGGTGCGCAATCGCCGCGGGCAATATGAGGGCATGCTGGAAAAGATCGAGAAGGCGGTACAGATCGCGCGAGAGCTGGGCGACAAGCGACGGCTGGGGCTGACGCTGTCGTGGATGGGCAACGTCCACATGGTCACCGGCTTTCCGTCGCGGGGCTTCCCTTATCTCGAAGAGGCGCAGGCCCTTGCCACCGAGACCGGCGACGACCAGGTGCTGCTGCTGCCGCTGTTCATCGCAACGTGGTCGCTGGTGGAGCGGGACGCCCGCTCTGGCGAGGAGAAGCTCGCCAAAGTGATCGAGATGGCCAGTAAGCAAGACGCGCCGGATATCCTCGGCCACGCTCTCACCTACCGCGCCATCGCGCTGGCCCGGCTGGGCCAGTTCGACGAGGCCAGCGCCCTGGTCGAAGAGGCTCTGGCGCTGATCCCAACGATCGGGTCGGCGGTGAAGCAGGCTGACGTACATATCGGCGCGGGCATGGCGTACTACGATATGGGCGACATCGAGAAAGGCCTCGAGCATGCGCATCTCGGGGCAGATCTCGCCATGTCGAACAATGGGCTCGAATGCGCCTGTGCCGGCTATTTCGGTGTGGGTCGGGGCGAGCTCGACAAACGCAATATCGATGATGCGCTGGTGCAGTTCCGGCGCTCGCTGAAGCTCGCCGATGCGGTGGGCATGGACTACTACATCAACATGATCCGCGCCGGCGTGGCGGAGGCCGAGTTCGAGCAGGGCTCGACGGGTTCGATCGAGAAGTTGCGCAGCGCCATCGACAACGCCCGATCGACCGATGACGACTTCGTCGTCGCAGTGCTGGCTATGCCGTTCTCGCGGGCGCTGCTGCGGCTCGAGCGGGCGAGCGAGGCGCGCGAAACCATCACCTCGGCGATCGCCTATTTCCGCCGCATGAATCTGAAGCCCTATCTCGCCAACGCCTTGAGTGTGCTCGGCGACGTCACCGATGCCCTGGGTGAACGAGGGGTGGCGGCGGAAGCGCGCGACGAGGCGGCAAGCCTCAGGGACGAAATCAAGCTGCCGCCGCCAGCGACAGCCCTGCCGCACATCATCCAGGCCTAGCCATGGAAAAGCCGGTGATCCTTGCCGTCGACGACGAACCTTCGGTTCTCGCCGCGGTGACGCGCGACCTCAGGCGGCACTACGCAGCAAGCTACGATATCGAACGCGCAGCCTCCGGGGCGGAAGCGCTCGAACTGCTCGGCGAGCTCAAGCTCGCCAACCGGGCGATCGCGCTGTTCATCGCCGACCAGCGAATGCCGGAAATGAGCGGGGTCGCGTTCCTGGCGCGGGCGATGGAGCTGTATCCCGAGGCGCGGCGCGTGCTGCTGACTGCCTATGCCGATACCGACGCGGCAATCCGGGCGATCAACGAGGTGAAGCTCGACCACTACCTGATGAAGCCGTGGCACCCGCCGGAAGAGCAGCTCTACCCGGTGCTGGACGATCTGCTCGATGACTGGCGGGCCAATTACCAGCCGGTGTTCGAGGGGGTGCGGGTGGTCGGCCATCGCTGGCTGGCCCATGGCCACCGGGTGCGCGATTTCCTCGCCCGCAATCTCGTGCCCTATCGCTGGCTCGATATCGAGACCGACGCCGAGGCGGCGACGCTGCGCGAACTGGCGGGAGCCGCGGCCGAGCCGCTGCCGCTGGTGGTCCTCGCCGACGGCACGGCGCTGTCGCGCCCGACCATCGCGGCGCTGGCCGAAGCGGTCGGGCTGCACACCCATGCGGTGGCCGAGACCTACGACCTGGTGGTGGTCGGCACCGGGCCGGCTGGCCTTGCCGCCGCGGTGTACGGCGCATCGGAAGGGCTGAGGACCCTGCTGATCGAACGCGAAGCGCCCGGCGGACAGGCCGGCACGAGTTCGCGGATCGAGAACTATCTTGGCTTTCCGATAGGGCTGAGCGGCGCGGATCTGACCCGGCGCGGCGTGCAGCAGGCGCGGCGCTTCGGCGCGGAAATCCTCACCCCGGTTGAGGCGATGAACCTCGAGACGCAAAACGGTTACCACATCCTGACGCTGAGCAACGGCAGCAAAGTCGCCACGCAAGCGCTGATCGTCGCGACGGGCGTATCGTACCGGCTGCTCGACGTACCGGGGGCGGAGCGGCTGTCGGGCGCCGGGCTCTACTACGGCGCGGCAATGACGGAAGCGATGGGGACGGCCGGACAGGACGTCTTCGTCGTCGGTGCCGGCAACTCAGCCGGCCAGGCGGCGCTGCACCTTGCCCGCTTCGCCAGGTCGGTGGCGCTGCTGGTGCGCGGCAAATCGCTCAACGACAGCATGTCGCAATACCTGATCGAACGGATCGAGGAGGCGGAGAACGTCAAAGTACAGACCGGCGCCTCGATCAGTGCGCTGATCGGCGAGGAAAGCCTCGAAAAGGTAGCGGTGCTCGACAGCGCCAGCGGCGTGGTGACCGAGGTGCCGGCGCGGGCGGTATTCGTGTTCATCGGCGCCTCGCCCCGCACCGACTGGCTGAAGGACAAGCTCCAGCTCGATGCGCAAGGCTTCATCCTCTCGGGCCCGGACCTGCTGCGCGAGGCAGGGCGGAAGCCCGCAGGCTGGTCGGTGGAACGCGAACCGTTCTGGCTCGAAACCAGCGTGCCGGGAATCTTCGTCGCTGGCGACGTAAGGCGGCAATCGACCAAACGCATCGCTTCGGCGGTCGGCGAGGGGGCGATGGCGGTAACTTTCGTGCACCAGCACCTGCGCGGTCCTGCCCCGGCGCAACGGCCAGCGCCGGCATCCGGTGGCTGAGCCATGGTGGCAACCGCCAGCGGCATGGGAGATGATACGGCCCTGATCCGCCAGGTGCCGATCTTCGCCGAGCTGAGCGACGCCGAAGCGAGCGAGCTCTGGCAGGCCGGCCAACGGGTGCAGGTCGCGCCCGGCGAGGTGTTCATCCGCGAGGGCGAACAAGGCGGCTCACTCTATATCATCCTCAGTGGCGCCGTGGAGGTGACCAAGGCGGATGGCGAGCACGAAGTGACCCTGGCAACGCGCGGCCCGGGCGAATTCCTCGGCGAGATGTCGCTGCTCGAGCAGGCGGCACGCACCGCCTCGGTGCGGGCGACCGAGCCGAGCGAGTTGCTGGCGATAGGCTCGGAGGCGTTCCGGCAATTGCTGGCACGAAGGCCGGAGGCGGCGGCGACGCTGCTGCGCACGGTGACTTCGCGGCTCAGGAGCACCGAAGCATCATTGGTGCAGTCGGATAAGCTCGCGGCGCTCGGAACCCTCGCTGCGGGACTGGCACACGAGCTCAACAACCCGGCGGCCGCGATCCAGCGCTCGACCGGCTATCTCAGCGAAGCGTTCGAGGGGTGGCGCGGCCGCACGGTTGAACTCAGCATGCTGGAGATGACACCCGAGGAACGACAAGGGCTGGCGGAGCTCGAACGCAGCATCGCCGATTGCCGCGCCACGCGCTGCTCCGACGCGGAAGCGCGGCGCATCGAGTCCCGGCTGAGCCAGCGGCTCGAAGCGCTCGGGATCGCCGAGCCCTGGGAAATCGCTCCGGCCATGGCGGCCTATGGCTGGTCGGTCGAGCGCCTCGAGCCGGTGCTGGCCATCTTCGCCACGGCGCATATCGACCCGGTGCTGCAGTGGCTGGGGCGCGGGTTGGCGGCGCAACAGCTGATGGAAGAGATCGAGGTCGCCTCCAAGGCCATCTCGAGCATCGTCAAGTCGGTGAAGTCCTACGCCTATCTCGACCAGGCGCCGGTGCAGGACGTCGATATCGCCATGAGCCTCGACGACACGCTGATGATCCTCAATCACAAGCTGAAGCAGGGGGTGGCCGTAACCCGGATGTACGAGCCAGCGCTGCCCCGGATCGAGGCCTATGCGGGTGAGCTCAACCAGGTGTGGACCAACCTGATCGACAACGCGGTGCAGGCGATGGGTGGCGAAGGCAAGCTCGAAGTGGGCGCGCGCCAGCTGGGCGATGAAGTCGAGGTGCTGATCGCCGATAGCGGACCGGGGATCCCCGAGGAGGTCGGGCGGCGCATCTTCGAGCCGTTCTTCACCACCAAGGCACAGGGCGTCGGCACGGGACTCGGCCTTCACATCGCACACAATATCGTGGTGAACCGGCACCGTGGACGCATCAGCTTCACCTCCCGGCCCGGACGAACGGAGTTCCGCATCGTGCTGCCGCTACGGCTCGGCCGCCCGGCGACACCGGAGAAGACCCATGACCTTCGATGAGGTCGGACGCTGCGCCCATGAGGCGCTGATCCGCGACGTGGTTCCAAACTCGACCGACACCTGCCCCGAGTGCGTGGCGCACGGCGACGAATGGGTGCACCTCAGAGTGTGCCTCGTCTGTGGCCATGTCGGCTGCTGCGATGAATCGCCCAACCGCCACGCCCGCCGGCATTTCCACGCCACGGGCCATCCGGTGATCCAGTCGTACGAAATCGGCGAGACCTGGCGTTACTGCTTCATCGACGATGTTGAGCTGCCGGAGGGCAAGCCGATGCGGCAACGGCCGATTTGAACCAGCTGCGGGTCAGCCCGACAAGTGGTTGCCGGTGGGTATTCACGGTGCGCAGTGGTCGAGTGGAAGCGCAGCGAAAGCCGGGGCCCCATCGACCAGTAGGCGCAAGTGGTGAGTTGGGTCCCTGCCTTTCG
Organism: Devosia sp.; assembly: GCF_035944845.1. Taxonomy (GTDB): domain Bacteria; phylum Pseudomonadota; class Alphaproteobacteria; order Rhizobiales; family Devosiaceae; genus Devosia_A. Next base: position 21,341 of record NZ_DASZAW010000028.1, on the reverse strand, counting down.
CTCATGGGTGCGAAGTCAGGGTCGCGCCCCACCCACCGGGTCATTCCCGCGAAAGCGGGAACCTCTGTTTTCGTGCCCGCCGCACGTTCACAAACGGAGGTCCCCGCTTTCGCGGGGATGAAACCGATTTTTTAGGGACTTGCAGGGCCTCGGTTCGCACACCAAGCGTCGCCGGTCGGAGCTAAGGCGGCGTGCATTGGGCTGAACCTAAGCTTCCCAGTGCATGCGACTGGGGCGTTTCGCCAATTGCTCGTGTGGCAGCGGATCGGCCAGGTTGCCAGCCTAGAGACAGGTCAGCGCCAGGCGCGTCAGCAGCGACACCAGCTCGGACTGCCGCCGCGTGCCGGTCTTGCGCATGACGCCCACCAGCTGGTTGCGCAGCGTCTGCTTGGAGACCTCGCGCTCCCTGGCAAAGTCGGCCAGGGTGTCGCCGTTGAGCAGCGCTTCGGCCAGACGGGCCTCGGATTCAGTGAGCGAGAAGGCGCGCCACAACAGGTCAGTGGGCAGCGACGACATCTCGAGGCTGCCGTGCACCACCAGCATCACCAGCGGGCCAGGATCGAGAATGGCGTCGTGCAACTGGTAGTGCTGTCCGCTGCGTACGGCGAGACGCGCGATGGCAAAGTAGCGCTCGTCGTTGCTCGGCTCGCTCAGTTGCAAAACCGATGTCGGCGTGCGCCGCGATGAGATCACCTTGAGAACCAGATTGCGCAGGCTGGCGTCGGAGCGCTCGTCGGTGGCCCGCAACACGCCGTCGGCACTGCTGAACGGCCCTTCATGCTGCCGTCTCAGGCTCTCGGCATGGAAGTTCGAATAGTGGATGCGCATGTTCGCATCGACGAAGAATACGGTGAACGGCAGATCGGCAACCACGCCCTCCAGATAACCGCGGCCATCGGCGAAGCGGCTGCGCCCGACGATTTCAAAGGCTCGACCGAAGTGCTGGGCGGCCTCGCCCAGGATGCCGGCAATGCGGGGACGCAACTCGGCCTGACGTTGCGGCGAGTAGTGGATGGTGACCGCCAACTGGCGCGCCCCTTCGCGCAGCACCACAACACCGCTCGAGGCGGCGAAATCGCCCTGCTGCGACAGCCACTCGCGATGAAAGCGGCCTTGCGCCGCCTCAGCGCGGTCGACGAGCTGATCATCGTGGAACAACTGATGGGTCGCGACTTCGGCAGCGCGCCGCGTCACTGGGTTGAGAGCTGCATAGGTGGCAATATAGCTCGCCACCGCCGGTGGCGTGAGACCACGCTGAGCAAAGGCCAGATTCGCCCCACTCGCGATATCGTCGCCTGACGCGGTGACGAGACATCCGGGGAAGCTTGCGGCCAGGATGTCGAGAATACTGTCCCAGTTTGAGCGGCCCAGGGCCATCTCATAGATGGCACTGGTCAGACTGTTCTGAGAATACCCCATAGACTTACACCTGTACTCATAGGCGCCCCCGCCGCTCCTTGGCGCCCGCAGTGACCGTACGCGTGGCCCTGCCCCTGTTGACCTTCACCGGTGCGGCCTCATCATGCACCGGCATCCCTCTCCGGATCGCCTCCGATCCAGTCACCTCCGCAGTCATTCGTCAGAACGATTGCTTCGATTTCTCCACCTCGACGGCGAACAACTGCCCGCCCGGCTTCGATGACAACAAATAGGCCGGATAGCCCTCTGTTAGCAATCTATATACCATATAAATGGTTACCGCGACGCCGCTAATCCGCGATGGTAGCGGTCACATCGGCGCGACCGACAGGCAGTGTTCCCTGCCACCAGAGCTGGCCGAAGACCAGGCAGCAGCCGTGCCGAGACGACCGCGCACTGCAGCTACGCCGTTGAACTGGCACAACTAATTCAATGCGAACCGCAAGACGGGAACGCCGATGGGCGATCCCGTCAATCGCAAGGCTTACGACGGGAGCCGCCCCCAGCCGGATGCCGTCACCTCCAGCACGGTACGTTCATACCAGTACACTGCACTTTCGCGCTACCGCGTTGAGCATCCGTCGCCCCGATCGCTCAATCGTACTGCAATTATCACAGAGATACCAAGATCGACGCATAACCGTATGCGAATGCCGACAATATAACGGTTCAGACTGGTAAATGCATCCCGCCAATGGCGTTCTATTGCATAGTTTCTATACGCTAGATTGTTTGGCCGAAAACTCCACATGCGCTTTGATAGTTTTCAACAGCAAGCCGACTTGGATTACGGCGCTGGGCTATTTTTCACATGGAGGAATACATGCGTTCTGTTCTACTCGCCGCTTCGGCACTGGCGATGTTCGCCGTCACCGCGGCTCCCGCGCTCTCAGCACCGCCGGCCGGTTGGCCCAAACTGATCGTCAACCAGAATGGCAACGGCAATTTTGTCGTGAACAGCCAGTCGGGGAACGGCAAGAGCAAGTTCGACATCTATTCGGATGGCGACAACAATGTCGGCATCAACACTCAGAAGGCCGGCGGCGGTTGCATCTTCTTTATCTGCGCGTACGGCGAGAACAACGATGTCGTCACGCAGTACGGCAACCGCAACAAGACCGACGTCAATCAGGAAATCGGGCTCGGCAAGAACAACTCCAACATCCTGCAGGACGGCAATCGCAACTCGGCCAAGGTCAAGCAGAAGGCTACCGCTGGCCTGCTGAACTCGAACATTCAGCAGCATGGCTCGTGGAACAAGGCCGACGTCGACCAAGAGGCAACTCTCGGCGCGCAGGACTCGACCGTTTATCAGGTCGGCCTGGGCAACTATGCCAAGAAGAAGCAGCGCAGCACCGTTGGGGCCAACACTTCATTCACGCTGCAGGCCGGCGCCCTCAACTACTCCGACACGGACCAGAAGGGTACCAACGGCGAGGCCACAGTCCAGCTCGGGCTACTCAATGGTTCTAAGACCAAGCAGGACGGCGACCTCAACCTCTCGCTGACCGGCCAGCTTGGCGTACTCAATGGCTCGGTTACCGACCAGAAGGGCGACGAGAACACGGCCGTTACGCTGCAGGGCGGTGCGGTGCAGTTCTCCGAGACCAAGCAGGAAGGCGACGGCAACAGCGCGGCGACCGTCCAGCTGGGTGCGCTCAACACCTCGCAGACCGACCAGCACGGCAACGACAACGAGTCGACCGTGGTGCAGACCGGCGTCGGCAATGCTTCGCATGTCGACCAGAATGTCACCAACGGTGGCTGGTCGTCGGTCAGCCAGACCGGCAACGGCAACACCGTGATCAGCTACCAGAACAACTGATAGCTGCCATTGATCGACAGGGGCGGCGCCGCAGCAATGCGGCGCCGCTCTACGTTCTGAGGATGTCTCCCCGGGAGTGGCGGCGTAGTAGCCGCCCGATGTGCGAGTTTCATCGCCTTCAGGTTACGCGAACCACACTGTATGCGGGCCGCTGCCCAAGCAGAGTCGACCTCCGCTGGTGGTCATCATCCAGCAGGACGGAAGCGGCAGACGGCCCCGCCGGTGCTGCTTCCTGTAGGAAGCAACGGAGATGCCGGATGCGGCGTCGTACCCCTTCCCCCGGACATGCTTGCGATTTCGTCGTCCCTGCAGCCGCAGCAGACGTCAGCCTGGAGCCCGCCGGTCAGCCTTGAGCTCAAGGGAATCGGCCCCGGTGTCCGCAGCGTGGGCTCGTCTCCCCTGCCCGCTTCGTTAGCCGAAGCTCGGCCCTGGCAACAGGTCTGATCGCTCGATTCAGGCCACCGGCCATTTTCCAACGGCGGGACCAGTTACAACCGACAGATCCATCGCCGGGGTGCCCAGCGGGACCAAAAGCAAAAGGGCGGCACAAGTGCCGCCCTTTTATTCAAAAACGGATCCCGAGGTCAGAACTGACCGGTCAACGACGCGGTCAAACCGAAGCCCCACATATCGCCAAAAGTCAGCGAGGCAGCGGTGCTGGCCGGCGAGTCATAAACAGCCTCGCCTTCGTACGATCCGGGCGCGTATGTATTGGTCGACAGGATATCATCAGCGCTGCCAGGCGAGGCCACAGCGACACGCGAGAGATACTCCACAGAACCACCAAAACCGATCTGCATCGTGTCTGAAACCGCAAACGACAGACCGGCCTGCCCCTTGGCTCCGAACGCCATGCCGGAGTCCTCGATCGAACCGCTTTGGGCCGTCACGCTGTCGCCGTCGACCGGGATGCCGGCGACGCCGCTACCACCTTCAATGCTGTAGGTGTCGCTCCCCGACAGGGTGCTGTTGGCGTAGTAGATGTTGCCCTCCGCCCCCAGGGTGAGGGTCAAGGTGTCCGAGAGCAGATGTGACAGGGTAAACCCAGCGACACCGCCCAGATAGTGCGTCGTGATATCCTGTTCGCGATCGATTGACAGCGTCGGATAGACGGTGAGACCACCATACGGCGCCGCCGCCTCTGGAATATCGATTGAGATCGAAGTCTCGGAACCCTGCGCCATATAGCGGTAGCTCGGACCAAAGAAGCCCTGCACCTGCGTCGTCTCATCGGTAGCCTTGCCGAGGCCGAGCGTGATGTCCGCACCAGCGTAAGCGAAGGTACCGCTGGTCTCGGTCGAGATCTCGAGACCCGAGATGTCGCCCGACGCGACGAAGATTCCACCTGTTGAACTAGCGATGAAGCCGTAGCCTGCCGAGCCAATGTCCGCGGGGCCGCCGCCCGGATCTGGACCGTCCGGATCTGCACTCGTCGTTCGCGCCGCGAAGATGAAGCCGCTCGGTGTGGGCTCGTACTGTCCTGCGTCCGTAGCGGCATCGTCGCCATTTACAGAACCAGAGTAACCGCCTGCGTTGCTGCCCTCGAACGACACCAGGACATCCGAGGAAACGTCATCTCCACCAGACGGGTTCGTATCAATACCAATAAATCCGTCCGGGGTCGTAAACCCGGGGATCACCACCACGCCAGGCTCGTCATAGGTCTTCACGGCGGAAGAACCAGAGATATTGCCGTAGGTCAGGAAGCCGTTGAAGCCGATAGAAGCGTCGAAATCGCCCCACTGGCCGATACCTGCAGCCGCGCCCAGACCGACCGTGCCGCCAATCACTGTGCTCTCGACGGTTTCCGCCTCACCGTTGACGATGGCGCCCGTCGCCACGTCCGGCAGGTTGTAGTAGACGGCCCCTCCGTTCAGCGAAAGCACGAAGTAGTCGGACGCCGCCTCCTGCGCCAATACCGATGTGGTCGTCAGCAGAAGCGGCAGTGCCGCCAGCGCAAACTTCGTAACCGTCATATCGTCCCGCTCCCCGGACCTAAACCTGTCAAGTTGCTCTCAAAGTGCCGCTTTTCAGCCGCAAAGTCGAGGCCTTTTGCTGCTCAACCGTCCTAGTTGATTATGCTTAATAACCGGTTAGCCGGGCGCAGGCGGGCGTTAACGTGCAGCCGTTACGCCGTTGCAATCTAAGCGCTTTTCTTTCGAACTACGTGTCAATGCTGACTAACCCGGTCCAAAACCCTCCAGGCGGGAGCGTTGCGGATCAGCAACACAATTGGGCCCTTGCTGCTGGGAGAATCCGAGTCCGGTCGAATCGAACGATGTATTGCGGGTCGTCCGAGTCGGATTCTGCTGTTGATGGCGGCGAGCCGAACCCGCGCTGACAGACGTTTGCGACGAGCAACTGACGACGGGCCGTATTGGCCGCGGGCCTCGATCGTTCTACCGGCACGACGCAGTAGATCAGGCCCACCCAGAGCTACGCTGATCCTAAAGCGCAAACGGCTTGAAGTGCTTGCTCAGCTTTAGGGTTTGCGCCTGGTAGTTCGAACCCAGCCCGGTGCCATAGAGCCGATCGGGGGCCTCGGCGAGGCGCTCGTAGATCAGCCGGCCGATGGTCTGGCCGTGGCCGAGCAGGAACGGCACTTCGCGGCTGCGGACCTCGAGTACGGCGCGGCTGCCGGTGCCGCCGGCGGCGGAGTGGCCGAAGCCGGGGTCGAAGAAGCCGGCATAGTGCACGCGGAACTCGCCGACCAGCGGGTCGAACGGCACCATCTCGGCCGCATAGGCCGGCGGCACGTGCACGCTTTCGCGCGACACCAGAATGTAGAACTCGTCCGGATCGAGGATAAACTCGTCGGCGCCGCGGTTGATCAGCGGCTCCCAGTAATCGAGCACATCGAGATTGTCCTTGATGTCCATGTCGATGACCGGGGTGTGGCGCTTGGAGCGGAAGCCGATCAGCCCGTTGCGGTCGGCGCCCTTCAGGTCGATCGACAGCAGCACGCCGTCGCCGACTTCGGCATTGGCATCGAACACCAGGGTTTCGACATTGTGCAGCGATTTGTGCTCGAACATGGTGAGCCGGCTGTCGCCGACGCGGAAGCGCATCTGGCTGAGGCGCGAGCCGGTACGCACGCGAACCGGGAAGGTGCGCGGACTGATCTCGAGATAAAGCGGGCCCTTGTAGCCATGCGGCAAGGTGTCGAAGCCGCGGGCGTGATCGCCGATAACGCGGGTGAACACGTCGAGGCGGCCGGTCGAGCTTTTCGGGTTGGCGCCAGCCGACACCGGATCGGGCAGATTCAGGCTCTCCTGCAGCGGCACCAGGTAGACGCAACCGCGCTCCAGCACGGCGCTGCCGGTGAGATCGAGCTCATGCAGCTTCAGCGTTTCGATGCGCTCGGCGACGGTGTGTTCGGGGCCCGGCAGGAAGCTCGAGCGGATGCGATAGGCGACTTTGCCCAGCCGCAGGTCGAGACTCGCCGGCTGTACCTGGTCGGCGTCGAACGGGCGAGTGGTGACGATATTGCCGCGCGCGGCCAGGCGCTCGATGAAACGGGCGGGAAACACGCCCTTGGCCCAAAGCTCACTATCCAATGGTCAACCCCACACCCTGGACCCATCCCCTACCAACCAGAGGCGTTGACGCCAAGACGCCATGGGTCGTATATCCACGCTATGCGCCTTTGCGGTGACGCTTGGGCCATGGTGGTGATTTGGCCGGTCTGATTGCAGCCACCTAAAACAAGTCGCTAAAGAGACCCTTCGAGCCGGCCGCCAGAACGCGCGCCGGCTTTTGTTGTTTTCGAGGCTAGAAATGTCGAAGTCGAAGAATCCGCTGAGCGACGAAAAGAACCGGGCGCCGTCCACCATGCTGGTGCATGGCGGCACGCAGCGCAGCCAGTTCAAAGAGACCTCGGAAGCGATCTTCATGAACTCGGGCTATGCCTATCCGAGCTCGCAATATGCCGAGGATCTGTTTCTCAACAAGATCAACAAGCCGGCGCATAACTACTCGCGCTTCGCCAACCCGACGATGGACATGTTCCAGGACCGCATGGCGTTGCTCGAAGGCGCGGAAGCAGCGCGCGCCTTCGCCACCGGCATGTCGGCCGTCACCAATGCGGTGATGAGCCAGGTGCGGGCCGGCGACCATATCGTCGCGGCGCGGGCGCTGTTCGGCGGCTGCCGCTACGTGGTGGAAGACCTGATGCCGCGGTTCGGGGTGCCCTCGACGCTGGTCGACGGGCGCGATCCGGAGAATTTTGCGCGGGCGATGCAGCCCAATACCAAGGTGATCTTCATCGAGACGCCGACTAACCCGACGCTGGAACTGGTCGACATCGCCGCGGTGGCCGAGATCGCCAAGGCGCATGGCGCCAAGCTGATCGTCGACAACGTGTTCGCCACTGCGCTGTTCCAGAAGCCGCTGCAACTGGGCGCCGATCTCGTCACCTATTCGGCGACCAAGCACATCGACGGCCAGGGCCGGGCGCTGGGCGGCATCGTGCTGGGGTCAAAGGCGCTGATCGAGGGCGATGTGCACACCCTGCTCCGGCAGACCGGACCGTCGCTGTCGCCGTTCAATGCCTGGGTGCTGCTGAAGGGACTCGAAACGCTGCCGATCCGCGTCAGGCAGATGACCGAGAACGCGACCAAGGTGGCCGACTTCCTCGCCGGCCATCCCAAGATCGAGCGTGTCTCCTACCCTTTCCACCCGTCTCACCCGCAGTACGAGCTGGCAAAGCGGCAGATGAAGAGCGGCTCGACCCTGGTGGCTTTCGAGGTCAAGGGCGGGCGCGAAGCGGCCTTCACGTTGTCGGACTCGCTGGCGGTGATCCTGATCTCGAACAACCTGGGCGACGCCAAGTCGCTGATCACCCATCCGGGCACCACCACGCATGCCCGGTTCACCGAAGAGGTGCGGCTCGAATCGGGGATCACTCCGGGACTGCTGCGGCTGTCGGTCGGCCTCGAGGACGCTGACGACCTGATCCGCGACCTCGAATACGGGTTGAGCCAGGTTTAGGGGGCTGGGAGTTCGGCTGGACTGCACTGGTCCTGCCGCGCAGTCGCCGTTCGCTCCTTTGAAGTGGAGCGGCCGGCTCCTGTCTTGGGCGCAATTGGTTCCGCCAGCTCAATGTCATCCCAGCGAAAGCTGGGACCCAACTATCAGCTGGCGCCGGCGGCGAGATGGGTCCCCAGCTTTCGCTGGGATGACACCCGGTGGGTGGGTTCAGCATCGAGCCCAACCACCGGGGCTCGAAAGCGGATCAAAGCGCCTCGAGGAGTTCAGCCACCCGCCGGACCGAGGTAATCGACGCGATCTGCTCGGCTGTGAGCGCGTGGCCGAGTTCGCGTTCCATGCCGGCGACGATCGCCATGTGACCGAGGCTGTCCCAGGCGGCAACCGAGTTCATCTCGGCGCCGATGCCGATGGCGCCGGGACAGTTGAGCGCATCGCCGACAATGGCGCAGGCGCGTGCCTCACTGCCCATCCGGAGCCTCCCAGAACGGCCCCTTGACCCACTGATCGCGAAACATCTCGAAGTTGACGAAGTCGATAACCTCGCCGGTGACCGGGTTCTGCTTCTGGCGATGCCAGGTGCCGACATGGTCGAAACCCAACCGGCGATAGCTGAAGATCGACGCCACGTTGCGGGAATCGACCACGCCATAGAAGCGCTCGACACCGCAATGGGCGAAGAAGTGGTTCATAAGCCGGGCGCGCGCTTCAACCACCACGTTCCTGCCCCACCAGTTCCGATCGTGCACGGCAACGGTGCCGAAGGCCGAGCGGTAGCCCTGCAGGCGCACCATGTGGGCGCCGATCGGCACCGTTTCGCCCTTGGGGATGATGGCGAAGGCGAAGCGGTTCCTGGTACGCGGCAGGGGGCCGCGCAGCAGCCAGTGCCCGAGCGAGCGGGGTTTGGACGTCTGCATCAGACCGTTGAGGATATCCGGGTCATGGCGCCAGCGATTGGTGACACGCAGCGCCTCGAGCATCCCCATCGGCTTCAAGATGAAGCGCTCGGTTTCCAACGGGCCGATGACCAGCTTGCTCATTGGCGTTCGACCATGGCGCGCACGTCGGCTCGCACAATCTTGCCGCGATCGTTCCGCGGAATAGCGGCGACGGCAAACAGCCGTGACGGCACCGCTTCGTCGCGGACCCGGGCCCGGCACCAGGCCTTCAGCGCTTCGGGATCGAACGGCACGCCCTCGGCTAGGACAATGGCCGCGGCCACGGCTTCGCCGGCAATGGCGTCGGGGATGCCGAAGGCGCAGGCCTCGACGATAGCGTCGTGCCGTTCGAGGAGCATGTCGATCTCCTCGGCCTGGATCTTGATGCCGCCGCGATTGATCTCGGACTTGCTGCGACCAACCAGGATCAGGTTGCCGTGGCTATCGAGTTCGCCGATATCGCCAGTGCGGAACCAGCCGTTGCTGAACGCCGCTTCGTCGAGATCAGGGCGCTGCCAGTAGCCCAACATCATCGATGGGCTTTGTACCAGCACTTCGCCCCGCGCGCCGCCGTCCGAGGCGATGGCGACGCTGCCGCCCCAGGGCCGGCCGACATAGCCATCGCGAGCCTCGGCCTCATCGAGGCTGCCGCCGCCGATCCAGTTGGCGGTCTCGGTCATGCCGAACATGTTGAACACCCGGCGCGTCCCGCACCATTCGGCGATGGCGCGCCAATGCTCGATGGAGAGCGGCGCCGAGCCAACATGCACGCGCTGCAGCACTGCTTCGGGTCGTGCCGAAAGGCGCAGCGCAAGCTTCCAGAACGAGGGCACCGAACTCATGAAGCTGATGCGGTTCGATGTCAGGTAGCCGGCGAAGCCGGCGAGTTCGCTGAGCGCCGGGCTCGGCCACAGATGCACCCTGCCCCCTGCCAGCAACGGCGTCAGCACATTGCCGATGAGGCCGTGGCCGAAGAACACCGGCAGCACGCAGAGCGTTTCACGCAACACCGCGGGGCCGATCTCGGCGATGTTCAGCGCGACGCGAGCGAACAGGCTCCGCACCGAATGCACGATGCCCTTGGGGCGCCCGGTGGTACCGGAGGTCATCAGGATCAGCGCCGGATCATCGAGACGGAGCGGGGTGGAACTGCCGGTACCCGCGGTCTCCATGCCGGGCCGCTGCGGGCCGAGCCAAAGCGAGGCTCCGGTGGCCTGCAGCACATTCTCGCATTCTTCCGGACGCAGGCCTGGATTGACGGCAACCGCGACGAGACCGACCTGCCAGCAGGCGAAGATGGCAACGAGATAGTCGACCGGGTTGAGTTCAGCCACCACCGCCCGTGCACCGCTGGTCACGCCGTTCTGCGACAGGGCCGCGGCCTTCTCATTGACCCGCTGGCGGATCCCGGCGGCGTCGAGCGCCGACCCGGACCGGACATCGACGAGGGTGGCAGTTGCCGGAAGCATGGCGGTGAACGAGAGGTTCTGTGTCATCCCGCCCCCCGCGCGACGATGCGCTGGAGACCGCGGAAGCTGTGACGACGAACCTTCGAGAGGAAGGTGCTGGGCGCCGCCAGCACCGCAGCACCATCGACCAGGCGCGCTGCGAGCCGGCTGGCACTGCCTCCCCCGATGCGATCGGCGGCGGCGCTGGCGCCATTCGCAGCAAAGAGTTCGGCGATCAGTGCGAGGCAGAGGCGCGCCTCGAGGTCGAGGCCCAGCCGTCGCGCCATATCGGGCAATGCCGCGATCTCGTCGGGCGTGAGATGCCGGAAGGCCTGCAGCACGTCGACCAGCAGGCGCAACTGGTGGAACTTGTGACCCAGCGAGGCGTGGACCACCGCAACGAAAAACTGTGGCAGGCCGGCGGCGACATTGCCCTCGCCGCTCAGCATGAACTCGGCATAGCCGAAGCTGATGCGGCGGCGCAGCCCCTGATAGTGCACCAGGTTGCCGTGCACTTCGATCAGCAGCGCATCCATATCGGGCTGGATCCACTTTTCTTCCTGGTTCTGCTCGGTGTGGTCGAGCAGCGGCTTCAAGTACAACTGGTAGCCGAGGCTGGTCAGCAGTTCGCCGATCGGCGCGCGAGCCGATGGCGCGACCATGATGTCGATGTCGGTGAACGGGCGATCCGACGGCGTCGGGTAGATCTGGCGGGCAAAGACCGGGCCTTTGACGATAACTGCCTCGAGCCCCCGCTCGGCAATGGTGCGATCGACTTTGGCGGCGATGCCCCGCAGATGCATCGACAGGCCGACCAACAGCGTCAGCTCACTCTGGGCCGCTTTCAGTTGCGCGGTCGCATGTTGCGCGGCAAGCTTGCGGGTGACCACCGGAAGCACATTGTGCTCGCGCGCCAGATGCAGCAGCGGATCGACGGCGTCCACGGGCACAGCTATCGCGGGGGCCTCGGGATCAGCCAAGCTGCAGAACAGCTTGTCGAGTCTGGTCGCCGTCATGCGACGATCTTCCGGATACCGAGTGCAGCGAGCAGCACCGGTGCGAGGTCGGTGGGGTCGGACCCGGCGGACAGCCGATAGGTCGGCAGCGCACGCACCAGATCGCCGAGCCGCTTGAACAGTTCTCGCTCGCTCTCGGGCACACCGATCCGGGTGGAGCGAACGTTGTCGGCGGCGGCCAGGGCCAGCACCTCGGCCTTACTGACCGGTTCGCACCGGCTTGCGACGGCGCCGCTGCGCTCGAGCACGAAGATCGCAGCGATCTCACGGGCGGTGATGCTCTCGACGCTGACCGTGGTGCGCAGCGCCGCCAGCGTCACCGGCCGTTCGTCTTCGGCGCTCCAGTCGCCACTCAGCAAGGGCTGCACCCAGGGCAGCATTTCGGCGGTTCGCCGATGCACCTTGAGGTTGCGCGGCATGCCCCAGGCGGTCGGACGCTCCCCCGAGACGTTGCACGCCATAGCGTCATCCGAGCAGAGGCCGAGCCCGCCGGCGGCGAGGGCAAGCGTCGAGGTGGTCTTGCCCGCGCCGCTCCGGCCGAAGATCAACGCGACGCGGCCATCCGGCAGCGTCAGCCCGGCGGCATGGATCAGGAATTGCCTGGCAGCGAGGAGCGCAGCCTGCAAGGCGAGCTGACCGCAGGTCATCGTGATGCGTTCCTCGGCACCGGGCGCCACGATGATCGTCGCCTCGCGCGCCCTGTCCGAAAGGGTCAGCGAGATAATGCCGGGAAATGCCAGGATGCGTCCTTCAGGGCCCTGCCAGAAGCTGGCCTCTCCCTCGTCGAGGACTGGTCCCGTATAGAGTGCCTCGGTCCCCTCGGGCATGGCGAGCGGCTCACCGGAGGTGATGGTAAGGCCATAGGCCAGCGGCGCAGTCGGCAGCGGGCGCGAGCGTCCAGCGAAGATACGGCCATAGAAATCCACCAGCACCGGCTGGATTGCGGACACGCGCAAGCTGGCACCCTGCAGGTCGAAGAACTTCTGGATCAAACTCTGGCTCCGTGCGGCTGTGCGGGCCCGTTTGCCGGAGCAGCATGCACATGAATCTGCACCTGGCCAGGAATGCTGACATTGATGACTTCGACCCCGTCGAGCGTTACCCAGCAGTGGGCGCTGAGGCTCGGCCGGCCGATGGATCTGGGGTCGACGGAGAAATGCAGCCGTGGGTCATACCCGCAGCGACGCAGCGCGGCAAACCCCACCAGCCCGGTGCGAAGGCACCGATTGTTGCGCATCAGAATCGGCCAGCGCGCGACGCGACGAACCGCGCGGGCGATGTAGGGCACCGGAAAATGCGGCCAGCTATTGGGTGGCACGGCAGAGGCGTCGGCCAGAATCTGGGAGAAGTCGCGCCTTGCGATCCGGGCCGGGAGCGTGCGGGCGCTGATCCAGAGGCGCAACCGAAACGCCAGCCGGTTCAGCGGCCCCGCGCCGAGCGGCTCGGCAAGCTCATGCGGCATGCACGATGATGCCTTCTGCAACCAGATCGGCGATCAACTCTGGCAGGTCGTCGGCAAGCGTGGCGGTGTCGATCTCAAACTCATCGGCCATGCGACGGGCTACGTCGTCGACATTGCGGACGCCGTCGAGGTGCTTGAGGAATGCCATCGAGGTGTCGTTACACGAGTAGAGCTGTCCGCTGCCAAGCAGCAGGATGACAGCCCCTTCACCTACCGGTTCGAACGAAACATCGTCGCCGAGGCGGTACACTGCATCCATCTACGCACCAGATATCAGAAGATCGAACTCAGCCGGTCGAACCGACCGGCTCTTCAGAGAGAAACAAGAGTGTCGGGGCGAACATACTCGCCCCGACAAATCGTCACTTAGCCTTGCTGGTGACAGCTACAACGGCCACCAACTTCTGCTCTTTGGTGAGCGCCGGCTTGGCGTATTGCTTCTTCATGTCAGCTCCTCCTGAAGTCTGCCCCGATACAGACACGACGCATCCTAGCAGAGGCAATACTGCCCGTGAACCGCAACCGCCCTGAGAAACCACAAACACCGCGTGCCCAAGTCTCGACCCGCGGTTCGCTGATCCTCGGAGATCGCCGACGATCAGACCGGCGTCTTGCTCGTCACGGCGGTGATCACCGTGAGCTTCTGCTCCTTGACGAGCGTCGGCTTGTTGTACGTCTTCTTCATCTTCATCCCCAACTAAGTGTCTGGTGAACCCGGCTCAGCCCGGATCAGGCCGGTGGTTTGCTGGTGACCGCAGTGATCGTGGTCAGCCGCTGTTCTTTGACCAGCGTCGGCTTGGTATACGTCTTCTTCATAGCTTCTTTCTCCTGCACACCCCAAGGTGCAACACCGATAGACTAGCAGGACTGCCCGGAGTCGGAGAACTCACTTCTTTGCCGAGTACCACCTTGTGGATTTCGATCGGTCTCCATCCATGGAAGAAACCGGGGCAAAGCCCCGGTTCCCCAGATCACGTAGCTTTGCTTGAAACCGGCTCGGCAGTGATCGAGGTCAGCTTCTGCTCCTTGACGAGCAAAGGCTTGGAATAGGTCTTCTTCATAGTATGCCTCAAGAAATTCCCCTGCTCAAACAGCAGGGTAGCGGCAAACTAGCAGAGTCGGCGAGGGCTGCAACCCACGGGGATCACGGTTTGCGGTAGAACATCACCCGCTGGGCAACGACCTTGCCGTCGTGGCGCGTCACCTCGGCGACCAGGTTGACGAAATGTCCGTTGAGCACCAGTTCCTCGCCGGTCAACTGGCGCGCTGCCGACATCGGTTCGGCGGCCTCCACCGTTTGCGGCAAGGTGACGCTGGGTGGCTTGGCCCGGAAGTCGTAGAGCGTGACTGAATATTTGGGCATCGACATTTCCATCGCCGGAATCCAGTTCGCGAGACCCTACGATAGCAAGGCCTGGATGACAGTTGGCTGAACTGCCGCACCTTGCGAAGAATTCACCCACCTTACCAAGCCCTAATGCGACTTCTTGACCGGGGCGCTCTACTTTAGCTGCGATGGGTATTTGGGCTTGAAGGTGCGGCGATGAAGCGGTGGTTGAAATGGATCGTCCTCGTGCTGCTGCTCGGCGCGGGCGGCGCCGGCTGGCTGGTGTTCAGCGCCCCGGCCAAGGACGAGGTCCCGCGGACGACGCCGGTGGCGCGCGGCAATGTCGAGGAGACGGTGCTCGCCTCCGGGGTGATCCAGGCCAGCTCGCTGGTCAGTGTCGGGGCCGAGGTCTCGGGCCGGATCAAGTCGCTCAACGTGCAGCTGGGCGATGACGTGAAGGCCGGCGAGGTGATCGCCGAGATCGACTCGCTGAACCAGGAAAACGCCGTCAAGGCAGCGCAGGCGTCGCTGGCCAATACCGAGGCGCAAAAGACCATCCAGACCGCCAATCTCGGCCAGGCCAGGACCGCGCTGGAGCGGGCCGAGAAGCTGAGCCCGCAGAAGCTGATTTCGGATGCCGACCTGCAGGCGGCGCAACTGGCGGTCGAGACGGCCCAAGGGCAGTTGCAGGCGGTCGAGGCGCAGATCCAGCAGGCGGAAATCAATGTCGAGGCAGCGCAACTGAATCTCGACCGTACCAAGATCGTGGCGCCGTCGGACGGCACGGTCGTCGCCGTGGCGGTGGAGGTCGGGCAATCGGTCAATGCCAACAATTCGTCGCCGACCATCGTCAAGCTCGCCAACCTCGACAAGATGGTGGTGAAGGCGGAAATCTCCGAGGCCGATGTGCCGCGAGTGGAGCCAGGGCAGCAGGTCTATTTCACCATCCTTGGCGACCCCGATACCCGGATCAGCGCGACGCTCCGCGCCGTCGAGCCGGCGCCGGATTCGATCGCCTCGGACGACACCTCGTCGAGTTCGTCGAACGCGGCGGTCTACTATAACGGCCTGTTCGACGTGGATAACCCCGGCCACAAGCTGCGCATCTCGATGACGGCCCAGGTAACGATCGTGCTCAAATCTGCCGACGACGTGCTCACCGTGCCCGCCTCGGTGTTGGGCCGCAAAGGTCGCGACGGCAGCTACACGCTCGAGGTGTGGGACCAGCAGAAGCAGGCGGCGGAGCCGAAGAAGGTCACGATCGGGCTCAACAACAACGTCACAGCCGAAGTGCTCGACGGCCTCGACGAAGGCGACCTCGTGGTCAGTGCCACGGCAGCGGCTGCGGCGCCCCGCAATGGCAACGCGCAGGGCGGCGGCGCCCGGAACATCCTCACCGGCGGACCGCCGGCCGGCGGATTCGGGCGCGGAGGCTGAGGTGATGACCGAACCGCTGATCTCCATCCGGAAGCTGCGGCGGGAGTTTCCGATCGGCGCCGAGAGCATCACGGTGCTCAAAGATATCGACCTGGATATCCAGGCTGGGGAAATGCTCGCCATTATCGGCCAATCGGGCTCGGGCAAGTCGACGCTGATGAATGTCCTCGGTTGCCTCGACAATGGCTGGACCGGGGAGTATCGGCTCGCCGGCCGCGACATTGCCCGGTTGGCGCCGGACGAGTTGGCCGAACTGAGGCGCGAGCATTTCGGCTTCATCTTCCAGCGCTACCAGCTGCTGGCGGATCTCGACGCGCTGGAGAATGTCGAGGTGCCGGCGATATATGCCGGCGCCCGCAAGGAGGCGCGGCGCGAGCGGGCGCACCAGTTGCTCGAGCGGCTGGGCTTGGGCGAGCGGCTGACGCACCGCCCGAATGCGCTGTCGGGCGGCCAGCAACAGCGGGTCAGCGTGGCGCGGGCGCTGATCAATGGCGGCGAGATCATCCTCGCGGACGAACCGACCGGAGCGCTCGACTCGAAGAGCGGCAAGGAGCTGATGGCGCTGCTCAAGGAGCTGAACGCCGAGGGCCACACCATCATCATCGTCACGCACGATCCGACCGTGGCGGCTCAGGCGGACCGGGTGGTGGAACTGAGCGACGGTGTCGTGGTCGCCGACCGGCGCAAGGACCAGGCGGCGGCACCGGTGCAGAAGGCCGCTGAAGCAATCCGACGGATTCCGCGCTGGCGCGAGGCGCTCGAACGGGTCGGCGAAGCCTTCCAGATGGCGCTGCGGGCGCTGTCGAGCCATCGGCTGCGGACTTTCCTGACCATGCTCGGCATCATCATCGGTATTGCCTCGGTGGTGTCGGTGGTGGCGCTGGGCCAGGGCAGCCAGCAGACGGTGCTCGACCGGATCAGCTCGATCGGCACCAACACTATCAATGTGCTCCCCGGCACCAGTGCCGCCGACCGGCGGCGCGATGCGATCCGCACCCTGGTGCCGGCCGATGCGGCGGCGATCGCTGCCGAAAAATATGCCGACAGCGTAACGCCGCAGGTCTCGAGCAGCGGCCAGGCGCGCTATCGCAACGTCAGCGCCGCGTCGCAGATCCAGGGCGTCGGCGCCGACTATTTCCGGGTGAACAACCGCAGTTTCGTCGAGGGCGCGGCGTTTGACGAAGCCAGCACCAGCGCGCTGGCGCAGGTGGCGGTGATCGACACCACGGCGCGCGATACGCTGTTCAGCAACGGCGAAGATGCGGTCGGGCAAGTGGTGCTGGTCGGCAACGTACCGCTCAGGATTATCGGCGTCGTTGCCGCGAGCACCAACAATTTCGGGCCGCAGTCCAGTTCGATCAGCATCTGGATGCCCTACACCACCGCGATGTCGCGGATCCTGGGGCAGAGCTGGCTCTCGACCATCACGGTCCGCATCGCCGACAGTGCTGACGTCACCGAGGCGCAGGCGGAGATCCAGTCGCTGCTCGAGCAGCGGCACGGTACGGTGGATTTCAGCCTGCAGAACACCGACACCATCCGCGAGACCATCCAGTCGACCTCGCAGACGCTGACCCTGTTGATCTCCGCCATCGCTGTGATCTCGCTGATTGTCGGCGGCATCGGGGTGATGAACATCATGCTGGTGTCGGTTCGTGAGCGGACCCGCGAGATCGGGGTGCGCATGGCGGTCGGGGCGCGGCAGGGCGATATCCTGCAGCAATTCCTGATCGAGGCGGTGCTGGTCTGCCTCATCGGCGGCACGGTGGGCGTGCTGCTGTCGCTGGGGATCGGCTTCGGGGTCGAGAAGCTGGTGAGCGGGCTGAGCTTCATCTACTCGCCGACGACGATCATCGCGGCCTTCGTCTCCTCGAGCCTGATCGGCGTACTGTTCGGCTTCATGCCCGCCCGCTCGGCGGCACGGCTCGATCCGGTGGTGGCGCTGGCCAGCGAGTGACGCAGCGGCCGCCTCACCAGAGGCCGGGAATCCAGCGGAAGCGTACTTTCTGCATGTACTCGGCATAGCCGGAGAGTTCGGCCGCCAGGCTCGCTTCTTCGGCGCGCGTACGCAGCGCCAGGGTGACGCAGCAGACCAGCACCGGAACGACCGCCGCGAGCGAGCCGAGCGCCAGCGCCGTGCCGAGGCCAAGCGCCAGCCCACCGGCATAGCCGGGGTGGCGAATGAAGGCGTAGGGCCCGGTGTCGATGACCTTTTGGCCGCGATCGGTCTGGATGCGCACCGTCACCTCGAAGTGCCGGTTGACGCCCTGGGCCCAGCTGGTGATCCAGAAGCCGGCGACGAACAACAGGTCGCCGAGCCAGATCAGCGGCGTGGGGAGCTGCAGCCAGTTGAAACGGAAATCGAGGCCGGCAACCGGCAGGATGGCGGCGAACGCGGCAATGGTGACGGCGACATAGGCGAAGTCCCAGGATTTGCTGCCGGCCTGTGGCCGCCGCCGCACCGCGAACAGTTCCGGATCGACGCGCCACAGGTAGGCAATGGCCACGGCGATAACGACGACGAACAGCGCCAGATACCCCCACGCCGCTGCCCAATCGAAGGTGCCGGCGGCGCCGAACAGCAGCACCGCCATGATCAGCAGGGTGACGGCAAGCGAGCCGAACGATCGATGGAGATCGGGGCGAAAGTCTCGACGGGCGTCCGGCATTTCCACCTCCGCGACAACGGAGTTCTGGATCCTTTCACCGTCCAAGTGAAACGGCGAACGGATCTAGCTCATTGATCTTGTCGCGCTTTCGAACCGGAAAAGTCTGCAACTTTTCCTGAAAGCGCTTTAGCACCAGGGCCGGGGCGACGCGAACCGTCAGGGAAAATTGGCGTCGACCAGGCGGAGGGCAGCGGCATAGTCGTCGGCGCTGGCGAAGAACTCAGGGCGGAGCAGCACCCAGCTGTTGTCCTCGGTGCGCAAGGCAACGTAGCCGGGCTGCACGACCTTTTTCACAAAGATCGGCCAGCGCATCAGGCTCTCGCCCTTGGGCGTGGCGAGGCGGATGCCGGTATCGCCGATCTCGACCGTCTGCGGCTTGGCGACAATGGGGCCGGCAGTCGCCTTGCCGATCCGCCAGGCGCCCGCGGTGACGGCAAGCACGGCGCCAAGCAGAGCGCCCCAGGGCGTGACATCACCGAGCAGGGTCGCCGGACCGTCCAGCAACCTCTGCACCAGGCTCGCGACGCCCAGACCGAGCACGGCGCCAACCACGCACATGACGAGCGCGGCGCCCCATAGCGGCAGCGCCGTCGCCTGTCCGAACGCCATCTGCAGCCGTTTCAGGTCGCTGGCGTCATAGACGATGATGCCGGTGATCATTGCAGGGCTCCGATCAACCGGCAGCATCGCTGTCAGTGCTGGTGCGAGGAGTGTTCGTCGAACTCGTGCGGCTTGAAGTGGTAGTCGGCCGAGCAGAACTCGCAGACCACCTCGATCTCGCCGTCGACCACCATTTCCTCACGCTCTTCAGCCGAGAAATTGTCGCGCAGCATGGCTTCGATCCGTTCGGCCGAGCAGGTGCAGCGCTCCTCGAGCGCGATCGGCTCGAAGATGCGGACGCCCGGCTCGTTGAAGAGCCGGAACAGCAGGCGCTCGGCGGAAAGCTCGGGATCGGCGAGTTCGTCGTCGCCGACGGTCGAGAGATACGCCCGGGTGGTCGTCCACTTGTCGTCTTCGACGAAATCCGGATCGGCAGTCTCGGGGTTGTCGAAATCGCCGTCGCCCGGCAGGTCTGGCATCACCGACTGGCCGTGCGGCGGCAGGAACTGCACCAGCGCGCCGCCGGCGCGCCACTGCGGCCCACCGGCACCGCGCACCGAATGCTCGGCGACAGCGAGCCGCACCAGCGTCGGAATCTGTTCGGACTGCTGGAAATAGGCGTGCGCCACATCTTCGAGCGTGCCGCCATCGAGGGCCACGATACCCTGGTAGCGCTCCATATGGACACCCTGGTCCACGGTCATGGCGAGGTGGCCCTTGCCGAGCAGCTGGCCCGGCTTGGTCTCGCCGCGCTCGATCGCCGTCATCACCGCATCGGCGTCGAAACGGGCATAGCCGCGCAGGCCATCCGGCGCATCGAGATCGACGACGATCAGGTTCACAGGCCCATCGGTCTGGGTCTGAAGGATGAAACGCCCCTCGAATTTCAGCGACGAGCCGATGAGGGCGGCCAGCACCACCGCCTCGCCGAGCAGGCGGGCCACCGGTGCGGGATAATTGTGGCGGGTGAGGATCGCATCGAGCGCCGGCCCGAGGCGCACCACGCGGCCGCGGCTGTCGAGCCCATCGAGGGTGAACGGCACCACGACATCGTCGCCCGATTCCGGGCGATCGAGGCCGTAGGTGCTGAGCTCAGTCTGAGTCATCCAAAATCCAATCTCGCGGGAACAACCCCGGCCTTATCGGATCGGGGTCCCGCGCTGGTTCGTGTCGCATAACAGTAACGCAGAACGCTAGATGTTCTGCCGGTCCTGACCCAGTGCCCAGCACAGGATCGCCTTCTGGGCGTGAAGCCGGTTCTCGGCTTCATCAAAGACCACCGATTGCGGCCCGTCTATGACCTCGTCGGTCACCTCGTCGCCGCGATGGGCCGGAAGGCAGTGCATGAACAGCGCGTCCTTGTTGGCCAAGCCCATCAATTGGGTATTCACCTGGTAGGGTTTCAAGGCCCGGCGGCGTTCGGCGGCGTCGGTATCGCCCATCGACACCCAGGTGTCGGTGATGATGAGGTCGGCGCCCCGCACCGCCTCCTGCGGGTCCTCGATCAGCCTGACCGCTGCGCCGGCCTTCTTGATGTCGGCGAGCAGGTCCTTCTCAGGCGAATATTCCTCGGGAACCGCGATGGTGAGTTCGGCGCCGAACAGCTCGGCGGCGTTGACCCAGCTGGCCAGCACATTGTTGCTGTCGCCGACCCAGGCGACCTTGGCGCCCTTGATGTTGCCGCGGTGCTCCTCGAAAGTCATTACGTCGGCCATCACCTGGCAGGGGTGGGCGCGACGGGTCAGGCCGTTGATCACCGGTACGGTGGCGGCCTCGGCCAGATCGAGCAGATCCTGATGGGTAAGAATGCGGATCATGATCGCATCGACATAACGCGACATCACCTTGGCGGTGTCGGCGAGGGTTTCCTCACGGGACAGCTGCATTTCCTGGCCGGTGAGGAAAATCGTCTCGCCGCCGAGCTGGCGCATGCCGACATCGAAACTGACACGGGTACGGGTGGATTGGCGCTCGAAGATCATCGCCAGCACCTTGTCCTTGAGGAGCTGCGGTCGATCGCCCTTTTTCAGTCGGTCCTTGAGTTCGGTGGCCTGGTTGAGCATGCCGCGCAGTGTCGTGGCATCGAAATCGTCGAGATTGAGGAAGTGCCTAGGTGGGGTAGCGGTCATTTCGGGACCTCTCCTTTTCGGAACGCGCCGAGCGGGAGCTGCTGTCTCCCGCCCTTCAGATCGCGTGCCGTGAATGGGATCAGGC
>NZ_DASZAW010000027.1:0-44783 GCF_035944845.1 Devosia sp. | reverse complement strand
GCACACCAGCGATGGCCAGGATGTAGCGCAATGGACCGTCCGGGTTGGATTGCCTGAAATCGTTTGCAGCGCGCGAGGTGTTTGTGCTCAGCGCTCCGCCCGCTGTCAACCGGTAAACGCGGCTTTTGTCGGAATTACGAACCCCTGGGGCACGCGATGTGGATTGCTGTCCGAATGGGCTTGAACCGGCGAGGCCGAACGGGTTGAACGGGGGCCGAAAGCAAAAGGAATTCGACTATGGCAACCGTCTCCCCCGATAGCGTCGCCCAGGACCAGATCAAGGCCTTCATCGAACGCATCGAACGGCTCGAGGAAGAGAAGGCCGCAATCGCCGGCGACATCAAGGAAGTTTATGCCGAGGCCAAGGGCAACGGCTTCGACACCAAGGTGCTGCGCAAGATCGTCTCGATCCGCAAGCAGGATCATGCCGAGCGCATGGAGCAGGAAGCGCTGCTCGAACTCTACCTCACGGCGCTCGGCATGGCGGCAGCGCCGAGCGACGACGAGTAGGCACTACGCCGACGATGAAACAGGGCCGCCCGCTGGGCGGCCTTTTTGTTTTCGGGACACGCAAGGTCTTGGAGCTAGCGTGCGATTTGGTGATACGCAATGCACTGCGGAGCCAGGGAGATCAGAATGCAGCTCATCGATACCCACCAGCACCTGATCTATCCCGACCGTTTCCAGTACAGCTGGACCAACGGCATCCCGGTGCTCACCGGCAGCTTCACCGACGAGGACTACGCCGGCTTGGCGCAGCAGGCCGGAATTGCGGCCGCCATCTTCATGGAGACCGCGCCGGACGATGCCTTCTACCAGGACGAGGTGCGCTTCGTGCTCGGGTTGATGCAGCAGCCCAACTCGTTGACCAAAGGGGTAATCGCCGGTTGCCGGCCAGAGATGGATGCCGGCTTCGAGGCCTGGCTCGAGGAGACCGACAGGCCTCAGGTGGTCGGCTACCGCCGGGCCCTGCATGTGGTGCCCGACGATGTCTCGACCACGCCGGGCTTCCGGCGGAACGTCGCCAAGATCGGGGCCCGCGGGAAAACCTTCGACCTCTGCGTGACGCAGGCGCAACTGCCGATCGGTCGCGATCTCGCGCGGGCCTGTCCCGATACGATGTTCGTCCTCGACCATTGCGGTGTGCCGGCTATTGCCGGCGGCGATTTCGTCGGCTGGGCCAGGGCAATCGATGAGCTCGCGGCGCTTCCCAACGTCGCCTGCAAGATCTCCGGGGTCGTCGCCTATGCCGGCGGGCAGCCGGCTGAGGCGGCGGTTGCGCCCTATGTGGCGCACTGCCTCGAGCGCTTCGGCGCCGCTCGTGTTGTGTGGGGCGGTGACTGGCCGGTGGTGCTGCTGGCCATGGGATTGCCCGACTGGGCGGCGATCACCCGCAACCTCACCGCTGGCCTCGGCGTCGGCGAGCGCGAGAAGCTGTTCGCCGCCAACGCCCGTCGCATCTACAAGCTGGGAGACTGACCATGGCGGACCGCAACCCCAACCCCGACCCCGCGCTGCATGGCCAGATCCCGGTGTGGAACCAGGAGACCTGGCTCTACGAGGATATCGTGGTGGGGGAGCGCAGCCGCTCGATCCGGCGCACGATTTCGGAAGGCGAGGTGATCGCCTTCGGCACGTTGGTGATGGACCTCCACCCCTATGTGGCTGACGATCCGTTCGCCGTCGAAGAGGGGATGTTCGGCCGCCGGCTGGTGGCCGGTGCGCAGGTGTTTTCCTACGGGCTCGGGCTGTTCGCGCACAACAACGTCAACAGTTTCAGTTACGGCTATGATCGGCTGCGCTTCATTCGGCCGGTGTTCATCGGCGACACCATCTACGGCATCCGCACCATCCTCAGGAAGGAGCCGAAATATCCCGACCTCGGCCTGATGGTCTGCAGCTACGAGATCTTCAAGCATACCGGCGAGCTGGCGCTCTATTGCGAGCATCTGCAGACGGTGAAATACCGCGACGCGGCCAGCGCGCGCGTCGCGGTGACCTAAAGCGATCAGGACATTTCGACGGGCGTTCCGGTTCGGCGAGAAGGGGGGGCTTGGTTGGACGGGCGCTACGACTACGTCATCATCGGCGGCGGTACGGCCGGGTGCGTGCTGGCCAACCGACTGAGCGAGGACCCGCGCCGGCGCGTGCTGCTGCTCGAGGCCGGTGGCAGCGACAGCTATCCGTGGATCCAGATCCCGGTCGGCTACCTCTACTGCATCAACAACCCGCGCACCGACTGGATGATGCGGACCGAGGCGGAGCCGGGGCTCAACGGGCGGGTGCTCAGCTATCCGCGCGGCAAGGCGCTGGGCGGCTGCACCTCGATCAACGGCATGATCTATATGCGCGGCCAGGCCGCCGACTACGATCAATGGCGACAGCTCGGCAATGTCGGCTGGGGCTGGGACGACGTGCTGCCCTACTTCACCAGATCCGAGGACAGTTTCCGCGGCCGGACCGAATTGCATGGGGCGGGCGGCGAATGGAAGGTCAGCCGGCAGCGGCTGCGCTGGGACATCCTCGAGGCCTTCCGCGCCGCTGCCGACGAGATCGGCATCCCACGGCGCGACGATTTCAACGACGGCGACAACGAAGGCTCCGGCTTCTTCGAAGTGAACCAGCGCAACGGCGTGCGCTGGACCGCCGCAAAGGGGTTTCTGCGGCCGGCCCTCGGACGGCCCAATCTGCGTGTCGTCACCGGCGCGCTGGTCACCGGCATCGCCATGACCGGGCAGCGCGCCACCGGCGTACATTATGAGGCCGGTGGTGTGATGGGCCGCGCCGATGCCGATGCAGAAGTCATTCTGGCGGCGGGGGCGGTGAACTCGCCCAAGCTCCTCGAACTCAGCGGTATCGGCGATGGCGAGGTGCTGGCGCGGCACGGGGTCGAGGCGCGGCACGTTCTGCCGGGCGTGGGTCGGAACCTGCAGGATCACCTGCAGATCCGCACGGTGTACCGGGTCAGCGGGGCGCGCACCCTCAATACGATCGTCAACAGCCTCACCGGCAAGGCGGCGATGTCGCTGGAGTACATGATGTTCGGCAGCGGGCCGATGTCGATGGCGCCGAGTCAGCTCGGCATCTTCTCGCGCAGCGACGCGAGCGTCGCGACCGCCGATCTCGAGTATCATGTGCAGCCGCTCTCGACCGACAAGCTGGGCGATCCGCTGCACCCTTTCCCGGCCGTCACGGTGTCGGTCTGCAACCTCCGGCCGCAGAGCCGCGGCACCTGCCATATCCGCAGCCGCGACCCGGCCGAGCAGCCGGCCATCAAGCTCAACTATCTCAGCGCCGAGCGCGATCGCGACGTCGCCCTGAAGGCGGTCAAGCAGGCGCGCCGGCTGGTGGCAACCGAGGCGCTGCGCCGCTATGCGCCCCAGGAACTGCTGCCCGGCCCCGCGGTGGTCGACGACGACAGCCTGATGGCCGCTATCGGCAACATCGCCACCACCATCTTCCACCCGGTCGGCACCTGCCGCATGGGTCAGGACCAATTGGCGGTGGTCGACGACCAGTTGCGGGTGCGCGGGATTGCCGGCCTTCGCATCGTCGATGCCTCGGTCATGCCGACCATCCCCTCGGGCAATACCGCCTCGCCGGTGGTGATGATAGCCGAACGGGCCGCGGACCTGATCCGAGCTGCTGCTCGCTAGACGGGTGCGGGTGCGGTGCTGCTGCGCTGGATCAGCACCGGGAGCAGCGGGTCGGCTTCCTGCGGCGGCTCGCCGTTTAGGCGCGCCATCAGCGCCTCGATGCAGCGGCGGCCAAGCTTGGTGAAATCCTGGCGCATGGTGGTAAGCGGCGGGACGCAGTAGGCGGCTTCCGGCACATCGTCGAAGCCGACGACGCTGAAATCGCGCGGCACGACGCGGCCGGCTTCATAGAGCGCCAGCAGCAGGCCTTGGGCGATGCGGTCGTTGGCGCAATAGGCGGCAGTGAAGCGCGGGTCGCTCAACACCTGTTTGCCGACGACATAGCCACTCTCGGCCGTCCAGTCGCAGACATAGGGGTCGGGCGCCACCAGATGCGCCGCACCCAACGCCTTGCGCCAGCCATGGACGCGCGATTCCGAGACGGTGAAGCCGGCCGGGCCGGCGAGATGGGCGATCCATTTGTGCCCCAGGTCGATCAAGTGCTGCGTCGCAGCGCGCGAGCCCTCGACCGAGTCGTACATGATCGAGGTGTGCTCGCCCGTATCGACCGAACTCAGGGTCACCACCGGCACGTTCTCGAAGCTGAGGAAGGCGGCGCCGGCCGAGACATCCTGTGGCGAGATCATCACGATGCCTTCGACCGACTGGCCGACCAGCCGGGCCAGCGCTTCGGCGATGGTCAGGCGATTGGACTCGCGCAGGCTGACGATGCTGACCCCATAGCCTTCCTCGCTCGCGGCCTGTTCGACGCCGAACAGGGCGGAGGCCGGCCCGAAGCTCAGATAGTCCGAGGCGACGACGCCGATGGTGCGTGAGCGGCTGGTGGCAAGAGTGCGCGCCGCCATGTTGGGGCGGTAGTCGAGGTTGGCAATGGCCTTCAGCACCCGCTCGCGGGTGTCGGGCTTGATGAAGGCATAGTCGTTCAGCACCCGCGAGACTGTCTGCTGCGAAACCTGCGCCAGCCGCGCCACGTCGGCCATGGTGGGAGAAGTGCCCTTGCGTGACTGTCGAACCAAATGGCGTCCCTTTCGTTAGCGTAAACAATAGTGGCGGGATTGCGGTGACGCAAGGGCTGCGACACGTGCCAAGTCAGGTAGTGCAGGCATGTTGTCTCATCCGGATGGATGATCCGAGCCGTTCTTGACAACAGGATTGTTTGCGCAAACAATTCTGGCCAACGAGACGAAGACGTCCGTTGAACGAGACGAAAACGTCCGTTGAGGCCAAGACGAAACCGTCTGGCGAGGGAGTGCGCAGTGGAAGACCAGTCGGCCTATCGCATCGGCGATCGCATCCTGTTCGGGGCGGCCTATTATCCCGAGTATCAGCCGGTGGAACGGATGGCCGAAGATTTTCGGCTGATGCGCGAGGCGGGGTTCAACCTGATCCGCGTCGGCGAATCCGTGTGGTCGACCTGGGAGCCGCGCGACGGCGAATTCGAGCTCGAATGGCTGCTGCCGGTGCTGGACGCGGCACAGCAGCACGGCATCTGTGTCGTGCTGGGGACGCCGACCTATGCGGTGCCGCCCTGGCTGATGCTGAAGCACCCGGAGATCGCGGCAGAGTCGAAAACCGGCGTGCGCGTGCCATGGGGCGCGCGGCAGGAGACCGATACCTCGCACCCGGTGTTTCTCGATTATGCCGAGCGGATCATCCGCAAGGTGGTGGGGCGCTATGCCAGCCACCCAGCAATCGTGGGCTTCCAGGTCGATAACGAGCCCGGCCACCAGGTGCCGCACAATGCCCACGTGTTCAGCCGCTTCAAGCAGTGGCTGATGGCCAAGTACAACGGCGTCGAGGCGATCAACCAGGCGTGGAACCTGACCCACTGGGCGCACCGGCTCAACGACATCGACGAGCTCTGGGTCCCCGACGGCAACCACGTGCCGCAATATGATCTCGACTGGCGGCGCTTTCATGCGCTGCAAACCACCGAGTACATCGCCTGGCAGGTGGGCATCGTTCGCGAGTACGCTGGGGATGACCAGTTTATCACCACCTGCATCGACCCGATGCGCGCTGCGGTCGATGACCGGGCCATCGGCGCCGCCTGCGACGCGATCGCCTCGAACCAGTATATCGCCACGCAGGATCAGCTTGGGCCGGACACCGCGGGGGACTATGCTTTTCCGCCGTCTGGCAGCTGGGCGCCGTTCTTCATTTCCGATCGCACCTGGGCCATCGGCCAGCGGCGCTTCATGGTCACCGAGACCAATGCGACGAGTATCGGTTTCCCCTGGTTCAACCACCCGATGTACGACGGGCAGTGGCGGCAGGTCGGCTGGGCGATGATCGCTCGCGGCGCCCGGGCGGTGGAATACTGGCACTGGCACACCATGCACGGCTCCTGGGAGACGTTCTGGGGCGGGGTGCTGCCGCACAGCTTTGCCCCCGGCCGGGTCTATGGCCAGGTGGCTGAGCTTGGGCAGGAGATCGCCCGGGCCGGCGCCGCAGTCGAAGGCATCGTGCCCGATGCCAATGTCGGGCTGATCTTTTCGATGCCCAACCGCTGGGCCTTCGAATACCACCCGCCAATGCAGGATCCGGCGGCGCTGCCGGAAAAGCAGGGGCCGGCCGACCGCGCCGCCTATGAGCGGATCGTCTATCGCTTCTATGGCGGGCTCGATCGGGCCGGCCACCAGGTGCGGGTGCTGCATGGGGCGGATTTCGAACTCGCCGAACCGGTGCAGCTGGCGCGTCAACTGCCGACGCTGGTGGTGCCGGCGCTCTATCTCGCTTCCGATCGGCTGGTCGCCAACCTCGTTGCTTATGCCGAGGCGGGCGGGCACCTGGTGGTCGGTATCCGCACGGCCTATGCCGACGAGATCGGTCGGCCCAAGCTCGAGCGGCAGCCGGCCGGTTTGGCCGATGCGGCCGGGGTCTGGTACGACGAGTTCTCCAACCTGGTGACGCCACTTGCCGTCACCGGGCAGCTCAGCGGCACGGCCCGGAGCCTCGTCGAAGGGCTGATCGCCGACGACGCCGAGGTCATCGCCAGCTACCAGCATCCGCATTTCGGCCGCTGGCCGGCCGCGACGACGCGGCCGTTCGGCAAGGGCCGCATCACCTATGTCGGGGCCTTCCCCGAGCTCGATTTGGCCCAGTCGCTCGGTGAGTGGCTGCAGCCTAACCATCCCTGGCAGTCGCAACTGGTGCCCGGCGCACTGGCGGTGCATGGCGCCACCAACGGCGCCGGCGAGCGGCTGTGGTTCGTGCACAATTTCGGCTGGGAGGCACGGACGGTTACGCCACCGATGCTGGTCACCGATGTGCTCACGGGCGAGCCGGTTGGGGACCTGGCGCTGAAGCCGTGGGACGTGCGGGTGCTGCGTGAGGTTGCGGCGTGATGGGGGCCGTTTGTAGCACCGATAATGACGGGCCGGTGCGCACAGGGTACCCCCACCCCTGTCCCCTCCCCGCAAGGGGGAGGGAGACCAAAACATTGACATCAGTGTTGGCGTCTCCTCCCCCCTTGCGGGGGAGGGACAGGGTGGGGGGTGCTCTTCTCGCTGCGGACTATCCTCCCCACGACCACCCCTCCCTTCCTAGCGGACGCGGTAGCGCTGCGGGGGAAGAGCACCCATGACCCGCCTCTCCGCCAAGACCCGTGCCACCTCCACGGCCTACCTGTTCCTCACCCCGTTCATCGTGGTGTTCGCCATCTCGATCGTCGTGCCGCTCGGCTACGCGCTGTGGATCAGCTTTTTCCGTAAGCAGATGATCGGCGGCACGGTGTTCGTCGGGCTGGGCAACTACCTCAGGGCGCTGGGCGATACGCTGCTGCACGATGCGGTGTTGCGGGTGATCGTTTTCCTTGTGCTGCAGGTGCCGATCATGCTGGGGATCGCCATGTTCGTGGCGCTCGCCATCGACAGCGGGCGGCTTGCCGGCAGCCGCATCGTTCGCATCGGGCTTTTCCTTCCTTATGCGGTGCCGGCGGTCGTCGCGGCGCTGATGTGGGGTTACATCTTCGGCAGCCAGTTCGGGCTCGCCGGGCAGGTGTTCGGCAGCCTCGGCATTCCCACCCCGGACTTCCTCGGCCCCAACCTGATGCTGGCGAGCGTCGGCAATGTCGTGACCTGGTCGTTCGTCGGCTACAACATGCTGATCTTTTACGCGGCGCTGCGCTCGATCCCCACCGACATCTACGAGGCGTCGGCGATCGATGGCGCCAATGAGTGGCACAAGGCCTGGTTCATCAAGCTGCCGGCGCTCAGGCCCGCGCTGGTGCTGGCGGTGATCTTTTCGATCATCGGCTCGCTGCAGCTGTTCAACGAGCCCTCGATCCTCGGCCAGCTCCGGCCCAGTGTCGTCACCACCAGCTGGACGCCGAACCTTTACGCCTACAACCTCAGCTTCACCGGCGGGCAGATCAACTACGCCGCCGCGGTGGCGATGCTGCTCGGCGGCTTCACCGTGGTGGTCGCCTATGTCGTGCAACTCGGCGCGGCCAAGCGGGGGAGGCTGATATGAGTGTAGCCGCCCTCTCGGCACCCGCATCGGGGACCCGTACCCGTTCAGCGCTGCGGCCGCGAAAGTCGCCGGTGCTGACGATCATCCTCTGGATGCTGCTGGCCTATTTCATGCTGCCGCTGTGCTGGCTGCTGGTGAACGCCACCAAGTCGAATGTCGACCTGTTCGGCACCTTCGGGCTGGCCTTCGCGCCGAGCTTCGCGCTGTGGGACAATATCGGCCAGCTCTTCGCCTTTCAGGACGGCATTTACCTGCGCTGGTTCGCCAACACCATTCTCTACGCAGTGGTGGGCGCTGGAGGCGCCGCACTGATCTGCGCAATGGGCGGCTATGCACTGGCGAAGTTCGATTTTCATGGTCGGAAGGCCGTGCTGGCCATCGTGCTCGGCGCCACT
This sequence comes from Devosia sp., assembly GCF_035944845.1. GTDB lineage: Bacteria > Pseudomonadota > Alphaproteobacteria > Rhizobiales > Devosiaceae > Devosia_A. Next base: position 36,259 of record NZ_DASZAW010000027.1, on the reverse strand, counting down.
GCCGTGCCGGGAACGGCGCTGGCGGTGCCGACCTATATGCTGTTCACCCAGTGGGGGCTGATCAATACCGAGCTGGCGGTGATCATACCGGCGCTGGTCAGCCCGTTCGGGCTGTTCCTGATGATGGTCTACGCGCAGGACGCGGTGCCGGATTCGATGATCGAGGCGGCGCGCATCGATGGGGCCAGCGAAGGCCGCATCTTCTGGACCATCGCCTTTCCGCTGATGGCGCCGGGCTTCGTCACCGTGCTGCTGTTCCAGCTGGTCGCCACCTGGAACAACTATTTCCTGCCGCTGATCGTGCTCAACCAATCCGACAAGTTCCCGCTCACCGTGGGGCTGTCGCTCTGGAACAAGCTCGCCAATGCCGGCGGGGTGAACCTCGCGCAGCCGCTCTATCCGCTGGTCATCACCGGCTCGCTCCTGGCGGTGCTGCCGCTGCTCGTCGCCTTCGTGTTCCTGCAGAAATACTGGCAATCCGGCATCGCCGCGGGCGGGGTGAAGGAATGACACCCGGCGGGGTGACACCCAGCGGGGTGACATCCCGCGAAACGAAATCCGGTGTCTCGCGACATCGCAACCAGGGCGCGGAGGATGCGCCACAAAGGGAGAAGACCATGACTCGTAGTTTGAAGGGGCTCGCCGCCAGTGTGGCGGCCGCCGCATTCTTCATTACCGGCGCCATCGCACAGGAGCCGGTCGAAATCACCTTCTGGACCTGGCTGCCCAACATCCAGACCTCGATCGACAAGTTCGAGGCGAGCCACCCCGGCATCAAGGTGAAGGTGGAAAATGTCGGCGTCGGCACCGACGAATACACCAAGATCCAGAACGCCGTGGATGCCGGCTCGGGCGGACCCGACGTGGCGCACATGACCTATGACGCGATCCCCAATTTCGCGCTGACCGGAGCGCTGGCCGATGTGACGCAGTTCGGCGGCGCGGCGGTGAAGGAGCTGTTCCTGCCCGGCGTGCTCGGGCTCGTCGATATCAATGGCGGCATCTACGGCGTGCCGCAGGATTTCGGCCCTGGCGTCATGTATTACCGCAAGGACGTGTTCGACGAAGCCGGCGTCGAGGTGCCCAGGACCTGGGCGCAGTACGCCGCCGCCGCCGAAGCGATCAAGGCCAAGAACCCCGACCACTACATCACCTATCTCGACCCGAGCCTCGTCGATGCCGCCTATATGGGGCTGTGGCAGCTCTCGGCCGAGCCGTGGTCCATTGCCGACGGCACCAACGTTACCCTCAACCTGCAGTCGGAAAAGGCCAAGCAGTGGGCCGATTACTGGACCGATCTCAACGCCAAGGGGCTGACCATCGAGTCGGTGCAGGGCTCGGATGAGTGGTTCAAGCAGTTGGGCGCGGGACAGATGGCCACCTGGGTGGTGGGCGCCTGGGGCCTGCAGGCGCTGACCGGCGTGCTGCCTGACAACAAGGGCCTGTGGCGGGTCGCGCCGCAGCCGGTGTGGAACGAAGGCGATGTCGGCACCAGCCAGTTCGGCGGCTCGGGCACCGTCGTCCTCGCCCAGTCGGCCAAGAAGGAAGCAGCGGTCGAGTTCGCGCTCTGGATGAACGGCAGCCCAGAGGGCGTCGCCAGCCTCAAGGACGACCAGGGCCTGCTGCCGACCACCAAGGCGGCGTGGGAAGACCCTGGTTTCATCGACGAGGAGATCGAGTATCTGGGCGGCCAGAAGGCGCGGCAGATTTTCGCCGAATCCGCCAAGAACTCGGTGGTCGGCTGGACCTGGCTGCCGTTCCAGCCCTACGTCTCGAGCGTCTATCGCGACACGGTCGGCCAGGCGATCTCGGGCAAGACCAGCGTGTTCGAGGGCTTCAAGGCCTGGCAGGACCGCATCGCCCAGTACGCGCAAGAGCAGGGCTTCACCGTCGCCACCAAATAGGGCCAACGGCCCTGACGCCGCGCTCTCCCTCCCGAGCGCGGCGTCCTCCCCTCTGTTCCCCGACATTTCCAGGACTTTTCCCGTGGCGAGATTTCAGTTCCCGGCCGGATTCGATTTCGGCGTTGCAACCAGTGCGTTCCAGATCGAAGGCGCCTGGAACGAGGACGGCAAGGGGCCGTCGATCTGGGACACGTTCGGGCACACCCCGGGCAAGGTGCATCTCGACATCCCCGGCGATCGCGGCGCCGACCACTATCACCGGTTCAAGGACGACGTGGCGCTGCTGCGCGAGATCGGGGTTTCGAGCTATCGCTTCTCGCTCAGCTGGTCGCGCCTGTTCCCCAGCGGGCGCGGGCCGGTGAACCAGAAGGGTGTCGATTTCTACTCGCGGCTGATCGATGAGCTGCTGGCGGCGAACATTCAGCCCAATGTGACGCTTTATCACTGGGACCTGCCGCAGGCGCTTGAGGATCAGGGCGGCTGGATCAACCGCGATATCATCGGCGCCTTCGCCGACTATGCCGAACTGGCGTTCAACAGCTATGGCGACCGGGTGCGCCGCTGGGCCACGCTGAACGAGCCGATCTCGATCTGGGTCGGCTACGCGATGGGGGTGTTCGCCCCCGGTCGCAGCGACGAGAAGACCGCTCGGCAGGCTTTGCACCACGCGCTGGTTTCACATGGCGTGGGGGTCGAGGCGTTCCGCGCCTCGGGCAAGCCCGGGGAGATCGGCGCGGTGTTCGACATCTGGCAGCGCCACCCGGCGACCGACAAGCCCGAGGACCAGGCCATCGCCGACCGCGACGAGGATGACGGCTTCCGCTTCTTCCTCGATCCGGTGCTGAAGGGCGACTACTCCGAGCGCATCCGGACCCGCCTTACCGAGCGCGGGACCATGCCGGAAATCCGCGAAGGCGACCTGAAACTGATCAATACGCCGATCGATTATCTGGGCCTCAACGTCTATTCGCGCGTCGTGGTCAGCGCCGAGCACTACAACCCGCGCTGGTGGGTGGCCGACGACAAGCACCCGGGCGGCAACTTCCTCGACAATGGCATGGAGTACTATCCGAAAGCCGTCTACGACGCGGTGTTCATGGCCAAAGAGCAGTATGGCTGGCAGGGCCCGATCTTCATCACCGAGAACGGCGCCGCCGATGGCCCCAATGCCACCGATCCGCTCGATGACCAGGAGCGCATCACCTACGTCGCCGGCTTCCTCGAGTGGATCCACAAGGCGATTGCCGACGGCGCCGACGTACGCGGCTACTACCTGTGGTCGCTGATGGACAATTACGAATGGGCCGCCGGCTACAGCCAGAAGTTCGGCATCGTGCATCTGGACACGGAGACGATGGCGCGAACACCGAAAGCCTCGGCGAAGTGGTACGCCGGGGTGATCAGGCGGCGGGGGCTTTAGACTTCACCGCCGGCGCGCTTGGCGCCCCTCACCCCGCGGCGAGCCCTTCGGTCTCACCGCCAGGGTGAGGGGCAGCCAAGCACTCCGGTCGGCGGTATCAATGCGGCCCGGTCGGCAGATCCTGCGTTGTCCCACATGGCCCGCCATCCAGGTTCGTGGCGATGTCCTGCTTCTCCCCATCGAAGCTCAGCGCTTCGTAATAATGGCTCATCTCCACCGTGCTCGCCGGCACGTAGTGGAAGATCAGCGAGCGGCGGAAGCGGTCGGGGCTGGTGTTGGGGGTGGAGCCGTGGATGACGCTACCGTTGAAGAACAACACGTCGCCGGCCTTCAACTCCATCATCTGCGGGGTGAGGCCGGGCGGCGGCTCGACATGTTCGGTGGTGAAGAACAGAGCCGGGTCGGCCTTTTCCGGGCAGGCCACATCGAGCGCTGCGGTCTCAGGCACACACATCATGCCACCATTCCCCGCATCGGCATCGTCGACCGCCACCCAGGCGGCCATGCAGGTGCCGGGCTTCACGCGCAGGTAGAAATTGTCCTGGTGCAGATCCTGACCACGCGCGCCGGGCGGCTTGAAGTAGAACATCGACTGCACGGCGAACGGGCTTTCGCCGAACAGTTCGGCGAGGATCGGCCTGAGACGCGGATCGCGCATGTAGCGCATGGCGAGCGGACCGACCGGTTTGTCCGGGTGCTTGTGCGGGTGCATCATGCGCGGGTAGCGCTGCAGCGGATCGTTCGAACTCAGCGGGGCGCCCTCACGCGCCTTGGGTACGTCGGAAAGCCCCGGCACCGGGCCGTCCTTGGCCATTGCCATGAAGGTGCCGCGGATCTCCTCGATCTCGGCCGGGCTGAACAGGCCGCGTATCGCCAGAAATCCATCACGTTCGAACTGCTGCTTCTGTTCGCCGGTCAAACTCATCGGGTCCTCCTCGATCGTGGGAGGCTAGGGCGGTTTGGCGGTGTTGCCCATCGAACATCGTGCCAATCACATGTAATATCCTGCTATGGCCAAGCTCGACACCCCCCGGCATGAACGCGTCCTGCAGCTTCTCACGGGCCACTACCATGAGACATCAGGCTATCGCACCTATCGCGAACATGGCGTCGACGACTGGCTGCTGATCCACACGATCAGCGGCGCGGGACGCTTCGGCCATGCCGGTGGCGAGCTCATTGCCGGCGCCGGGGACTGGGTGCTGATCCGTCCCGCGACATTGCACGATTACGCCGTGGCGCCATCGGAAAAGCATTGGGAACTGCTCTGGGTGCATTTTCAGCCGCGACCCGACTGGCTGCCATGGCTTGACTGGCCGGAGGTGGCTCCCGGGCTGATGCTGTTGCACCTCGATGAGCCTGATGTCGTACAGGGCCTGCTTGCAGTGCATCGGCTGTTCAACAGCGATCTGCGCCGGCGCGAAGCCTTCGCCAGCAATGCGCTCGAAGCCGTTCTGCTGGAATGCGACCGCTTGAACCCGAGTGCGCCTGACACGCGCCACGACGAGCGCGTGCGACGCGCCATGGATTTTCTTGACCGCAACCTCGCCGGCAAGGTGTCCCTCAGCGCGGTCGGTCGCGCCGTCGGCCTCTCGAGTTCACGGCTGGCACACCTGTTCCGCGCAGAGACCGGTCAGACGGTGCAGGCCTATCTCGAGGGCCGCCGCATGCAGCGCGCCGGCGAACTGCTGTCGCGCACCGCGTTCTCGGTCAAGCAGATCGCGGAATCGGTGGGGTATGACAGCCAGTTCTACTTCAGCCAACGGTTCAAGCGCTGGAGCCAGAAGAGTCCGGTGGCGTTTCGCGCCACCATGGCGACGCGAGGCTGAGAGCTCGGCGGCGGTTCAAATGCGATTGCCCTGCCTGCAACCGGGAGAGGTGCGCCGACGGCGGCCTCAGCGCCCTTCAACTTGCCTTTTTCACCTGCAACCCCACAAACGCCGAGATCGGCGACGGATGGCCGAACAGAAAGCCCTGCGCGGTGGCACAGCCTTCGGCGCGCAGGAACGTCAGTTCCTCGCGGCGCTCGACCCCTTCGGCCACCACCGGGGTGCCCAGGTAGCGTCCGAGTTCGACGACCGCGTGGACGATCGCTGCTGCTTGCGGGTTACGGTCGAAAGTGCGCACGAACGACTGGTCGAGCTTGATGCGCGAAAAGGGGAAGGCGCTGAGATGGGTCAGCGACGAGTGGCCGGTGCCGAAATCGTCAATGGCGACACGTACGCCCAGCGCTCGAACCTGCCGCAGCGTTGCGACCGCACGTGACAGGTCTCGCACCAGCGCCGTCTCGGTCACCTCGATTTCGAGCCGGGCGGGCGAAAGCCCGGTCTCGACCAGGACTTCGTGGATCTGCCGGGCGAAACCCGCATTGTGAATCTGCGCCGCCGAGACATTCACCGAAATGCCCAGCGGCACCCGCCAGCCGGCAGCCTCTCTGCGGGCCGTGCGCAGCACCCATTCACCGATCCCGAGGATCAGCCCGTTCTCCTCGGCGATCGGCACGAACACGCCGGGCGGCACCTCGCCGCGCTCCGGGTGATACCAGCGGAGCAGCGCCTCGAACCCGGTGACATCGCCCGTTACGAGGTCGACCTGCGGCTGATAGGCGAGGTCGAGCTGTCCGGCGTCGGCCGCAGCGGCGAGGTCGTTGGCGACGAGGCGCCGGTCGCGCAACTCGTCGTTCATCGCCGGCTCGAACAGGCGATAGGCGCCGCGGCCTTCCTGCTTGGCGCGATAGAGGGCCATATCGGCGGCCGACATCAGTTGCTCGGCGTTCTCGGCATCACCGGGGAAGGAGGCGATGCCGATCGAGGCCGAGATCGTCGCCTCGTCCGAGCGTTCCGTGACGTCGCGAGCAAAGGCCTGCAGCAGGCGCTGCGCCACGCGATTGGCGGCTTCGAGGCTTTCGGTGGCGTTGAGCACCACGGCGAACTCGTCGCCGCTCAAGCGGGCCGGGTAGCCGATCTCGCCGACTTCGCGCTGCAGGATCAATCCGACCCGGCGGAGCAAAGCGTCGCCCGCGGCATGGCCGTAGAGGTCGTTGACCTCCTTGAACTTGTCGAGGTCGAGGCACAGCACGCTGCAGCTCTGGCCATCGTTGCGGGCGACGTCGATGGTTTCGTCGAGCCGACGGCCGAAGCTCACGCGGTTGGGCAACCCGGTCAGCGCATCGTGGTGGGCGAGGAAGCGGATATGCGCCTCGGCCTGCTTGCGGCTCGACACATCGCGGATGGCAATGGCGCGTTGCCGCACGCCCTGAAACTCGATCTCGTGGGCGACCGCTTCGACCGGAACGATGGTGCCGGCGATGTTGAGGTCAGCGTCGACGGTAGCATTGGGCCGGCGCTCGAGCGCCTCGCACGCCGCCGAACTGAAGAAATCGAGCAGCGGTCGGCCTGTCGCATCGGCATCGGAGCCAAGCAGTTGCCGGAAGCTCCGATTGGTAGCGCTGATCGTCCCCTGGCGGACGATGACGATGCCTTCGACGGCCGCGTCCGCGAGTTCCCGCATGCGCGCGCTTTCGGCGCTGTGGCGCCGATCCCTGAGGTCGAGCAGCGTGCCGCCCATGGTGAGGCCCAGGATGATGGCCGAGGCCAGTGACAGCACCAGCCACAGCCAGGTCGGTGTACCATCGGCAACGATCGCGAAGCAGTCGGCGAAGCCGGCTGCACCCATGGCGGTGAAATGCATGGCGCAGATGGCGAGCGTCAGCAGCACTGGTGCACCCAGCCGGCCGCGCCAGGTGGTTGTTCGGGCCAGCCAGAGTGCCGCAGCGGCGAGCGCCATGCCGACGAGGATCGAACTGGCGACGAGGTTGCCGTCCCAGGCGATGTGCCCCCCGACCAGCACTGCCGCCATGCCGGTATAGTGCATGGCGGAGATGCCGAGTCCGACCACCGCACCGGCGAGGATCGAGTCCCCGCTCGAGGTGCCGATGGCGGCGAACCACAGTCCGCCGCCGACTATGGCGATGGCCAGCGACAGCGAGGCGAGCGTGGTTGCGATGTCGTAGCCGACGGCAACGCCAGGGTGAAAGGCCAGCATGGCGACGAAGTGAGTGGCCCAGATGCCAAAGCCCACTGAAACCGCTGCCACGCCCAGCCACGCCAGTTGCAGTTTGCCGGCGGTCCGCTGGGCGTGATGCAGCAGCGATATTCCGGCAAACGACGACAGCGCGCACAGCAACGCCGCTACGGCGACCAGCACCAGGTCGTGGTTGTTCAGTAATGTGGTGATGACGACCTGCAACAGGCGCCCCCCGATACTTCGTCCGGCGCAAGCTTTCGTACCGCCAGTGAACAGACGATTACTCGCTGTTGCGATCCGGCAGCCGGTTGTCGGGTGGGTGAATCAGGCGTCTGGCGCGCTGCTGGTAGAACTGCGTAGTGACGAGCGAGTCGATGACGCGGGCCCGAGCTGCGGGCGGAATGGCAACCCCTACAAGATGGCTATGGAACGCGAGGCCGGCCGGCAAGTTTCCGTACGGGGCTTGAGGAGCAGTGATGACGCAGCGCACGTTTGGGCCGGAGAAGCGCGACGGCAAATGGTACTTTTACGCCTACATCGATGGGCAGCAGGTCGAGTGGGGGCCGTACTCGAGCGAGGAATTCGCCATGGGAGCCAAGGACGCCATCGAGCGCCGGCTGTCGGAGGAAGCTGACAGGCCGGAGCCGCCGGCCGAGGTTGTCGGCGGGGAAGGTGGGTAAAGGCCTGGCGGTCGGCTATAGGCGGTCGGTCAGCCGCTATTCGGCCGCAGTCCGATCGGCGTAGTCCGGCGCATCCGGGCTGCCGGGGGCGGTTTCGGCGCCGAGATCGGGGAAGGCGACGATGCGCTGGTTGCGCAGGTCCATGCGCACCACCAGGAGCCCCCGTTCCTCGAAATAGGTGAGCAGGCGCCGGGCGCGGCCGGTGGAATGGGTGCCGTAGGCGCGGGCCAGCGCAGCGTCCGACGGGCAGGGCAGGGTCTCGACTGCCGCTCGCGCCAGCACCAGGAACACGCCCTGCACGTCGTCGGCGAGCTGGTTGGAGAGGGCGAGCGCGGTCTGCCAGGTTTCGGTCTGCGCCGTTTCCTCGGCGACGCCGGCGCGCACCACGGCGAGCTTCCGCCGGAAGGCCGGCAAAGCCAGCGCCTCGCCCGGCACGCGCCGGATGCGGCAGCGAACCAGGAAATCCTGATAGAGCACAGCGACCGAGCGATAGGCGGCGTCGCGGTCTTCCAGCAGTTCGCGGATGACGTCGTCGATGGCGCTGTCGCGCTCAGCCGGATCGACAGGCGGTTCGTCGGCGCGCGGCTGCGGCACCTGGGTGCGCACCAGCTGGGCGAGCAGATCATTCGTCGAGGGCGGTGGCGGCGGTGGTGGGCGGCGCACCGGGCGCACGGCTTCAGGGACCGGGGCGAAGATCAGGTCGCGGGCATCGGCCGGATGGTCCGGCAGCGGCATCAGCTTGGGGCTCGACGATCGCGCCGAAGTTTCCACCGCGCCAATCACCATCGGCAGCGGCCGGCGCGACATGGCCGGACCTAGCGCAATGAAATGGCCGCGATTGAGATCGCGGAACATTTCGGCCTGCCGCCGTTCCATGCCGAGCAGGTCCGCAGCACGGGCCATATCGATATCGAGGAAGGTGCGGCCCATCAGGAAGTTGGAGGCTTCGGCAGCGACGTTCTTGGCGAGTTTCGCCAGCCGCTGCGTGGCGATCACCCCGGCAAGGCCGCGCTTGCGGCCGCGGCACATCAGGTTGGTCATGGCGCCGAGCGAAAGCTTGCGCGCTTCGTCGGACACTTCGCCGGCAATGGCGGGAGCGAAGAGTTGTGCCTCGTCGACCACCACCAGCATCGGATACCAGTAATCGCGATCGGCATCGAACAGGCCACCGAGGAAGGCCGCGGCGCAGCGCATCTGCTGCTCGACATCGAGTCCCTCGAGGCTCAGCACCACCGAGACGCGGTGCTGGCGGACGCGGGCGGCAATGGTGGTGAGTTCGCTTTCCGAGCGCGAGGCATCGACGACGAGGTGGCCGTATTTGTCGGCGAGGGTGACGAAATCGCCTTCGGGGTCGACGATGCACTGCTGCACCCAGGGGGCGCTCTGTTCGAGCAACCGGCGCAGCAGGTGGGACTTACCGGAACCGGAGTTGCCTTGCACGAGCAGGCGGGTGGCCAGCAGTTCCTCGAGATCGAGCTTAGCCTCCGCGCCACCCTGCGCCACACCCATGTCGATCGCGACCTGCATGGACCCTTGCTAACAGATTCTCTGTCGGTTGCGACCGGAAGCAGACGGCCCCCTCCCATCCTCCCCCATGAAGGGGGAGGTGCCCTGCCGGCGTGGCAGGCACCATCGAAGACAGAGCCTCGACCTTCACCTCCCCCTTCATGGGGGAGGCCCGGGGGGCGTCTCTATCAGTATGGAGAACCTAAGCCTTCGTGGTCCGCGGCACGGCCGCCGTGTCGATGCCGAGCGTCGTCAGCGCCGTCGCCACGATGCCGGCCCGGTCCAGACCGGCCGCGGCGTACATCTCATTCACGCTGGCCTGTTCGGTGAACACGTCGGGGATCATCAGCGGGCGGAACTTCAGCTTGCCGTCGAGCAGGCCATGGCTGGCGAGGAAGGTCGCGGCGTGGCTGCCGAAGCCGCCGATGCCGCCTTCCTCGATAGTGATCAGCACCTCATGCTCCTTGGCCAGGCGCGCGAGCAGCGTCTCGTCCAAAGGCTTCAGGAACCGCATGTCGGCGATGGTGGGGTTGAGGCCATAGGCCATCAGCTTTTCGCCGGCGGCAATCACTTCTCCGAGCCGGGTACCGAAGTTGACCAGCGCGACCGATTTGCCTTCGCGGAGGATGCGGCCCTTGCCGATCTCCAGCACCGTGCCGCGCGGCGGCAGCTCGACGCCCAGCCCATCGCCACGCGGGTAGCGGAAAGCGATAGGGCCCTCGTCATAGGCCGCGGCGGTTGCCACCATGTGGCGCAGTTCCGCCTCGTCGCCGGCCGCCATTACCACCATGCCGGGAATGGCGCCGAGATAGGCGGCATCATAATTGCCGGCATGGGTCGGACCGTCGGCGCCGACATAGCCGGCGCGATCGATGGCGAAGCGCACCGGCAGGCCCTGCACGGCCACGTCGTGGATCACCTGGTCATAGGCGCGCTGCAGAAAGGTGGAGTAGATGGCGCAGAACGGCTTCAGCCCCTCGGTCGCCATGCCGGCGGCGAAGGTCACCGCATGCTGCTCGGCGATGCCGACATCGAAGATGCGGCTGGGGAACAGCTCGGCGAACTTGTCGAGGCCGGTGCCGTTGGGCATGGCCGCGGTGACGGCGACGACGCGCTCGTCGGCCTTGGCCTCCTCGATCAGGCTCTGGGCGAACACCGAGGTGTAGGACGGAGCATTCGACTGCGGCTTGGTCTGCGCGCCGGTGATGACGTTGAACTTGTTCACGCCATGGTACTTGTCGGCGGAGTTCTCGGCCGGGCCGTAGCCCTTGCCCTTCTTGGTCACCACATGGATGAGGATCGGGCCGGACTCGGCGTCGCGCACGTTCTGCAGCACATCGAGCAGGTCGTTGAGATTATGCCCGTCGATCGGGCCGACGTAGAAGAAGCCGAGTTCCTCGAACAGCGTGCCGCCGGTGAAGAACGAGCGGGCGAACTCCTCGGTCTTGCGCGCCGTCTCGTGGATCAGTTTGGGCATCTTCTCGGTGATCGACTTGGCGGTATCGCGGAAGCCGCGATAGACCGGGCCGGAGACGAGCTTGGCGAGATAGGAGCGCATCGCGCCGGTGGGCGGCGCGATCGACATGTCATTGTCGTTGAGGATGACGATAAGCCGGGCGTCCATGGCGCCGGCATTGTTCATCGCCTCATAGGCCATGCCGGCCGACATGGCGCCATCGCCGATCACCGCGATGACATTACGTTTCTCGCCCTTCAGCTCCGAAGCCACGGCCATGCCGAGGCCCGCCGAAATCGAGGTCGAGGAATGGCCGGCGCCGAACGGGTCGTATTCGCTCTCGGCGCGGCGGGTGAAGCCACTGAGCCCGTCTTTCTGGCGCAGCGTGCGGATGCGGTCGCGGCGGCCGGTCAGCACCTTGTGCGGGTAGGCCTGGTGGCCGACGTCCCAGATCAGGCGGTCATCCGGGGTGTTGAAGGTGGCGTGAATGGCGACGGTCAGTTCGACCACGCCGAGCCCGGCGCCCAGATGCCCGCCGGTCACCGAGACGGCGTCGATCACTTCGGCGCGCAGCTCATCGGCAAGCTGGCGTAGTTCGTCGCGTGACAGGGGCTTGAGGTCGGCTGGCGTCGATACGCGATCGAGCAGCGGTGTCTGCGACTTGTCCAAAATACCGATCCTTCGCCGGAACGGGCCGGTCTCTCAATGAGAGACTTAGAGGCTCGGGTTCGGCATTGCAACGCCCAGAAGGCGCGGCCTTTTAGCGTTCCGCGACGAGCTGCAAACCACCCGTCACGAAACGATCATAGGCAGGAATTGCGGCGTTGTCGGGAAGGAAGGCGACGCGGCCGGTGAGCGGGCCCAGTTCGGTGCCCTTTTCGAGATAACCCTCGGCTTCGGTCATTTCGGCCCAGAACGCGGTGGTCATGGGTACCGGCTGCACCAGGGTATCGTTGACGTGGTCGATCTCGGGGGCCACCAGGTCCATGTCACGCAGCTCGATCGACTGGTTCGGCTGGCGGCTGAGCGCCAGGTCGGCCAGCGCCTGCTGCATCGGCTCGGACGCGCCGTTGCCGCTGAGCGAGTTGAAGGTCATGTCGAACATGCCCTTTAGCGTGGAGAAGGTCTGGGGGCCGCCGAGCGAGGCAGTCTGGATGTTGCCGGCGCCCAGCAGCTTGTCCTTGCTCGGCAGTTCCGGCGCCACGGCGTTTTCCCGCTCGATGATCATCTTAAGCGCCTGCTCGGCGCCCGGATCGGGGCTGGTCGCGACATAAGCGGTGACCATCTCGTCGACCTTGGGCGACATCAGCACGCGCGGCTTCGGCAGCGGCTGGTCGATAGCGGCGAGCGCCGCGACGGCGGTCTGGCCCTCATCGCCACCGAGGGGCGAACGGGTGGCGAGCTGGATGCGGGCGGATTTGGTGGCCGGAACCGGGGCGCCAACCGCTTCGAAGGCCTTGGTGTCGATGGCGGGCGGCAGGGCGGCGACGTTGATGCCGTCCTCGGATCTGGTGCGGAACACCGGCACGGGCGCGACGACCTCGAAGGTCGGCACGACGCGCTGCGCCGGCTCTTCGGCCGAAGCCAGCATGATGGTCGCGCCGCCATCGAGGGTGCGCGGACGGAGCGCCGGGATCGGCGCGGTCTCGCCCGCGTTCTCAGCCAGCATGATCGCCGGAGCGTTCTCGTAGATGGCATCGCCATCGCAGGGCACCGTCCGGCACTTGGTCCACTGCGCCTGCGCGTAGGCGCGGCCCTCGTTGGAGAGCGGCTTGCCGTCGGTGGGCAGATGCAGGGTCTTGCCGTCGGGGAAGACCTTTTTCAGCTGGGCACGGGTCATGCGCGGCCAGGCGCGCACGTTGCCGGTATCCATGTGGACGAATGGGCTGCCGGAAGTGGGGTAGTAACCAACGCCGCCGACCTGGTGTTTCATTGCGGCTTCGCGGAGCTTGGAGAGGTTCACCCCGGGGATGAACACGTCCATCGCCTTGCCGCGCATATGCTGCGAGTTGTCGGCGACGCCCGATGATTTCGAGGCCAGCATCTTGTTGGTCTTGGGCGAGCGGTAGGACGAAACGATGTTGTAGGGCTGGCGGCCGCCGACTTCCTGGTACACTTCCCAGAGCAGGTCGAAGAGGGCCGGGTCCATCTTCGTGGGTTCTTTGGTGCGCCAGTCGGCGAGGAAAATGTTGAGCTCGCGCAGCACCTTCTGGTCATACTGGCCGTTGCGCTTGAAGGTGAAGCTGCCGGTCTGCCCGGTATGGGTGTGGTGCAGGTAGAGCGTGCGGTCGCCGCCGCCATTGGCAGCGCTCACCGGCGCGACGCTCGGCGGCAGAACGACGGTCAACGCCATCGTTGCGGCAACGAACAGCCGCGGCAAAGCCCGCCAAATCCCCAAAAGTTTTCCCGACACGCCCCGAACGACCCGTTGCAACCCAATAGACGAGATAGCCTAGCGCCAGTTCGATGAGAATACATTAACGCTAACGCCCGGTAACCCAAGTGAGGCGGGCACCATGCGGGTTTCTAGGCAGAAAATCCGGCTGAACCAAGGCCGAATTCCTAAGCACCCGTAAACGTTTGGCTTGTCACATTGTGGCGACGACATAGCAGAAGGGCCGGCACCGCATGGCGCCGGCCCTCGTTTCTAATCCCGAAACGACTCGATTGCTATTCGGCCAGCAGTTCTTTCAACCGCTGGTTCATGCCGTACACGTCGCCGTAGGAGCGGATGGTGCCGTCGGCATCGACGCGCAGGGTGAAGTACGAGATGTGCACCGGGATCTTGGTCTTGAGGTTGAACCAGCGCTCCTTGTCGCCGAATGCCGCTTCCAGCGTTCCGGCGCTCAGTTCGGGTTCGAGCGCCAACAGCGCGCCGGCGAAATCCATCGGGTTCTCGACCCGCACGCAGCCATGGCTGTAGGCGCGGAACGAGCGCGAGAACAGCGACTTGGACGGCGTATCGTGCAGGTAGATATCGTGCTGGTTGGGGAACAGGAACTTCACCCGCCCCAGTGCATTGCCGGCGCCCGGGCGCTGCCGGATGTGGAAGCGGTTGATGTTGGTCTGGGTCCAGTCGATGGCCGAGGCGTTGATCACCTTGCCGCCCGACAGCATTTCCATGTTCTGGCTGGCGAGATAGCCCGGGTTGGCGATCAGGTGCGGCTTGATCTCGTTGGTGGCGATCGAGGACGGCACGTTCCAGTACGGGTTGACGACGATATGCTCGATCTCGTCGTTGAATACGGCCGTCTGGTTCTTGGGCGTGCCCACGACCACGCGAGTGGTGTAGTGGACCTCGTCCTTGTTCATGATCCACAGGCGGAACTCGGGAATGTTCACCGTCACCTGGAAGTCGCCGTAGTCGTTCGGCTCCCAGCGCCAGCGCTCCATATTGGCGACGATGTCTTCCTTGGTGGTGGCCGAGCCGCCATTCAGCGCCGCGATGGTCGCCGGCCCGATGACGCCGTCGCCATTGAGGCCGAGGCTCTCCTGGAAGGCCTTCACCGCCACGACCAGCGGTTCGTCATAGTTGATGTCGACCGTTACCAGTTCGCCGGAGGTTTCCGGAATATCGGGCTCGGGCACGTCGAGGCGCTGGCGCAGCAGGGTGACGCGCTCATCCTGCATACCCGGCTTCAGGAGCTTGCCTTCGGGAATGGTGATCGCGGTATCCATCACGGCGCCATCGTAGAATTTGGCCAGGGCCGCCTTCAGCCCGAGGAACTCCGGCTGAGTCGGCGACAGCGCCAGCAGCAGCTTGTCGGGCTCGCTGCTGTCGGCGAGCTTCACCAGCATTTCGGCTTCGTTGATGCGCTTGGGCGCGATGGTCCAGGTCTTGTTGACGTCGAGCGGCGAAATGCGGCCGCCAAAGGCGTCCTGCGCATAGCGGATCGCCGCCGACGAGAAGGCAGTCTCGAGCGCCGCGAGCTTGGCCGGGTCGGTGCCGGCAGCGGCGACGTCGAGATCGGCGGTCAGGTAGTCCGACGGGCGGAAGCCTTCGAGTTCGGAGTCCTTGAAGACCTGAATGATCTTTTCGGCATTGGGGGAAAAAGCGATGGAGCCATCGGTGGCCTTGCTCAGCCAGAGCGGCTCGAAATGGCGTGCGCCGTAGAAGAAATAGAGCTTCTGGGTCTGCTGGTACGAGCGGGTGCCCTTTTCTGCCGCCGCATAGGCGGAAGAGAGCCCGGCCTTGATGATCCGCGCCAGTTCGGTCTGGGGCGGCGCAATGACGATGCGGGTGGTTTCGATGCCGGCGACGGTGACCGTTTCCTGGGCCAATGCCGCGAATGGCGATGCGAGCGCCACCGTGCCCGCCAACAACAAGGCCTTCAGCATAGTCATTAAGTACTCCGTGCCCGGCTCCGGGACTGGCAAGGGGCGGTGTGACCGGGAGGGTTCGGCACTTCTGCCCCAGATATCCATTTTGCTTAGCCCACAAATCTTAACGCTGACAATTCCTCGCGATTTTGTGAGTTCGGTCTGTGGACTTGGTGCAACTAACGCGCTTGCCTCAGGCAAATTCAGGCGGCGTCGCTCTCCAGTCCCTCGTCCAGGCCGTACTCGCGGAGCTTGCGATAGAGCGTCGACCTGCCGATGCCGAGCGCCCGTGCCACCCGCGACATGCGGTAGCCATAGTGGCGCAGCGCGAACACGATCAGTTCGCGCTCGACATCGGCGAGGGCGGCGACTTCGCCACTCTGGGCCACGAAGCGGTCGCTGACCGCTGCCTTGTCCACAACCTCGCGTAGTGAGGCAATAGCCTCGTCGATGTGAACCGGGGCTGAAGGGCCAGGCGCAGCCGACGTCAGCCGCAGCGCCTCGTCGCGCCCGGCGCTCAACGCGACGATCTGTGGAAAATCAGAGGTTTCCAGATAAGCAGCATCACTGAGCACCACCGCCCGGTACACCGCATTCTCGAGCTGCCGGACATTGCCCGGCCAGTCATAGTCAACCAGCAGCTTGAGCGCCGGTTCGGAAATCCCGACGATGCGCTTGCCGGCTTCGGCCGCGAGGCGGGCGGTGAAGTGGTTGACGAGAACCGGCAGGTCTTCCCTCCGGTCGCGCAGCGGCGGCACGTAGAGCGGGAAGACATTGAGCCGGTAGTAGAGATCCTCGCGAAAAGCGCCGGCCTTGGTGAGGTTGAGGAGCCGCCGGTTGGTCGCCGAGATGAGCCGCAAATTGACCCGTACCGGCTTGTCGGCGCCCAGAGGCTCGATCTCGCCGTCCTGGATTACCCGCAGGAGCTTCAACTGCGTTTCCATCGGCAACGCACCGACCTCATCGAGGAAGATGGTGCCGCCATGCGCATCGAGGAATTTGCCGGGATGGTCGGCGACGGCGCCGCTGAAGGCGCCTTTCCGATGCCCGAACAGCGTCGATTCGATGAGATTAGCGGGGATCGCCCCACAGTTGACGGTGACGAAGGGCTTGCCGGCGCGATCGCCCGAACCCTGGATGACCCGGGCAATGAGTTCCTTGCCGACGCCGGTCTCGCCTTCGATCAACACGGGAATGGTCGACTTCGCCGCCTTGGCGCACAGCGACAGCACGCGATCCATGCTGGGGGCGCGTGTGACGATGTCGGTGAGGGTCATGGTGCCGCTGAGCCGGCTGCGCTCGGTGCGCACCATGGTCTCGAGTTCGCCGAGCTTCAGCGCATTGCGCAGCGACATGATCAGGCGCTCGGGGGCGACAGGCTTGACGAAGAAATCGGCGGCGCCCTGGCGCATGGCGGTGACGACGGTATCGAACGAGGAGTGTCCGGTCTGGACGATCACCGGGGTGGCAAGGCCATCGCGACGCATCGCCTCCATCACCGCCATGCCGTCGAGATCGGGCATCACCAGATCGAGGATCATGGCGCCGATTCCCGGATCGGCGTGGAGCAGTTCGAGGGCCTGTCTGCCGCTGGTGGCCGTAACGGCGGAGAACCCGGCCCGGTTGGCGACCTCGGAGGTGAGCCGGAGCTGCACCAGGTCGTCATCGACTATCAGAACGCGCGTCATGGTCCCCCAAGGACTTTTAGTTGCACGTTTCGCCGCCGCGGCGAATCGCGCTGTGCCGTTTTGGAGCAGCATGTGTGGGGTGGGTTAAGAGGCGATTAAGCCTGCAGGATTTGCTATGGCCGGCTTAGAACCCAGCCTGCCGCGTGTGCCTGATGGCGTTGATAACGACGTCTTCATCGATCAGTACGTAGCGGATAACGTAGCCGCCATCGCCGAACGGTACGATGAGGTCGCGCGTGCCGTCGATCGTGTCGTCGGCCGGTCGGCCGCTGGCGGGAAAAGTGCGCAGTTGCCGCACCCCCTCGAGGATGATCTGGGCTGCCCTTGCAGCTGCCGGTGGACTGCTGCGTGCGAGAAAGGCCTCAAGCTCGACGAGGTTCTTGGTGGCCTCGCGAGACCATCTCACTCGTGCCATTCAGGCAACTCTGCATCCTCGCCGTTGGCGCGCTTCTCGAGCCAGGCCTCGACTTCCTCGCCGGTCAGGTGCAGGCCGGTCGACTGGTAGTCTTCCCAGGCGTGCTCGGCGTCGCGCTTGAAGCGCTCGCGCCGCTCCTCCCGCTCGACGAACTCGCCGATCGCCTGGCGCATCAGCCAATGGGCCGAGCGTTGCCGGCTGGTCGCAAGATGATTGAGCCGATCACGCAGGTCGTCTTCCAGCTTGATGCTTGTCGTGGATTTTCCAGCCATGGGTAGCTCCAGGTAACACCTGTTACTACCACGAGTTCGAGACTCGCGCCACCGCTTCCCATCGCGCTGCGCGCTGGCTAAGGTCCGCGCCTGATTTTCGAGCCTAGGTGAGACATGGATATCCGCAACCTGCCGCGTGCCGCAGAAGCTACAGCCCAGCGGGGTCACAACCAGCTCGGCGACATGCCGACGTGGAACCTCGACGATCTCTATGCCGGCAACGACTCGCCTCAACTGAAGGCGGATCTCGCCGCGGCGCAGGCCGACGCCAGGAGTTTCGAGGCCGACTTCAAGGGTAAGCTCGATGGGCTGGCGAAGGCGGGCAAGCTGATCGAGGCGATCAAGCGCTACGAGGCGCTGGGCGATCTCAGCGGCAAGCTCGGCTCCTACGCCTTCCTGCAATATGTGCGGAACACCCAGGATGCGGACAAGGTAAAGTTCCTCGGCGATCTCAGCCAGGCGCTCACCGACCTCTCGACCGGGCTGATCTTTTTCGGCCTCGAGCTCAACCGCATCGATGAAGCGGTGCTGGAAGCGGCGCTCGACGGCAACCCCGAGCTCGGCCGCTATCGCCCGTGGTTTGCCGAGCTGAGGAAGGCCAAGCCCTACCAGCTCGACGACAAGATCGAGGAGCTGTTCCACGAGAAGTCGGTGACCGGGGCCGGCGCCTGGAACCGCTTGTTCGACGAGACCATGGCTGCCCTCAAGTTCAACGTCGACGGCGAGGAGCTGAACCTCGAATCGACGCTCAACTACCTCTCCGACAAGGATGAGCTGAAGCGTGAGGCGGCGTTTAGCGGCCTGTCGAAGACGCTGCACGGCAACGAGAAGCTGTTCACCCACATCACCAACGTGCTCGCCAAGGACAAGGAAATTTCCGACCGCTGGCATGGCTTCACCGATATCGCCGATAGCCGCCACCTCGAGAACTCGGTGGAGCGCGAAGTGGTCGATGCGCTGCAGACCGCGGTACGCGCCGCCTATCCACGGCTCAGCCATCGCTATTACGCAATGAAGGCGAAGTGGTTCGGCAAGGCGCAACTCAACGCCTGGGATCGTAACGCGCCGCTGCCGACCAGCGACGACCGCATCTACGACTGGCAGGCGGCCAAAGACACGGTGATGGAAGCCTATGGCGCCTTCTCGCCGAGGCTGGTCGAGATCGCCGAACCGTTTTTCGAGAAGGGCTGGATCGATGCGCCGACCAAGGACGGCAAGTCGCCGGGCGCCTTCGCGCACCCCACGGTGCCCTCGGCGCACCCGTACCTGATGCTCAACTACCTGGGTAAATCACGCGATGTAATGACGCTCGCGCATGAGCTCGGCCATGGCGTGCACCAGGTGCTGGCCGGCCCGCAGGGGGCGCTGATGGCGCCGACGCCGCTGACGCTGGCCGAAACCGCCTCGGTGTTCGGCGAGATGCTGACCTTCCGCTCGATGCTGGCCAAAACCACCGACCCGACGCAGCGCTTCGCGATGCTCTCGAGCAAGGTGGAAGACATGCTCAACACGGTGGTGCGGCAGATCGCCTTTTATACCTTCGAGCGCGAGGTCCACACCCGGCGCAAACAGGGTGAGCTGACCACGGCCGATCTCAACCAGATCTGGCTCGATGTCGGCGCCGAGAGTCTCGGGCCGGCGATCAAGCTCAATGAGGGCTACGACATCTTCTGGGCCTATATCCCGCACTTCATCCATTCGCCGTTCTATGTCTACGCTTATGCATTCGGCGATTGCCTGGTGAACTCGCTCTACGCGCAGTACGAGAAATCGAGCGACGGCTTCGCCGAGCGCTATTTCGAGCTGCTGAAAGCCGGCGGCTCCAAGCACCACTCCGAGCTGCTGGCGCCGTTCGGGCTCGACGCCCGCGACCCGGGCTTCTGGTCACTGGGTTTGGGGATGATCGAGCGGCTGATCAACGAGCTCGAGGCAACGCAGCCAACGTAAGCGCGGGTCGGGCCGAAGCATCGGCAATTGGTCCAGCGTGGCGAACCGCCGCGCTGCGCTTGTGTGCTGTTCGTGCGCGAAGTATGAGAGGCGGAGTGGGGCAGTCTGGTTTCGGCGTGTGCGCTGGTTCGCGGCGCGATGGTCCGGGATCGGCGTCCCCTAGTGACGATCATTTCGACTGAGGACCTGATGGCCAAGAAACCCGCCGCCGCTGCAACGCACGAACTGCCGCCCGCCATGGACTATGAACAGCACGAGGCGACTTATGCTGGCTTCATCACGATGGTGAAGTGGGGCATCGTGTCGATGGTGTTCGTGGCGCTGTCACTCTACGCCTTCATCGAGGCGCATCAGCCGATCATCGGGGCGCTGCTGCTGCTGGCCATTCCGGTGCTCATCGTCGGTGTGATGGTGATGGGATCCCGCCGCAGCTGACGGCGGGATTTTTCTATCCGGTGACCGACACGGTCGGCGACTGACGCTCTGGAGACTTCCATGAAGATTGCAGTGTTGCGGGAACGCGCCGACGGGGAGACGCGTGTTGCGGCGACGCCCGAGACGGTCACCAAGCTGATCGGGCTCGGCGCCGAAGTGGCCATCGAGGCTGGGGCAGGCGAACTGGCCCGTTTCCCGGATGCGGATTATCAGAAGGCAGGCGCCAGCGTCGGCAACGCCGCGGCAACCATCAAGGGCGCCGATATCGTCCTGACGGTGCGCCGCCCTGCTGCCGTCAGTCTCGCCGGTGCGGCTGCAGGCGCATTGGTGATCGGCGCGATGGACCCCTATGGCAATGAAGGCGAGATCGCCGCGCTGGCCAAGGCGGGCGTCACTGCCGTGGCCATGGAGTTCATGCCGCGCATCACCCGCGCCCAGGTGATGGATATCCTATCCAGCCAGGCCAACCTCGCCGGCTACCAGGCAGTGATCGACGCCGCCGGAGCGTTCGACCGCGCAATGCCGATGATGATGACCGCCGCAGGTACCGTGCGGCCGGCCAAGGTGTTCGTGATGGGTGCCGGCGTCGCCGGGTTGCAGGCCATCGCCACCGCCAAGCGCCTCGGTGCTGTGGTCACCGCTACCGACGTGCGCGCCGCAGCCGGCGAGCAGGTGGAATCGCTCGGCGCCAAGTTCATCATGACCGATGCATTGAAGGATGCTTCGGGCACCGGCGGCTATGCGCGCGAACTGACCAAGGACGAGCAGGCGGCGCAGGCCGAGCTGGTCGCCGGCCACATCGCCAAGCAGGACATCGTCATCACCACGGCGCTGATCCCCGGGCGCCCGGCACCCAAACTGGTCAGCAGGGTAATGGTCGAATCGATGGCGCCGGGGTCGGTGCTGGTCGATCTCGCCGCCGAGCGCGGCGGCAATATCGAACTGACCCAGCCGGGCAAGACCATCACCACCGCCAATGGCGCGACGATCATCGGCTTCACCAATGTCGCCGGCCGGCTCGCCACGTCGGCCAGCCAGCTCTATTCGCGCAACCTCGTCTCCTTCCTCGAAACGCTGATCGACAAGAAGGAAAAGGTGCTGGCGGTGAACTGGGACGACGAGCTGGTGAAGGCAACCGTGCTCACCCGCGACGGCGCCATCGTCCATCCCAACATCAAGTTCGAAGCGGCTCCCGCCGCGACGAAGCCTGCTGCAAAGGTGGCCGAGCCGGCGAAGACTGCTGCTACCGGAAAGGCAGCGGCGCCCAAGAAAGCGGCGGTTGCAAAGGCTGAACCTGTGCCGGCTCCGGCTCCCGCCAAGACAGCGGCGGTTGCCAAGCCTGCTGCACCCAAGAAGGCCGCGGCCAAGGCTGAAGCCAAGCCCGCGGCCGCCAAGCCTGCTGCGAAGGCAGCGGCCAAGCCGGCCGCGGCAAAGGCCTCGACCGCCAAGGGGAAGAAGTAAATGGAACAGACCGCCGAGCACACTGCGGATGCCATCACCGCGGCGGTGAGCGCCGCCACCGGTGGCGCCATCGACCCGTTCGTCTTCCGCCTGTCGATCTTCGTCCTCGCGATCGCGGTGGGCTACTACGTGGTGTGGAGCGTCACCCCGGCGCTGCATACGCCGCTGATGAGCGTCACCAACGCCATCTCGTCGGTGATCGTGGTGGGTGCGCTGCTTGCGGTCGGCGTGCCGCTCGCAGCGGACAGCAACTGGGTGTCGAAACTGTTCGGCTTCCTCGCCCTGGTGCTCGCCAGCGTCAACATCTTCGGCGGCTTCCTTGTCACCCAGCGCATGCTGGCGATGTACAAGAAGAAGGAAGCGCCGGCTGGCAAGGCAGGAAAGCACTGATGTTCAAGCAGTTCATTGCGGCCATCGCGGTCGTCGCCACCCTTGCCACTCCGATCTTTGCCGCAGAGTTCACCGACGAGCAGCTCGAGGGGCTGGAGGCCCGCATCGAGAGTTTCGATGCGGCGATGAAGTCCAGCGACATGTCGCAAGTGATGGACGTCGTGCCGCCCAAGGTGCTCGACAAGATCGCCGCCAATTTCAACGTCACCACCGAGCAGTTGATCGAAGCGACGCAGCAGCAGATGGATCAGGTGATGAAGGATGTCGAGATCGTCTCCTTCGGCATGGATCTCGAAGCCGCCGAGTTCTTCGAGACGGCCGACGGCACCGCTTATGCACTGATCCCCACCGAGACTGTGATGGATTTGGGCGCGGCCGGCGGCAAGGTCAGGGCCACGTCTTCGACCCTGGGGCTGTTCGATGAAGAGACCTGGTACCTGGTGCGTGTCGAAGATGCGCAGCAGGTCGCGATCCTCAAGGAAGTCTATCCCGCCTTTGCCGATGTGGAGTTCCCCACCGGCAGCATGGAGCCCGTCACGGAATGATCTCATCCGCCGATGCGGTGGCTTTGCTGCCGCCGACGTTCCAGATTCTCACCGGCCTGAGCTTCGCTGCGCTGCTGCTGATCCGTTTCTTTGCGGGCCGGGCGTTGGCCTCGCTCTCGGGCAAGCTTGTCGCCTCTTCGGTGATCTTTGTCGCGCTGGGCAACTTTCTGATGTCGCAGGCGACCGCGAAAAGCTCGCTCGGCGGCGCGGCTGAATTTCTCACACTGGCCGGAGCCAGCTTTTTCGTCGGCGCGATTGTCGTCGTCGTCGGGCTGACTGTTGCGGCACGCCAACCCACAACGGTGGTGACCAAATGATCGACGCCAGTTTCGCCGCCGTTCTCTATCTCGTCTCGGGCGTCCTGTTCATTCTGGCGCTGCGCGGCCTGTCGAGCCCGGCCTCCTCGCGCCAGGGCAATACCTTCGGCATGGTCGGCATGGGCATCGCCATCGTCACCACGCTGCTGGTGGCCGGTGTTTCCGACTGGCTGAGCTGGGTGCTGATCATCGGTGGCCTCGCCATCGGCGGCGGCATTGGCGCGGTGCTGGCGCGCAAGGTCAAGATGACCGACATGCCGCAGCTGGTCGCCGCATTCCACTCGCTGGTCGGTCTTGCGGCGGTGTTCGCCGCTGCCGCGGCGCTCTATGCGCCCGAAGCCTTCGGCATCGGCATGGTGGGCCACATCCACGCCCAGGCGCTGATCGAAATGAGCCTTGGCGTCGCCATCGGCGCCTTTACCTTTACCGGCTCGGTCATCGCCTTTGCCAAGCTCAACGGCAATATGAGCGGCAAGCCGATCATCCTGCCGTTCCGCCACATCATCCACATCGCGCTCGGCCTGCTGTTGCTGGTGCTGATCTGGGCCTTTGCGGTCACCGTCGACCCGCTGTGGTTCTGGGCCATCACCGTGGTGGCGCTGGTGCTGGGCGGGCTGATGATCATCCCGATCGGCGGCGCCGACATGCCGGTGGTCGTCTCGATGCTCAACTCCTATTCGGGCTGGGCGGCGGCGGGCATCGGCTTCACGCTGGGCAATACGGCGCTGATCATTACCGGTGCGCTGGTCGGCTCGTCCGGCGCCATCCTCAGCTACATCATGTGCAAGGCGATGAACCGCAGCTTCATCTCGGTGATCCTGGGCGGGTTCGGCGGCGACAGTGCCGCGGCCGGCTCGGGTGAAGAAGAGACGCGGCCGGTCAAGCAGGGTTCGTCCGATGACGCGGCCTTCATGATGAAAAATGCCGGCAAGGTGATCATCGTGCCCGGTTACGGCATGGCCGTGGCCCAGGCACAGCATGCGCTGCGGGAAATGGCAGACCTGCTGAAGGCCGAGGGCGTCGAGGTGAAATACGCCATTCACCCGGTGGCCGGCCGCATGCCCGGGCACATGAACGTGCTGCTGGCCGAGGCGAACGTGCCTTATGACGAAGTGTTCGAACTGGAAGACATCAACTCCGAGTTCGCGCAGACCGACGTCGCCTTCGTCATCGGCGCCAACGACGTCACCAATCCGGCGGCCAAGACCGACAAGACCTCGCCGATCTACGGCATGCCGGTGCTGAACGTCGAAGACGCCGGCACGGTGCTGTTCATCAAGCGCGGCATGGCAGCCGGCTATGCAGGTGTGCAGAACGAGCTGTTCTTCCGCGACAACACCATGATGCTGTTCGGCGACGCCAAAAAGGTCACCGAAGACATCGTCAAGGCGTTGGGGCACTAAGCGGAACAACCCGGATGGCTGGCATCCGGGGCCCCCTTATTGTGCCATTTGCTGGCTGACCAGCGAGCCTGCGGACCGGGCGCTGGCCAGGCGCGCGACGAGCAGGCACAGCAGCGCCAGAACGACCAGGGGAGCGACGGGAATCCCCAGCCCCACCGCCAAGGGTCGCGCGGCCAGCGGCAACGCGAAGCCTAGCAGCAGCACCAGTTTTTCGTACGGCAGGAACTGCTTGCCGTACCCCGACCGAAACGCGACGGCCAATGGGATGGCCAGCAGCGTGAGGTCGTAGTCGAGCGCAAAGGGGGTGGCGAGCAGCGTCGCCAGGACGCTCAGAGCTCCCAGCATCGGGCCTGTCGTCGCGCGGGAGACGCGCGCCAGCATCACAATCATCACCGCGGCTGCCGCGACCTGCAGCCCCAGGGCGACGAGCGGAGGGGCGTGCAGCAACCGAGCCGCCGCGAAGATGCTCACCATCTTGCCCGGGTCTACAAAGCCATCCGACAGCGTTTGCTGCGCCAGCAGCAGTCCTGAGATGAAGGCCGCCCAGGTCTCGGACCCGAACAGGGCCCACGACGCGGCCGTCAACAGCGCTGCCGACACAGCGGCGGCCCAGAATGACGGCCAGCGGCCCGAAAAAGCCAACGCGAAAGGCAGGATGACCGCCAGTTGCGGCTTGAAGACAAGACATCCCAGAAGGGCGCCGGCGAGCCACGGCCGCCGGTCGAGCAGCACAAAGCCCAGGCCGAACAGGGCCGCACTCAGAAAGCCGTTCTGACCGTGGCCGGCATTGAGGAGGATGGCGGGGAAGGTGAGACATGCTGCGAACTCGACTGCACCCAGACGCGGCAGCAGCCGATGGATGGCGAAAAGGTAGGGAACGCCAGTTGCGATCAGCCAGGTCGTCAGCGCAACACCGTATGGCAGCAGGGCCAGCGGCAGGCAGACGAGCAGGAACACCGGGGGGTAGAAGAACCCGAAATAGCCGATGGCCGCGCCCCCGACCTGGGCGGCCTGAACTGCCGCATGCGCCTCCGGCAGGTAGGCAAGGGCCGGTGTCCCACTGAGCGCCAGGCTGGAGGTGGACCAGAAGCTGATGAAGTCGGTGCCCATGGGCTTGCCGGTCAGGTCGAGGTTGTCGTGCGCGGAGAATACCCAGACCAGCAATAGTGCAAGCTCGAATGCACCCAGGATCGCGGCATAGCCGAGCAGTCTGGGCCGGCGGAGCCAGTCCGCCGTCCGCAGGGCCTGCGCCAGCCTGCCGGTAACGATCTTTGCTTGTCGAACCATGCAGTGGCACCAGGGGCTTTGGCGATTGGACCGAGCTTAGTCCTGCGCTGGCGTCGTTAACGAAAAGTGAAGCCGCATCCTCCAGGGGCTCGATCGGCTGCGAAAGACCTTGACCTCAACTTCGCTTGAGGTCGTATCCAGTCTGCCTTCGCTTCAACATCCGGCCAGGCAGTCATGGATCTCACCTTCAACCTTCTTCTCATCGTGCATCTCGCGGCCTTCGGCCTCGCCATCTCCACCACCATTGCCGCACCGCTGATCGGCAAGCGCATGGCATCGGCGCCGCCTGAGGCTCGGCCGCTGCTGGGCAGCATCGGCAAGCGTCTCAGCGTCAACGCCCGCATCGCCTTCGGCCTGTTGCTGATCACCGGTATCGCCATGGTCTATGTCCGCTATGGCGGGTTCGAAGGGCAGGGCGTCTGGTTCTTCATCAAGATGGGGCTGGTGGCGGTGGTGCTGATCGCCATGATCATCGGCATCGTCGCTAAGCCCGGTACGATCAGCCCTGCAGTGATGGGCTGGATCACCCGGCTCGCCATGGCCGGCATCGTCATCAGCGCGGTGATGGCGTTCAACGGCTAGGCTGATCGAGGAAGCGTGGGGTGCATTGCGCGGTAGGCAGGCTGGAGGATGCTGGTTACCTCGGCGTGCGGTCGTGCATCGCGGGGTAGGCAGGCTGGAGGATGGCGGTTACCTCGGTGTGCGTTCTTGCGCCGCCGGCGTTGAAGCGCCATGTGTGCCCGGTTCAGCCAAAGAGGACGCCCGTGCCGCGCACCGTCAAGATCGACCTGTTCACCGACACTGTCTGCCCGTGGTGCCTCGTCGGCTCGGCGCGGCTCGACCAGGCGATCGCCGCGCTGCCCGACGATGTGGTGGTCGAGGTGGAGAACCATCCGTTCTATCTCGATCCCAACACGCCCGAAGACGGCGTGGTGGTCGCCGATATGCTGCGCCAGAAATATGGCCGCGACCCCAAGGAGATGTGGGCCCGCGTCGAGGGCGAGGCGAAGAAATCGGGCATCGACCTCGACCTCAGCCGGCAGCCGCGCTCGTTTCCGACCCGCAAGGGCCACACGCTGGTGCGCCTCGCCAAGTCGAAGGGCACCCAGCATGCGCTGGCCAACGCCATTGCCTGGGCCTATTTCATGGATCACCAGCTGATCAATGACGACGAGGTGCTGGCCGGCATCGCCGCCGAGCACGGCTTCACCTATGCCGAGGCGCTCGACGCTGTGCGCAACCCGCGCGAACTGGCGATCACCCACGAATTCGCGGTGGCCGCGGCGCAGCAGGGTATCCAGGGTGTGCCGTTCTTCGTGTTCGACAACAAGTTCGCCGTTTCCGGCTGCCAGCCCGACGAAGTGTTCGCGCGCGCCTTCGAGTTCGCGCTCGATCCCGAGAAGCTCAAAACCGCACAGGGCTGACAGCGCTTCGTTGCCGTGGCATGCCGGGTCCCGAACGGAGGACGTGGCATGAAGCAGTTCAAACGGATTGCGCTGGGCATAGGTATCGTCGCAGTGGTGGCCTACGGCCTGGTGCTGGGCGCCATGTATGTCTTCCAGCGCGATTTCCAGTACGATCGCGGCGGCCGGCTTTTCGCGCTCAGCGAAACGACACTGGCGCAGGCGGAGCAGGTGCGCATCCCGAGCGCCGGCGGTTCCGTTGTCACTGGTTGGTACCAGACGCCGGCCCAGGGCAAGCCGCTGATCGTCTATTTCCGCGGCAACGCGCAGAGCTTTTCGCGCGAGCATGAGCGCTATGAAGCGTTCGTCGCCGACGGTTATGGCTTTCTGGCTTTCGACTATCGGGGCTTCCCGGGATCGCCGGGCGAGGTCACCGAAGCGAACATTCTGGCTGACGGTCTCGCCGCCTTCGATTGGGCGGCCGCCAAGGGCTTCCCAATCGTCCTCTGGGGCCGTTCACTCGGTTCGGGGCCGGCCACCTATGTGGCGAGCCTGCGCGACGCCGACGCACTGCTGCTCGAAACGCCGTTCGACTCGGCCGTTTCGGTGGCGGCCGATCGCTACTGGTTCCTGCCGGTCGGGTGGCTGATGGCTGATCAGTTCCCGGTGGACCAGTGGATCAAGGAGGTGAGCGAGCCGGTCTTGGTGGCGCACGGCACGGCCGATCGCACCATTGGCGTCAGTCACGGCGAGCGGGTCTATGCGCTGGCGCCGAATCCGGACGAGCTCTGGATCGAGCCCGGGGCAGGACATAGCGATATGTGGGCGCGCGGACTGTGGGAGCGAGCGAAGGGGTTTTTTGCGCGGGCGGAGGCGGGGGCGCGGTAGACGCGCGGCTGGTGCGGGCTGACCCCCACCCTTGATCCCTCCCCCTAAGAAGGGGGCGGGAGACGCTAACCTCGATTTCTGTGTTTTGGTCTCCCTCCCCATGTTTAGGGGGAGGGGACAGGGGTGGGGGTCAGCCCGCACCGGCCCCAAAACGAAAACGCCGGCCCCAAAGGGACCGGCGTTGCAATTTCAGCGCTATGCGCCGGCTCAGTAGAGCGTCAGGCCCGAGAAGGCGACCGAGTAGTTGAGGCCGGTCTGGCCCTGGATCGACCACGGCTGCAGGGCAAAGCCCTTGCGCGAACCGCCGATCAGCCAGTTGCCGCCGAGGCCGACGCCGAGCGTGGCTTCAGCCGAACCGCCGACATAGGTACCGGCTAGCGAGCCCTTGCCGTACTTGGTGTTGGAGGCCGAGAACACCAGCCAGACGATCTCGGTGCGGCCGGTGACGCCGATGTCGATGCCGAGCTTCTTGATGTTGCCCTGGTAGCGCTCGGTCTTGTAGCCGTCGCGCTTGAAGCGGCAGGTCATATCCTTGGACGAGCCGATGATGAAACCGATGCCGGGATCGACGGTGCAGGAGAGTACGCCGACCTTCACCTGGGTGGCGGCCTGCGCGGCGCCGGCGGTCATGAGCATGACGGCAGCTGCAGCCGCGGCGATGAACTTCTTCATGTTGGAGTCCCCAATGTTTGACGCGTTAGTAGAGTCTTGGTTGGTAGCGAGATCGAACCGAAAAGGTCTGCAACCTTTCCCGATCCCCCTCTAGTTCGACCCGGAGTGGATCGGGAGTCTATCCGTTGCCGCCAACGGCACAAGGCCTCATCCGGTTGCGCACAAACTGCACAAATATGAGCGAATTCTGGCGGTACGTAACAAAAACGCCGCCCTTGTGAGGCGGCGTTCCTGAACCAAATCTGAACGCCTCTTACGGGCGGGCGGGACGCGCAGCCGCGGCAGGGGCGGGCAGGCCGCCTTCACGCTGGGCGCGCTTGCGGGCAAGCTTGCGGGCGCGGCGCACGGCCTCGGCCTTCTGGCGCGCCTTCTTCTCGGACGGCTTCTCGTAGTAGTTGCGAAGCTTCATCTCGCGGAAGACGCCTTCGCGCTGGAGCTTCTTCTTCAGGGCGCGCAGCGCCTGGTCAACATTGTTATCGCGAACAACTACTTGCAAGCGCAACCGCCCTTCGTAATCAGTCAGAACTGTTTAATGTGAACGCCCCAAAGGAGCGTCGACCGGCTGAGCCGGTCATTCGTGGGCGGCTATATAGGCCAATCGAAACGGCTTGTCCACACCGGCAAGCGGCGGATATCGCTCATTTTGCGCGCTTTTTCAACGCAACCCGGTTGATGTGGCCCATTTTCCGTCCGCGACGCGACTCGGCTTTGCCATAGGCATGCGGCCTGGTTCCCGCTGCAAGCCGTTCCGGTATCGCGGCGATCTCGTCGCCGATCAGGTTCTCCATCACCACGTCGGCCATGCGGCCGGGGTCGCCCAGCGGCCAGTTGAGCACGGCGCGAATATGCTGCTCGAACTGGTCGGTGATGGCCACAGCCTCGGTCCAGTGCCCCGAATTGTGGACCCGCGGCGCGATCTCGTTGACCAGCAGCTTGCCGCCGGGCAGCACGAAGAACTCGACGCCGAGCACCCCGACATAGTCGAGCGCGATGGCGATTTGCCCGGCGATCTCCACTGCCTTCTTCGCCGTCTTGCCGGTGATGTCGGCGGGCACGGTGCTGGTCTTGAGGATATGGTCGCGGTGGACGTTCTCGGCGGGGTCGAAGGCCGCGACCTCACCCAAGGCGTTGCGCGCCACCACCACCGAGATTTCTTTGTCGAACTCAATGAAGCCTTCGAGCACCAGCGGCTTTGGCGACAGCAACTCCCAGGCCAGCGCCGCATCTTCCATGTTGCGGACGATGCGCTGGCCCTTGCCGTCATAGCCGAGCCGGGTGGTCTTCAGCACCGCCGGGGTGCCGATCTCTTCGAGTTCGGCCTCCAGCCGGTCGAGGTCGGTGATGGCGGCAAACGGCGCCACCGGAATGCGGTTGATGGTGAGGAAGGCCTTTTCGGCCAGCCGGTCCTGCGAGACCGCGAGCGCGTTGGCGCCGGGGCGCAACGGCTTCAGGTTGGCGAGGAAGGCTGCAGTCTTGGCCGGCACATTCTCGAACTCGTAGGTGACGACATCGACGCCGGCGGCAAATGCCGCAAGAGCGGCCTCGTCGTCATAGGCGGCGACCGTTTTGAGTGGCGTCACGTCGAAGGCCGGGCTGTCGGGATCCGGGCAGTAGATGTGGGTCTTCATCCCCAGCCGGGCGGCGGCGAGCGCCAGCATGCGGCCGAGCTGGCCGCCGCCGAGAATACCGATGGTGCTGCCCTGCGGCAGCGGCAAGACGTCAGACATCGTCGGATGGGAACTCGGGGATGGAAGCAGTCTGGTCGGCGCGGAAATCGTCGAGCGCCGCGGCAATTTCGGGGTCGCCAAGCGCCAGGATCGCTGCCGCCAGCAGCGCGGCATTGATGGCACCGGCGCGACCGATGGCGAGGGTACCCACAGGAATGCCGGGCGGCATCTGGACGATCGACAAGAGGCTGTCCTCCCCGCCGAGCGCCGCCGTCTGGGCCGGCACGCCGAGGACGGGCAAGGGGGTCAACGCGGCCACCATGCCCGGCAGATGGGCGGCGCCGCCCGCCGAGGCGATGATCACCTGGAAGCCCTCGGCCTTGGCGCCCCTGGCAAACTCGTACATGCGGTCGGGCGTGCGATGCGCCGAGATGATGCGCGCCTCGTAGTCGATCTTCAGCGCGTCGAGGGTCTCGGCGGCATGGCGCAGGTTCGGCCAGTCGGACTGGCTGCCCATGATGATGGCGACGGGTGGCGAGGTCGGCACTTAGGTCCCCCGGAAGGCGCGGCGCTCAGGTGCTCACCCATATGGAAGAGGTCGGCTGAGCGCAAGGCGGTAGCCATCGTCCTTTGGTCAGGCGGCGGTGGGTGGTCGATCCAGTGCACAGGCGAGCGTGTCGAGCGCAGCGCGGTCGGCCAGCTCGATCGAGCCCTCGGGCAAGCCGAGGATGCGGTCGATGACCGTGCCCATGAACTGCATCTTGTCGAGCAGGCGCTGCGACAGCCGCTCGAAATGCAGCCGGTCGCGGGTCTGGTAGAGTTCGACGATCAGCTCGCGGTTGGAGGTCATCAAATGCATGATGGTCTCGGCGGCGCTTTCCGGATTCGGCGTGACAAAGGTCTGTTCGGCCACCCCCTCGACGATGATGCGGGTCAGGATCGGCTGCACCACTTCGGTGACCGCGCGCTGGGTGCGCTCGAACAGCTGCAGGTTCTCGGCCCGGAACATTGGTTCGAACGTGGCGCGCAGTTCCGCTGCCGTCTCGGTCTTGTGGCGGCGCATGGTGCCGAGGAAGCCGGCAAGTTTCGAGAACGCATCGAGCGTGGGGTCCGAGAGTTCCGCTTCGGTCAGCGCCGCAGTCTGGCGCGCGTAGCGGCAGGCGAGGGCCTCGACCAGATCCTCCTTCGATTCGAAGTGGTGGTAGAACGCGCCTTTCGACACCCCGACCTCGGCGATGATCTGGCTGACCGAGGTCGAGTCGTAGCCGTTGCGGGCGAACAGTCGCTGCGCCGCATCGAGAATCTCATCACGCCGAGCCGGCGCCGGCTTCACAATTCGAGGAAACGGCATTCCGCCCTCCCAAGGACAGTCGCACGCGTCAATTCACGAACCGACCAGCGGTCGGTCAGCTGTGTAGCATGCTCCGCGGTGAATGTGGAGCGCGGCGCGCAGACGCAGGCGTTGAGGTCGGTGCGCCGAACGCGCGAGGTCAGGCGATGATGTCGGGAAGCAGGATGTTCTCGAGCTGCACGATGCGATCCTTCAGCGTGAGCTTGCGCTTCTTCATCCGCTGAATCAGCATCTGATCGGAGTAGCCGGAGGACGAGAGGGTGTGGATGGCGGCGTCGAGGTCGGCATGTTCCTGGCGTTTTGCAGCCAGTTCCAGACCGAGCGCAGCTTCTTGTTCCTTGGTAAGCGGCAGCATCGCAGCGGTTGACCGGTCCCTCAGCGAGGCGAAATGCCTGTACCAAAAGGGTTAGCCGATCGATTGGAGATTTGCACCTGATTTTGCGCGCCAGGGGAGGTGTTGCAGTCTTGCACGTCGACAGCGCGTGAATTTTTTGTGACGATCAGGGGTCCGAAAAGCTGGAGAGGAGTTGTCATGACGACCGAAGGCCACATCGAGTCTCTCGAACGGCGTCACCGGGAACTGGACCGCAAGATCGAGGATGAAATGAGCCACCCCAGCCACGACGACATGTTCGTCGCGGCGCTGAAACGGAAGAAACTGGAGATCAAGGACCAATTGGCGCGCATGCACAGCGACGCCTGAGGAAACCAAAAAAATCCAATGCAGTTGTGAGGGCCACGGCAAGCGCCGCGGCCTTTTTTGTTGGGAAAGCAAGGGCAGTCGGCAGTAGGCAGTCGGCAGTAGGGAGCGGTGGAGGCGAATGGGAGAGCGGAGGCCCTTGATTCTTACGACTGCCGACTGCCTATTGCCGACTGCCTCTCACTTGAAGTCGTTGATCTCGAACCAGTAGCCGTTGGGATCCTGCAAAAACACCGCGCGCATGCCGTCGGGGCGGGTGTTCACGGCGCCCGGATTGCCCTGCATGTCAGAGAACGTTGCACCTACGCTGCGCAGATGTGCGAGCACAGCCTCGAAATCCGGCGCGGAAAGCGCGAAATGCGTGCGCTTTTCCACATGCGTGCGGCTGATGTCGCCGGCCTGGATGTGGAAGCGCTGGCTGTTGCCGAACTCGAACCAGCGGATATGGGTGCCGCCCATCGGGTCGGGCACCTCGCGGATCTGCAGCACCTCGGTGAGGAACCTTGCCGTTTCGTCGAGATCGCGGACCAGCAGCGCGATGTGGTCGAGGCGATAGTCGATGCTCATCTTGTTGCTCTTGTTGCCTCAGGCGACAGGGCTGGTGAAAAACACCCCGACCGCGCCATCATAAATCAGTTTCAACGACAGCAGGAACACCAGCCAATACGTAAGCTGGTAGAACCGTTTCACCGAGATGCGGCGGACCAGAAACACCCCGAGAATCACGCCCGCGATGGCCAGCGGCGCGAGGATTGCGGCACGCTCGAGATTGGCGACGTTGAGCTGTCCCAGGAAGAAGTACGGTACCAGCTTGGCGGTGTTGACGATGGCGAAGAAGAACGCCGTCGTGCCGGAAAAGATCACCGGGCTCAGCTTCTGGGGCAGCACATAGATCTGGAATGGCGGGCCGCCGGTGTGGCTGATGAAGCTGGTAAAGCCAGCGGCGCCGCCCCAGAATGTGCCCCATGGTCGTGACGGCGGCAGGCCCTCGAGCTTCTTGCGCAGCGGCAGCAGTGCATCGAGGATGAACAGCAGCGTCAGGATACCGACGAACAGCAGCACCATGGCGTCGGAAACGAAGCTCCACAGCACCCAGCCGATGATGGTGCCGACAAAGGCGCCGGGCAGCATGATCCTGAGGATGCGCCAGTCGGCATCCTTGCGATAGGTCCAGATCGCGATGGCATCCATGACCAGCAGCAGCGGCAGCATCATGCCCGCCGCGTCGCGCGCCGGTATCACCAGGCTCAGGAGCGGCACACCGACCAGCCCCAGGCTGCCCACGAGGCCAGATTTGCTCAAGGCGACGATGAAGACCGCGAGAACCGCGACGGCCCAGAAAGTAAGATCGGGGGACATGGGGGGAGGAACCGGAGGGACGAATAGCGGTCGCTACTCGGATGCCTGCGGCGGCTGGTTGTCAATATCGCGTCGCGCAGAATGCCCCGCTTCCGGATGCTGTTCGCGATCGGCTTTCATCACCGCATCGAGCATTTCGGTCGAGCGGCGGACGAAGCCGATATAGGCGACCTGGTCGTGACGCACGGCGTAGCTCTCGTGCAGCATGCGGGTATCGTGCTGCTCGAACGCCTCAGCGACCCGGTGGGCCTCCTTCCTGGGGCGGCCGAGGGCGACGAGGGCGTGCTCGCCGAGCTTGATGGCGGCGCGAAAGGTCTCGCGCTCGATCACCTGTACGCCGAGCGCCATCAGGTCATGGGCATGCGAGCGGTCGACGGCGCGGGCGGCAACGATGATATCGGGATAGTTGCGGCGGATCAGTTCGGCGATCCCCAGGATGCGCTCACCGCCGGCGACGGCGATGACGATCATCCTGGCCTTGTCGGCACCGGCGGCGCGCAGGATCTCGAGCCGTCCGCCATCGCCGTAGAACACCTTGACGCCGAAGCGCTTGACCAGCTCGATCTGCGCCGGATCGTCGTCGATCAGTGTCATCTCGAAGCCCTGGGCACGCAGCAGGCGAGTGACGATCTGGCCGAAACGGCCGTACCCGAGGACGATCACCCGGTCGTGCGGGTTGGGCACGTCGGGACCTGGCGGAAGCTCGGGGTCGTCATTGCGGTTGAGCCGCGGCGCCCAAAGCCGATCGTAGAGGAAGATCAGGAACGGCGTCGTCGCCATCGATAGCGCCACCACCACGGTCAGCAGTTCCACCTCGGGGCCCGAGAGGTTGCCGGCGGTACGGGCGAACTGCAGGATGACGAAGGCGAACTCGCCGGCCTGGCTGAGCAGCACGGCGAGCAGCAGCCGCTCGGCGACATGCATCTTGAAGAAGGTGGCGAGGACGAACAGCACCAGCATCTTGAGGCCGATCAGCGCCACCACCAGCGCCAGCACCAGCAGCGGATTCTCGATCACCACTTTGAAGGCGATCGACATGCCCACGGTAATGAAGAACAGCCCGAGCAGCAGGCCCTTGAAGGGTTGCAGGTTGCTTTCGAGCTCATGGCGGTACTCGCTGTCGGCCAGCAGTACACCACCGAGGAAAGCGCCGAGCGCCGGCGACAGGCCAAAACTCTCGGTGACGAGGGCTGCGCCGATCACCAGCGCCAGCGCGAAGGCAGTGAAAGCCTCCGGCACGCGGGTCCGCGCCAGCCAGCTCATCAGCGGCCGGATGACGAAGCGCGAGCCGAGCAACGCCGCGGCAAAGGCACCGACCACGACGAAGGCGATCCACCAGTCGATCGGGTTGTCGACAGCCTCGATGACGTTTTCGCCGATCGCCTCGATGGGCGAGCCGCCCATGGTGGTGAGCAGCGGGATAATTGCGAGGATAGGGATTACCGCCACGTCCTGCACCAGGAGGATCGCCAGGGAGGCCCGGCCGGTATCGGTCTTGGTGATGTTGCGCTGGTCGACCGACTGCATGGCAATGGCGGTGGAGCTCATCGCCAGCGCCAGGCCGACCACCAGGGCATCGGCCCAGACAAAGCCGATCAGCCGGGCCAGCAGGGCGACGACGACGGTGGTCGCGGCCATCTGGGTCAGGCCCAGGCCGAACACCTTGTTGCGCATGCGCCAGAGTTCGGTGCCGTCGACCTCGAGGCCGATCAGGAACAGCATCATGACGATGCCGAACTCGGCGATCTGGTGGATCAGATCGGTGTCGGAGACCAGCGCCAGCCCGTAGGGGCCGATCAGCACACCGGCGGCGAGGTAGCCGAGAATGGTGCCAAGCCCGGCCCACTTGAACAGCGGGACGAGCAATACCGTGGCGGCAAGAAGCACGAATATCGCAAGCAGCAGGTTGATTTCCATCTCTGCTGCCCGCGTCCGGCCCTTACTCTTCGGAATCGCCCTTCAGCGACTTCAGCTTGGCGAACACCGAGTCGGCGTCCAGCTCTTCTTCGCGCTCGGGACGGCGTTCGGCGCCCTCATCGTCCTCGGCAAGGTCCATGCCGGCCCGGTGGGCGCCGGCCAGCGCCTCTTCGGCGGTGAGCAGCATGGTACCCTGCTCGGCAATATCGCCCGGCGCGGCGCCCTTCGAGGCGCGGCTCACTTCCAGATCGAGGTCGATCTGGCTGGCGAGGCCGAGGGTCACCGGGTCCATCGGGGTGATGTTGGCATTGTTCCAGTGCGTGCCTTCACGCACCGCGTCGATGGTCGACTTGGTGGTGCCGACGAGACGCATGATCTGCGCGTCCTTCATCTCGGGGTGGTTGCGCAGCAGCCATTTGATGGCGTTGGGGCGCTCGTTGCGGCGCGAGATGGGAGTGTAGCGCGGGCCCTTGCGCTTGGGTGCAGCAACGCGGACCTTGGGGTCCGAGATCTTCATGCGGTAGTTCGGATCGGCCTCGGCCTTCTCGATCTCCTCGCGGGTCAGCTGGCCATTCTGCAGGGGGTTGACGCCCATGATGCCGCTGGCGACGTCGCCGTCGGCGACACCCTGCACTTCGAGTGGGTGCAACCCGCAGAAGGCGGCGATCTGCTCGAACGAGAGCGCGGTATTGTCGACCAGCCAGACGGCGGTTGCCTTGGGCATCAGTAGGGGCGTGGCCATGATAAATCTCTCCTTGAGGCGCGGCCGGGTTCTTCCGGTCCGCCCCGCCTCGTGGTTCATCCTGAGGGGGAATAATGCGCCTATATAC
>NZ_DASZAW010000026.1:0-4491 GCF_035944845.1 Devosia sp. | reverse complement strand
CCGCCTTGTCGGCGACGACGCCGATCAGATCGTTCTTGTTAGACATAGCGTTTCCTCACTGTGGGATGCCCGCCCTTTGGAGGCGAACCAAAACGCCGTGACCCTTCTTCGATTCTGCTCGGAACGCAAGGAAATCCGGGCTTTTCCGCAAGTGAGGCACAGCAATTCTGTTAATGAAGCGTCAATTCTGGCTCAACTTTGTCAGCCGTCGGGCGTCACTGTGGCGACACGCGTCCGACGGATGCCCAAAAGTAGCGGCAACGCCAGCAAATACACGGCTCCGCCGACGATCCAGATCAATCCCGGCCAGGTCGGTTTGAGGGCAAAATACACCGCCGAGAAGAAGATCGGACCGAACACCGCCGAGAGGCTGACGAGGCTCGCCAACACGCCCTGGAGCTTGCCCTGATTGTCGGCATCAACCTGTTGCGTGGTGAGCGACTGCAGCGCCGGCATGCCGATGCCGCCGAGCGCGAACAGCGGGGCCAGCGCGAACAGGATCCAGCCCTGCGTCGCAAAGCCCAGAATCAGCAGGGCCGTCAGCTCGCATGTCATTCCCAGGACCATGGCCCAGCGCTCACCCAGCCGCGCCGCCGCGGGGCCGGTCAGCAGCGCCTGCGCGCCGGCATGGAACAACCCGAAGGCGCCAAGCGACAGCCCGATCATCAGCCCGTTCCACTGGAACATGTCCTGGCCGAACAGCGCCCAGATGGTGCCGTACATGGTGCCGACGAAGTTCATGATGACGAAGATCGCCATCAGCGGCAGCAACGCGGTGAAGCTGAAGGCCCAGCCGAGCGGCCGGAACGGGTTGAGCGTGGCGAAATCGAACTTGGCGCTCGCATCGCCCGGCCGCGATTCCGGCAGCACGAACAGCGCCAGCGCGAAATTGACCGCGTTGAGCCCGGCCGCCACCAGGAACGGCGCCCGCACCCAGATGTCGCCCAGGATCCCGCCGATCACCGGCCCGATGATGAAGCCGATGCCGAACATGGCGTGGAAGAGGCCAAAGCGCTTGGCCCGCTCCTCCTCGGCGGAAATGTCGGTGATATAGGCGGTCGCTACCGCCATGTTGGCGCTGGTGATGCCGGCGACGGCGCGGCCCAGCACCAGCATCCAGAGTTCCGGCGCGAACGCCATCACCAGGTAGTCGATCGCTGCGCCGGCGAGGGACACCAGCAGCACCGGCCGGCGCCCATAGCGGTCGCTGAGCACGCCCAGCACCGGCGAGAACAGGAACTGCATCGCCGAATAGAGCGCCAGCATGATGCCGATGATCATCGTCACTTCACCGGTATGAGTGACGTCCTCGAGCAGGCGCGGCAGGATCGGAAAGATCAGCCCGATGCCGATGGCATCGAGTGTCACCGCGGCCAGAATGATGATCAGTGCCTTGTTCAACTCGGGGCCCTCCAGCCGGCTGACACGCGGGGCGTGTT
The DNA here is from genome assembly GCF_035944845.1 of Devosia sp. Taxonomy (GTDB): domain Bacteria; phylum Pseudomonadota; class Alphaproteobacteria; order Rhizobiales; family Devosiaceae; genus Devosia_A. The sequence continues at coordinate 3,052 of NZ_DASZAW010000026.1, read as the reverse complement.
CTATATTCGTTCTCGTTTGCCGCTGCAACCGAAATGCCTAGATGGTGATCACGCGGGCGTTACACCAGAGCGAGAATCCGCGATCGTGGTGGGCGGGTGGATGTGCTGCCGCTCACCCGGCGGCACGCGGGCGGCCAGAAACCGCCGACGGCGCCCCAAGGCGCCGTCGGCTTCGTAAGAGGCGCTCCGCCCGGCTGTCAGTTCACGGCGATGAACGTGCCGTCCTGCTTGAAATAGCAGTTGAAGAAGGTGCTGCCCCCCGCGCCGTCGAACCAGCCCTGCGAGACGTAGAGCTTGCCGCTCTTGAACGCTGCGTTGGTGGTGATGTCCTGCGGGCGCACCCCGAACTGCGCCGAAGCTTCGCCCGCGCAATAGCGCGGCATCATCGCGACCGGCACGCCATCGTCGGAGCTGACCGGCGGCTGGCTGGTCGGCGGCGGGCTCACCGGGCGCGACGGGCTCGGGGCCCGGGTCGATTCGTGCAGGTACTTTCCCGACACCCAGCCAGTAAGGCCGGTCTGATCCTCGACCCGGCACCAGCGGGTAGAGCCGTTCATCTTGCAGCCGAGGTTGCGTATCACGTCGCCCTCGTCGAGCACACCGAGGACAGATGCCCCTGACGCAGCCGAGGCACGCACATTCAGCGTGTCGCCGCGCTTGAGGCCATGCACCTGCCAGAAATCCGGTCCGCCGGCGAGCCCATCGGCAAAATCCGCAGCCGGCTTGCTTGGCGCGGGCTTGCTCGGCGCCAGTGCGGCGGCCTTGCCCTCGACGGCGATAGTCAGGTCGTAGTTCGCGGCCTCGCCCCGGCGCGCCGCATTGCGCATCAGGTAGACATCGACCTTGTAGTCGCCGCTCGACGGGATGACGAACGATGTGCTGTTGCCCGAGGTCGAGCCGATGAACAGCGCCGCCGACGCGCCGGGCGCCGTGATGTTGAAATAATTGCTGGTATTGTCGGTATCGAGCTCGACGCTCATCCGCTGCCCGGCACTGACCCCGACGATATAGCTCACGCTCTCGTAGCCGGTAATGCTGTCCTCGATCGACGTGCTGCTCGCCCCGCGCTTGAACTTCACCGTCTCGGTTCGAGTGTCCTGGGCGAACGACGATCCTGCCATCGAGATGGCGGCTGCCAATAGCGTGGCTATTCCCAAGGCCCACATGCTTCGCATTTGCTTCTCCAGCGATGTCCAACCTGCAGCTAGTCGGACGTCCGTGAAGATTTCGTGGCGAACTACATGAACCTTTGGCCTAACTCTGCAGCGCAGCAACGAAAACGGCGCCCTAGGGCGCCGCTTCCAGTTTCATCGTTCAAAGACCGGCTCAGTGCGGCAGGCTCGCGCCGCTTTCGTCGCCGTCGACCGAAGTCTCGACCACCGGCACGGCCGCCGGCTTGTCGTCGTCGTACTTCCACTCGATCGGCTCGGGCTGGCGGATCAGGGCGCGGCTCAGCACCTCGTCCATCCGGCTCACCGGGATAATCTCCATGCCCTCGGTCACGTTCTTCGGGATCTCCTTGAGATCACGCGTGTTCTCCTCGGGGATGAGGACAGTCTTGATGCCCGAGCGGAGTGCCGCAAGGAGCTTTTCCTTGAGCCCGCCAATCGGCAGCACACGGCCGCGCAGCGTCACTTCGCCGGTCATGGCGATGTCGTGCCGCACCGGAATGCCGGTCATCAGCGAAACGATCGCCGTGGCCATGCCAATACCGGCAGACGGGCCATCCTTCGGCGTCGCGCCTTCCGGCACGTGCAGGTGGATGTCGCGCGTGTCGAACAGCGGCGGCTTGATGCCGAGCTCGACGGCCCGCGAACGCACGTAACCGGACGCCGCAGTGATGGATTCCTTCATCACTTCCTTGAGGTTGCCGGTCACCGTCATACGGCCCTTGCCGTGCGTCATCACGCCTTCGATCGTCAGGATCTCGCCACCGACCGAAGTCCAGGCGAGGCCCGTCACCGCGCCGACCTGCGGCTCGGCATCGATCTTGTCGTTCCGGAAGAACGCCGGCCCGAGATATTCCTCGAGTAGTTCCGGAGTGATGACCACCTTGGTCGACTTCTTGACCAGGATGTCGCGCACGGCCTTGCGCATCAGCTTGCTGAGCTCACGCTTCAGGTTACGCACGCCGGCTTCGCGGGTGTAGTTGCGGACCACGGCCATCAACTGGTCATCGTCGATGACGAATTCCTTGGGCTGCAGGCCGTTCTCCTTCAGCGTCTCCGGGATCAGGTGGCGCCGGGCGATCTCGAACTTCTCCTCTTCGGTGTACCCCGAGAGGCGAATGATCTCCATGCGGTCCATCAGCGGGCCGGGGATGTTGAGCGTGTTCGACGTGGTAACGAACATCACGTCCGACAGGTCGAAGTCGACCTCCAGATAGTGGTCGGCGAACGTGTTGTTCTGCTCCGGGTCGAGCACTTCGAGCAGCGCCGACGACGGATCGCCACGGAAGTCCTGGCCCATCTTGTCGATCTCGTCGAGCAGGAACAGCGGATTGTTCTTGCCCGCCTTCTTGAGCGACTGGATCACCTTGCCGGGCATCGAACCGATATAGGTCCGGCGGTGGCCACGGATCTCGGCCTCGTCACGGACGCCACCGAGCGCCATGCGCACGAACTCACGGCCGGTCGCCTTGGCGATCGACTTGCCGAGCGAAGTCTTGCCGACACCCGGAGGGCCGACGAGGCAGAGGATCGGGCCCTTGAGCTTGCCGGTGCGCGACTGCACCGCCAGGTACTCGAGGATGCGCTCCTTGACCTTCTCGAGGCCATAGTGATCCTCGTCCAGCACCTGCTCGGCGTAGACCAGGTCGCGCTTGACCTTGCTCTTCTTGCCCCAGGGCAGCGTCAGCAGCCAGTCGAGATAGTTGCGAACGACCGTCGCTTCAGCCGACATCGGGCTCATCGTCTTGAGCTTCTTCAGCTCGCCGTCGGCCTTGATGCGGGCTTCCTTCGAAAGCTTGGTCTTCTTGATCTTCTCTTCGAGCTCGGTCAGCTCGTTCGAGCCTTCCTCGCCGTCGCCCAGCTCGCGCTGGATCGCCTTCATC
>NZ_DASZAW010000025.1:0-19915 GCF_035944845.1 Devosia sp. | reverse complement strand
TGACCTGGCGCAGTGGTCAGAGGCGGAGTGCAGCGCTGCTACCCAGCACATCGCCCGCTACAAGTCGCTTCGGCACGTGATCACACGTGGCGACCTTTACCGCCTGGCCCCGCCCACGCATGGCTCAATCAGCGGTTTCATTTATGTGGCCAAGGATAAGTCGGAGGCCGTCCTGTTCGTCCATCGGGGATTCCGCGAGCGGGCGACCGACAACGAGACACTTCGCATCGATGGGCTCGAGCCGTCTGCTGTCTATACGATCGAGGGCCAGGACGTGGCGATGAGCGGACGGGCGTGGGCACGCATCGGCTACCAGCCTGTGCTGAAGAACCTTGAGGGCGCCGTGCTGCATGTGCAGCGACGCTAGAGCATCTCGCCGGGCATCGCTGGCACACAACTGCGCAAAGGCGCCACACCTGGTAAGGTCGTTGCCCGCAGCTGGAAGGCCTGCCGAACTACTATCTTGGTACCACTGACGACAAGACAATCCCCGCCGGACGCCAGCACCCAAACGACAGCTTCTGGCGTAAGGCGGACAGTCAACTGTGCCTGCTCGCGATGCCATGTTGTCTTCGAGGTCGGGTACCCCGCCGACGCACCGCAAATGCTGGAACGCGGATGGTGCTGTGCTGTGAAGCGCTCTGGCATCGGGGATGTTGACTATGGGCTTCAGCCTTTGACCGCTCCCTCGGTCATGCCGGCGACCATGAAACGCTGGGCAACGAAATAGAGGACCATCAGCGGCACAGAGGAGATGACAGCACCAGCCATCAACGGCCCCCAGGGCAGGGCGTCGCTCGTGATGAGATAGTTAAGCGCCAGCGGTGCCGTGCGCTGGCTTTCGGACGCGATGAGGACCAGCGCGAACAGCAACTCGTTCCAGGCGCCGGTGAAGGTGAAGATGGCAACCGCGGCGATGCCCGGTGCCGACAACGGCAACACGATGCGGATCAGCGCACCGAACCGGGTCAGCCCATCGATCATCCCCTGTTCCTCGAGCTCACGGGGGACGCCGCGGAAATAGCTCTGCAGCAGCCAGGTCGAGAGCGGTAGCGAGAAGGTGAGGTACACCAGCACCAGCCCGACCAGCGAATTGCCGAGGTGCAGCTGCGCCATGACGATCGACAACGGGATGAACAACAGAGAGCCAGGCGTCAGATAGGCGAAGAGGATAAGCCGGCCGAACAGCCCGCGGAAGCGGTAGCGGAACCGCACCATCGAATAGGCGGCGAAGGACGAGATGGTCACCGAGATCAAGGTGACGGTGGTTGAGACGATAAAGCTGTTGCGGATGGCGAGAACGAAATTGCCGTCAGCAAGGAGCTTCGAAAAATTGTCGAGGGTAAGGGTCTTCGGCCACAGCGAGGGCACGCGGTAAATCTCGCGCGGCAGCTTCAGCGAGGTGATGATCATCCAGTAGATCGGCAGCAGCACAAGCAGCACCGCGACGATCAACACGACATAGGTGACGACTCGGCCGGTCCAGAGACGGCGTTGCGCTTTCGTGGGCGCTTTGGCTGAGGCAACAAAGTTGGTCATGGCGAGGGCCATCAGTCTTCCTTCCGCATCATCAGCGAAGTGGCGAACAGCACGAGGATAGCGAGTACCGGCAGCATGTAGACGGAGACGGCTGCCGCCTCGCCGATGCGCTGCGTCTGCATGCCGAAATAGGCCAGCACCGGGAACACCATTGTTGCGTCGGACGGACCACCGGCGGTGAGCAGCCAGACATGCTCGAAGGCATTGGCGGTCCATATCGAACTCAGGACCATCGTGATGATGACGACCGGCAAAATGCCCGGCACGGTCACTGTCCAGAAGCGCTGCCATATGTTGGCGCCATCAACGACGGCTGCCTCGTGCAGCTCTTTGGGCACCGATTGCAGCGCCGCGAGGATGGAGACGAACCAGAATGGGAAGCCGCGCCACACCGACGCAACTATCACTGAGCCCATCGCGGTTGAGCGTTGGCCGAGCCAGTCGATCACTTGTGGGTAAAGCCCGGTCTGCGTCAGAATGAGATTAATGCCGCCGCCGATCGGCTGATACAGCACGCGCCAGATGAGGAAGGCGACGAAGGCGGGCATCGCCCAGGGCAGCATCAGGAACGAGCGGAACAGGCCGCGCCCGGGGAGATTCTGGTGCACCAGCAGCGCCAGGCCGAGGCCGATGAAGAGCTTCAGTGCGTCCGATACCAACACAAGGACGATGGTGTTCCAGATGGCGCTCCAGAACGTTGCGGTGCCGGCGAGGTATTCGAAGTTCTTGAAGCCGATGAAGTTGCCGACGCTGCCGACCACTTGGTCGGTGAACGACACGTAGATGGCGAACAGGAATGGGTATGCGACGAGCCCGAGGATTAACAGCACCACCGGGGCGACGAGGGCGTAGGCGAAGATCTTGACTCTAAAGCCGTTCGGTAGTCGCCAGCGGTTTTGAGTGTCATCCGTTCGAGTGGCGATCGCCATTGCGCTCTAGTCCTCACACAGGTCGGCGTGTTGTGCTCCGAACAAGTCCGCGGATGACGCTGAGCCATCCGCGGCAGTTGGGAGGAATTATGGGTCAGTACTTGTCGTAGATCGCCTGAGCCGACGACTGGGCCTCGTCCATCGCCTTGTCGAAGTCCCAGCTGTCGATCACAACGCGCTGCGCCATCTTGGGGACGATGAAGTTCGACGACACGTCCGCATAGGCTGCGTTGTAGATGTCCGGATAGGCCGGCGCCGTGCCCGCCTTGGCGAGACCGAGAAGGCCCGTGAGGATGCTGTTGGTACCGTCAAACGCCTGAAGCTGCTCCTGGTTCTTCAGAACTGGGCCATAGATCGCCACGTTGAAGTAGGCATTCATGAACTCGGGGTTGGAGAGGTGCTCGAGCAACGCCTTGGCTTCGTCCTGCACGACGCTCCCCTTGGTGATGGCACGCGCCTGCGGGGTGATTGGGGTAATCTGACCTTTAGGACCGGCCGGGAGCGGTGAGAAGGCGCTCGCTTCGAACAGTTCCGGATCGTCCTTGCTGGCAGCAATGCCGACCGAGCCGGTATTGGCGATGAAGGCAGCCTGTCCAGAGAGATAGGCCTGGTTGTCGCCTCCGCCGTCCCAGGTCGTGTTGCCCGGAGGGAACACCCCCTTGTCCCAGGCGTCCTTCAGCCAGGTCAGGTAGGTCCGGGTTTCTTCGGACTTGATGGTGACTTTCTTGCCTGCGTCGTCGGCGATACGGCCGCCATAAGACTGCAGCACGCTCATCTGCACGTTCCCGTCGGCAACGTTGGAAAGTGCGAGACCAAGCCCGGAAACCGGCGAAGCGTCGACGGCAGTCGCCTGAGTGACCAACTCTTCCCAGGTAGCGGGGGGTTCGGCGAAGCCGGCGGGCTCCAGCAGGTCCTTACGACGGAGGAGCAGGTTACCGCTGATGCCGAACGGTAGACCGGTGCGGCCGCCGGCAAGGGCAGACGTATCTGCTGCGCGATCCAGCCCTTCAAACCAGCCGCCCTGGGCCTCGCCGACCTTCTTGTAGAGCTCATCGATAAGAACGAACTGGTTCTGCCGCGACAGCAGCAGCAGCAGGTCGAGGCCGACGTCGAGCGCATCCGGCATGGTGTTGGAAGAAACCGCCGCCGATACTCTCTGCGTGGTCTCGTTCTGATTGATCATCACCACTTCGGTCTCGATGCCGTTGGCGGCACCCCAGGCAGTGATCGTGTCGACGAGCATCTTGTTCGCCACGTCCGACAGGATCATGCCACCCCAATAGGTGAGCTTCTTGGTCTGTGCGATCGCCGGCATCGGAAAGCCGCTGGCAGCGGCCAGGGCAAGGCCGCCGGCAGCAGTTGTCAGCACCCGACGGCGCGACCATCCAGAGCCCTTGTTCGTCATATCGTTCATTGGTTCCTCCTCCACATACTCCATCCATTCAGATGGCGTATTGTTCCATTCATCCTATCAATGGGATGATTGGTAACGTAGCAGATTTGCGATGTCAATTGAGGCAGGGGCGCCCACGGAGTCTCGACGTCTCAGCCAGCAATCATCGACGGTGCTTGCACGAATGTGATCGGAGCCCGGCGGCGCGAGAGGTGATCGCAATCGTGGCCCTTGGCAGCTGAGCTTGGAACGACGCCTGTCGCTCTACCGGTACAACCAGATGCCGCGAACGCGGAGGTTGATTTCAACTGGGCTTGACCCCTATGGCGGCACGACCCGTCTGGAAACGACGCCGTCATCCAGCCGCCCTGCTCGACCCGCACGACTAGACGCCGCTGGTTCGGGCCTTTTCGGCCGAGATGGTAACAGGAGCGGCGCGTGCCAAGGCCTATTACCGGACCCGACCCAGATCCTCAGTGCCATCCGGGCATCCAGCGGAGAGGTTCGCTGAGCGTGTTACAGCGATCAGTTGGGCCTCACCGTCAAAAGCGGACATTGAGATGCCCTCAACTGGGACGAACGGAGGTGCTCCAAGCAGCTCGTTGGGGATGCGAGCGCCTTAGCCAGGTCCATTCGCCCCACTTCGGATCCCAGATGCCAGTATTGCTAAAGTAAACGAAAACCACACCATCACGTTGAGTACCCGCCTCGGCAGATGCTGCCTCGATCGCACCCGCCACATCCGTTGACTCGCTCTCCACCCACCCAGCACCACCCGGTCCGTTCACGTATCGACCGACCACCGCTACGCGTTGATCGGTCCGTTCCAGGATAGATATGACCACTGAATCAACCGGCACGGGCTGGTTAGTTTTGATCCTGATAATGGGAATGCTCATGTGGTTCTGCTGCTAACTTCAAGGCGATAGCGGGTGATGAATGGCGAGCTGGGATCGAGTTCGATTGCCGTCGGGAAACCAGATTCCGCAATTGGGTTGCTGGCGGTCGAAATAGCCGGACCAAGATCGAAGGCCGAGCAGATCGGTTCAACCCCCAGGGCGAGGTGCTTGCCGTTCCAAGGAAAGGCCGCACGACCACGGTTGCTGAACCAAAACAGGAGACTCGGGAAGTGTTCGGGCTGCCAGGAAAGGCGAGCGACGTAGCCTTCGCGCCCGAAGTGCAAACCGACGTGACCACCGGTCCCGACCAACTGCAACAGATCTTCGACGTCCTGATCAAGCGGCAGTCGGGTAGCATCGAGGGTTCCGCCGGAGCGCGTGGGCGCCCGATCTAGCCTGTCGAAGCGCTCATCTGGCAGGAACAAGGAGGCGCCCGCTTCGACCGTCCCAGGAAACGTGCGAACATGATCATACGAACCGGGCTCGAGATGTAGGTCATCTCCTGGCTGCAGGCGGAATGTTGGGTGCAGTCCAATGGGCAAGCGGCAGGCTTGTCGGACTTGGATCTCAAGCTCGAAGTCCAGGGCTGGCGCGGCAGGGTCGGCGACGATTCGTCGATGCAAGCGCTGCACTGGATGGTCTTCTGGATAGTCGAGCACCATCTCGACACTGCCCTCTGGGGCATCAGCGTATCGCCAGTGATGATTAGAGCCAAAGCCATGTGGAACGTCCGCTCCCGCGAACGTCGGCCCTGATGGTGTCCAAGCCGACGGCAGGTCGCGAATGGCATCTGTCCCGAACGGTACGCACGGCCATTCGCCGCGCAACTCGCGCAGTACCCCGGGCAAACCCGCCCGCCCGGGATCGGTGCCCCAGGAAGCAATATGTAAGGGACTGACCTGACGGCCATCTGGCAATACAAAGGTGGCAGGACCCATCATGCCGCCCAACGATTGGACAGCAAAGCAGCCGTGAGCCCAGGCTACAGCACGACGCTCAGTCAATTGGCTCCGCCTGTCCAGGTTACTCATCCAGCAGGTATCGGTTCTCGGCCATCCCAGGGACATCGACCTGCATCGAGAAGAGACTGCCAGCTAGCCGGTTGCCTCGCGGCGACACGATCGACGCGGAGGTAACGAACAGGGTTTTCAGGTCGGGCCCACCAAAGGTGCAGGTCGTAACGTTTTGGACCGGCATTTCGACGACGCGATCTACCTGGCCCAGGGGACTGACGCGTACAATGCATCCTCCGCCAAAACGGCAGTTCCAGACATAGCCTTCCGAGTCGATCGAAGAGCCGTCCGGCAGGCCGCGGTCGAAACCAGCAAAATAGCTGCGCTCGTTGCGTACGGAGGCGTCGGCGCTCGCGAAGTCATACTCATACAATTCGTTCTCCAGCGTATCGCCAAAGTAGAAGCGATCCCCCGCGGGACTCCAGCAAAGGGTATTGGAGATGCCCAGGCCGTCGCGCCAGCGGCTGACCGACCCATCCGAGGCAACCCGGAAGAGCACGCCGTGGCCTTTTCCGCCTTCTTTGAGCTCGGCGTCGGTATCGAGATTGTTCTTCATCGAGCCGAGCCAGAAATTGCCAATCGGATCGGCCCGACCGTCGTTGAGACGCACCTCAGGATACCCCTCGATACTGAATCCATGATCGCGTCGGACGTCGGTCTTTGGCCACCAGTAGACTAGCTTCGAAGCCAGCGCGACGAGCATCCGATCCGGGTCGGACGTTAGGGCCAGCGCTACAACCGGCTCCATGAAATGCCAGGAGCGAACTGACCCGCTGGCGCAGTCCAGCCGATGCACCAGAAAGCGCATGACATCGACCCAGTAGATGGCGTTTTCCTGGTGGGACCACACCGCCGCCTCACCACACCGATCGCCCACAGGGGCCACACAGACGACTTCAGAATGGGACATCTCTAAGCTCCTATTCGGCGGCGGCTGCCAACGACCACGATGCTCCAAGGGCATCGGCGTTCTTCACCAAAGCCTTCATGTAGCCAAGCGCATAGGCTTTTCCGGCGTGCCACGGCGATTGGCAGGACATGGCAGGCGTGTGATCGGGGATCAGCACGCCTTGATAATTCTCATCCCGAAGGATGCGAACGATCTCCGCCATGTCGATATCGCCTTCATCGACGAACGCCTCGTAGTAGTGGGGGACCTTGCCCTTGACGTTGCGGAAGTGGATGTATCCGATACGCCCGGACCGGGCGAAGCGCCGAACGTGCTCGTAGATGTCACCCCCGGGCATTTCCTGGAGAGTGCCGAGGCAGAGTTCGAGCCCATTGGCGGGCGAGTTCACGATCCCCATCAGCCGGTCGAACTTTTCGGGTCGGTTCACCAGCCGAGCCGTACCACGCAACTGTTCCGCCGGCGGGTCGTCGGGGTGGGCCGCGAGGACGACTCCGACTTCCTCCGCGACAGGAACCAGCTCGACGAGGAAACGGCTCAGGCGATCCCACATTTGATTGGTGTCGGCCGACACCGCGGCAGCACCGGCAATGGGTCGCCGATAGCGCATGTTCCAGACCACGCCGTCCGGCAACGGTAGCGATTGATCGACCGGCTCCATGCCAAATCCGACCGAGTCCGCGTTGCCCCGCGCATAGGGACCTCGGGTCCAACCGTAAACTCCGGCGAGCGAGAAGTTGTAGCCGATGCAAGGGACACCCGCCCGACCAGCGTCGCGTACCAACTGCTTTAGACCATCCATCTGACGATCACGCTCGGGCCCGTCGAGAAGGATGTCGTACCAGAACTTCGGAGAGAAGTTCTCGATGGCGGCAAGTTCGAGGCCAGCCGCGCGTACATTCGCGACGAGCGCGGACATCTCGTCGAAGTTCCAGAGCGTGTCATCCGAACAGTCGCCCCACCCGGCGTCGCTACTGCCGGAGCTGATGGTCGGATCGGCACCTTTGAAATAATTGGTCAGGTGAGCGACGATATGCGTCGCGCCGGCCTGTTTGGCGAATGCGAAATTTTCCGGCGTTAGTTGCTCCCGGTAGAGCCCAAGTCCGATCTTCATGATCCCCTCCTATTTGACCCCGATGCCGGCGGTCAGCCCACCGTCGATGCGGAAATCACTACCTGTGATGAAGCCGGCACGATCTGATGCGAGGAATGCGACCAGTTCGGCCACCTCTTCAGGTTCGCCGATGCGGCCAATCGGATGCGCGGCTCCGAAACGCTGAAAGGCCTCTTCCTCCGAAACTCCCTCGCCACCGTAAGTTCGTGCAGCCAGCGATAGGAGCGGAGTGCGTACAGATCCCGGGCTCACGGAGTTCACCCGGATGCGCTGGTCGGCATGATCGAGAGCCATGGCACGTGTCAGGGCGTGGATAGCCCCCTTGGTTGCAACATAGGCCGCGACGTTCTGCTGGCAGTTGTGCCCCTGCACGGACGAGATGTTGACGATGGCTCCGCCGCCTCTTCGCACCATGTGCGGGATACCGACGAGCGCCGTCAGGTGGATCGACCCAACGTTGACCGACATGCAGCGTGCCCACGTTTCCGAGGTCGTCGTCGCGACCGTGCCGAAAGGATGGATCGCCGCAGAGTTGACGATGATGTCCAGGCCGTCGAAGCGATCAACCGCTTCACGCACGGCGTCTCGGACTTCCACTTCCTGTGAGACGTCGATTCTGCACGCACGCATGTCGAGCTGACGGTCCTTGGCGATGTCATTGAACGTCGCGTTGGCCGCGTGATCGTTGCCGCAGGCGAGAACCTTGCCACCCGCTGAAGCTATGCGGATCGCACATGCGAGACCTATGCCGGAAGTGCCCGTAACGAGTGCAGCTTTGCCCGAGAATTCCTGTGGTGTTGCGTTAAGCATCGCCATCCTGCTCTGCCCCCCTCCGCAGCTGTTCTGTTGACTTTGACACTTTGGGAGAAAACGCGAGCGCACCCGGCCCCGCGAATGCGTCGTAGCCCAGACTCTCCTCAATGCGCAGGATCTCGTTCCACTTTGCCATACGCTCGGAACGCGTAATGGAACCGACCTTGAACTGGCCTGCATTCCATCCAACGGCAAGGTGCGCGATGGTCGTATCCTCGCTCTCGCCGGAGCGAGCCGAGACGATCGCGCCCAGGCCAAGCTCCTGTGCTTTCAACAGGGCGGCGTGGGTCTCCGTGACCGTTCCGGCCTGGTTGGGCTTGATCAGAACACAAGTGGCGAGACGGTCGCGTGCAGCTTCCTCGACGCGGGCGGCGTCGGTGACCAACAGGTCATCTCCAACGACCTGAACACGGTGACCGACAGCCGCGACGAATGCCTGGAAGCCCATCTTGTCGTCCTCGGCGAAAGGATCCTCGACAGACAGAATCGGGTAGCGAGTGACCCAGTCGACAAGCATCTCGCCCAAGGCATCCCGATCCAGCTCGCGCTTCTCGAGGCCGAGGGTGTAGCGGCCGTTCCGGCCGAACTCCGAGGCGGCAACGTCGAGAGCAATCCACACATCGTCGCCGGGTATGTAGCCGGCCCGCTCAATGGATCGTACCAGAAGGTCCAGCGCCTCCTCGTTGGTGTCGAACGCGGGCCACCAGCCCCCCTCGTCGGCTACACCGTAGCGGCGGTCCTGCTCGGCGAGCAGGTTCCCGGCCGCGCGATAGACATTTGCAGTGCGCTCCATCACTTCGTCGAAGCTGCGTGCCGAGGGGCATACGACGAGAAAGTCCTGAATATCGACGCGACGCCCAGCATGTGCGCCACCGCCGAAGATCTGGATCTCCGGGACCGGGATCCGTACCGGTGCACCATTCGCCAGGTAGCGCCAGATCGGTTGGCCGGAGGCAGCGGCCGCTGCGTGCAGCACGGCCATCGAAACCGCGATAATGGAGTTGCCGCCGAGTCGCGATTTCTGCGGCGTGCCGTCGAGAGCGATCAGCGCCCCGTCAACGGCTTGCTGGTCGGCGGCGTCCATGCCGATGAGCATAGCCGCGATCTCGCCATTGACGTTGCTGACGGCTCGCGCAACGTCGTATCCGCCAAGATGTTGGCCTCCATCCCGCATGTCGAGGGCCTCGCCGGAGCCCGTCGAGGCGCCCGCAGGCGCGATTGCCCTGCCGCGGGCTCCACTCTCCAGGATGACCTCGGCCTCAACGGTGGGACGACCGCGGGAGTCCCACACGCGACGCCCCACGATCTGCTTGATGAGGTGCCTCATGCGAGTACTCCGAGTTCGACGAGTGACTGGGCCCACGCGCTGCGAATGGTCGCAAGGTCTCGCGGCGAGCCTTTGATGAACGGCACGGCAAACCGTCGGACGAAGGACTTGGTCTCTTCATCGGTGAGATACTCGACGGGGGACTTGCCATCGATGCGGGCAAGAAGCAGGGCCGGAAGCAGCGCCGCCGCGCGCGCTTCCAGGGCCGGGGCCTCTTCCCAGCGGACGTTCTGCAGATAGCCTTCCGCCAGGGCGTCGAAGCCGGCGAGAAAGCCCGAGGCGGCCGCTGGGGTCCACAGGCATTTGAGAAGCAGATGATTCAGACAGAAGGCGAGATCGAACGCCGGGTCGCCGTACCATGCGCATTCCGCGTCGAGGAACACCGGCCCAGTCGGGCCGGCCAGAATATTCTTTGGCGAGATGTCGCCATGTACAAGCGACCGATGCGTCGCGAGCGTCCGCGCTCCCAGCGCAAGCAGCGGCTCGGCAATCTCGGGATGACGGGATGCGGTGAACTCGAGATACGGCTCGATCCTCAGGGCACGGAAGAGCGCATCATCATTGAACTCGCCGGCGATGGTGAGCAGGTCGGCGGTGCTTGCATGAATTGCGGCGAGGGTTGTTCCCACCTTGCGCGCGAACGAGGGGTCGACTCTGCCCGCCCTAAGTTCCTGCTTCCAGACCGGGTGGGTCGGAGGGTCCAGAAAGTCCATCGCGAAGAAGCCGAGTTCGGGACTGTGCGCGAGTACGCGAGGCACGGCATTCGGTGCTGCCGAGGTAGCGAACTTCAGCCAAGCGACCTCGGACGCATTGCGGCTCACCGGCGCGCGCCAATCCGCCGCAACTCGCAGCTTTTCCAGAGCACGCTTGACCACAAACCGTCGTGGCCCGCTCTGCACGACCCAGATGTCGGATGCAACGCCGCCCGTAAGCGGCACCAGGTCGACTGGCGCATTGGCCTCGACAAGCCCGAGTTGTCGCAGCCCCGCTATGGTTGCCTGCCGAGCGTCTAGGGTCATGCCGCAGTTCCCGCCAGCGGGGACGCCACGGTCCGCTGTAGCTGCTCACCCAGGTGATCGATGCCGAGCCGCATGGTTTGGCCAGCACGGAGGAATACCGGTGGCTTCTGTCCGAGGCCAACGCCCGGCGGGGTGCCGGTGCTGATGATGTCACCGGGCATCAGCGTCATGAACTGGCTTACGTAGCTTACCAGTTCGTAGACACCGAAGATCATGGTGCGGGTGCTGCCGTTCTGGAACCGGTGTCCATCGACCTCGAGCCACATGTCAAGGTCGTGCGGATCCGCGATCTCGTCCTTGGTCACCAGCCACGGTCCGATGGGACCAAACGTGTCGTAACCCTTGCCCTTGTCCCAGGTGCCGCCGCGCTCGACCTGGTAGTGACGTTCCGAGACATCGTTGATGAGGCAGTAGCCGAGAATGTAGCGCTCGGCGTCTTCGATCGACACATGCGACGCGCGTTCCCCGACGACGATGCCGAGTTCTACTTCCCAGTCCGTCTTCAGCGAGCCGGGTGGAATGTAGACGTCGTCGTTCGGCCCCGTCACCGCGGTGACAGCCTTCATGAAGATGATCGGCTCTTCGGGAATTGGAGCACCCGTCTCGGCGGCATGGTCGGCATAGTTGAGGCCGATGCAGATGAATTTGCCCGGGCGCGCTACGCAGGCCCCGATACGTGCGCCCGGTTGGACGACAGGCAGCGACGCGAGGTCGACGGTGGTTGCCCCGGCGAGCTTTGAGATCGTTTCTGGCGCAATGTCGGGGACGATGCTGGAGATGTCGTGGATCGTGCCGTCGGCGGTCAGCGCCGCTGGACGCTCCGCGCCTTTCTCGCCGTACCGTAGGTATCTCATGTTTTCGTCCTAGTTGGTGGCTCCGCCGTCGAGCACCACGACCGAGCCGGTCATGAAGGCGCTTTCGTCGGCGGCGAGGTAAGCGGCGAGGGCCGCTACTTCGTCAGGTTGACCGAGCCGGCCCATCGGCTGGCGGGCGATGAAGGCGGCCTTGGCTGCGACCGGATCGGCATTGCTGTTGATCCGCTCGTCCAGCGAGGGTGACTGGATCGTGCCGGGGCATATCGCGTTGAACCGGACGCCATCCTTGACGTGGTCGGCGGCCAGGGCCTTGACCATGCCGATGAGAGAGGCCTTCGAAGCCCCGTAGGCGACGCGGTTCGGAAATCCACCCACGGAGGACGCGGCCGATGCGATCACGACGACGCTTCCAGACCCGGCGCTGAGCATGCCGGGGAGTACGTTGGAAATCACATGGAACGCGGAGTCCACATTGATCCGGAAAGAGCGCTGCCAATCATCGTAGCTCGTGGCGGCAAGGTTGCCCTGGTGCACCCAACCCACGCATTGCGCGAGGACATCGCACCGATACCCCGCCAATACGCGGGCTACCGCCGACGGATCCGTCGCATCGACCGCAATCGTCGTGAAGCGCGGCCCGCTCAACTCCTCCAGCCGTTCGGCGTTCAAATCGAGTGCTAGGACATCGGCGCCCTCGGCTGCCAGACGCTCGGCGATGGCGCGGCCGATACCCTGGGCGGCGGCGGTCACAACCGCACTCTTGCCCGCCAGTCGGCCGGGGTTGGCGGCGCTCACATCACACCGAAGGTTTCGAATGCCTCGACCGTACTCATACCCTTGTCGATCGCCTCGCGAACCTTGTTCTCGGTGGTGACCTTTTCGAAGGCGCGGGCGAAGGCCTCCTGCTCGGCTTCACGAGGGACGACCAGCACGCCGTCACGGTCACCGAACATGATGTCGCCTGGACGTATCCGGATCCCGCCGATCTCAATGGGAATGCCGTAGTCGACGACCTTGCCGCGCGGGCCCTGGTCCTGAGCGTACGACCCATAGCAGAAGGTCGGGTAGTCGAGCTTGAGAATGCCGGCGCTGTCGCGGCAGTAGCCGTCGCAGACGGCGCCCGCGGCCTTGAGGTGGAGGGCACGTGACGACATCAGTTCGCCCCAGAGCGCATAGCTGGGCGACGAGCCGGTGCAGACGTAGACTTCGTTCGGCTTGAGGCTATCGAGTGCCTCGAACACCAGGCCGAATGGCTTTGCGGTAAGTTCGGAATGTCCGCCCGCGACGCTCACCCCAAAGAAGTCTGCTTCGAGGACGGGCATGGCCCTTCCGATCGTCACCATGTCGTCGCGCAGTGGTTTGATCCGCGGCGGCAGGAACTGCTTCAACAGGCCCATGGTGTCGAGGATGTCGCCGACAACGGCGGTAAACAACCTGCCCCGCACGGCAGCGAAGAGTTCTGAGTCGTCTGCGAATGACGCGTTCATGAGTAACCTTTCAAATGATGATTGGGGAGAGGGGCGGGGTCGAGATGACCCCCGACCTACCTTCGCTTGCCGACTTGATCGAGGAGGACGGCGATGATGAGGAGCGTGCCGAGAGCAACTTGCTGGGCAAACGAGGAGAGGCCCAACAGGGCGAACCCATTTTGCAGGACGCCGAGAATACTGACCGCGATGAGGGTCCCGACGACCGTGCCTCGACCTCCGGCCAATGACGCCCCGCCGAGGATGACGGCGGTGACGACGGAGAGGAGGTATGGTGCGCCAACCTGAGCTGAGGTCGCGCTCAACTGCGAGGTGAGGATCAGCCCCGACACCGCGGCGGAAAGCCCGCTCACGACGTAGAGGAGGAAGCGGGTGAGGTCGACACGCAGTCCGGCGAGCCGGGCGGCTTCGAGATTGCCACCGGTGGCGTAGATGTTGCGACCAATCGTAGCCCGCCGCTCGACGAACAGAAACACACCGAAAAGGACCAGGAAGAGGAGCAACTGGAATGGGACACCGAACACCCGTCCCGTTCCCAGGAAACTGAATGCAGGGTCGTCGATAAAGAGCGTTTGCGAACCGGAGATCATGTAGGCGAGGCCGCCAAAGATCGACAGCGTTCCAAGCGTGGCAACCAGTGGATCGACCTTCAGGCGGACGACGAGCAGGCCGTTTGCCGCGCCCACGGCTGCGCCAACGGCAAGGCCGCCAATCGCCGCGATCCAGATGTCGACTCCCTGCCCCAGGAGCACACCGAAAAGGACTCCCGAGAGCGCCACCACACTGCCAACCGAGATGTCGATTCCTCGGGAGATGACCAGGAAGGTCTGCGATAGCGCCATAATACCAAGAGCGGCCGAGAGCGCCCCGATGTTGAGCAGGTTGCTCTGCGACAGGAAGTATGGGCTCGCGAAGCTGAAGTAGGCGACTACAATGATCAGCACGACAAGCAGTCCTTGCCGTCTGGCGCGCAGCAGAAGGCTGAAGCGCTTGCCAGGCATGTTGGGACGCACCGTTGCGGGGGTGTCAGTGGACATCTGCGTTCCTTCGGCTACGGGGTTCATGATGGCTCGCTCAGCGTCGGTCGATGCGAGGCCGCGGCTACCGCCACTTCAATTTCTTGCGGATGCAGGATTTCGGCGGCCACCCGGCCGTCACGCATGACGATCACGCGATCGGAGATCGCGCAGATCTCCTCGAGGTCCGACGAGCAGATCAGGATCGCTGTGCCCTTGGCCGCCTGGTCGCGGATCGTCTTGTACATTTCGGCCTTCGCGCCGACATCGACGCCTCGCGTAGGCTCGTCCATGATCAACACACGCACGCCAGCGGCGAGCCAACGAGCGACGAGAACCTTTTGCTGGTTGCCGCCGCTAAGAGTGCCAATCACGCTTGTTGGTGTTCCCTTGATACTTAATTCGCTGCACAGTGAGGTCGTCAGCGTTGTCGCCTTGCTGCGATTGAACGCCAGCAGGGTTGTGAGCTGCGGCAGCATTGCAAGCGTAGTGTTGAACTCGACGTTTTGATCCAGCACGAGACCTTGGCTTCGCCGTTCGGCGGGCACGTACCCCATGCCGGCCGCCTTCGCCGCCCGCATCCCGCCTGAGAGCCGGACCGGCTGGCCTTCTACTGTCACCGATCCATTCGAGAACTCGCTTGCGCCGACGATGCAGCCAGCGACCTCCTCGCGACCGGAGCCGAGGACGCCATACACGGCGACGATTTCGCCGGCACGAACTTCAACGCTGAAGTCAGCAAGGTTGCGACCGGCGAGACGTGTCGCCCGGAGCACCACGGGGCCATCTACGAGAGATCGCTCGGAGTCCCCCGACGAGAGTGCACCGACCATCGCGGAGACAACTGCTCGCTTGTCGAAGTCTGGTCCTTGGAACGATCGCGCAACACGACCATCCCGCATGACCACTATCTCGTCGGCGAGGTGGTATACCTCCTCCAACCGGTGCGAGATGTAGATCACTCCGACGCCGTTCGAAGCCAGGGACTTGACCGCACTAACCACCTGCGCGGCCTCGTCACCACTAAGTGCCGCTGTGGGTTCATCCAGAACGATGACGCGGGTTCCACTGGCGAGCGCCCGGGCAATCTGCACAAAAGCCCGTTCGGCTAGTGTCAGGTCATGGACGGGCGTTGATCCGTCTAGCTCAGCACCAAGAAATGCGAGCTTTTTGCCGGCCGACTTTTCGGTGGCAAGCCGATCGAGCACGCCACGCCTCGAAACCATGTTTCCCAGTTCGATGTTCTCTGCGACGGACATGTCGTCACAAAGCGTCAGCTCCTGCGGGACCAGGCTAATACCCCGCCGGTGCGCGTCGACCACGTTGGCTAGATGAACCGACTCGCCGTCGACTTTGAGTTCACCCGAGTCAGGGCGTTCGAGTCCGGTGGCAATTTTCATCAAGGTCGACTTGCCGGCTCCGTTCTCCCCGAGCAGGGCGATGATCTGCCCGGGGAGAACACGCAAACTAACCCCATCAAGTGCCTGGATGCCGCCGTAGCGCTTCGCAATGTTGATAGCTTCCAACGCGGGGGCGATTGACATCACAGGTCACCTAATGAGGCTGGGGAGTTACTTGCAGGTGTCGGGGTAGGCCGCGACGACATCTGCCTTGCTGGCCCACTGCTGGGGCAGGTAGGTAACTTCCGGTAGGTCCTTGCCCTGAATCTTGGCTAGGATTGCCGGCACGATGTATTTGCCCCAGTTCTCGGGGTAAAAGGCGACGCCACCGACGTAGAGGGGCGAAGCGCAGACGAACTTGGCACCGCTCGGGGCCACTACGCCCATACCGGCGACATAAACATTCTCAGTCCGGCCATTGGTTTGAAGGGCGCGGGCGAGACCGGCTACCACGTCGTCATTGACCGCCGTGACGGCGATGGCCGAATCCGCCGGCAGCTTGCTCAGGACACTGATTGCGGCCGTGTAGCCGCTATCTGCTGAAGCACCACCGTCGACGCGGACCACCTGACTGTCGGGGAAGTTGGGGAGCTTCTCGCGCAGCCCCTCGAGCACGCCGTTTGCACGGGCAAGAACCGCATCTCCACCAGCGGGGAACTCGCCCAAGAGAAGTACAGCAGTATCGGCCTTGCCGGCGGCAACCAGACTATCTGCCAGGTTGCGCCCAGCGATGCGGCCGGACTCCTGGTCTTCGATGCTCATGAATGGTGCGCCTGGCGCCGGGACGGCCACGGCAATTGCAGGGATCCCTGCAGCGTCAAGTGTATCCATGATACCCTTCTGCGCCGAGGCAACGACCTGGAACAGCACGACACCGTCGACCTTGCGCTCAACGAAAGTCTTGACGTTGGAGAGGGCAGTGGCGGGATCGACGTTGTCAGTCAGGACTACGAATTCGACACAGCCGAGCGCGGACGCGACCGCCTTCATGTCACCTGTCATGGCGGCGGCGAACTCCTGCACGTCGGAGAACACGTCGTAGCCAATCGTGTAGGTTTTGCCGGCGCAAAGAGCCGGGGTTGGGTTGCCGAATCCCAGATCGGCGGCCACGTCTGCGGCAGGGGTTCCGGCGCTCGGTGCATTCTGCACAGCGGTGGCGGCGAGGCTGCCCTGTAAACCAAACAGTGAAAACAGTCCCATGGCCACTGGCATGGCAATCGACTTGACGTTCATATGTTCCTCCGTTCACATGGGAATGGTTCCATTCATCCCACCAATGGGATCATTCGTAGCGCTGGAGAGTGGCGCTTGTCAATCAGGGTAGGTGCTTCATGGATTCCCGACGACTAAGCCAAGTGGTGATTGACAGGGTGCTTGAGCAAATTCGTGAGCAAAAACTAGGGGTTGGTGACAAGCTGCCGCCGGTTCACGAGATGATGCAAAGCTTCGGCGTCGGTCGGAACTCGATCCGTGAGGCCATGGCGAGTCTGGTGGCGCTTGGGGTTCTACAGGTACGTCCGCGCATTGGGGCAACCATCGTCTCCGGGGTAGGATCGACCGCGCTGCCGTCGGCGTCGCTTTCACTCCTGCTCAGCGAGCGATCCGTCTGGGACCTCTACGAGGCAAGATTGTACCTAGAGGTTGGTTGCGCAGAGTTGGCGGCCGCGAGACGATCTAAGAAGGACCTTGAGGCGATCGAGCTGGCTCAAGCGCACTATCAAACCAACTACGATCGCGGGCTGCCCATCTGGGAGGCCGACCTTGAGTTCCATAGCGCAATCGCCGCAGCTTCCGGCAACCCCGTTCTGGCAACGCTACTTTCGCCACTCTCCGACGTGCTGGCGAGTGCAAGAAAGGCGACTGGAGCTGTTCCGTCGGCGAGGGAGACGGCACTATCGGAGCATCGGGAAATCGCTCAGGCGATAGCGTCTCAGGATGCAGAACTCGCCAAGGCCGCGATGACCAAGCACATTCGATCAGGGCTCCAGGCCCTCAAACAACTGAAGGAAACTCTGGGATAGCCGCGGTGGTTGAGGACGCACTGAACGGGACGATCGTTCGAACTGTCTCTTGATTTTCAATGGCTTGCAGCTTCGCCGAGCGGCAGAAAAATACCGTGGACCGGCGCCTTCTAGACACAGGTGCGATCACTACCTCAAGCGGGGCAGGGCGGCGGGAACGCAGTCGTCTGTCCGCCTGTCTGTCCGCGGAGCATCATGCCCGGAGAGCCGCAGGAACAGCCTGCTACGTCCTGACTCCCTCTCCGCCATTCCTCCTGTCTGATCAGTGGCTTAGGATGTTGCTAACCCCGCGTAGCAGCGCCACTATTGCCCAGCGTTCCCAGCACCTTGGCGGAGGCCACTGACGTCGACTGGGAGCCGTAGCAACAAAACTCCCCGGTCCCTGCGGCAGACACGGTTTGCTCAACCGTCTGTCCGATCGTCTGTCCGTTGTCGGCGGTCGGACTGGACTGTTGATCTGGGTGGAGCGATGGTCCGCCCACAACAACGGCACCAGTTCCTCATGTCTCAGCATCGCGCGCTCACAGCCGCCCAGGTCTCCGCCCTCACGGCGGATGGCGTGCATTGGGTCGCGCCGTCATTGTACATGCAGATCAGAGCGGCGCAGGGGACTCGAAGCTGGCTGTTCCGCTACAGCCGGGCCGGCGAGAACCAGTGGATGGGACTTGGCGCGGTAGCGGACAAGTCGTTGACCGAGGCTCGCGACGAAGCGGCCGTGCTGCGCGTACAGGTGCGCAAGGGCGGCGACCCCATGGCAGAGCGCGAGCAAGTCGCCATTGCTGCCAAGCCCCGCACCAAGGCCCCGACGTTCGCCGACTGCGCCGACAAGTACATCGAGGCCCATCGGGCCGGATGGAAGAACGAGAAGCATATCGAGCAATGGGAGAGTACGCTCAGGACCTACGCCGGACCGGTCATCGGCAAGAAGCCGGTCGACCAGATCGTGGTCGAGGATGTGCTCAAGATCCTGAAGCCGATCTGGTCGACCAAGCCCGAGACCGCGAGCCGTCTGCGTGGACGCATCGAGAAGGTGCTCGGCTGGGCGACGGCGATGAAGTTCCGCACCGGCGACAACCCCGCGGCATGGAACGGTGCACTCAGCCACCTGCTGCCGGCGATCTCCAAGGTGCAGAGGATCGAGCACCACAAGGCGGTACCCTATGCCGAGGTGCCGGCGCTGATGAAGCAGCTGATCTCCAATGACAGCATCAGTGCCAAGGCCCTTGTCTTCACGATCCTCACCGGCGCGCGGACGGGCGAGACCATCGGCGCGACGTGGAATGAGATCGACCTGGACAACAAGCTGTGGACCATCCCGGCGGAGCGGATGAAGGCCGGACGCGAGCATCGGGTGCCGCTGTCCCAGCGAGCCGTCGACCTGCTGAAAAAGCTTCCCCGTGACACCAAGCATGTATTCCCCAACCCGCGCACCGGCAGGGCGCTCAGCAATCTCGCCATGCTGATGCTGTTGCGTGGGCTGCGCGAAGACGGCGCCACCGTGCACGGCTTTCGGTCGTCGTTCTCAACCTGGGCGCGGGAGCAGACCGACTACCCGCGGGAGATCGTCGAGGCCTGCCTCGCGCATGCGTCCGGAGATGCTGTCGAACTGGCATATTTGCGGACCGACTTCCTCGACAAGCGTCGGGAGCTGATGGAGGCATGGGCGAAGTTCTGCCGGGTATGAGGGGCTGCTTGCGCCAAAAGCAGACACCGCTCATGTCACGAACTGGTTGCCCGCTTCCTCCAGGCGGCTTGGCGGCCATCAGGATTGCGACACGCAATTCGCTGCCTTTTGCCTCGACAACGGTCGAGCCTGCTCCGCTTCGCACCGGACGCTAGGCGTCCGCCGAGACCGACTATTGTCGCCGCACATGCAGCATGGCGCCTTCAAGATTCTTTAGCGCAGGCTGATAGCCGATGCGTGCCCACGCCCGACCGCTCATCGCCGTGTCGTGACCCTCGACGATGTAGACGGAGGTCGGATCGAGTCCGTCGATAAGAAGTGACTCGTTGTCGGTTACCCGCTCGCGGAATCCTCGATGGATGAACAGGACGGCCTCGGACTTATCCTTGGCCACATAGATGAAACCGCTGATTGAGCCATGCGTGGGCGGGGCCAGGCGGTAAAGGTCGCCACGTGTGATCACGTGCCGAAGCGACTTGTAGCGGGCGATGTGCTGGGTAGCAGCGCTGCACTCCGCCTCTGACCACTGCGCCAGGTCA
>NZ_DASZAW010000024.1:0-11373 GCF_035944845.1 Devosia sp. | reverse complement strand
ACGATGCGATCCATCCGTCGCATTGATCTAGGCCGGTTCACAGTGAGGCGACGGCAAGCGTCGCCAATCGGTCGCAAAATGGAGCAGACTACAAATGGAAGCTGAAGCAGCAAAGTTTATCGGCGCGGGTATTGCGGCCGTAGGTATGGCCGGCGCCGCCATCGGCGTGGGCAACATTTTCGGTAGCTTCCTGTCGGGCGCCCTGCGCAACCCGGCAGCGGCTCAGGGCCAGTTCGGTAACCTGATTTTCGGTTTCGCCGTGACCGAAGCTCTGGGCATTTTCTCGTTCCTGATCGCGCTCCTGCTGCTGTTCGCAGTCTGATTTCGCGCCAGGCGGCTTAGGCCGGTTGGTGCTTCCTAGCAGGCCACAGGGTCTCTCGCTCGGAAGTGCGACAAATGCGAATGAGGGCTCCGGGTCTCGATCCGGAGCTTTAACGGCCGCAAAAGGGTTTCGAGATGGCGGGTTCAGCCCAAGACATCATTATCGTGGCGCAGGCCGAAAGTGGCGACGCGCTCCAAGAGGGCGAGGTCGTTGCACCCGCCGAGGAGCATGCCGCCGAAGGTGAGCATGCAGCACCGGCCGACGCCCATGGCGCGACCGATACACATGCTTCGACCGAGGCGCATTCGGAGGTGTTTCCGCCCTTCGACCCGGCGAGCTTCGGTGGCCAGTTGCTCTGGCTCGCAATTACGTTCGCGGCGCTGTATTTCCTGATGAGCCGCGTGGCCCTGCCCCGCATCGGCTCGATCCTCGAAACACGGCGTACCCGTATCGAAGGCGACCTGAAGGAAGCCGAGCGGCTCCGCCAGGAGACCGAGAAGGCCGCCGCCGCCTATGAGGCAGCGCTGGCCGAGGCTCGCAAGAACGCCCACGGCATCGCCGAAGAAACCCGTGCCGGGATCAAGGCCGACATCGACGGCCGTCGTGCCGACGTCGAAGCCGGGCTCTCGAAGCGGGTGGCGGAAGCGGAAGCCCGCATCCAGGCCGACAAGGACGCAGCGCTCGCCAATGTCGGCAGCATCGCGGCCGAGACGGCTCAGGCGCTGGTCGCCAAGATCTCTGGCAGCGTGACCGCGGCGGAAGCCAAGGCTGCGGTTGCCGCGGCTGCGAAGGAGTAAGCGCACATGTGGGCTTTCGGGTTCGACGCCACCACCGGCGCCACCATCTGGGCGACCATCGCGCTTGTCATCTTCATCGGCATCGTCGTCTATTTCGGCGTGCCCAAGACGATCGGCAAGATGCTCGACGACCGCATCAAGAAGATCGAAACCGACCTCGCTGAAGCAGAAGCGCTTCGCGCCGAAGCCAAGGCCCTGCTCGAGGACTACTCGCGTCGCCGCGAAGAGGCCGAGAAGGAAGCCGAGGACATCGTCACCGCCGCCCGCGAAGAGGCTTTCCGGCTGACCGCCGAGGCCAAGTCCTCGCTGGAAGCCATGGTGGCCCGTCGCGAGAAGGCCGTTGCCGACAAGATCGCCCAGGCGGAAGCCCAGGCCGTGTCGGAAGTGCGGGCTCGCTCTGCCGACCTCGCCGTCGCCGCCGCCCGTGTGCTGCTGGAAAAGCAGGTCGTCAGCAAAGGCGACGCGCTGGTCGATCAGGCGATCAAGGACGTGGCTGCCCGCCTGAACTAGGGTTCGGCTGCAGTCCTGAAGATTGAAATGCCCGCGAAAGCGGGCATTTTCTTTTCTAGGGTTAGCCTGGGTCCAGGCCAGCGGTGGATTGGCAGGTAAAGAGGCCGCATTTGCGGCTCCCCCTCCCGAACGATTGAGGCGGCAGCAGCTACTGCGCTCTACGGCCCTGACGGTCGGCCAGCTGAGCCCGGCACCTAGCTCTTCGCCACGCCCGGCAGGCGCGGCCAGAAGAAGCCGGTTTTCTCGCGATAGCTGGCATAGTCGGCGGCCATTGGGGTGCGGGAGAACTTCCGCTCCTCGCCCAGCGCAGCGGTGACATAGATCACCGTGATCACCGCCAACGGAACGAGCGACCAGAGCGACCAGGTGGCGATGGCCCAGCCGATCCAGAAGATCAGGTAGGAGGTGTAGAAGGGATGCCGCAGGTAGCGGTAAGGGCCCGACATGACGAGGCCATGCGGGTTTTGTACGTCGAAGGCCATCTTGAGCCGTGCGGCCCGCGATGCCTTGATCGCCGCCCAGAACAACCAGAGCGCCAGGCCCTCGATCACGAGGCCAACCGACAGGGCGAGGAGAGGCTGCGTCTCGATCCACAGCAGGGTCAGGTAGATCGCCGCGGTCGCAAGCACCACGATCGAGATCACCACCGTGCCGGTCGGCATTTTCGGCGAGTTGAAATGCGCTTTCAGCGACCAGCTGTACTGCGCAATCACCGCGATGCTGACCAGGCTGATGACCAGATCCAGAATGAAATCCATACGCATTCCCCCCGTGACGCTACTTGGGCTTCCCGATCACGCTACGTAGGCTTTGGCGACGAAACAAGCAGGAGTTGTGCAACCACGCCCTGCGTTTAGATAAATTGCAAGATTTTCGTTTCGTCGTTGCTTCACCGTGCTGGTTGACCGGGGCGTAGTGAGTGTCTGGCAGAATCCCGTCTTGCGTACAGGACGGCCTCGCATGACGATCTACCACAGCACGGTGCAGACCCACTCTGCGTCCATCCGCCTGAGCGAAAGCGACGGCAAGGGTGCTCCGTTGCTGCTGCTGCATGGCTCGGGGGCCTCCCGCAAAGTGTTCAGCAAGCAATTCAACAGCGCGCTGGCCGACCGATATCGGTTGATCGCTCTCGACCTGCCGGGACATGGCGCATCGGGTGATGCTGCTTCCCCCACCGACTATGGCGTCGACGGATTGGCGCGGACCGTGGCAGAAGTGCTCGAGCACAAGGGCATCGAGCATACGCTGGTGATGGGTTGGTCGCTGGGCGGGCATGTCGGCATCGAGTTGATGGCGCGACATCCTGGCGTGACCGGGCTGATGATCGTCGGCGCACCGCCGGTCGGCCGCGGGGCGGTGGCCATGCTGCGCGGCTTCCAGACCAATCTCGACCTGCTGCTGGCCACCAAGGAGCAGTTCACCGAGCGCGATGCGCAACGGTTCTACGAGATGTGCTACCACGGCGCGGGCGAGCCGACTTTCCTGCAATCAATTCGCCGCGCCGACGGGCGCGTGCGTGTGGCGGTCTCCCGCAGCCTGTTGAAAGGCGACGTCGCCGACCAGAAACTCGCAGTCGAGCAGGCGCGCGTGCCGGTTGCCGTCGTCAACGGCGCCGCCGAGCCGGTAGCGCGGCAGAGCTACCTGGCCGGACTGCACTATCGGACCCTGTGGGGCAATGTCTGCCACATCATTCCGGACGCCGGGCATGCCCCGTTCTGGGATCAGCCGGAGCGGTTCAACGAGTTGCTCGGCGCCTTCGCGGCGGACGTGGCGGCCCCCTCCGCCGCCACGCCGCCCCCTGAAGTTACTCGGCCGCCTGCGGCAGCAGCTCCGGCCGCTCCCACTTCAACACCGGCGAGCGCGCAGCGCGGGTCTCATCCAGGCGCCGGCGCGGTGCGTTCAGCGGCGCGCTGGTAAAACGGGCGGCGTTGCCGGCCTTGGCGTCGGCCGCCAGTTCCAGCATCACGTCGCAGAAGCGATCGAGCGTCTGCTTGCTCTCGGACTCGGTGGGCTCGACCAGCATCGCGCCGTGCACGACCAATGGGAAATACATGGTCATGGGGTGGAAGCCCTCGTCGATCAGCGCCTTGGCGAAATCGAGCGTGGAGACGCCCGTGCCCTCGAGGAAGCTGTCGTCGAACAATGCCTCATGCATCACGGGCTGGCCGGGGAACGGCACCGAGAACGCCCGTTCGAGCCTCGCCTTGATGTAGTTGGCGTTGAGCACGGCGTCCTTGGCGGCCTGCGCCAGGCCGTCGCCACCATGGCTCAGCATGTAAGTTAGCGCCCGCACATACATGCCCATCTGGCCATTGAAGGCGGTAATGCGGCCGAGGTGCTGGCTCTCGGCATGCTCGACCAGGGCCAAGGAGCCCTCGCCCTTCCGGACGAACGGCACGGGCGCAAACGGCGCCAGCGCCGCCGACAGCACCACCGGACCGGCACCCGGCCCGCCGCCGCCATGCGGGGTGGAAAAAGTCTTGTGCAGGTTGATATGCATGGCGTCGATGCCGAGATCGCCCGGCCGGACCACGCCCATGATGGCGTTGAAGTTGGCGCCGTCGCAGTAAAAGAAGGCGCCCGCCGCGTGCACGGCCGCGGCGATCTCGATCACCTCGGGCTCGAACAGGCCACAGGTGTTGGGGTTGGTCAGCATGATCGCCGCAACATCAGGCGACAGGGCCGCCTTCACCGCTTCGACGTCGACGGTGCCATCGTCGCGGGCGGGAACCGCCTTCACCGAATAGCCGAGGAAGGCGGCGGTGGCCGGGTTGGTGCCATGGGCGCTCTCGGGGACGAGGACGACCTTGCGATGCCCCTGCCCGGCCGCTTGCTGCGCTGCCTTGATCGCCATCATGCCGGCCATCTCGCCATGCGCGCCGGCCTTGGGGGTAAGGCAGACGGCGGCGGTATTGGTCAGGGTCATCAGCCAGTGGGCGAGTTCATCCATCATGGCGAGGGCGCCCTGCACGGTCGAGACCGGCTGCAGTGGGTGGATGTCAGCAAAACCCGGCAGCCGGGCCATCTTCTCGTTGAGCCGCGGGTTGTGCTTCATGGTGCACGAGCCGAGCGGATACATGCCGCTGTCGATCGAGTAGTTGAGGCGGCTGAGCCGCACATAGTGGCGCAGCGTCTCGGGCTCGGTGAGGCCGGCGAGGTCGATTTCGGATTGCCGCTCGAAGCCGCCGAGGAAGCTGCCATCAATGGTTACAGCCGGCAGGTCGACGCCGGAATGCTCGCGGTCGCCGATCTCGAACAGCAGCGGCTCGTTGGGCAGCAGCGAGGAGCCGGAGACGGAAGTGAAGTCGGACGTGCCCACGCCGGTGGGGCGGCCCTGGTTGTTCATGCTCATTGGGCGTCCTCCGAAAGGGCGGCGTGGAGGCACTCGGCCAGCATCGCGATATCGTCGTCGGTGGTGAGTTCGGTGGCGGCAAGCACGATGAGGTTCGCGCAGGCCGGATTGTCGGGCTCGAGCCGGCTGACCGGCAGGCCGGCGAGGACTTCAGCCTTGGCCAGCATCTCGACCACCGGCGCGGCCGGGACCGGCAGGCGGATGGTCATCTCGTTGAAGAAGCTCTTGTTGAGCAGCTCGACGCCGGGGACGGTGCCAAGCATCCTGGCGAGCTTAACCGCATTGAAGTGGTTGAGGCGGGCCAGCTTCTTCAACCCGGCTTCGCCGAGCAGCGACATGTGGATGGAGAAGGCGAGCGCGCAGAGCCCCGAGTTGGTGCAGATGTTGCTGGTCGCCTTCTCGCGGCGAATGTGCTGTTCGCGGGTGGAGAGGGTGAGCACGAAGCCGCGGTTGCCGTCGGCATCGACGGTTTCACCGCAGAGCCGCCCCGGCATCTGGCGGATGAACTCCTTCTTGGTCGCCATCAGGCCGACATAGGGGCCACCAAAGTTGAGGCTGTTGCCGATCGATTGGCCCTCGGCAACGACGATATCGGCGCCGAGCGCCCCGGGGGCTTCGATGAGACCGAGCGACACCACTTCGGTGACCACGACGATCAGCAGCGCGCCGGCGGCATGCGCAGCGTCAGCGGCAGCGCGGAGATTGCGCAGATGACCGTAGAAATCAGGGGTCTGGACGACAATAGCCGCGGTCTCGCCGTCGATGCGGTTTAGGATGTCGCCTTGCCCTTCCGGCGAGGCCGGCAGGCAGACGAGATCGGGACCATCGCCCAGATAGGTGCGGACCACGTCGCGGTAGTGCGGGTGGAGGCCGCCCGAGAGGATGATGCGATTGCGACGGGTAAGCCGGCGCGCCATCAGCACCGCTTCGGCGGTGGCGGTCGAGCCGTCATACATCGAGGCGTTGGCGACCTCCATGCCGGTCAGGTGCGCGACCTGGGTCTGGAACTCGAACAGCATCTGGAGCGTCCCCTGCGAGACCTCCGGCTGGTAGGGCGTATAGGCGGTGAGCCACTCGGAACGCTGGATCAGGTGATCGACGCTGGCCGGCACATGATGCCGGTAGGCGCCGGCGCCGATGAAGAAGGGGCCATCGCCGGCAGCGTGATTGCGGCCGGCCAGCGCCCTCATCCTGGCTTCGACCAGGAACTCGGGCGAGTGCCTGGGCAGGTTCACCGGCTCACGCAGCAGGGCATGGGCGGGGACGCGAGCGAAGAGATCTTCGGCGGTCCGGGCGCCGATGACGGCGAGCATGTCGGCCCGCTCGTGCTCAGAATGGGGAAGGTAGCGCATGGGCTTAGATTCCGTGGGAGGAATAGTGGGTTACTGAAGCAGACGGCCCCCTCCCGGCCTCCCCCATGAAGGGGGAGGTGAAGGGTCGAGGCTGTGGCAGAATCGTGCCTACGCACCGGCAGAGCACCTCCCCCTTCATGGGGGAGGCCGGGAGGGGGCCGTCTGCCCGTGATGGGCTCACTTCGTCAAATCAGCATAGGCCGCCGCATCCATCAGCCCATCGAGCTCGGAGGCGTCGTCGAGCTCAAGCTTGAAGATCCAGCCGTCGGTTTCGGGCGACGAGTTGATAAGGCCCGGTTCGCCCGAGAGCGCTTCGTTGACGGCGGTTACGGTGCCGGAGACCGGCGAGTAGATCTCGGAAGCGGCCTTCACCGATTCGACGACCGCAGCTTCATCGCCGGCCTTCAGCTTCTGGCCGACCTTGGGCAGCTCGACATAGACGATGTCGCCCAGTTGCTCCTGCGCGTAGGGCGTAATGCCCACGGTCCCGTCGGCAGTGATGTATTCGTGGTCCTTGGTGAACTTGGTCATTTGCTGGCCTTCCGGACATAGCGATGGGGAACGAATGGGGTGGCGACGGCTTCCGCCGGCTGGGTCTTGCCGCGCACCAGCACCTGAAGCCTGGTGCCTGGCGCAGCATGATCGGGCGGCACAAAGCCGATGGCGATGGCGCGACTGAGTGTGGGAGCGAAACCGCCAGAGGTGACGACGCCGATCTCGGCGCCATACTGATCGAGGATGGCGGCGCCTTCGCGGGCCGGCGCGCCCTCGACGGTCAGGCCGATACGGACGCGATCGAGCACGCCGCCGAGCTCGGCGAGGATGCGCTGCGCACCGGGGAAGTCGGCAGCTTCGCGGCGGCGTTTGGAAATGGCGAAGTTGAGCCCCGCCTCGACCGGCGAGATGGTCTCGTCGAGATCGTGGCCATAGAGCGGCAGTCCCGCCTCGAGCCGCAGGCTGTCGCGGGCGCCGAGCCCGATCGGCTTGACGCGGGCATCCGCCAGCAGCGTGTCCCAGAAGGCGGCGGCATGCTCGGGATCGACGAGAATCTCGAAGCCGTCCTCCCCGGTATAGCCGGAGCGCGAAATCACCAGCTTGGTGTCGCGCCAGTCGAACGAGGCATAGTGCATGAAGCCGAGCTCGGCGGCTGCCGGAACGATAGCGTCGATCACCGCGGCAGCTTCGGGGCCCTGCAGGGCGAGCAGCGCGCAATGGTCGGAGCGGTTGAGGGTGGCACGGCCCAGCGCAGCGGTGGCGATGCGCTGGAAATCCGCCTCCTTGGTGCCGGCGTTGACCACTACATAGAGCGCCCCGCCCCAGCCTTCGGCAGCCGGGCGTGCGACCATCAGGTCATCGTAGGTGCCGCCGGCGTCGTTGAGCAGCAGGGTGTAGCGGATTTGGCCGGGCTTCAGCCCCTTGATATCGCCGCAGATCAGCGGCTCGATCACTTCGGCAATGGCGGCATGATCGGCTTCGCCATCGCCCGACTTGTCATCGAGGACGAGGAAGCTCGGGCCCATGTGCGAGACGTCGAACAGACCGGCATGCTCGCGGGTCCACTTGTGCTCGGCAATGATGCCGGCCGGATACTGGACCGGCAGCGAATAGCCGGAGAACGGCACCATGCGTCCGCCGAGAGCCACATGCTTGTCGTTGAGGACTACGGTCTTGAGATCGTCTGCCGGTTCATCGGCCATTTGGACACCAGGGGCTCGTTGCACGACAACGCGCGAGCGAACGCCCTCGCGTCGGTGCCCCCTCTGTCCGCTAACCTGAGAGATTTCCTGACCACCTATGGGTCAGTTGCTCCTTCGGTGAGGCGAGATCGCCTGCTTTCCAGAGTTCAGTTCTGCAGCGGTCCGGGTGCCTGAGAGTTTCCGGGGCGGTTGCTCCTTCGGCGCCGGCTCGAAACCGGACTCTCCCGCTGCTGCGATAATGCTAAGCCGGGTTTGCGCGGCGGAGTCAATCGGAGAGTCCCCCGGCCCACATCAGGGCAAGCGCATTTGGCGTGGTGATAGTTCGGTGCGGGAGGAGCCCCCCACCCTCGGTGAGAGCGTCTCGACAGAGGTGGGGTGCTCCGTGCGCACCGGCCTTTCAGCACTGTTGCCGAGGCCCACATCACCCTCCAGAAACGGAGATCCCCGCTTTCGCGGGGATGACGCTGGGTTTGGGGCAATGTCGAGGCCGACCAGAGAGCCAGCTTACTTGCCGTCGAAGCCGACCCAGATGACGATCTGCTCGCCGCCGGTATAGGGAATGGCGACGTTCTCGACCACTTTCACAAACTCTTCCGACTGGTTGGGCGGCGTGAGGGTGACCGGGATCTCGTAGCGTTCGGAGAACAGCGGCACCTCGTCACGCTCCACCGCGAAGCGGACCGGCACGTTGACGCTGGTCTGGTTGCCGGCCGGTCCGAGCAGCAGGCGGCCGACAATGCCCATCTTCACGGTGATCAGGCCGTTGGAGACCACGCAATTGCGCGACTGCTTCTCGATCACGGCCTGGTAGTTCAGCGCGCGTGCGTCGCCGACCTTGCCCTTGCCATAGTAGAACAACGCCTCGCCGCCGTTGCGCACCTTGATCGGCGGACACTCGGTGGCAATCGCCGGCAGTGCATTGGTGCTGGCGGTCGCCAGTTCCTGCTGGGTGGGGTTGGCAGTGGCCATCGGCGACGGACCGCTCGCGGCGGGCGCGAACATATTGCCCATCGAGCAGGCCGAAAGGGCGAGCGCCAGAGCGCCCATCGAAACCAGTTTTGCGCCGCGCGTCGCCGCCAAATCAACAAACCCCATGCGACTACTCCTTACGCATTCACTCGCGACGCTTCGAGCGCCAGCAGCACGGCCGGCGCGCCGCTGACGGTCACTCCTGCCACATCCTGCACGAAGAGGTCCTTAACGACGCCGTTGTCGATGATCATGGCAAAGCGCGCAAAGCGCTTGCCCATGCCGGGAATCTGTTTGGACAGGCCCATCGCATCAGCGAGGTTGCCATCGCCATCGGCGATGAACTCGACCTTGCCGATCGCTTCGGAGCGCTCGGCCCAGGCCCTGGTCACATGGTGATCGTTGACGGCGCCGCAGACGATCCGATCGACACCGAGCGCCTTGAACTTGCCGACATTGGCGACAAACCCGGGCAGATGCGAGGTGTCGCAGGTCGGCGTGAAAGCGCCTGGAACCGCGAAGAACACCACCTTGCCGGTACCGAGAACGGCATCGGACGTGGTGTCGACGGTGTCGCCATTGCCCACGAGTTTGACCGGGACGGACGGAATCCGGTCCCCGCGCTGGATGGTCATCGCAGTGAAAGCTCCCATGATCGAACATACGCCCTCTGCCCGGGCGCGACGGACCTTAGATCAGTCGCCCGCCACAGTCGACCCGGCGGGCGAAATCCGCCGTTCAACCGAGAACGGACCCATTTCGGTCATGAATGTGAGCCGGACGGGCATGCCCTCCACGTCGCGGCTACTTTCTCCCCCGAGCAGTGGCAGGAGCACTAGTTTTCCATCCGGGCTTTTTTGCGGCGCGCCAAAGAGTTGCCCCGCCTCACCGGTATCGGCGATGAGCGACAACGGGTCGACTTTGGTACCGTCGAGCCGCACGGCGAGGGCGTCGGCAGAACTGTCGAAACCGACCCAGGCGATGGGGTCGCGCGGCTCGTCCCATGGCATCGGGGTCAGGGCCAACGCCTGCGCGATGCGAAGGCCCTGAGCCCGGTCCGGCGCGGCAAAACCCAGCGGCAACTGGAAGCTGGCGGTGACCGGCACACAGATGTCGGAGCAGACACCCATGACGATGCCGAGCCGGACGTCGGCGGTCTTGCCATCGAGCTTCAGTTCGACCGGCAGCACCGTGGAACCGCGATAGACGAAATCGACATAGCCGGTCTTGGTCTCGATCAGCGGGAACGGCCACAGCACCTCATGCCCGGTGACGCCGCTGGACGCGGTGAAATCGAACTCGGTGGGAATGCCGGTCTCGCCGGGAACGCGCCAATAGGTGTTGGTGGCCTGAGGCATGTCGATCTCGAGCGCCACCATGGTGGTGCCGTCGGGCTTCAGTACATCGGACGAAACGAGCCGGACCTTGGCGCCAGGCGCAATCTCCTGCCACGGCGTTTCGGCCGCGATGGCAGGGGTGAGAAGCATGGGGATAAGCAGAAGTGCCGGGATGCGCATGGGTTTCCGGATAGCCGAGCGCACCCCAAATAGAAAGGCGGATCAGGTCTTCGTGAAGCTAGGCAGAGCGGCCGGGCTGAGTCTAAACTGGTCATGTCCGGTTCGCCGGTACCAGGAGTGTTGGATATGGAGTCGCTCAGGGGCCAGTTTCTCGTCGCCATGCCGGACATGGGCGACGACCGCTTCCGTGAGACCGTGATCTATCTGGTCGGCCATGGCGACGAAGGCGCCATGGGGCTGGTGATCAATCAGAGCCTCGAGGACATGAAGTTCGCCGATATCCTCGAAGAGCTGCAGCTGGGCGACAAGGACGAGTTGATCCAGTTGCCCGAGGCGGTACGCAACCGCAAGGTGCTGCGCGGCGGCCCGGTGCAGAAGAGCCGCGGCTTCGTCCTGCACTCGTCGGACTATTTCCGCGTCGGCAACTCCTACGAGGTGACCGACGATATCTGCCTCACCGCGACCCTCGACATCCTCAAGGCCATGGCGTTCAAGAATTCCCCGAGCGACGCGCTGTTCGCGCTGGGCTATTGCGGCTGGAGCCCGGGGCAGCTCGAGACCGAGATCCAGGGCAATGGCTGGCTGACAGTGCCGTTCTCCAGAGAGCTGCTGTTCGGCCTGCCCATCGAGAACCGCTACGATGCGGCGCTGGCGAGCTTGGGGATCACCCGGGCGACGCTGAGTGCGACGGCGGGGCATGGGTGAGCGTTCGGTGGCTCCAGACCCCCTTGCATGTTGATTCTCGCCGACTCGTAGCAGGTTCGGTGATCCCCGGTCGGTGGCCGCCGGCCGGGGATCGGATGGGCGGGACCGTCACCCCCTGGGCATAGCACCGTAAGAGAGCTTGGTCCGTTCGT
>NZ_DASZAW010000023.1:0-30232 GCF_035944845.1 Devosia sp. | reverse complement strand
CGCTCGCCTCGGGGGATGGACCGGATACTACGGAAAACCCGGCCCCGTCGTCATGCTTCAGGGCTGGCTCGAAATCCAAACCGCCAAGCGCGCCGTCCAAACCCTCGCCGCACACCTCAATGTGTGAATCTAGTAGCCCCGACGGGGGAGAGGAAAAGGGGTGATTGCCGGGCTCTCTGGATTCTTCTCCCCGTCGGGTCACGGGACGAGGGCGTAGCCCTCGCCCGGAGGTGGCGCGTAGCGCCGGATGAGGGGTAAGCCACGATGAACGAGGGAACCCTCTAGGCCGTCGCCGGCCGGATGCCCCGGAACATCGCTATGGTGGTCACTGCCGCGACAAGCACGATGGCGGCTCCCAGCAGCGAGGTCACCAGCATGGCGTCGGCATAGGCGACGCGCGCCGCTTCCAGCAGCGCCAGGCCGCCCTCGGGCAGGCTCTCGGCAGCGCTGTGGGCCCCGCCGATGCCGCGCAGCGCCATCGCCACGGCTTCCCCCGACAGGCCCTGTGGCAGGGTTTCGCCGAGCCCGCCGCGATACAGCACCGTGAGGATGCTGCCGAGCAGTGCAATGCCCAGCGCCCCGCCGAACTCCGAGCTCGTCTCGTTGAGCCCGGACGCCGCACCGGCCCGCTCCGGCGGAGCCGAGCTCATCACCAGGTCCGCCGCGATCGTCGCCACCGGGGCGAGGCCCAGCGACAGCACGGTGTCGGCGGTGATCAGCGTGATCAGGTCGCGTGACGGTGCGGTAAGGCCGATCACCAGCAGCGCCACGGCGGCAACGGTCAACCCGAGCGCCAGCACATAGGCCGGCCGCATCCGGCTCAGCAGCGACGGCGTGATCAGCGAGCCGACGACGAAGCCGAGCCCCGGCGGCAGGCTCCACAGGCCCGCTTCAAACGGTGTCAGTCCCAGCACCAGCTGCATGTACTGCGCCACCACCAGGAACGTACCGAACATCGCGAAGAAGCCGAACACGTTGATGCCGAGCGCCGCGCTGAAGGCCGGGCGGCCAAACAGGCTCAGGTCGAGCAGCGGGTGCGTGAGCCGCAGCTGTCGCCAGGCGAAGACGATGCCGGTCGCCAGGCCCAGGGCGATTGCGCCGACGCTGATCGGCAGCTCGCCGCCCTCGGCCAGCGACTTGATGCCATAGATGATCGACAGCACGGCGGCTATCGACAGGGCAGCACTCAGGAGGTCGAGCTTGCCGGCCTGCGGATCCTTGTATTCGGGCAGGAGCCGCGGCGCGACGAGCAGCAGCAGGACCATCACCGGGACGGCGATGAGGAACACCGAGCCCCACCAGAAATAGTTGAGCAGCACGCCGCCCACCACCGGACCAAGCGCCCCGCCGGTCGAAAAGCTCGCCACCCAGACGCTGATGGCAATGGTGCGCTCGCGGTCGTCGCGGAACATGTTGGTAATCAGCGACAGTGTCGAGGGCGCGAGAGTCGCGCCGGCGATGCCGAGCAGGGCTCGGGCAAAGATCAATGTTTCTGCCGTGGGGGCGAAGGCGGCGACGATCGAGGCCGCGCCAAAGGCAACGGCGCCGATCAACAGAAGTTTCCGCCGCCCGATGCGGTCGCCCAGCGTCCCCATGGTGAGAAGCGAGCCGGCAACGAAGAAGCCGTAGATATCGACGATCCACAACAGTTGCGCCGCCGTAGGGTTGAGCGAGGCGGTCAGCGACGGCACCGCGAGGTTGAGGACCGTCAGATCCATGGCATAGAGGATGCAGGGAAGGGCGATGACCGCCAGCCCAATCCATTCGCGCCGTGTGGCGCGCAGCGTCGTCGTGCTAGACATGCAGCGTCCCTTCCTGTCCATCGTTGGCAGGATGGTACAGCTCTAAGACTGCCAGCTCCTGTCAGGCTATCCGGCTGCAACTCGACCACCAAAGACTGGCAGCTTTGCGAGGTTGACCGGCGTGGCCGGCTCGACCCGCTGGTCGGGAATTGGCGGGCGCCTCGTGCGCCCCCATATTACCGGCATGACGCTTTCCCCGGACATCTCACCGGCCGCAGTCTGGACCATCCTGACCTCGTGGCCACGCGGTTACTTCACCGCCCGCTTCGCCGGGCGACGCTACGGGGTCACCAACACGGCGCACGCCAATGGCCGGAGCTTCAAGCTCTATGCCGAGGAGCTAGGTGGCGCCGACCGCATCAGCCTCAACATCTATCGCCCACCCAGCCGCGTCGAGCCGGCGCTTAAGCCCTGCGAGATGCCGGTCGACAAGGTGACCGCCTTCGTCGTCGGAGCGGTGCCCGAGTAGCGCTGTCGCCTCAGCGGCGGTCCGGCGCGCCCCGCCGCAGGCCTTCTACCAGCCGCCGGTAGCCCGCTGTGGCGCGCTTCGACACCGCCAATGGGTCTTCGGCGTTGGCGATCCATTGCGCCGCGTAACAGGAGGCACCGTTGACCATGCGGGCAGTCGCCTCCGGGTCCACGTCGGCGATGATACCGCTTTCGAGCAGCCCCTCGAGGCTTTGCTTCATCGCCGTTATGCAGCCATTGGCGCTCGGCCACGACGCCGGATCGCCGAGGATGGCAGGACCGTCCCGCAGCACGATACGCCGGATCTCGGGCTCCAGCGCCATCTCGATATAGCCGATGCCCTGCTCGAGGAAAGCCTCCCAGGCGTTCGGTGCGCTGGCGGTGCGGATGGCGAGTCGGGCGGTCATCTCGGCGTCGATCTCGGTGACCACCGCCTCGAACAGTCCGCGTTTGTCGCCGAAATGGTGGTAGAGCGCGCCCCGAGTCAGCCCCACATCCGAAGTGAAATGATCCATCGAGGCCTCGGCATAGCCGACTTCGGCAAACGCCTTGCGGCCTGCCGCCATCAGCTTGGCACGGGTTTCGACGATCATCTCGCTGCGGGTTCTCTGTGCCATGGCCTGCCTTCTTCACATACGCTGCGTATGCCAATTGACATACGTCGCGTATGTCACTAGATCATTCGCATACGCCGCGTATGTAAATCATGTAGTCCGCGGCTCATCGATTGTCGAGGGATCGCCATGCCGAATCCATATGTAGAGATTTTCCGGGCGCCCGGCGCCAAGGGCTTTGCCGCCGCCGGTTTCGTTGCCCGCATGCCGATGGCGATGGCGCCGATCGGCATCGTCGCCATGCTGTCGCAGACCCATGGCGAGTTCTGGCTGGCCGGCGCCGTGTCCGCCACCTATGCGCTTGCCAACGCCTTGTTCGCCCCGCAGATCTCGCGCGTCGTCGATCGGCTGGGCCAGTCCCGCGTGCTGCTCCCCAGCACCATTGTCGCGGTCGCCGCCTTCGTTGCCCTGATGCTCGCAGCCTGGCAGGATTGGCCGCTCTGGACGCTGTTCGCGGCCGCGCTGGCCGCAGCGGTGATGCCGAGCTATCCGGCGATGATCCGGGCCCGCTGGAGCGAACTGTTCCGCGATCGTCCGGAACTCAACACCGCCTTCGCCTTCGAATCCTCGGCCGACGAGCTGGTCTACATCGCCGGGGCGTCGCTGTCGGTGGGCCTCGCGGTAGCGCTGTTTCCCGAGGCCGGGCTCCTCGCCAGCACGCTGTTCCTGGCGCTCGGCGGCTTCGCCTTCATCGCGCAGCGACGGACCGAGCCGGCACCCGGCGCCGCAGTGGCCGGCGGCGGGCAGTCCGCCATTCGGCAGCGGCCGGTGCAGATCATTACCCTCGCCCTGATCTTCGTCGGCGCGATCTTCGCCACTGCCGAAGTGAGCGCCGTGGCGATTACCGAAAAGCTCGGTGAGCCAGGCGCTGCCAGCCTCGTCATTGGCGTCTACGCCGTCGGCTCGTTCGTTGTCGGCCTGATCGTTGGCGCCTTGAACCTGAAACTGGCGCTGGAAAAACAGCTGGCGATCGCGCTGGCCGTCATCGCCGTCACCGCCTGGCCGCTCTTGTTCGTCGACAGCGTACCGACACTGGCGCTTGCCGTGTTTGCCAGTGGGGTCGCCATCTCGCCCACCTTCATCACCGCCTTCGGCCTGATCGAACGCCGGGTGCCGGCCGCGATGCTCACAGAAGGCATCACCTGGGTGATGACCGGCATCGGCATCGGCATGGCGCTCGGCTCGTTCGTTACCGGCTGGGTGGTGGATACCTACGGCGCCAGCAACGGCTTCGTCGTCTCGGTGGTGGCGGGCGCCCTCGCCTTGCTGACCGTGCTGCTCGGCCAGCGGACGCTCTCCGGGCGAGGTCGCAGTGTCGCGGCGGGAGCTGAAGCTCAGCCGGCCGAATAAGCCGCAAGGAAAGGAACAAGGGCCCGGCATAAAGCCGGGCCCTTTGCCTTCTGCAGGCCCTGACGACTACGTGCGGCCTGTTCTCTACAAGTCCCCCAAGCTCGGTATCATCCCCGCGAAAGCGGGGACCTCCGTTTGCGACCGTACGGCGGGCACTAAAACAGAGGTTCCCGCTTTCGCGGGAATGACCCGGTGGGTGGGACACAACGTCTTGGTTCCAAGGTGAGCGTGGAGGTCAACCGGCGCCTGCCGCCTCACGGCTTCTCCCAGGTCAGCGCTTCCGCCTTGGCGCCCAGGCCACCCAGCGCCGCCTTGAGGTCGGCGACCATCGGGTCCGGGCCGCAGAGGTAAAAGTTCTGGCTGATGTCGTGCACCTGCCGCTTGAGGAACGTCTCGTCGATCCGCTCGTGCAGCACGCCCGTCGCGTTCGGCTCGTCGGTTACCGTCCAGGTCGTCTCGAGTCCCGCCATCGCTTCGAACTCGTCGCGCAGGATGATGTCCTCGGCCTTGCGGTTCGAGGCGATCAGCCGGTGGCCGTCGAGCTTGCCGGCCTGGTGGAGTTGCCTGAGGATGGCGATGAACGGCGTCACCCCCGCCCCGCCGGCAATGAAGGTGCCGGGCCCCTTGTAGGTAATGGTGCCCCAGGGGTCGCGCAGCACCAGCTTGTGGCCCGGGCCATAGCTGAACAGCCGCTCGGTCATGCCGTCGCCGCCGGTGTTGAAGTAGCTCTTGATGGTGAACTCGAGATAGTCCCAGTCGTTGAGCGAGGTGAAGGTGAAGGGGTGCTTCTTGTCGCGCCAGCCATCCTCGTCGAGCGAAAGCTCGGTGGCCTGGCCCGGCTCGAAGCGGTAGCCGGCGGGCTTTTCCAGCACGTAGCGCCGCACATTATGCGTCACTTGCTGAATATTTAGAATTCTCACGGTTTGGTGCACGGCGCGTCTCCTTGTCGCTCTGAGACGCTGAAAATGCGCGCCTGGTTCCCACAAAACCATGACCGATCGGCAGAGAAAACGATGCTCAAGCCCAGCTTTTGCCGATGGTTTCCTTGAGGCAACCAACCCCCTTTGAGGGAGGTGGGTTTCTCACAAGATGGTGGCGTTCCCACGTGTAACCCTCTGCACACATTATCGAATTTCAAGGGCAAGAAGTGCAGATTTCGTGTCTTGCGACTCCGCCGCCGGAGTCCGATCTCCCTGTTGTCCAGAAAACGAAAGGGACATGAAAAATGAAGACTTCTGCTCTTGGCCTTGCCGCTCTCCTCGTCGTTGGCGGTCTCTCGGTTCCCGCTTTTGCGGCCTCGGAAGATTCCAGCTTCGACAGTGATTTCCTGGTGACCCAGCTGAACCACAAGGGCGTTGCAGCCACCGACGTCTATGAGAACGCCGACAACGTTATCCGCGCCGTGGTCAAGCAGGCCGACGGTTCCTCGAAGTTCGAGTACTTCTACAAGGATACGCTGACCCCGGTGAAAGCTTCGATGGGCGGTAACACCCGTGTGCTGAGCAAGATCGACACCGGCGCCCGTACGGCTCCGGTCAACGAGGGCTCGCTGCTCGTCGATAACTTCTTCGACTGATGGCAATCCTCCGAGCCGGCGGGCTACGTGCCTGCCGGCTCGCTGATCCCGGGAGCCATCCGGGGATCAACGGCCGGTGCTGATCCGCAGCACCGGAGGCTCGAGCTGATCGGCGTC
Source organism: Devosia sp. (assembly GCF_035944845.1). Lineage (GTDB taxonomy): Bacteria > Pseudomonadota > Alphaproteobacteria > Rhizobiales > Devosiaceae > Devosia_A. Next base: position 24,305 of record NZ_DASZAW010000023.1, on the reverse strand, counting down.
ACGCGCGTCGAAAAGCTGCCGCGCCTCCAGCACCCGATGCCAGTGGCGCGCGGCAAAAGCCTCGAAGGCTTCAAAAGCCTTCAGCGCCTCGGCACCGAGTTCGGTGAGCGCATAGTCGACCCGCGGTGGAATCGTTGCGTAGCTGGTGCGGCTGACGAAGCCATCGCGCTCCAGCGCCCTAAGGCTCGAGGTCAGCGCCTTTTGCGAAATGGTGCCGATCTCACGCTGCAGCTCGGAAAACCGCAATGTGTCATGCCTGAGATGCAGCACGACGGTGAGCGTCCACTTGCTGTTTCGAGTGGTCAAAAGTTCCTCGAGCACGGCCTGGTTGACGGGCGAACGGTTCTGCTGACGCATACGCCAACTCCACGCAGAATAGTGGCCAGCCGTTACCGGATGGCGCGAAATCCCCATCGTCGCATATCGTTCACGAGGCGGCGTTTACCAGAGGCGGCGGCCAGATTTCCTTGGCCGGTTGCCTGAACGTTGCATTAACTACCGGTACGCGATGGGGTGGACCTGTTGCGGTCTAGCGGCGCTCGAAGCTCAGGTAGAAACTGATGTTCCGGCCCGCCGCGCGGGCTTTTTCCTCGTACCGCGTCGGCGCCCAGCCGGTATACGGCTCGTGCCAGATCCGCGGTCGCTCCGGCGCGAAAACGAAATCCGGCGAGCGCAGGATATGCGCCAGCGTCCAGTTGGCATAATCGTCGATATCGGTGGCAAAGCGGAACGGCGCTCCCGGCTTCAGCGTGCGCCCGAGCTCGCTGAGCGTCAGCGGTGAGATGAAGCGTCGCTTATGGTGTCGCGTCTTCGGCCACGGGTCGGGATAGAGCAGGAAGGCGCCATCGAGGCTGGCGTCGGGGAGCTTCTGCAACAGCTTCAGCGCGTCGTCGGTATAGAGCCGGATGTTGCCGAGCTCCTCTTCGTCGATCTGCTGCAGCAGCTTGGCGATGCCGCCGGAAAACACCTCGCAGCCGATATAGCCGGTTTCAGGATGGCGGCTGGCCTCGAGCGACAGGTGCTCGCCCCCGCCATAACCGATCTCGATCTCGCGCCGTGTCGATCCCGGAAACAGCGTCGCCGGATCGAGCATCTCGTCGCCGAGCGCGACTTCCAGCTCCGGCAGCAGCTCCTTGAACAGCTGGTCCTGCCCCTTGTGCAGGCGCTTGCCCGAGCGGCGGCCAAAAAAGGCGCGCGGCTCGCCATCGACATTGAGGGGATGGTGGGGTTTGTCGGTCATGGGGTCCCACTAGCACGGAGTTCCGGCTCCGGCTGCCAAAAACAGAGATCCCCGCTTTCGCGGGGATGACTTGGTTGATTGCCGTACCTCTAGCGGAGGCAGGAACCTCAGGCGGCTGCCTTCACCGCGGCCTTGAGCGCCGGGACCAGGTCGATCTTTTCCCAGCTGAACGAGCCGTCACGGCCCGGCTTGCGGCCGAAATGGCCATAGGCCGAGGTCTTGGCATAGATCGGCTTGTTGAGGTCGAGATGGGTGCGGATGCCGCGCGGGCTGAGGTCGAACACCTCGCCCAGCACCGTCTCCAGTTTGTCCTCGGCCACCTTGCCGGTGCCATGCAGGTCGACATAGATCGACAGCGGCTTGGCGACGCCGATGGCGTAACTCAGCTGGATGGTGGCGCGGTCGGCCAGGCCGGCAGCGACGACGTTCTTGGCGAGGTAGCGTGCCGCATAGGCGGCCGAGCGGTCGACCTTGGTCGGGTCCTTGCCCGAGAAGGCGCCGCCGCCATGCGGGGCCGCCCCGCCATAGGTATCGACGATGATCTTGCGGCCGGTGAGGCCGGCATCGCCATCCGGGCCGCCGACCACGAACTTGCCCGTCGGGTTGACGTGCCAGACGGTGTCCTTGGAGATCCAGCCCTCGGGCAGCGAGGCGCGCACATAGGGCTCGACGATCTTGCGCACATCCTCCGAGCTGAGGCTCGCATCGACATGCTGGGTCGAGACGACGATCTGGGTGACGCCGACCGGCTGGCCGTTCTCGTAACGGATGGTGACCTGGCTCTTGGCATCGGGGCCGAGCTTGATCGCGGCGCCTTCGCCGGCCTTGCGCGCGATAGTCAGCGCCTCGAGGATCTTGTGGGCGTAGTAGATCGGGGCGGGAAGCAGTTCCGGGGTCTCGCGGCTGGCATAGCCGAACATGATGCCCTGGTCGCCGGCGCCGACATCCTTGTTGCCGGTTTCGTCGACGCCCTGCGCAATATCGGCCGACTGGCCATGCAGCAGCACATCGATCTTGGCGGTCTTCCAGTGAAAGCCCGACTGCTCGTAGCCGATCGCCTTGATCGCCTTGCGGGCGGTCGACTTGAACTTGGCCGGGTTGACCACCGGATGGCCGGCGGCGTCGGTGAGGATCTTGCCGTCCTTGCCCTTCTTCAACAGCGTCTCGGGCACCCGAACTTCGCCGGCGATGATCACTCGATTGGTGGTTGCAAGGGTCTCGCAGGCGATGCGCACCTTGGCGGGATCCATGCCGGCCTTCTTGGCCTCGCGGAACACTAGGTCGACGATCTCGTCGGAAATCCGGTCGCAGACTTTATCCGGATGGCCCTCCGAAACCGACTCCGAGGTGAAGAGATAAGAAGACCGAGCCAAGGCGAAACCCCCGAAAAATGGTCAAAAAGTGCGAAAATCGCACAGTTGAGCGGTGTTCTGCCACTCAGACACTGCGCGGTCAAGCCATATAAAGGAAGCTTTATGTCCCAGTCGGGCGCTGCCGCAGAAAATTCATGCGATGCGCCTGGGGCGTCGGGCCGCCACCAGTGAGCCAAGCATGCCCAGCACCACCGCGCCCCAGAATGGCAGGTCGCCGACGCGGTTGAACAGGGTGCCGCCGGGCACCGGCTCGCTCGGCACCACATCCAGCACGCCAACCTGATCTTCCGCCAGTTGCGCCGCCACCCGGCCGAGCGGATCGACACTGAGCGTCATCCCGGTATTGGCGGCGCGCAACATCGGCAGCCCCGTCTCGACTGCCCGCATCCGCGCATGGTGGGCATGCTGCGCCGGGCCAATCGAGCCCATGAACCAGGCGTCATTGGTGACATTGAGGATGAACTGCGCCGTCTCGACATCTTGGCGGTCGCCGATATCGCCGGGGAACACCGCCTCGTAGCAGACCAGGGCCAGGAACGGCGGGGTGCCTGGTGGGCTCATCAGCCGGCGGCCATCGCCAGCCGCCCAGCCATTGGTGCCCGGTACGAGCTGGTTGATGCCGAACAGCCGCCAGAAGCTTTGGAACGGCAGGTACTCGCCGAACGGCACGAGGTGCGACTTGCCATAGCTCGCTACCACCTCGCCGTTACTGTCGATGGCGAGGATCGAGTTGAAGCCCGGATTGTCGGGGATCGGCAGGCCATCGTCGCCGAGCGGCTCGCGCGGCGCGCCGGTGAGCAGCAGCGTCGTATCGGGCAGCATGCGCGCAATGCGCGCAATGCCGTCCGGGTAGTTGGTGAGGAAGAACGGGAACACCGATTCCGGCCACACCAGGTGGGTGACGCCGGTAAGACCGGGGTCGGTCGGCGTCAGCTGGCTCTCCGACAGGCTGATCAGCTGGTTGATGATGGCGTCGGGGTCGGCCACCGACCAGTCGGCATGTTCGAGGATCATCGGCTGCACCATGCGCACTTTCATGTCGGTGCGCGCCGTGAGCGTCGTCGTGCTGAGCCGCCAGTTGCCATAGGCGACCTGGGCCGCGATCACTGCAATGGCGAGAAAGATCGGGATCAGCCGGCGTACCAGCCCACGCTGGTCGGCCGGCCAGATCAGCGCCGGCGTCATGGCGATCAGCGCTGCAATGAAGGTGAGCCCGTAACTGCCGACCACCGAAGCGAGCTGCAGCATCTGGTCATTGGCGGTCAGCGCATAGCCGAGAAGGTCGAACGGGAAGCCCGAGAACAGGTGGCCGCGCCCCCATTCGGCCAGCGCCAGGAAACTGGCGAGGGTGACGATACGAAATGCGCCGCCCGACCAGACGAGGTGCGCCAGGGCGCTGCCCAGCCCCCAAAAGAGCGAGAGAATGGCGGCAAGCCCGACAATGGCGAACGGCATCAGGACGAGGAAGACGCCGCCTTCCTGCAGGAATGCCGCCCCGAGCCAATGCAGCGCCACGGCGAAATAACCGAGCCCGAATCCGAAGCCGATCTGGAAGGCTGGCCCGACCAGCCGGCGCCAGCCGCGGCGATGCTCGGCGCCATCCAGCGCCCAGACCCACACCGGCAGGGTGATAAAGAGCGCCGGCAACAGGAAGAATGGTGGCGCCGAGGCGGCGGCGATCGCGCCGGCCACGACGACGATCAGGAAGCGCCGCCAGCCATGGCTCAGCATCACGGTCTCGGCGAGCCAGGTCATGCGGCGCTCGAATCACAGGGCATGTGGCAAGGTCGCGAGGCGGGAGCGCCGGGTCAAGCTCGGCAACGCGAACACCAGCGCAACCGTGATCAAGCGCGCGGGCTCGGCCATAGTTCAGCATGCGGTCGGCAAACTGAGGAGGCGATGGTGACCAACTGGACCAGGGCAACGCCCGAAGCGGCGGGCTTTGCCGCCAATCTCGAGCGCAAGCTCGCAGCGGGCTTCGAATCGGGGCTGCTGCTGCCCATCCACGCCCTGCTGATCGGCCGCGCCGGCAAGCTGGTGCTCGAACAGTACTTTGACGGCGAGGACGAGAGCTGGGGCGATCAGCTGGGCCGCGTGCAGTTCGGCCCCGAGGTGCTGCACGACCTCCGCTCGGTGACCAAGAGTGTCGTCGGCCTGCTCTATGGCATCGCGCTCGAGCGCGGGCTGGTGCCGGCGCTCGATACGCCGGTAGTCGACGGCTTTCCCGAGTATCCCGAGCTCGTCGCCGATCCCGAGCGCCGCAAGATAACGGTAGCGCATACCCTCAACATGACCATGGGCATGGAGTGGGACGAGAACAAACCCTATACCGACCCGACAAACTCCGAGATTGCCATGGAGATGGCGGCGGACCGCTATCGATTCATCCTCGATCGCCCGATCACCGGCAAACCGGGCGAAAAATGGGTCTATTCCGGCGGCGCCGTGGCGCTGATCGGTGCGTTGATCGAGCGAGGCTCCGGCCAGAAGCTCCCCGACTTCGCGCGTGAAACGCTGTTTGCGCCGCTCGGCATCACCGATTTCTACTGGCTGGCGGGGAGCGACGGCGTGGCGTCACCCGCCTCGGGCCTCCGCCTCACGGCTCCGGATCTGTTGCGGATCGGTGCCATGCTGGTCGATGGCGGTCGCCACGAGGGACGACAGGTGGTGCCCGAGGCGTGGCTCGAGGCGTCGTGGACACCGGCAATTCAGACCTGGGATGGGCTCGGCTACGGCCGCCTCTGGTACATTCACGAAGCCCCGGCGCCCGGTTACGACAAGCCGCTGCGTTGGGTCGGCGCCTTCGGCAATGGCGGCCAGCGACTCTGGCTGGCGCCGGAAGCCGGTGTCGCCTGCGTCATCAACGCTGGCGACTACAACAAATTCGACCGCTGGGTGACCCCGGTACGGATCTGGCGCGAGATGGTGGTGGGGAACCTGGTGCGGGCTTGAGGGGGCTCGGTCCCGTCAAGCAAACCACCGGCGTCATCCCCGCGAAGGCGGGGACTCAGTGCGATTTCTCCACCTTCAAAGGTGCTGAGGCATCCCACTAGGTTCCCGCCTTCGCGGGAATGACGCCGGTGTAAAAGTGCCGTCGGATCATTCCGCCGCTGGCGCCTGGTTATCCTCCGGCGCCTTCGCCACCGGCGGCTTCGGCGGCCGGGGCTTCGGCTGCTTCAGGCGCTTGATCTTGACGCGTTTCACCTGCCGGCTGTCGGCCTGCAGGATTTCGAACTCGAAGCCCTTGATGCCGTTGACGTGCTCGCCCTTGGCCGGCACGTGGCCGGCGAGTTCGAACACCAGCCCGCCCAGCGTATCGACTTCGTCGGCATGGCTGCCGGGATCGAAATCGGGGCCGATCACCTCGCGTACTTCCTCGAGCTCGGCGCGCGCCGAGGCGATGAAGACGTTGGAATTCACCTTGCGCACCAGCGCCACGTCGTCGTCGTGCTCGTCCTCGATCTCGCCGACCACTGCTTCGAGCAGGTCCTCGATGGTGACGAGGCCGTCGGTGCCGCCATATTCGTCGATCACCACCGCCATGTGCACGCGTTTGAGCTGCATCTGCTGCAACAGATCACCCACCGGCATCAGCGGCGGCACGAACAGCACCTGGCGCACCAGGTCGAGCTTTTCGAGCCGCGACCGCAGCGGCGTCGACACCAGCTTCACCGGCACCGTCGCTTCTGGGTCGGTTACCGGCTCGGTGATCCGGCGCAGCGCGTCCTTGACGTGGATGAAACCGATAATGTTGTCGAGGCTGTCGCTGTAGACCGGCATGCGCGAGTGGCCGACCTGCCGGAAGCGGGTGACCAGCACGCCGAGCGTTTCGGTGGTTTCGATCGCCTCGATGTCGGCGCGCGGAATCATCACGTCTTCGACCCGCTTCTCGGCGAGGTCCAGCACGTTCTTGAGGATCGTGCGCTCGGACTGGGTGAAGTCGGCGGTGCCGCCGTTGTTCTCGGCTTCAAGCGCCACTTCGAGGTCGTCGCGCAGCGACACGGTGCGCATGGCGATCAGGCCGCGCAGGCTTTGCCACAGACGTTGCCCCCACGTGGCCGCGGGGGCGGGACTAGAAGGAGGCTCGTTGCTGGATTTGGGTTGCGCCGGCTTCTTGGGCGGCGCGGACGGACTGTCGGAGTCGTTCATCGGGTATGGCCGCATGCGGCCTTCAGTTCATCGGAGGGGCTAATTTAGCTGTCGGCGTAGGGATCGGCAATGCCGAGGCTCTGAAGGATCTCGGTTTCGAGCCCCTCCATCTCCTCGGCGTCCGCTTCTTCGATATGGTCGTAGCCGAGAAGGTGCAGGAAACCGTGCACCACCAGATGGGTGAAGTGGGCCTCGAAGGCAATGCCCATCTCCTCGGCTTCCTTCGCTACCGTTTCGCGCGCCAGCGTGATGTCGCCAAGCAAACCGGAGACCGGCGCGAACGGCTCGATCTGCGGGAAACTCAAGACGTTGGTGGATTTGTCGAAGCCGCGCCACTGCCGGTTGAGCTCGCGCTGCTCGGCATCGTCGGTGAGCACTACCGAGACTTCGGTAACGCCGGTCACCTCGGCTTCCGAGTGCTGCAAGGCGGCGCGGATGGCGGTTTCGGCCACCGCCTCGAGGGTTTCGGGCCAGCCCTCCGCGTTGACCGCGAAGGCGATTGATAGTGGCGCTTGCATCAGGCCTTCGTGTTGTTCTCGGCCAGCCGGCGCGCCGTATCGGCTTCGTAGGCCCGGACGATCCGGCCTACCAGCGCGTGACGCACCACATCCTTGTCGTTGAAGCGTGAGATATGCACGCCCTCGACGCCATCGAGCAGATGCACCGCCTCGATCAGCCCGGATTTCTCGCCGCGTGGCAGGTCGACCTGGGTCGGGTCGCCCGTGACGATCATCTTCGAATTCTCGCCCAGGCGGGTCAGGAACATCTTCATCTGCATCGAAGTGGTGTTCTGCGCCTCATCGAGGATCACCACCGCGTTGGCGAGGGTGCGGCCGCGCATGAAGGCGAGCGGCGCCACCTCGATGATGCCCGAGGTGATGCAGCGCTCCACATGCTCGGGGCGCATCATGTCGTAAAGCGCGTCGTAGAGCGGCCGAAGATACGGGTCGACCTTGTCCTTCATGTCCCCGGGGAGAAACCCGAGCCGTTCGCCGGCTTCGACCGCCGGACGGGAAAGGATGATGCGGTTGATGTCGCCGCGTTCCAGCAGCGTCGCCGCATGCGCCACGGCGAGATAGGTCTTGCCGGTACCGGCGGGGCCGACGCCGAACACCAGTTCGCTCCGGTCCATGGCGCGCATATAGGCGTCCTGCGCCGGGGTGCGCGCGACGATGGTGGCCTTGCGGGTCGCGATCTGCGCCATGCGCACCCTGCCCTTCTTCTCGAGCGTCGGCAGCGTCAGCTGGCTGTCCTCGGTCTCGATCATGCGGATGACGCCGTCGACAGTCGACACCTCGATCTGCTGGCCTTCTTCGAGCTGCTCGTAGAGCGACTCGAGGACGCGCCGCGCCTGGTCGACGGAAGTTGCGCCGCCCTTCAGCATCACGTGGTTGCCGCGCGGCGTCGCCTGCACCGACAAGCGCTGTTCGATCAAAGCCAGATGCTGGTCGAAATCGCCGTAGAGCTGCGCGGCGAGCTTGTTGTCTTCGAAAGCGAGTTCAAGCTGGGAGGATGGGCCGTGGTCGGTAGACGGGGGCAAATGCCTGCTCAAATCTCTGGGGCTCCTTGGAACGGCCTCTCAGATATGGGCCGCGATGGCTTGAGACTCAAGAACGCTAGCAGGATTCGGTTCCGCCACTGTGACAATCTTGCCGATCAGAGAATTATTCCGGGCCTCGACGATCTCGACCGGAATGATCTGCCCGATCAGCCGGGTCGGGCCGTCCATATGCACGGCCTGCAGGTACGGCGAGCGGCCGCCGATCTGCCCCGGCTGGCGACCAGGCTTTTCGATCAGCACCTCCAGCGTGCGGCCGACCACCGAGCGATGGAAGGCATGCATCTGGGTGTTGATCTGCTCGTTGAGGCGCTGCAGCCGTTCGGTCTTTGTGGCTTCGGCGACCTGGTTGTCCATCGTCGCGCCCGGCGTGCCGGGGCGGATCGAGTACTTGAAGGTGTAGGCCGAGGCGTAGCCAACTTCGCGCACGACCTGCATCGTCTCGTCGAAATCGGCATCGGTCTCGCCGGGGAAGCCGACGATGAAATCGCCCGACAGCGCCATGTCCGGGCGGGCGGTCATGATGCGCTCGATCACCTGCATGTACTCGGCCCGGGTGTGCCGGCGGTTCATCGCCTTGAGGATGCGGTCCGAACCCGACTGCACCGGCAGATGCAGGTAGGGCATCAGCGCCTTGAGGTCGCGATGCGCCTCGAGCAACTCGTCGCTCATGTCGAGCGGGTGCGAGGTGGTGTACCGGATCCGCGCAATGCCGGGGATTTCGGCGAGCCGGGCGCAGAGCTCACCCAGGCCGACGCTGCGGCCGCGGCCATCGAGGCCGTGATAGGCGTTGACGTTCTGGCCGAGCAGCGTGAGCTCGCGCACTCCGGCCTCGGCGAGATTGCGCGCCTCGCGCAGCACCTGCTCCACCGGGCGCGACACTTCGCTGCCGCGGGTATAGGGCACAACGCAGAACGAACAGAACTTGTCGCAGCCTTCCTGCACGGTGAGGAAGGCAGTGAGGCCGCGGGCGAGGGTGACTTCCTTCTTTGCCGCCGGCAGGTGCTCGAACTTGTCTTCCTCGGGAAAGTCGGTGTCGACCACCTTGGCGCCATTACGGGCGCGGGCGATCAACTCGGGCAGGCGGTGGTAGGATTGCGGACCGAACACCAGGTCGACCGCTGGAGCGCGGCGGACGATCTCGTCGCCCTCGGCCTGCGCCACGCAACCGGCAACGCCGATCATCAGGTCCTGGCCCTGAGCCCGGCGCTCTTCGCGCAGGTCGCGCAGCCGGCCAAGTTCCGAGAACACCTTCTCCGAGGCCTTCTCGCGGATATGGCAGGTGTTGAGCACGACCAAGTCGGCATCTTCCATCACCTGCACCGGCTCATAGCCGTGCGGCGCCAGGGCATCCGCCATACGGTCGGAATCGTAGACGTTCATCTGGCACCCGTAGGTCTTGATGAACAGCTTCTTGGGCGTGTGCTCGGTCATGGCCGGGTGATACACCGAAGTGACGGGGAGTGCAAAAGTGGGGCCGGTGTGGGCTGACCCCCACCCCTGCCCCCTCCCCCTAAACAAGGGGAGGGAGACCAAAACACTGACATTGCAGCATGTGTCTCCCTCCCCAGTAGGGGGAGGGGACAGGGGTGGGGGTCCACAGCCACCGGGTTGTCAGCAGGCGCGCCCCGTTGCACGTTCCCACCCCGGAGAAACCACCATGACCAATAACCTCGACACCCTGGCCCTGCATGGCGGCGATGGCGCCCGGATCGTCGGCGAACCGCTGGCCCCGGCCCCGGTGCTGTCCACCACCTACTTCACTCACCCCGACGCAGTGGGCTTTTCCGCCTCGGACCTCGAGGCGGATGCGCCGCATTTTTACACCCGTTGGAGCAACCCGACACTCGAGCTCCTGGAGAAGCGCCTAGCGCTGCTCGAGGGCGGCGAGGCGGCGCTGAGCTTCGGCTCCGGCATGGCGGCAATCACTGGGTTGTTTGCCGGCCTGCTCAAGGCCGGTGATCACCTGGTGCTGTCCGACGTCTGCTATGCCGGGGTCGCCGAATACGCGCGGCACGCCCTGCCGCGACAGGGCGTCGAGGTGTCGTTTGCCGACAGCTCCAACCCTGACAACGTCGCGGCGGCGCTGCGACCCAACACCCGGCTGGTTCATATCGAGACGCCGGCCAACCCGATCCTCAAACTCACCGACATCGCCGCGGTCGCTTCCATCGCCCATGCCGGCGGGGCCGAGCTGTCGGTGGATTCGACCATTGCGACGCCGGTCGGCACCAACCCGATCGCGCTCGGCGCCGACTATGTCTGCCACTCGCTGACCAAATATCTCTGTGGCCACGGCGATGCGCTGGGCGGCGCGGTGATCGGCCGCGCCGACGCCGTCGCGGCGCTCCGCAAGGATGTGCTGATCCACCACGGCGCCGTGCTGTCACCGTTCTCGGCCTACCTGATCCTCCGCGGCATCGAAACGCTGGGCCTCAGGATGGACAAGCACCAGGCCAACGCCCGGGCAGTGGCCGAATGGCTGGAGCAGCACCCGAAAGTGCGCCGGGTGCTGTGGCCGGGCCTCGCCAGCCACGAGCAGGCGGGACTGGCCCGCCGGCAGATGCGCAATTTCTCCGGGCTCATGAGCTTTTCGGTCAACGCCGACAGCGCCGGCATGGCCCGGCAGCTGGCCGAGCGCCTCAAGCTGGTGAGCTACGCCGTGTCGCTGGGCAAGACCAAGTCGCTCTGCTTCTACATCCCCACCGAGGACATCCTCCGCTCCTCCTTCGCCCTTTCCGACGAGCGCAACTATCGCGATTGGGCTGGCGACGGAGTGTTCCGGATATCTGTCGGCATCGAGGACGCCGACGCGATCATCGCCGATTTCGATGAGGCGCTGCAATGAGCGGCAGGCTGACGCAGATCGTCTTCGATTGCGGCCGCGCCGCGCCCCTGGCGCGCTTCTGGGCGGCGGTGATCGAAGGCTATGCCGTGCGGCCCTACGACGACGAGGAGATCGCCCGGCTGGCGGCGATCGGTTTCACTCCCGAAACCGATCCGGTGGTGATGGTCGACGGTCCCGGCCCGACGCTCTGCTTCCACGAGATCGAGCGCGGCCGCGTCCAGGGCCGCATCCATCTCGATGTGAAAGTGGTCGATCGCTCCGCCGACCGCGCCCGTCTCATCGACCTCGGCGCCAGCGTGCTGCGCGAAGCCGATGGCTACACGGTGATGTCCGACCCGGAGGGCAACCACTTCTGTTTGGTGGATTGATGCAAAAAAAAAGGCCCCCTCACCCGCCGCTACGCGGCGACCTCTCCCCCAAGGGAGAGGTGGTGTAGAGGCGCGATCTCGCCCCCGGCGCACCTCTCCCTTGGGGGAGAGGTCGGTCCGAAGGACCGGGTGAGGGGGCCTTTCTAAAGCCTTTGGCCTAGCTACTCCGCCGCCACCGGCAGTGGCGTACCGCGGTTGAGCGCCACCAGCATGCGGCGGACTTCGTTCTCGGTCTGCTTGGCCAGTTCCTTGCGGTTGGCGCCCGAGCTGAGCGGGCGGGGTGTGCCGAATGCCAGCGTGACTTCGCGAGTACCGCCGGTCAGGATTTCCTTGATGTTCTGCTTCACCGACTTGGACTTGATCCAGGCGATGAACGACCGGTCGGTGCGGCCGACCGGCAGGCCCTGCAGCTTGGTATAGGCGATGGTCAGCGGCTGGATCATCACCTCGGCGGCGCCAGCCTCCTCCATGGCGTGCTGCGCCGCGCCGATCAGCGCCGAGCGGAACGGCAGTACGTGCGTCCCGAGATCGGACTGGCCCTCGGCGAACAGCAGCACCGCGCCGCCCGAAGCCATGCGCTTGCCCATCTCCTCGCTCACCCGCTTGGCGTCGCTGCGCTTCTTGCGATCCACGTAGAGGGTACGCTGCAGCGAGGCCATGAAGCCGACGAAGAACCATTTCTGGATTTCGGATTTAGCGACAAAGGTCACGTCGGCCTTTGAGCCGATGGCGATGATGTCGGTCCACGAGATGTGGTTGGAAACGATCAGTGTCGCCCGGTCGGTGGAAGGCTTGCCGATAACGTTCACCTTCATGCCGAGGAAGGTGCAGCCGAACCAGTGAAACCAGCGCGGGATGCGGTTGCTGAACCACGGGCTGCGCGAGACCAGAAACTGCAGCGGCACGAAGACGATGAGAAACGGCACGTAGCAGAAGATGAAGAACAGGACGCGCAGGATCATTTGTGAGGTTCGTCCGACTTGAGCGGCACAGCATAAAGCTCCAGCCGATGGTCGACCAGCCGATAGCCCAGCCGCTTGGCGATCACTTCCTGGATGGCTTCGATTTCTTCGTTGCGGAACTCGATCACCTTGCCCGAGCGGATGTCGATCAGGTGGTCGTGGTGTTCGTCGGGGATCAGCTCGAAGCGGGCCCGCCCGTCCTTGAAGTCATGCTTGGTGACGAGCCCCGCTTCCTCGAACAGGTTGAGCGTGCGGTAAACGGTGGACAGCGAAATGCGCGCGTCGATCGCCGAGGCGCGGCGATACAATTCCTCGACATCGGGATGGTCGACCGCCTGCTCGATCACCTGCGCGATGACCCGGCGCTGGTCGGTCATCCGCATGCCCTTCTGGGCGCACTGCTCTTCGAGGGTCTGAATGCCGGGTTTGCTCATCGGGCGTCCCCCGTTTCCGAATGAGACAACCGGTTAGCCAATGTCGCGCGCCATGACAATAGCGGTGGCCGGCGTACCGTCTGGGCGAGGATAGTAGCCCTTGCGCTCGCCGACTTTTGCGAAGCCGAACTTGCCGTAAAGCTTCAGCGCCGAAAGGTTGTCGGCGGCGACTTCGAGCAGCATCCGCTTGGCAGGGCTCATCCGCACCGCTTCGAACAGTGCCCGCATCAGTTGCGCACCGACCCCCTTGTTCCGCCACTTGCGGTCGACCGCGATGCTGATCAGCTCAACCTCATCGCCCAGGTGCCGCAGCATGGCGAAGCCGGCAATGCGGCGCCGGCTGTCGCAGGCGACATAGATCGGCGTGTCCTTGCCCGCGACATAGGCAGCGAATTCTTCGCGCGTCCAGCCGCGATAAAACCCCTCGGCATGCAGCCGGGCGATCGTTTCGGCATCGCTGCCCTGCGCCGGCTCGATATGCAGCGTCCCGGGCGAAAGCCAGAAGTTCATTGCCCGACCCTCGCGACGCGGAACCTTTCCTGCGGCTTGGCATCGGCGTCGCGGATATAAGCCGCCTCCGGAGGATAGCCTGCAGGGTCGGCGGTGGCCGCAAAGCGGGCCAGCGCCGCGATATCGACCAGCGGCGAGGTGATCAGTCCCGCTCCAGCAGGCACCCGGCGGCGCGCCTCTTCCATCGGCAGCACCTGCGGTTCGCCGACCGGGATGGCGGGGCCGCTGAACAGCTGGAAATAGGCTTCCTCGCGCCGTGCATCGAGCAGCACCGCAGTCGCGTCGCATTGCGTCACCAGCGACAGGCCCAGCAGCGAGGGCACCCCGATCACCGGGACGCCAAGCGCCAGGCCGAGGCCGCGCGCCGCGCTGAGCCCGATCCGCAATCCGGTGAACGAGCCGGGGCCGGTGGTGACGGCGATGCGGGTCACGTCCTTGTAGGCGACGCCATTGCGCGCCAGCAGCTCGTCGATCGCCGGAAAGATCCGTTCGGCCTGACCCTGTGCCATGTCCTCGACCAGCGTGTCGGCACGATCGCCGAGCAGCAGCGCCAGTTGCAGGCGCGGCGCGGCGGTATCGATGGCGAGGAGGACGCTGGACATGTCGGAGAGATAGGGGTTCGGGCGGGGGTTGTCACGGGGGATCACCGACAGAGACGGCCCCCTCCCGGCCTCCCCCATGAAGGGGGAGGTGAAGAGTCGAGGCTCTGTCTTCGATCGTGCCCCATGAACCGGCGAGGCACCTCCCCCTTCATGGGGGAGGATGGGAGGGGGCCGTCTCTCTCAGTGAGTCCCGAAAAACAAATCGCCCGGCACAGGCCGGGCGATCCAAAACTCGATCTGCAGCTGGACTCAGACCTGCTGCACGGCCTCGACGCCGGGCACGAAGTGCCGCAGCAGGTTTTCGATGCCGGATTTCAGCGTCGCGGTCGAAGACGGGCAGCCCGAGCAGGCGCCCTGCATATGGAGGAACACCGTGCCCTCCTTGAAACCCTTGAAGGTGATGTCGCCACCATCCATGGCGACGGCCGGACGCACGCGGGTGGCAAGCAGTTCCTTGATCACCTCGACGGTCTCGGCGTCGCCTTCCTCGAAGAACTCTTCGCCGGCAACCACTTCCGCCGTGCCGTCAGCGAGTACCGGCTTGCCCGACAGGAAGTGTTCCATGATCACGCCGAGGATCGCCGGCTTGATATGGCTCCACTCCGCCGTGTCCTTGGTCACCGAAATGAAATCCGAACCGAGGAACACGCCCTCGACGCCGGGAACGTCGAACAGCGCGGCGGCCAGCGGCGAGATGGCAGCCGATTCGGCCTGCCGGAAATCCCGCGGCTCACCCACCAGCACGTCGCGGCCGGGCAGGAATTTCAGGGTCGCCGGGTTCGGCGTGGCTTCGGTCTGGATGAACATCGGACGGTTCGGACTCGTGTTAGAACAATTCCAAACTAGTGTTTTGAAGCCCGAAATGCAAGGGTCTGGGCACGTGCCATCAGGTCACCGCGACGATCTGTTCGTCCGTCATGGTGCCCGGAATAATGGTGACGATCACCGGCAGCGCCGCCTGGCCGGCGCGGGTGGCGAAGGCGCTGACCAAGGGGCCAGGGCCTTCCTTGCTGCCGGCCGCCGCGATGACCAGGATGGCGATGCCCGGATCTTCAGCCACCAGCCGTTCGATCTCGCCGACCAGGCCGCCCTCGCGGATCACCGTCTCGGTGCGGATGCCTTCGCCGATCTGGCTGATGCGGGCGCGCTTGGTATCGAGCAGCCGCTCGGCTTCCTCGCGCGCCTCGGCCCGCATCACTTCCTCGACGCCGAGGAACTGGGTGAAATCCTGGCTGTCGATCACCGAGAGCAGCACCACCGTGCCGCCGGTGCGCTTCACCCGGTTGGCCGCAAAGGTGATGGCGCGATCGGCTTCCTTGCTCTCGTCGATGACGACGAGAAACTTGCGTTTGTATTCGCTCATGCTGTCAGCCAAAGCGCCGCACCTTCAGCTAGAGCGCTTTCAGGAAGAGTTGCAGACTCTTCCGGTGCGAAAGCGCGACCAAGTCAATGCTCTGCAAGATACGCCATTGTCCCAAATGCGCGCCGCCGCCGCAAGTCAGCGGACGAAACCCACGATCTTGCGCACGTCCTTCATGGTCGCCTCGGCGATCACCGAAGCCCGCTCCGCGCCGTCCTTCATGAAGGCATCGACGGTTGCAGGATCAGCCGTCAGCCGACGCACCTCGGCGGCAATCGGCGCCAGTTTTTCGACCGCGAGTTCCGCCAATGCGGGCTTGAATACCCCCCAGCCCTGACCACCGAACTGCTGCAGTACGGCGGCCTTGGTGGTGTCGGAAAGCGCCGCATAGACGCCCACGAGGTTATCGGCTTCGGCGCGCCCCTTGAGCCCGGCCTCTTCGCTGGGCAGCGGCTCGGGGTCGGTCGTGGCGCGCTTGATCTTCTTCGAAATCTGGTCGGCGTCGTCCATGAGCAGGATGCGGGCGCCCTCGGCCGGATCCGACTTGCTCATCTTCTTGCTGGCGTCCTTGAGGCTCATCACCCGCGTTGCAGGCCCGGCAATGACCGGCTCGGTGATGGGGAAGAACTCTGCATCGAGTCCCTGCTCCACGATCGAGCTGGCGTAATCATTGTTGAACTTGGTGGCGATGTCGCGCGTCAGCTCGAGGTGCTGCTTCTGGTCGTCGCCCACCGGCACGTGGGTCGCCTTGTAGAGCAGGATATCGGCCGCCATCAGCGAGGGGTAGGCGAACAGGCCGAGCGACACGTTTTCCGCATTCTTGCCGGCCGTCTTGTCCTTGAACTGGGTCATGCGGTTCATCCAGCCCATGCGGGCGACGCAGTTGAACACCCAGGCCAGCTCGGCGTGGCCGGAGACGCGCGACTGGTTGAACACGATGTTCTTCCTGGGGTCGACCCCCGCCGCGACATAGGCCGCCGCCACTTCGCGGGTCGCGCGCCGCAACTCATCTGGATCCTGCCACACGGTGATGGCGTGCATGTCGACCACGCAATAAATGCACTCGTGCGTCTTCTGCATCTCGACGTAGCGCTTGATGGCGCCCAGATAGTTGCCCAGATGCAGGTCGCCCGAGGGCTGAGTGCCGGAAAAGACGCGTGGGGTGAAAGCCATGACAGATATTCCAGTGTGAGGCTGGGCTTATCGCCGATCAGCGCCCCCGCGCGCAAGCCGTCTACCACTCAAGCACGATCTTGCCCTTTTCGCCGCCGGCCGCCAGCCGGAACGCCTCGGCATAGTCGTCGGCCTGCATGCGCCGGGTGATCACCTTCCGGACGTCGAGCCCCGACTCGAGCATCGCCAGCATCTTGTGCCAGGTCTCGAACATCTCGCGCCCGTAGATGCCGCGCAGCGTGATCATCCGGAACACGATCTTGCCGAGGTCGAAGATGAACGGCCGCGCCGGCACGCCGAGCAGCGCGATCCGCCCGCCCATCACCATGTGGTCGATCATCTGGTCGAGCGCCGCCGACGCGCCGCTCATTTCTAGGCCGACGTCGAAGCCTTCCTTCATGCCGAGCCGGTCCATCACCGCCCGGAGGTCCTCGGTCGCGACATTGACCGGCACCACATCGGCGACTTCGGTGGCGAGCGCCAGCCGCTCGGGGTTCACATCGGTGATCACCACATGCCGCGCCCCGACATGCCGGGCAACCGCGGCGCCCATGATGCCGATCGGCCCGGCGCCGGTGACCAGCACGTCTTCGCCGACAATGTCGAAGGCCAGCGCCGTATGCACGGCATTGCCGAGCGGATCGAGGATAGCGCCCAGCTCGTCGTCGATCGCGTCGGGCAGCGGGATGATGTTGAAGGCCGGGATCCTGACGAACTCGGCGAAGGCGCCGGGAAGATTCACCCCGATCCCCTTGGTGTCGGGGTCGAGGTGGAATTTTCCCGCCCGCGAGGCCCGGCTCTTCATGCCGACGACATGGCCTTCGCCCGAGACGCGCTGGCCGACCTTGAGGTTCCGGACCTCGGTGCCGATTGCGGCGATTTCGCCGGAATACTCGTGGCCGGTAACCAGCGGCACCGGCACGGTTTTCCTGGCCCAGTCGTCCCAGTTGTAGATGTGGATATCGGTGCCGCAGATGCCGGTCTTGTGCACCTTGACCAGCACATCCTCGGGGCCGATATCGGGGATCGGCTGCTCTTCCATCCAGATGCCCGACTCGGATTTGGCTTTGACCAGGGCGCGCATCAGATCACTCCCACTTCCCTGCCGGCCTCGGCAAAGGCGCCGATGGCGAAGTCGATATCGGCAGCCGACAGGGCGGCCGACATCTGCGTGCGGATGCGGGCCTTGCCCTTCGGTACCACCGGAAAGAAGAACCCGGCGACATAGACGCCGCGCCGGTCGAGGGCGGCTGCAAGGTTCTGCGCCAGCATCGCTTCACCCAGCATCACCGGAATGATCGGGGTTTCTCCGGGCAGCAGATCGAAACCGAGTTCGGTCATTCGCGCACGGAAGCTCCGGGTGTTGTCGGCGAGCTTTTGCCTGAGGTCGTCGGCGACCCGGGCGATCTCTATCGCTTTCAGCGAGCCGGCGGTCACTGCGGGGGCGAGGGCGTTGGAGAAGAG
Source organism: Devosia sp. (assembly GCF_035944845.1). Lineage (GTDB taxonomy): Bacteria > Pseudomonadota > Alphaproteobacteria > Rhizobiales > Devosiaceae > Devosia_A. The sequence goes on along the minus strand of NZ_DASZAW010000023.1, from coordinate 6,264 downwards.
GTAAGGTCGCGCCCGCTGCCGCAGCAGGTCGATCACTGCCTGTGGGCCGGTGATGAAGCCGCCCATGGCGCCACCAAGCGTCTTGCCGAAGGTGCCGGTGATGATGTCGGGCTCGGCGCCGGTCAGCGCGCCGGTGCCACGCCCCTCGGGGCCGAGATGACCGGTGGCGTGGCAGTCGTCGACCGCAATTATGGCGCCATACTTGTCCGCCAGCGCGCGGATCTCGGGAAGTTTTGCCACGTAGCCATCCATCGAGAACACCCCGTCGGTGACGATCAGCCGGAAGCGGGCATTGTCGGCGACCGCCTGCTTCAGCTGGCTCTCGAGATCGTCCATGTCGGATGTCTGGAAGCGGTAGCGCTTGGCTTTGCTGAGCCGCACCCCGTCGATGATCGAGGCATGGTTCAGGCTGTCGGAGATGACGGCGTCGTCTTCGGTGAGCAGCGTCTCGAACAGCGCGCCATTGGCGTCGAAACAGGCGGCGAACAGGATCGCGTCGTCCTTTTGGAGATAACGCGCTATGGCGGTCTCGAGCTCGCGGTGCAGGTCGAGAGTGCCGCAGATGAAGCGGACCGAGGCCATGCCGAAGCCGTACTGCTCGAGCGCTGCCGCGGCGGCGTCGGCGATCGCTGGGTGGTCGGCGAGCCCGAGGTAATTATTGGCGCAGAGGTTGACCATCTGCCTGGGCCCGCCGGCCCCTGCCACGGTCACTTGGCCACCCTGCGGCGAGGTGATCAGCCGCTCGCGCTTCATCAGGCCCTGCGCCTCGATGTCAGCAAGCACGGTCCTGAGGTGATCGAGATATCCGGTCTGCATGGTCGTTCCTCCGATATGGAGGAAATTCCGCTATAACGGACGGATAGTCAAGGGATCGCGGAATTTCCGCTTGGCAGTGCCAGCGTACTTGGCGATAAAGGCAGCATGGCAAGCACCGAAGCCCCCGATATCGGCCCGATCATCCAGCGCGAACGCAAGGCCCGGCACCTGACGCTGGAGCGGCTGGCGGCGCTCTCGGGCGTGTCGCGCTCGATGCTGAGCCAGATCGAGCGCGGCGAATCCAACCCGACCTTTGCGGTGCTGTGGGGGCTGACCCAGGCGCTGAAGATCGATCTCGCCGACCTGATCGCCGGCGGCGTCGCGCATCGACGCGCGGCTCCCGTCGACGTGGTGACGGTGCCGCTGACGCCGGAGATCAACAGCCCCGAGGGGCATTGGCGGCTGCGCATCCTGAGCCCCACCTCGATGGCGGGCCGCGTCGAGTGGTACGAAGTCGAGATTGCTCCGGGCAGCCGGCTGCACAGCGCCCCGCACGCCGCCGGCACTAATGAGCACCTGACGGCGCAGACCGACGGGCTGCGGGTGAAAACGGCTTTGGGCGAACAGGTGCTGGGTGCCGGCGAGACGGCCCGCTACCGGGCCGACGTCGAGCATGAGATCGTCAATGACGGCAAGCTGCCGGCGCGGGCGCTGATGGTGGTGGTGTACGAGTAGAGACACTCGTCCGCAGCCGGTGGCCGTAGCCCCCCACCCTTGATCCCTCCCCCCAAAACATGGGGAGGGAGATAATCGCCTCGATATCAGTGTTTTGGTCTCCCTCCCCATGTTTAGGGGGAGGGGACAGGGGTGGGGGTCAGCCCTCGCCGGCTGTCCGATTCTTAGCCAGCCTTCCGCCGCCGCAACCGCCGCAGCAGCCCACCCAGCCGTTGCACCCCGGTGAAATGTGCCAGCGCGAAATACAGTCCCGCCCCGAACACGCAGAGCGCCAGCAGCGCCAGCGCCTGTGTCGGGAAGAAGTACCCCGGATCGAACACCGGCCCGAGCAGCACGACGAGGCCGTAGAGCGCCCCGGACATCACCAGCGTCAGCAGCAGGATCATGCCCTCCTGCCGCCACTCCGCTCCGCTGATGGTGAAGTGGCCGCGGCGGGCAAGGAAAATGGCCAGCAGTACGACATTGGCCCAGGCGGCGATCGAAGTGGCGAGCGCGATGCCGACATGCTTGAGCGTCGGAAAGAACGCCAGCGACAAGACGATGTTGATGATCAGCGACACGAAGGCGAACCAGGTCGGCGTCCTGGTGTCCTTGCGCGAGAAGAACCCCGGCTGCAGCACGCGGATCAGGACGAAAGCCGGCAGGCCCACGGCAAACGCGATCAACGCATGCGAGACGTTGACGCTGTCGGTCGGCCCGAAGGCGCCGCGCTCGAACAGCACCCGCACCACTGGCAGCGCCAGCGCGATCAGCGCCCCGGCCGCCGGCATCGACAGCAGCATGGAGAGGAACAGCGACTGGCTCTGGCTCTGCCGCGCCTCGGCATCGCGCCCGGCGCTGAGATGCCGGCTGAGTTCGGGCAGCAACACCGTGCCGATGGCGATGCCGATAATGCCGAGCGGCAATTGGTACAGCCGGTCGGCATTGTAGATGATCGACATGACCTCATCGGCGCCCGAAGCGATGATGGTGCCGACGAAAATGTTGATCTGGGTGATGCCGCCCGCAATGATTGCCGGCACGGCGAGGATCCAGAAGCGCCGCACGTCCGCATCGAACCGCGGCAGCCGCAGCTTCGGCACGAACCCGGCGCGGCGGATCGCCCAGTAGACCAGCGCCAGCTGCGCGATGCCGCCGAGCATGGTGGCGATCGCCACCCAGAATGCCGTGTCCGGCGCCTCGAGCGTCAGCATCGCCAAGGGGATCAGCGCCCCGATATTGACGATGTTGAGGACGATCGGCGCGAAGGCGGCAGCAAAGAACCGCCCCAGGCTGTTGAGGATTGCCGCATAGGCCGCCATCAGCGACATGCAGGCGAGATAGGGGAACATGATCCGGGTGAGAAACACCGTCAGGTCGAACTTCGCCTGATCGCCGACAAAGCCGGGAACGAACAGCACCATGATTTGCGGGGTGAAGATCTCGACCAGAATGGTGACGACGAGGATCGCCGCCACCAGCCAGCTCATGATCCGCCCGGCGAGTTCCTTCGCCCCCTCATTGCCCTCGGTTTCGAGCGCACTCGAGAACATCGGCACGAACGCCGTGTTGAACGCGCCCTCGGCGAACAGCCGGCGGAACAGGTTGGGAAAGCGGAACGCCGCGTTGAAGGCGTCCGATACCGGCGAAATGCCCAGCACCGCCGCCATCAGCGCATCGCGGGCAAAACCGAAAATGCGCGAAACGAGGGTCAGCCCGCCGACCGAGAGGAAATTACGATAGAGGCTCATTGGAACGCCGGTGCGAGCCGACCCCCACCCCTGTCCCCTCCCCCTAAGGAAGGGGAGGGAGACGAGAACACAACCGCCGCGGGGAGCGTCTCCCTCCCCCTGTTTGGGGGGAGGGGACAGGGGTGGGGGGCCATAGCCACCGGATTACCCATTCGCCACCCTGGCCTTCTCGTCCCCGCCCTGGAACACCGCGAGCAATGCGTCGTGAATCTTCTTCTGGCGCGACTTCGACTCGATCTTATGGCCGGTGAGGTCGGTGACGTAGAACACGTCGACCGCCTTTTCACCGTAGGTGCCGATATGGGCCGAGCCGATGGTGAGGTTGAGGTCGGAGATCTGCCGGGTGAGCTGATGCAGCAGGCCGGTGCGGTCGAGGCCCATCACCTCGATAACGGTGAATTTTTCCGAGATGGTGTTCGATACCGCCACCTGTGCCGGCAGGGTGAAGGGCTTGAGCCGCTTGTTGTGGCGGCTCTCCTTGCCGAGGTCGATCAGCACCTGGCGCTTGCCCTGCAGCAACTGCTTCACCGTATCGATGATGCGGGTAGCGCGGACCTTCTCGTCCTCGTCCGAGGTGAAGGAGCGGCGCAGCCTGAACGTGTCGACGGCGCGGCCGTCGCGGGTGCCGAAAATCTGCGCGCCGATGATCGAGGCGTCGGCCATGGTGCAGGCGCCGGCGATCAGCGACAGCAACCGCGGGTGGTCCGGGGTATAGAAGCTGACCTCGGTAATCGACTCGAAGGATTTCACCCGGATCGAGCCCGCAAACATCTGCCCGGCCTGGTCGGCGGCGCGGATCATCCGAGCATGCTCGACCTGCAGTTCGGGTTCGGCGCGCAGCCAGTAGTGGTCGTAGTGGCGGCCGAGATAGGCATCGACCTCCGGCGCCGGCCAGGCCGAAAGCGCGCCGCGCAGCACGGTCTTCGCCGCTTCGATGCGGTCGCGCTGCGTCACCTGGCTGTGGCCGCCCGAGAGCAGCGGTTCGGTCGCGTAATAGAGGGCGCGAAGCAGCGAACCCTTCCAGCCGGTCCATACTCCCGGGCCGACCGCGCGGATGTCGCAGGCGGTGAGGATCATCAGCAGCGCCAGCCGTTGCGGCGATTGCACTACGTCGGCGAAGGAGCGGGCGGTTTCCGGATCCTGGATGTCGCGGCTCTGGGCGATCTCGCTCATCAGCAGGTGATGTTCGACCAGCCAGGAGACGGTGTCGGTTTCCGCCGCATCGAGCCCCAGCCGCGGGCAGAATTTCTTGGCGATGCGAGCGCCGGCGATCGAATGATCCTCCGGCCGGCCCTTGGCGATGTCGTGGAGGAACAGCGCGACGTAGAGCAGCCGCGTGTCGTTGAGGTGCGGCAGCAACTCGTGCGTCAGCGGTAATTGTTCGCGCAGGCCCCCATTGGCGATGTCGGCCATCACGCCGACGGCGCGGATCAGGTGCTCGTCCACCGTATAGTGGTGGTACATGTTGAACTGCATCAAGGCGACGATCTTGCCGAATTCCGGCACGAAGCGGCCGAGCACGCCGGCTTCGTTCATCTGCCTGAGGATGCGCTCGACATAGGTCGGCGCGGTCAGGATCTCGAGGAACCAGGCATTGGCCTGCTTGTCGTTCCTCAGGTCATGGCCGATCAGCTTGAACGAGCGGCGGATCAGCTTGATGGCGTCGGGGTGAAGGTGCGCATCGTGTCGCCCCGCCAGCATGAACCCCTTGATCAGGTTGCGCGGGTCCTTCTGGAACACCTCCGGCCCAGCGACATTCAGCCGACCGCCCTCGATGACGAAATCGCTTTCGCCCTTGATCGCGACCTTGCCGCGCTTGAACGGCGCCAGCACCCGACCGACCATGTCGAGCGGCTTGGCGTGGTCGAATTCCAGCGAGGTGCAGAAGATGCGGGTCAGGTCGCCGACGTCCTTGGCGACGAGGAAATAGCGCTTCATGAAGCGCTCGACCCCCAGCATGCCGGCGCGGTCATTGTAGCCGAGACGCTGGGCGAGGTCGGGCTGCACGTCGAAGGTCAGCTTCTCGTCGGCCCGGCCGGTGAGGAAGTGGAGGTTACAGCGAATGGCCCAGAGGAAATCCTCGGCCCGCTGGAACAGCCGGTATTCCTCGGCGCTCAATACGCCTTTGCCCACCAGCTCGGCACTGGATTTGACCCGGTAGAAATACTTGCCGATCCAGAACAGGGCGTGGAGGTCGCGCAACCCGCCCTTGCCGTCCTTGATGTTGGGCTCGACTACGTAGCGGGTATTGCCCATCTGCCGATGGCGTTCATCGCGCTCCGCCATCTTGGCGGCGATGAACTCCGGCCCGGTCTTGGGCATGATCTCGGTTTCGAACCGGTGCACCAGTTCGTCGAACAGCTTCCGGTCGCCGGTGAGATAGCGCGCCTCGAGCGTCGCCGTGCGCACCGTCATGTCGGAGCGGGCCATGCGGATACAGTCATCGACCGAGCGCACGGCATGGCCGACTTTCTGGCCGAGATCCCATAGCATATAGAGGATGTATTCGGTGATCTGCTCGCCCCACGGCGTCTGCTTGTAGGGCAGGATGAAGAGCAGGTCGATGTCGGAGCCCGGCGCCAGCGTGCCGCGGCCATAGCCGCCCACCGCGGCGATCGAGATCATCTCGGCGCCTGAGGGGTTGTCGACCGGGTAGACGTCACGCACCGCGAAATGATGCACCGCGCGGATGATCTCGTCTTCCGCCGCACTCAGGTTCATGGCGCAGCGCGTGCCCTTGCCGGTAGCCATGAGTTCGGCCTCGGCGCCCAGGCGGGCGTCGGCGAGAACGGAGCGGACATGCTGGAGCACGATGCTGCGGGAGGCAGCGGACTTGGGGTCCTGACCGGCGACGAGACGCCGGATAGCACCGAGGATGGCCTCGGCCGAGGTGAGCTGGAAGGCCGGTTTTCGCGGTCGGGCGTCAATTTCGGCGAGCTGCATCGCGGATTTTCTTAAGCTCGTAGATCAGGTCGATGGCCGCGCGGGGCGTAAGGTCGTCGGGGCGCACCTGATCGAGCATGTCATGGATGGGATTAACGGC
>NZ_DASZAW010000022.1:0-2657 GCF_035944845.1 Devosia sp. | reverse complement strand
ACGTTTGTCGAGCAGCGCCGCGCCGATCGCATAGCGGCGGACCGGGCCGACGCCGTGGGTGAACAGCAGCCAGCCCTCGTCGAGCTCGATGGGCGAGCCGCAATTGCCGATCTGCACGAACTCCCAGGGCCATTCGGGCCGGAGGATCGGCTGACCGCCATCCCAGGTGTTCAGGTCGTCTGAGTAGATCAGGTAGAGGTTCTCGTTGTCCTGCCGGCCGATCATGGCGTAGCGGCCATCGAGCTTGCGCGGGAACAGCGCCATGCCCTTGTTGCGCGCCGCGCTGCCGCCCAGCGGGCGCATGCGGAAGCTGACGAAATCGTCGGTTTGAAGCAGTTCGGAGCGGATGGCCCGGCCGTCATAGGCGGTGTAGGTGGCGTAATAGGTGTGGGTGCCCCCATCCTCGAAGCGCACGAAGCGGGCATCCTCGATGCCGTTCGATTGCCAGCCGGTGACCGGAAAGATCACTCGCTCGCTGATATCTTCATCGGGTTTGAACGCCAGCTCGACCGGCCCGTCGCCCGGCCAGGCCACGAGCCCCGTGGCGCGCGGCATGGCCGCGAGCCTGGTGGTCGGATCGATGCTGACGCTGCCATTGCGCGCAATGCTGCCGGCCCGAAAGGTCAGCGACGAGACGTGCCCCTCGCCCACGGCGCGAAGGCTCAGGACGAACCGCAGGCCGCCGGGCGGCGCCAGCGACTGGTCGGGATGCACCACGATGCTCGGATTGAACAAGGCCGAGGCCTCGAAGGAATATTCGTGCACGAAGTAGGAGCCGACGAGGCGCCGCTGCGCCACGCTGAACGGCTGATGCGCGACGAGCGCCTCCTCCATCTCGTCGGCCCGGGCCTCGAAAGTGGCGAGGAGGTTCCGGTGCCGCCCCTCGAAATTCTCGAGCACTGCCCTGAGCTGCCGCTCGGTGGTTTCGGCATCGAGCGCCAGCACGCGGTCAACGATGTGGTTGGCCCGCGTCTTGTCGGTCGGCTTCAGATCCTTGGGCTCGGTGGCCGGCCGGAACGGCCGGACGATCACCCGGGCCGGATCCGGGCGCAGGTAGAGTGCCTGACGGTTTAGAAATGTCGCTTGCGACAAGGCGGCCTCGGAACTGCTGATGGGATAACCTGTGTGTGTCTCGCGCTGCGCCTGAAAGCGCCAGCGTTTGGGGTTGAGTGGTGCCGGCACGCTCGAAGCGCTGCATGTCGGAAAGGCTGAGCAGATAGGAGACCACCGACTCGCCGCCGCGGTTCTCGTTGACCCGATCGGGGTGGAGGCCATCGCGACAGGCGCCGCTCTCGGCGTCGATCAGCGGCAGCCCGAGATCGTTCCGGCCGAGGAACCAGAAAAAGGCGCGCGACGCCGCCGTCTGCCAGAGCGCGCTGCCGGTGAGCGACCAGGCCGCAAAGCACGCCGCGATGGTTGCCGCCGCTTCCACCGGCTGCTGATCGAAGCGCTTTGGCGGCAGCCGCACGTCGGTAAACCCGGCGGTGCCGACCGGCCTGAACAGGCCCGAGGGGCTGGTCTGCTGCTGCATCAGCCAGGCGAGCGTGCGCAGCCCCGCTTCGACATACCCAGTGAGCCCGGTGGCCCGCCCGGTGAGGATCAGCGCCTCGCAAAGCCGGGCATTGTCGTAGGAGAGCCCCTCCTCGAACCATACCCAGCCTGGCGTTTCGACCTGGCGCAGCAATTCGACCAGCCGGGAGGCGAGGCGCAACCGCAGTTGCGTGGCGAAATCATCGTCGGGGCGGGCCTGGCAGTAGCCATTGAGGCCGAGCAAGGTGAAGGCCCAGGCGCGCGGGGAGGCAAACCCCTCGACCACCGGCAGCGCCGCGGCGAAGAGCTCCACTGCCCAGTTGCGGCGCGCGGTGCTGAAATCGTCCCGCGCCGCCATGCCCAGCGCCCACAGCGTCCGGCCATGGCTATCCTCCGAGCCCTGCGCTTCGAGCCAGCGCCGATCGAACGACATGAAATTGCGGAAGCGCCCGGTGTCGCGGTTGAAGGCATGCTGCACGAAGGACGCATAGGTCGCCGTCATGGCCTCAGGCAGGCGGGGCGGCTGATTGAGGTTGAGCGCGCTTGCCAGCAGCAGGCCGCGGGCATTGTCGTCGACGCAATAGCCATGCGTTCGGTCGGGCACCGAATGGATGGCGTGCTGGTAGAGCCCGGTATCGTCGGTCATCACCCTGAGGTGTCCGAGCTCCAGCGATGGCAGGCGAGGCGCATCGTCGGCCGGGGCGACGAGATGCAGCCGCGCCGACTGGCGGCGGACGTGCGGCGCGCCCAGGCCCTCGAAGCTCGTCACATAGCGATCGGCCACCCGCTCCCAGGTCATCGAGCGGCTGGTCGCATAGGCGAGCCGCCGCATCGCCTGCCGCCGCGGTTCGTCGTTGAGGAGCGCACTGATCTCGGCGCCGATAGCACCGGCATCGCCGAACGGCACGAGGCTCCCGCGGCCCTTGCCGAGCAGTTCCAGCGCATGCCAGTAGGGCGTCGATACCACCGCCCGACCGAGCCCGAAGCTATAGGCCAGCGTCCCCGAGGTCATCTGCGCCTCGTTGAGGTAGGGCGTGACGTAGACGTCGCACATCGAGATGTGATCGAGCAAAGACGGCCGGTCGACGAACTGGTTGAGGAACACCACGTGCTCGGCGATGCCGAGC
>NZ_DASZAW010000021.1:0-28151 GCF_035944845.1 Devosia sp. | reverse complement strand
GACAACCATCATGCATTTGATGAAAACCCTGCTCGCCGCCACTGCGCTCGTCGCGGTGATGGGCGGCAGCGTCTATGCCAAGCAGCTCGTGTTCTGCTCGGAAGCCTCGCCGGCGCACTTCGACCCCGGTCCGACCACCGGCGGTAACGACTTCGACGCCAGCTCGCGCACCATCTATGACCGCCTCGTCGAGTTCGAGCATGGCGGCACTGCCGTCATTCCGGGCCTCGCTGAGAGCTGGGAAGTTTCCGCCGACGGGCTGGTTTACACCTTCAAGCTCCGCTCTGGTGTGAAGTTCCACACCACCCCGTACTTCACGCCCACCCGCGACCTCAACGCCGACGACGTGATCTTCTCGCTCGAGCGTCAGTGGAAGGAAGACAACCCGTGGAACAAGTACCTCGAGGGCATCTCGTGGGACTACTTCCAGGGCATGGACATGCCCAAGTTCCTCAAGTCGGTCGAAAAGGGCGCTGACGACCTCACCGTCGTGATCACGCTGAACGAACCCAACGCGCCGATGATCGCCAACCTCGGCATGGACTTCGCTTCGATCGTGTCGAAGGAATACGCCGACCAGTTGCTGGCCAAGAATGACCCGGCCGCGCTTGCCGATTTCTCCAACAAGCCGGTCGGCACGGGCGCCTTCGTGTTCGTCGATTACCAGACCGACGCCGTCATCCGTTACCAGGCCTTCGCTGACTACTGGCGCGGAAAGGTAGCGCTCGACGACCTGATCTTCGCCATCACCACGGATCCGGCGGTGCGTGCGCAGAAGCTGAAGGCCGGCGAATGCGACATCATGAGCTATCCCGCTCCGGCCGACGTGGCCGGCCTGCAGGATGATGCCAACCTCCAGGTGATGGAGCAGGAAGGCCTCAACATCGGCTACATGTCGTACAACACCACGATCGCTCCGATGGACAACGCCAACGTCCGCAAGGCGCTGTCGATGGCTATCAACAAGACGGCGATCGTCGACGCGGTCTATGAAGGCGCTGGCCAGGTGGCCAAGAACCTGATCCCGCCGACCATGTGGTCCTATGACGATGCGATCGTCGACACCACCTACGATCCGGAGGCGGCCAAGAAGATGCTGGCCGATGCCGGCGTGTCGGGCCTGACCCTCGACCTGTGGGCCATGCCGGTATCGCGTCCGTACAACCCGAACGCCCAGCGCGTCGCTGAGCTGATCCAGGCCGACTGGGCCGCTGTCGGCGTCACCGCCAACATCGTCACCTACGAGTGGACCGAGTACCGCGAGCGCGGCAAGCAGAAGGACCGCCCGGGTGCGTTCCAGATCGGCTGGACCGGCGACAACGGTGATCCGGACAACTTCTTTGCGACGCTGTTCTCCTGCTCGGCTATTGGCGTTTCCAACTACTCGAGCTGGTGCAACGACGACTTCGAGAAGACCATCCAGGACGCCAAGAAGGTCTCCGACCAGGCCGAGCGTACTGCGCTCTACACCAAGGCCCAGGAAATCTTCAAAGCTGAAGAGCCGGCGATGACCATCGCCCACTCCAAGGTCTTCATGCCGATGAACAAGCGCGTCATGGGTTACACCATGGACCCGCTCGGCATCCACCGCTTCGACAACGTCGACGTCACTGAATAAGACAAGAAAAACTGAAGGGCAGTGCTTTGACCAGCGCTGCCCTTTGGCACATCATAAGTAATGTTGCGCTTCATCCTTCAGAAACTGGCCCTGATCGTGCCGACCATCATCGGCATCACGATCGCGTCCTTCGCCTTCATCCGCCTGCTCCCCGGCGACCCCATCCTCGCGATGGCCGGCCAGCACGGCGTCACCCCCGAACGCTATGAGATCCTGAAGGAACAGTTCGGCTACAACCTGCCGATCTGGCAGCAATATTTCAACTACGTGGCCGGCGTCCTGCAGGGCAATTTCGGCATCTCGCTCGCCACCAAGCGGCCGGTGATCGATGAGTTCCTGACGCTGTTCCCCGCGACCGTCGAGCTGGCGCTGTTCGCCATGCTGATCGCCGTGGCGCTCGGCATCCCCGCCGGCATCTTCGCCGCCATCAAGCGCGGCTCGTGGTTCGACCAGATCACCATGGGCGTGGCGCTTGCCGGCTACTCGATGCCGATCTTCTGGTGGGGGCTGCTCCTCATCATCTTCTTTTCCGGCTATCTCGGCTGGACTCCGGTTTCGGGCCGTATCGCGCTCAACTTCTTTTTCCCGCGCATCACCGGGTTCATGCTGATCGACAGCCTGCTCGCCGGTAAACCCGCTGGCTTCGTCTCGGCGCTGCGCCACCTGATCCTGCCGGCCATCGTGCTCGGCACCATCCCGCTCGCCGTCATCGCGCGGCAGACCCGTTCTGCCATGCTGGAAGTGCTGGGCGAGGATTACGTCCGCACCGCCCGCGCCAAGGGGCTCGACCCCAACCGTGTCGTCGGCGTGCACGCTTTCCGCAACGCGCTGATCCCGGTCGTCACCACGATCGGCCTCCAGGTCGGGCTGCTGATGGCCGGCGCCATCCTGACCGAAACGATCTTTTCCTGGCCGGGCATCGGCAAGTGGATGATCGACTCGATCAGTAAACGTGACTACGTCTCGGTGCAGTCGGGCCTGCTGCTTATCGCGTTGATCGTCATGGCGGTGAACCTCATCGTCGACATCCTCTACGCCGTCATCAATCCGCGCATCAGGGTGCAGTGATGGCCGCAGAAACCACCACCACGACCTCCCCCGCTCCCGGCCGCTTCAGCGGTCTGCGCGAGTTCTGGTACTACTTCTCGATGAACCATGGCGCGGTGCTAGGCCTCGCCGTGTTCCTGCTGCTGATCCTCGTGGCGATCTTCGCGCCGGTGCTGGCGCCCTTCTCGCCCGACCAGCAGTTCCGCGAGTTCATCCGCATGGCGCCACCCTGGGCCGGGGGCACGCAACCGCAGTTCTTCCTCGGCACCGACGAGGTCGGACGCGACATCCTTTCGCGCCTGATCCACGGGGCGCGCTATTCGCTGATGATCGGCTTCATCGTCGTCACCGGCGCGCTGATCGTCGGCGTTACCCTGGGGTTGCTCGCCGGTTATTTCCGCGGCTGGGTCGATGCGCTGATCATGCGGGTGATGGACATCATCCTCGCCTTCCCCTCGCTGCTCTTGGCGCTGGTGCTGGTGGCAATCCTCGGGCCCGGCCTGTTCAATGCCATGCTGGCCATCGCGCTGGTGCTGCAGCCGCACTTCGCCCGCCTGACGCGCGCCGCGGTGCTGAGCGAGAAGAGCCGCGAATACGTCACCTCGGCCAAGGTTGCCGGCGCCAGCCACATCCGGCTGATGTTCATCACCATCCTCCCCAACTGCCTCGGGCCGCTGATCGTCCAGGCGACGCTGAGCTTTTCCAACGCCATCCTCGAGGCGGCGGCACTCGGCTTCCTCGGCATGGGCGCGCAGCCGCCGACGCCGGAATGGGGCACCATGCTGGCCCGTGCCCGCGAGTTCATCACCAGCGCCTGGTGGATCGTCACCATGCCCGGTCTCGCCATCCTGATCACCGTGCTCGCCATCAACCTGGTCGGCGACGGCTTGCGCGATGCGCTCGATCCCAAGCTCAAGCGGAGCTGAGGCGATGCACCTGCTCGAAGTCAAAAACCTCACCGTCAGCTTCGATACCTCGGTCGGCGTGTTCAACGCCGTCAAAGGCATCGATATCCATGTCGATGCCCGCGAAGTGCTCGCCATTGTGGGCGAGTCCGGCTCCGGCAAGTCGGTGGCCATGCTGGCGGTAATGGGCCTCCTGCCGCCCACCGCGCATGTCAGCGCCGACAAGATGACGTTCGACGGCAAGGATCTGCTCGCCCTGTCGGCTGCCGACAAGCGCAAGATCATCGGCAAGGACGTTGCCATGATCTTCCAGGAGCCGATGACCAGCCTCAACCCCTGCTTCACGGTGGGCTTCCAGATCGAGGAAGTGCTGCGCTTCCACCTCGGCATGGGCAAGGCCCAGCGCCGGGCTCGCGCCATCGAACTGCTCGACCAGGTCGGTATTCCCAACCCGGCGGAGCGGCTGAAGTCCTACCCGCACCAGATGTCGGGCGGGCAGAACCAGCGCGTCATGATCGCCATGGCCATCGCCTGTAATCCCAAGCTGTTGATCGCCGACGAGCCGACCACCGCGCTCGACGTCACCATCCAGAAGCAGATTCTCGACCTCCTGGTGCGGCTGCAGGCCGAGCACGGCATGGGCCTGATCATGATCACCCACAATATCGGCGTCGTCGCCGAAACCGCCGATCGCGTGGTGGTGCAGTACAAGGGCCGAAAGATGGAGGAGGCGGGCGTGCTCGAGCTCTTCACAGCGCCCAGGAGCAACTACACGCGCGCGCTGCTCGCGGCGCTGCCCGACAACGCCACCGGCGACCGCCTGCCGACCATTACCGGTGCCAATTTCGAGGAGGCGGTGTGATGTCGACCGTCCTCGAAGCCAGAAACCTGGTTCGCGACTATCATATCGGCGGCACCCTTTTCGGCGGCGGCCGCACCGTGCATGCGGTCAAGGGCGTCAGCTTCAAGCTCGAGCAGGGCAAGACCCTCGCGATCGTCGGCGAGTCCGGCTCGGGCAAGTCGACGCTGGCCCGCATCCTGACGCTGATCGACCGGCAGACCGACGGTGAGCTGCTGATCGATGGCGAAACCATCGACATCAAGAAGACCGGCGTGACTGCCGCCATGCGCCGCAAGGTGCAGATCGTCTTCCAGAACCCCTATGGCTCGCTGAACCCGCGCCAGAAAATCGGCAATGTGCTGATGGAGCCCTTGCTGCTCAACACCGACATGCCCGCCGCCGAACGGCGCGACCGTGCGCTCGACATGCTGGTGAAGGTCGGGCTGCAGCCCGAGCACTTCAACCGCTATCCGCACATGTTCTCGGGTGGCCAGCGCCAGCGCATCGCCATCGCGCGCGCCATCATCCTGAAACCCTCGCTGCTGGTGCTCGACGAGCCGGTCTCGGCGCTCGACCTGTCGGTGCAGGCGCAGATCCTCAACCTGCTCGCCGATCTGCAGGATGAGTTCGGGCTCACCTACGTGTTCATCAGCCACGATCTGAGCGTCGTGAAATACATCGCCGACGAGGTGATGGTGATGTACCTGGGCGAGGCGGTGGAGCAGGGGACGCGCGAAAAGCTGTTCTCCAACCCCGAGCATCCTTATACCCGCTCGCTGTTTGCCGCGACGCCGCGCGCCGATGTCGAAAGCATCAAGGCGCGGTTGGCGAGGAAAGCGGCCCTGGCTTCGGCCTGATCTGCCGCACACTTTAAGCCGGTGTTAAGCGGCGGCTCGTAGCGTTCGGCGATGCTTCCCACGCCGGTGTCACGACTTGCCCAAAGCTGCCAAAAGCACGTCGGCTTCGGCTGTTAGCGCCCGCAGCGCGCGCAAGCCGGCGCGCCGGTCGGCATTACTGAACTTCACCCTGTGGATCGCCCTGCCGGCGGTCGCCGTGTATTTCGGCGTCTGCGCGCTGGTGTTCGTCGCCATGCACCTGATGAGCGCCGAAATGAACGCCATCGATTCCGACCGCGGCAAGAGCGCCATCGGCGCCGCCGTCGAGTCGCTGGTGGTCGGGCTCGCCGAGAGCACCGCCGATGAGGCGACCTGGACCGAGGCCTATATCAACACCTATATCGAGCCCAACCCGGCCTGGCTCGACAGCGTCTGGGGTGCCACTGCGCGCATTTCCGATACCTACGACACTGCCATCCTCACCGACGTGAACGGCACTATCATCTTCGGCGAAACCAGCCGCGGACCAGTGACCGGTGCGCTCGCCGACCTGTTCAGTGGGGTGCCGCAACTGCTCGAACGGCTCGAGGCCGGCATCGCCAAGGCCGGCGATGATGCGACCGTCTCCAATCTGTCGCGCAACGCCCGCGGCGCCGCGGCACTCGCCGGCGCCGTCGTCCACGGTAATTCCGGCCAGGCCAGTATTCCGCGCGAGCAGCGGCGCATTCTCTGGCTCGCGCGCCAGCTCGACGACATCATGCTGCGCGATGTTGCCACTCGCTTCCAGCTGCCGCTGCCGCGGCTGGTCGAGGTGCCCAAGCCCGACCACGACGCAATGGCGCTCACCGATGCGGCGGGAGCCGATATCGCCACCATCGACTGGCCGCCGCGCCGCCCGGGCGATCCGGCCTTCGCCCACACCGCCACCATCGCGGTGCTGGTGATGCTGATCATCGGCGGCCTGATCTTCGTCGTGCTCGCCGCCTTCCGCCACTCGATCAAGCTGCGCACCGCATCGGAGGAGCGCGACTGGTACAATGCCCGCTATGACGGCACCACCGGGCTCCTGAACCGCTTCGGCCTCGAGGAGCACATCGCCCAGTCGATCCCCAGGAAGCGTGGCGAACTGCCGGTCGCCGTGAGCCAGATCAACATCGATGGCCTGCAGGATATTGTGGGGCTCTATGGTCGCGAGGCCGCCAATGAATTGCTGGCCGCCCTGTCCGACCGGTTCGAGGCGATCACCGACGGGCAGGCCATCCTCGCTCGTACCAGTCCGACCGAGCTGTCGCTGGCGCGCCTCGGCGATGATGCTGCCGAAAAGATCCGCGATTTCGCCGATCGTATTCTCGCCGGCGCCGCCGACCCGGTGCCGGTCGGCAATCTCAAGCTCAAGATCGGGCTGAGCATCGGCGTCGCCGATGCACCGACACAGCGTGATAACGTTGGCAACCTGATCCGCATGGCCGAGACTGCCGTGGCGCGGGCGCGCGAGACCGGCGGCAACCACACCGTCGCCTATGACCCCGCGATCGAAGACGAGCGGCGCCGCCGCATCGAATTGCAGGCCGATATCCGCCGCGGACTGGAGGCCGGCGAGTTCGACCTCGAGTACCAGCCGATCATCGATTTCCGCACTCAAGCCATTCTCGGCGTCGAAGCGCTGATGCGCTGGAACCGCCGTGCCGCCGGCCCGATGGGACCGGGAGAGTTCATTCCGGCCGCCGAGGCCTCCGGCCTGATCGACGACCTCGGCATGTTCGCGCTGCGTCGCGCCATCGAGGAGATCGGCCCCCTCGGTGATCTGAAGATCTCGGTCAACGTCTCGCCGGCCCAGCTGCGGAACCCGGCGCTGCCGCAAACGGTGTTCGCGACACTCGACGAATGGGGTGTCGCCGCCGGCCGGCTGCAGTTGGAAGTCACCGAGTCTTTTCTGGTGTCCCACCCCGATCGAGCCATCCGGCTGATCGAGCAGCTGCGCCAGTCCGGCATCATCATCGCGCTCGACGACTTCGGCACCGGTTACTCGTCGATCGGCTACCTGAAGCAGTTCCAGTTCGACCGGGTGAAGCTCGATCGCTCCTTGGTCGCCGAGATCGACAGCGATCCGGTGCAGGCGGCACTGGTCGAATCCACCATGATCTACGCTTTCGCCATGGGCCTCGCCGTCACCGCCGAAGGTGTCGAGCGGCGCGAGGAAGCAGCGCTGCTCTCTCGCCTCGGCTGTCGCGAGTTCCAGGGCTACCTGTTCGCCCGCCCGCTGCGGCTCGCCCAGCTCGAACGACTGTTGCAGGGCGGCGAGGCAATGCGTGAGGCGAGTTAACTAACGGTTGACCTCTGCCGCTGGTGCGTGCCGACCCCCACCCTTGATCCCTCCCCCTAAGAATGGGGAGGGAGACCAAAACACCAGCCTCCCAGTGGGCGTCTCCCTCCCCTTGTTTAGGGGGAGGGGACAGGGGTGGGGGTCCACAGCCACCGGCCGCTGATAGGGGCCTAAGCGGCCTTTTGGCACTCCGCACACCGCCCGCGCAGTTCGATCGTCGTCCGCTCCAGCCCGAAGCCGGTCTCGCCGGCCCAGGCGGCGAGCCGTGCCGTCACCTCCGGATCAGCGAACTCATCCACCCGTCCGCAGCTCGAGCAGATGGCGAAGGCTGCCGTGCCGCTGGTGCGGCCGTGGCAGTTGGCATCGGCGCAGCAGACGAATGCGTTGAGCGATTCCAGCCGGTGCGCCAGCCCGTGCTCGACCAGCTTCTCCAGCGCCCGATAAACCTGCAGCGGGGCGCGAAGGCCTTCCTCGCGCAGCCGGTCGAGAATGTCGTAGGCCGATAGCGGGGCATCGGCATTGTTGAGCGTCGTCAACACCAGTTCCTGGTTGCGCGTCAGGTCGCGCGGCCGTTCGTGATGGTGGGCTTCGTGGCTATGGGCCATGGCTCAGGCCTCCCGTTTGGCGCGCCACAGGCGGACCGGCAGCGCGATGGAAATGAGAAACAGCACGAGTGCCGCAACGACGATCGACGGGCCGCTGGGGGTATCGAAGCGCAGCGAGCCGAACAGCCCGCCCGCCACCGCCAGTGCCCCGACCCCGGCCGAAATCAGCGCCATCTGCTCGGGCGTGGCGCTCAGCCGCCGGGCCGTCGCGGCCGGAATGATCAGCAGGGCCGTGATCAGCAGCACGCCGACGATTTTCATGGCGATGGCGATCACCGAGGCGAGCAGCAGCATGAAGACGATCCGCGTCACCTCGGGCCGCATGCCCTCGGCTTCCGCCACTTCGGCATTGACCGTCGCCGCCAGCAGCGGCCGCCACAACGCGGCGAGTATGGCAAGGATCACCAGCCCGCCGAGGTAAATCACCACGATATCGCTGGCCGACACGGCGAGGATGTCGCCAAACAGGAAGCCCATCAGGTCGACCCGGATGCCGCTGAGGAAGGCCACCACGAGGCCGATGGCCAGTGCAGAATGGCTGAGAATGCCGAGCAGCGCGTCGGTCGACAGCGCCTGCCGCCGCTGCAGCAACAGCAGGGCGCCGGCCACGGCGGCGGCGATGATGAAGACGCCCAGCGTCATGTTGACCTGCAGCACCAGGCTCAGCGCCGCCCCGAGCAGCGCCGAATGCGCCATTGTGTCGCCGAAATACGCCATCCGCCGCCACACGATGAAGCAGCCGAGCGGCCCGGAGACCAGCGCCAGCCCGATCCCGGCGATGATCGCCCGGGTGAAGAAGTCCTCAAGCATAGGCGCTGTCCTCGACGGCCCAGGCCGCAGAGCCGGTGCAGGCGGCCCCCCACCCCTGTCCCCTCCCCCCATTGGGGGGAGGGGGACGATAGCCCCGATAGTTGTGCGATGGTCTCCCTCCCCCTTCTGAGGGGGAGGGGGCAGGGGTGGGGGTCGGCGTCCACAAGACTATCTGAAACTCACCCATGTGAATGTCCCTCGTGCCCCTCATGCTCGTGCACATGCTCGTGTGCCTCGACGATCCGCCCGTCCGCTTCCTCTACCCGCCCGTCGGGCAGGTGGGTGTGGTCGTGGTGGTGCTGGTATACCGCCAGGGCATTGGCCGCACGGGCGCCGAACAGGCTGAGATATTCGGGGCTCCGCGCCACCGATTCCGGCGTGCCACGGCAGCAGACGTGGCCATTGAGGCAGATCACCGTATCGGTCGCTGCCATCACCACATGCAGGTCGTGGCTGATCAACAGGATGCCGCAGCCCGTTTCGTCGCGGATCTTGCCGATCAGGTCGTAGAGCGCCACCTCGCCCGAGAAATCGACGCCCTGTACCGGCTCGTCCAGCACCAGCAGGTCGGGCTTCCGGATCATTGCCCGCGCCAGCAGCGCCCGCTGGAACTCGCCGCCGGACAGGTGCTGCACTTCGGCATGGGCGAGATGCGCCACCCCGGTTGCGGCGAGCGCCGCATCGATCTCGGCTTTCGGATAGCTGCCGGTCAGCGCCATCAGCCGCCGCACCGTCAGCGGCATGGTCCAGTCGATCGAGAGTTTCTGCGGCACGTAGCCAATCCTCAGGCCCGCCTTGCGCGACACCGTGCCGGCATCGGGCTTCAGCACCCCGGTCACCAGCTTCGCGGTGGTCGATTTGCCTGAGCCATTCGGCCCGATCAACGTGACGATCTCGCCCTTGCGGATCGTCACGTCCACGCCCTCGACCAGCCAGCGGCCATCCCGCCGCACCCCGGCGCCGGCCACATCCAACAGCACCTCGTGCCCTCGATGCGCATCCATGAAATTCACGATTCCGTCTCTTGCTGACGTTCTATCATTACGTTATAGCGTAACACATCGATAGCGTAATGTCATAACATATCCCGCATTCGAGCTGTGTTTCAAACTGGGGTCTTCCGATGCAGAAACCATTCTTCCTGGCCCTCGCCGCGGCGCTCAGCTGGCCCAGCCTGGCGCTTGCCGAGGTGCCGAGCGTCGTCGCCACCATCAAGCCGCTGCACGCCCTTGTCGCCGCGGTGATGGGAGATCTCGGAACCCCTGCGCTCATCGTCAAGGGCGCCTCGTCGCCGCATAGTTACAGCCTCAAGCCATCCGATGCGCGGGCCCTGCAGGCCGCCGACCTGGTGTTCTGGACCGGTCACGGGCTCGAGCTCTTCCTCGAGGATTCGATCAATACGCTGGCGCCCAAGGCCACCATCGTCGAGCTGAGCGAAGCGCCCGGTATCGAACTGCTGCCGCCGCGCGAGACCGGCACGTTCGAACACCACGATCACGGTGAAGAGCATGGCGAAGAGGCCCATGAGCATGAGCACGAGCATGGCGAGGAACATGGCGAAGAAGCCCATGAACATGAGCACGAGCACGGCGAAGAGCAGGACCTGCACTTCTTCCTCGACCCCGCCAACGCCAAGGTGATGGTCGCGGCCATTGCCGACAGCCTCGCAGCCGCCGACCCCGAGCATGCCGATACCTATCGCGCCAATGCCGCAAAACAGAACGCCGACCTCGACGCCCTGATCGCCGAGACGGAGGCCAGCCTCGCGCCGATCAAGGATCGTCCCTTTGTCGTCTTCCACGATGCCTACCAGTATTTCGAGAAGCGCTTCGGGCTGAACGTCGCCGGTTCGGTTACCCTCAGCCCCGAAATCGCTCCCGGCGCCGACCGCATCAACGAGATCCGTTCGAAGCTGAAAACCCTCGATGCCGCCTGCGTCTTCGCCGAGCCGGTATTCGAGCCGCGCATCGTCAACGTGCTCACCGAAGGCACCACCGCCAAGCAAGGCGTGCTCGACCCCGAAGGCGCCAATCTCGATGAAGGTCCCGGCCTCTACCGCCAACTGATCGAGAACCTCGTCACCAGCCTCAAGGCCTGCCTCGCGCAGTAACCCGAGCGGGCCGCCGCGGCCCGGCGGCCCATCCTTCCCGCGCTACCGGCGATATGGCTGGGGCGGCACTGCCTGCAGCATTGTCGTGGCCGATGACCTCGGCCGCAGCCACCAGTGATGCGCGGAGCCGGCCCGGATTATCTCGCCACCCTGCCATTCCATCTTCAGAGGATCGACCGGATGTACGATGTCATTATCATCGGCGGCGGCTTTGCCGGCCTCGCCGCCGCTACGCAACTGGGTCGCGCCCGCCGCAAGGTGCTGGTGCTCGATACTGGCAAGCCCCGCAACCGCTTCGCCGCCCATTCGCATGGCTTCCTCAGCCGCGATGGGGCCGCGCCGGGCGACCTGCTGGCCGAAGCCCGTCGCCAGCTCGAGACCTACGGCACTGTCGAGCTCCGCCAAGCCGAGGCCATCGCTGCCGCGGGTGAGCTCGACGGTTTCAGCATCGAGCTCGCCTCACACCAGCGCCTCGCCGCCCGTCGGCTGATCATCGCCCACGGCGTCTCCGACGATACCAGCGGTATTCCCGGCATGGCCGAATGCTGGGGCAAGACTGTGCTGCATTGCCCCTATTGCCACGGCTACGAGGTGGCTGATCGTCGCCTCGGCCTGATGCTGCGCGAGGGCGACATTCCGCATCTCGCCCGCTTCTTTTCCGAGTGGACCAACGACCTGACGCTGTTCGCCAACGGCGCGCCGGTCGACCCGATCGTTCGTGCTGCTCTTGCCGACATGCACGTGAAACTGGTGGATGAAGCCCTGGTGCGCTTCGAGCATCGCGATGGCGTGCTGCAGTCGGTGGTCACCACCGCCGGCTCCGTGCCGCTCGATGCCATCTTCGCCCACGCGCCGATCCGGCTCGCGAGCAATCTCGGCATCCAGCTCGGCTGCGAAACCAAGGCCGGCATGGCAGGCGACTTCTTCGCCGTCGATCACCTGCAGCAGACCAGCATTGCCGGGGTCTATGCCGCCGGCGATGCAGCCAGGCCGATGCACAATATCAGCTTCGCAGTCGCCGATGGGGCAGGGGCCGGGGTCTTCGCCCACCAGTCCCTGGTCGCTACTTCAGCGGCCCCCGGAAAATGAAGAACGCTCCGGCGAAGATCAGCAGGAAGCCGACCGCGTGGTTCCAGGTCAGCTTCTCGCCGAGGACGAACACCGCGAAGCCGGCGAACACCGTGAGGCTGATCACCTCCTGGATGGTCTTGAGCTCGGCCGCGGTATAGGCGCCGTAGCCGATACGGTTGGCGGGTACCGCCAGCCAGTATTCCACCAGCGCGATACCCCAGCTGACCATCACCGCCGCCCACATCGCCATATGCGGGAACTTGAGGTGCCCATACCAGGCGACGGTCATGAACACGTTGGAGCCGATCAGCAACAGGATCGGCATCACCGTCTGGAAGGTGAAGGGCATCGGGGCACCGGTTCGAATCATTGGCTACGCCATTGATCGCCGGGCCCTGTGTCGGCCGCAAGGCCTGCTCAGCTTGGCTGCACCAGCGGCGTGGCGTCGGCGCGGAAGGCGAACAGATGCTCCTGCCCGCGCTGGCCGAGCGGCACGAACAAAGGCAGCACCAGGTCGCGCACCCGGCGCGCCAGCCAGCTCTGGGCCTTCTTTGGCGTGCCGCCCTGCCGGCCGAGCCGCACCGCGGCCTCGACCCGGTCGCGCCGCAGCGCCTCGAAGCGGCGGAAGGCGCTCTCGGGCGTCGCCTCGGCGTCGAGGCAGGCTGCCAGCACCAGGGCGTCCTCGAGCGCCATCGAGGCGCCCTGGCCGGAATGCGGCGTCACCGCGTGGGCCGCGTCGCCGATCAGGATGACTCGCCCCTTGGACCAATAGGGCAGGCTCGGCACGTCATAGTCGGGATAGATCCGGCTGACCTCGGGGGCCGCTGCGGCGATGATCCGCCAGTTGACTGAGGGGTCGCTGCGGTGCAGCGCCTCGAAATAGCCCGGCGCCGCCTGCCGATCGATCAGTTGCGCCTGCTGTTCGTCGGCGGGAAAACTGTTGAACCAGTAGACCGGACTACCCGGGTCCTTGATATAGCCGAAGAACGCTCGCCGCCCGAACGTCATCAGCATCCGCCCGTTCGTCGGCGGCACATCCGGCACTTCGACAATGCCGCCGCTGCCCAGCAAGCCGTTGTAGGCGGGCGCCGGCAATCCTGGCATGGCGAGGCTGCGCACGCTCGAGCGCAGGCCGTCGGCGCCCACCAGCACGTCGAAGCTGTGCGTCACTCCGTCGCCGGTGGTCACTGCCACCCCCGTCTCAAGGTTGGCCACGGCGCCGACCGGCATCTCGAAATGGATCGGCACCCCTGCGGTGCGCGTTGCTTCGAGCAGGATGGCGCCGAGCGCGCCGCGCCGCAGCGTCACCGAGGGGGCCCCGAACTGCGCCGTGTGGCGAGCATAGTCGACGGTGCCGAGGGGCCTGCCGTGCTCGTTGTGGAGGACGATGGCCCGGGTCTCGACCCCGTTCCGCAGCGCCTCCGTCGCAAGGCCGAGCCCGCGCAGTGCATTCATCCCGTTGGGTGCCAGCGTCAGGAAAATCCCCTCGTCGATCACCTGCTGCTCGGTGCGCTTTTCGAACACCACGGGCGAAAAACCCCGCCTGACCAGCGACAAGGCCAGGCCGAGCCCGGCCGAACCTGCACCAACGATGCCGATACGTGCTTTCATTCTTGCCTCGTGCGTTCGATGCCGCATATCATGCGGCCGTCGTATTATTCGATGGACAGATAATTAGATGATCGAAGTAAATGCGTCAAGGGACGAGAAGGCAGAGCTCGTTCAGCGGCTCGGCACCCTCATCGTGCGTTGGCAGGAGGCGACGCAACGCTATGACGAGGAGGTCGGCGCCATATTCCAGCTCGGTCCGGCCGAACGGCTGTGTCTCAGCTTCCTCACCAGCGGTCCGCAGACCGCCAGCGCCATTGCCCGCGCCACCCGGCTCACTCCCGCTGCCGTCACGTCGTTGATTGATCGGCTTGAGGCCCGCAACTTCGTCCGGCGCCAGCCCGATCCGCATGATCGCCGCAAGGTGCTGGTCGAGCCGGCCGAGGCGACCGTCGCGCTGATCAGGCGCGCCTACGAGCCGATGGCGATCGAGGGCGCTGCCACCCTGGGCAAGCGCAGCATCGAAGAGTTGCGGCTCCTCAGCGAGGTGATCGAAGAGGTGACGGAAATCCAGAACCGGATGACCGAACAGCTTCAGTCCGGCGGTTGATCCATGCCCATCGGCGCCCAGCTTCCGCCGCAACGCCTGCCCAGACTCACTGCGTTCCGCTAGATTCGGTGGATCAACGGAGGTTGACGATGCGCGCACTGCTCCTGTTTCCGCTGTTGCTGCTGGCGGCTCCCGCCATGGCTGCCGATATCGCCTGCGAGGGGCCGTTCGCCGCCGACAGTTCCGAAGCCCGGCTGATCGAAGCCTTCGGCAAGGACAACGTGGTGACCGGCGATGTTCCCGGCCCCGAGGGTTCGACCGTCCTCGCCACCACCATCTTCCCCGACGATCCCTCCAAAACCATCGAGTTCGGCTGGTGGGATGAGGAAAAGCACGAGCGCGTCGCCTATTTCACCGTGCCGCCGGGTGACACGGCGCCGGGCGGCCTCAAGCAGGGCCTGACCGTCAAGGAAGTCGAGGCGCTGAATGGCGGGCCGTTCCAACTCTACGGCTTCTTCTGGGATTATGGTGGCGCCGCCGTCTTCGAGGGCGGCAAACTCGAGGCCGCAACCGACGCTTGCTCGGTCAGCGTCCGTTTTGCCGTCGGCGACTACCCGGCCGATCTCAATGTCGATGCCATCTCCGGCGACATGCAGATCTCCTCAAGCGAGCCGCTGCTCGAAAAGGTCGATGCCCGCGTCGACACGGTCACCGTCGGCTACCCCGATTCTGCTGCCGCGGAAGATTGACCGCGCCCCCTTCAGCGGCGTAACGATAGCGGCGACGTTGGTTCCTCAACCCCGTTCGGGCGAGGGGATCAAAAGGGAACACGGTGCGGCGTACCCATCAGGGACCAAATCCGTGGCTGCCCCCGCAACTGTAAGCGGCGAGTGTCTCCGACTATGCCACTGATATCCCCCTGGGGGATGTTGGGAAGGCCGGAGAACACGGTGACCCGCGAGTCAGGAGACCTGCCAGCGTGCAACCGGGGATATCCCCATTTCATCCGCACGGAGGGTGCAGGCTTATGAATACTCAGGTCCAGACGGCATCGATCGCCCGTCTTTCTGTCTCGCAGCGGCTCATCGCAGGTGTGCTGGCACTGTTCATCGGCTTCGTCCTCGTCGGCGGCGTCGGCTTTGCCAGCGACATGGCCATCCACAATGGTGCGCATGATACGCGCCATGCGCTTGGCTTCCCCTGTCACTAGCTCCTGAACCCTCGAGACATCGATGAAACTCTTCCAGCGAATCTTCTTCGCTGCGGTCCTTGCCGGACTCGCAGCCGGCTTGGCCATGAGCGCGGTGCAGCAATGGCGCGTCGCGCCGCTGATCCTCGCCGCCGAGGTGTTCGAGAATGCCGCTCCCGAGGCGCCTGCCGTTGCCGAGCACAGCCACGATGCCGGCACGCCCGAGCACTCGCATGAGGCCGCCGCGCCGGCGCATGAGCATGATGAAGACGCCTGGGCGCCGCAGGATGGCGCCGAGCGCATCTTCTACACGGTGCTCGCCAACCTCCTCGGCTGCATCGGCTTCGCCTTCCTGCTCGCCGCGGTTTCTGTCCTCTCCGGCATCGAGATCACCGCGCGCAACGGCGTGATCTGGGGCCTTGGTGGCTTCATCGCCCTGCAACTCGCCCCCGCCTTGGGCTTGCCGCCCGAACTGCCGGGCATGCCTGCCGCCGATCTGGTAGCCCGCCAGGTATGGTGGGTCGGCACGGCTCTCGCCACCGGCGCCGGCATGCTGGCAATTGCAAAGCTGCGTAACTGGACCGGCATCGTCATCGCGGCCGTGCTGATCCTTGCCCCGCATGTGATCGGCGCGCCGCAGCTTGCTGGTGAGCACGCCAGCGCCGTCCCGGCCAATCTCGCCACCAGCTTCGCTGCCGCGACGCTCGCCACCGGCGCGCTGTTCTGGCTCATCGTTGGGCCGTTGTTCGGCTGGTTCAACGAGCGTTTCGCCCGCTCCCCCGCCTTCGCCCTGAAAGGTGCCCACGCATGACCGAACTCGCCAGTTCCAAGATCCCCGTTACCGTCATCACCGGCTTCCTCGGCGCCGGCAAGACCACCCTGGTCCGGCACCTGCTCGCCCATGCCAAGGGCAAGCGCATCGCGCTGATCATCAATGAGTTCGGCGAGCTCGGCGTCGATAAGGAAATCCTCGCCGGTTGCGGTGATGAAACCTGCCGCGAGGAGGACATGATCGAGCTGAGCAACGGTTGCATCTGCTGCACCGTCGCCGACGAGTTCATCCCCACCATGCAGGCGCTGCTCGAGCGCGAGGATCGGCCCGACCACATCGTCATCGAGACCTCCGGCCTGGCGCTGCCGCAGCCGTTGATCCGCGCCTTCAACTGGCCCGAGATCAAGTCCGAGGTCACCATCGACGGCGTCGTCACCGTTGCCGATGCCGCTGCACTGAGCGAAGGCCGCTTCGCCAATGACGAACAAGCGGTGGATGCACTCCGTTCCGCCGACGCCATGCTCGACCACGAGACGCCGCTCGGCGAGCTGTTCGAGGATCAGCTGATCGCTGCCGATATGGTCATCCTCAACAAGGCCGACCTCGTCACCGACGCTGAGCTCGATACCATCGAAGCCCACCTCAAGGCCGAGATGCGTCCGGGCACCGGCGTGGTCCGCGCCCGCAACGGCCATGTCGATGTCGCGGCGCTGCTCGGCATGGGGCTCTCGACGGAAGACAACCTCGCCGGACGCGAGAGTCATCACGAGCTCGAGCATGGTGGCGAGGGTCACGAGCACGACGACTTCGACTCGTTCTCGGTGACCCTCGACGGCGTCACCGGCAAGGATCACCTGCTGGCGACGATCGAGGCAACCATCCGCGCCCATGACGTGCTTCGCCTAAAAGGTTTTGCCGCGCTGCCGGGCGCCCCGGCCCGCCTCGCCATACAGGCGGTCGGACCGCGCGTCACCGCCTATTTCGATCGGCCGTGGAAGCCGGGCGAGAGACGCCAGACCGCGCTGGTGGTGATCGGGGAATCGCCGCTCGACCACGCGGCGATCACCCGCAGCCTCGAGGCGGCCGTCGCCGCGGCAGCCTAGCCCGTTACTGCCACCTGCCGCGCGGGCCGAGATGGTTCGGCCCGCACCGGCAGCCCGAACAGTGGCCGCAGCGGCGGAATACGCTTGATTGCCTCGGTCAGCACCACGCAGCCGACAACCGTGGCGGTGGTGATGATTGCGGCCTCCAGCCACACCGGCAGCAGCAGGCCGCCGACCCAGAACCCTACGGCCACGATGAGGGTCTGATGCAGGATGTAGTATGGAAACACCGCCCCGGTGAGGAAGCGCAGCATCTTGCCGTTGCGGTTGAGGGTGCGCTGCGCCAGCCCGAGCAGTGCGACGATCGTTGCCCACATGAACACCGTGCGCACCACCATCACCAGCGTCGCGAGACCTGGCTCGGCGCGCACCGCGCCCCAGTTGAGCCGTGCCGCCGCCAGCACCACCAGCAGCGCCAGCGCCAAGGCGACTGCCGCTCCGAAACGGCGCTGCACCGCGCGCCAAAATGCCGGGCTCTTGGCCGCAAACCAGCCGATCAGGACGATGCTGCAGAGCTCGGCATGGTTGGCCCAGTCATTGTAGAAGGCATGGGTCGAGGGGAAATGCGGCGCCAGCAACGAGGCGTAGCCGATGAACGGCAGGGTCGGTACCAGCAGCAACCGCCAGCCGAATGCCCCGCGTCCGAGCCACTCGAACAGCGCTTCGGCAGCGCCGTCGAGGCGTCGCAACAGCGGCAGCAACGCCACCACGACGAGCGTGTAGGCAAGGATGTAGACCAGATACCAGAGGTGGTTCCAGGTCGGCGTCAGGATCGAGAATTCCATGTCGAAGTCGAGATACTGGCCGTAGAACGCCCAGAAGTCCGAACCCGTCTCGCCATTCGAATAGAGCTCGAAATAGGCCTGCGGCGCACACACCACCAGCATGCCGAAAGCGATCGGTGCGAACAGCCGCATGAAGCGCCGCGGCACGAACTGGCTGAGCCGGCTTTTGTCGATGGCAAAGCGCAACGCGATGCCCGAGATCAGGAACAGCAGTGGCAGCCGCCATGGGTTGAGCAGCGCCATCACCGGCTCCAGCCACGGCCCGGCATGCGGGCTTTTCACGTGCCAGTCCCACGTCACGTAGAACATGCCGATGTGGTAGAGGATCAGCAGGCCGAAGGCTATGACGCGCAGCCAGTCGAGATCGTAGCGGCGCTCCGAACCGGAAGCCTGATTGGTGATCGTGGGAAGGGTCTGTGCTGACATGATGGCTCCAACCGCTGAGCGATTTGCAAGGGCTTCAGGGCTAGGGCAGGGCGCCCTGTCGCCCAATCGCGCTGGTGCGAGCGGCAAGCCGGCGGGACGAGCGGCGACCTGCGCCGACGGCCGTGGGACCAGCGGCGGCCCATGGGTGACCTATGGCGGCTGAGCTCACCGGCGAAGCCGCGCTGGAGCGCCGTGTCGCGCGCCGCGTCTGGGTCACCATGACGTTGTTCCTCGTCGCCATCGGCGTCCTCAACGCCCTCGGCATCCTCACCGAGGCGCAACGCGAGGGCCGGGTGCTCGACCCCCGCGTGCCGTTCATCCTCGAACTGTCGAGCGTCCTCGCCATGGTGGCGCTGGCGCCGCTGGTCATCCTGTTCGAGCGCCGCGTGCCCTTCACCGCCGAGACCTGGCGTTCTTCCCTCTGCTGGCACGCCCTTGGAAGCATCGTGTTTTCGTTGCTGCACATCGCACTGTTCATCGTGCTGCGCATCGCCGCCTTCGGCGCGATCCTCGGCTTGAGCTACAGCTTCTTCACCGACCCGCCGACCGACCTGCTCTACGAGTACCGCAAGGACATCTTCCCCTATGCCGTGCTGATTCTGATGCTCGGCCTGCAGCGCAGCCTCGAGGAGCATCGTCGTGAAGCCGAAGCGGCGCGGGCCGATGCCCGCCAGACCGGTAAGCTCACCCTCAAGGCCGGCGGCCGCACCATCTTCCTCGATGCGGCATCGCTCGATTGGGCCAGCGCCGCCGGCAACTATGTCGAGATCCGCGCCAATGGCGCCACCCACCTCGCCCGCATCAGCCTCGCATCGCTCGAACAACTGTTGAGCGATGCCGGCGTCGACGTCGCCCGGGTACACCGCTCACACCTCGTCAACCGCGCCAAGGTGCGCGAGATCGCCCCGGTCCGCGACGGCGATTTCCGCATCCGCATGGCGGATGGCTCCGAACTCCGCGGCTCGCGCCGCTACCGCACGTCGTTACCGGCATGATGCACCTGCTCTCCGCCCAGGCTGGCGCTCTGCAACAGGACGGCGAGGCCATTGACCTCGCCCAGACCCCGGCGCCGCTCATCTTCGCCTCCGCCGCTGACAGCGAGTTGGCCATGCTGGCTGGAGCGGCCGATCGGGCCGGCATTTCCGATCTGCGCCTCGCCAACCTCCTGCGGCTCAGCCACAACCTCTCGGTCGACCTCTGGCTCGACCAGACCGTGCAGCACGCCCAACTTGTGGTTCTTCGGCTGCTCGGCGGCGCGGCCTACTGGCAGTATGGCGTCGACGAGCTGACCGCCCTGGCGCTGAGCGGCAAGATCCAGCTCGCCCTGCTCCCCGGCGACGCCAACCCCGACCCGATCCTGCAGCAACGCTCCACCATCCATCCGGACGACTGGAGCAAGCTGCACAGCCTGTTTACTGCCGGCGGGCCTCAGAACGCTGACGCCCTCCTTTCGGCTTTCGCACAGCTTGCGCAGTCGTCACCCTCCCCCTCGCGGGGAGGGATCAAGGGTGGGGGGAGCCCCACACTCGATATCCAGGCTGCCCCCAAACCCTTCCACCGCTTCGGCCTATGGCATCCGGCGCATGGCATGCTCGACGCGCTCCCCGCCTCGCCGCATCCGAACGTCCCCATCCTGTTCTACCGCGCTGCCCTCGAGGGTGCCGGCACCGCGACGCTCGAAGCGCTGATCGCCGAACTGCAAGCGCGGTCGCTCAACCCGGTGCCCATCGTCGTCTCGACGCTGAAGGAGGGGGCCTGCATCCGCTTCGTGCAGGCGGCGTTCGCCGCGTATCCGCCGAGCGTCATCCTCAACCTCACCGGCTTCGCCTTGGGCCTCGATGGCCTCGACGACAAGCAGAACCCTTTTGCCGGCACCGACGCCCCGGTGATCCAGCTGCTGCAGGGAGGTCGGCCCGAAGCGCAATGGGCTGCCGATATCCAGGGCCTCACGGCGAAAGATCTCGCCATGCAGGTGGTCCTGCCCGAGCTCGACGGCCGCATCGGCATGCTGCTGGTCGGCCACAAGCACGACGCGGTGTGGCACGAGCGCACCCAATGCCCGCTCTCCGCCTACGCCCCCGACACGGACGGCATCCGCCGAGCGGTCTCGCTGGCGCAGAACTGGACGGCTCTGCGGGCCACGCCGCGCGCCGAGCGCCGCGTTGCAGTGGTCCTCGCCAACTACCCCATCCGTGATGGGCGGTTGGCCAACGGCGTGGGGTATGACGCACCGCAGTCGACGGTGGAGATTTTGCGGGCGCTGGAGGGGGCGGGGTATCGGTTCGGCCCCTCACCCGGCGCTGCGCGCCACCCTCTCCCTCAAGGGGAGAGGGAAGATGGAGGCGAGATCGTGCCGCATCGCCCCTCTCCCCTTGAGGGAGAGGGTGCCTCGCGCAGCGAGGCGGGTGAGGGGCAGTACCCCGCCACCGGTAACGACCTGATCGAACTGCTCCAGTCCGGCCCCACCAACGCTCACCCGGAACGCGGCAGCGGCATTCCGTGGCTCGTGAATCGCTACCGCGCGCTCTTCGCCGCCCTCCCGGCCAAGATCCAGTCCGAGGTTACCGCCCGCTGGGGCGATCCCGCCGCCGATCCGTTCGTGCGCGGCGACACGTTCCACCTTCCCGCGGTCCGCTTCGGCAACGTCGCCGTCCTGGTCCAGCCGGCCCGCGGCTATCACCTCGACGAGACTGCCAGCTACCACGATCCGGACCTCGTGCCGCCGCACGGCTACCTTGCTGCCTATCTGTGGCTGCGGCACGAGTTCGCCGCCCATGCCGTGATCCATAACGGCAAGCACGGCAACCTCGAGTGGCTGCCGGGCAAGGCCACGGCGCTCGACGCCGCGTCTTATCCCGCCGCGCTCTGGGCCGAGCTGCCGCAGCTTTATCCGTTCATCGTCAACGACCCCGGCGAAGGCACCCAGGCCAAGCGCCGGACCGGCGCGGTGATCATCGATCACCTGGTGCCGCCGCTCACCCGCGCCGAAACCTACGGGCCGCTGAAGGACCTCGAAGCGCTGCTCGACGAGTATTATGCCGCCTCCGGCATGGACCGCCGCCGCCTCGCCGGGCTCAGGAAACGCATCCTCGATTTCACCCGCGACACCAGGCTCGACCGCGATATCGGCCTCGTCCCCGACGAGTTCGAAACGCTCAGGCGCATCGACACCTTCCTCTGTGACCTGAAGGAAGCCCAGATCCGCGACGGCCTGCATGTGTTCGGCCAATCCCCCACCGGCCGCCTCGAGCGCGACCTGATCGTCGCCCTGGCGCGGGTGCCGCGCGGTGAGGGACCAGGGGATGCCTCGCTGATCCGGGCGTTGGCCGATGATCTGAAGCTTGGGTTCGACCCGCTGACAGCGGATCTGGGCGCAGTTTGGACGGGTCCGGTGCCGGTTGCTCCCCCCCTCCCAACCTCCCCCGCAAGGGGGGAGTTGCCGTTCGGTGGAGCCCGCCCGATTTTGCCACAAACACCAGCCGGCACCCTCCCCCTTGCGGGGAGGGTTGGGGAGGGGGGCGCCGCTCGCACCGTCGGCGATGTGGTCGAACGTCTCGAAAACCTCGCCGCTGAACTCGTCGAGGGCGGACAACCCGAACCCGATTGGCACGCCACCTCGGCTGTACTGGAGACGATAGAACACGTTATCCGCCCGCGCCTCGCCGCCTCCGGCCCGAACGAGCTCGCTTCCCTCCTCCTCGGCCTCGACGGCAAGTTCGTCCCACCCGGCCCTTCCGGCGCCCCCTCGCGCGGCCGCCTCGACGTGCTGCCCACCGGGCGCAACTTCTACTCCGTCGATATCCGCGCCGTGCCCACCCCGACCGCCTGGGAGCTCGGCCGGAAATCTGCCGAGAACCTGCTGGTCCGTCACTTCCAGGATCACGGCACGCCGCTGCGTTCCCTTGCGCTCTCCATCTGGGGCACCGCCAATATGCGCACCGGCGGCGACGACATCGCGCAGGCCCTCGCCTTCATCGGCGCCAAGCCGGTCTGGGACCCGTCCTCGCTCCGCCTCTCCGGTTACGAGATCATCCCCTTGGCGAAGCTCGGCCGGCCGCGTGTCGACGTCACCCTGCGTATTTCCGGCTTCTTCCGCGATGCCTTCCCGGCCCAAATCGCGTTGTTCGACAAGGCGGTCCGCGCCATCGGCGCGCTCGATGAACCCGAGGACCAGAACCCCATCGCTGCCCGCATGCGCACCGACGCGCTGGCGCTGATGAAATCCGGCGCCGATGATCGCGCTGCAGCGCTAGGCGCCGGCCACCGCATCTTCGGCTCGAAACCCGGCGCCTATGGCGCGGGCCTGCAGGGCCTGATGGATTCCGGTAACTGGGAGACAAAGGCGAACCTCGCCGAGGCATTTCTCAACTGGGGCCAATATGCGTACGGCGCCAATGCCGACGGCACGCCGGAGCGCGATCGTTTCGCTGCGCGCCTCTCCGACATCGAGGCGGTGGTCCACAACCAGGACAATCGCGAGCACGACCTGCTCGACAGCGACGATTACTACCAGTTCGAGGGTGGCCTCGCCGTCACCGCCGAGACCCTGACCGGCCGGGCCCCGGCCGCCTATCACAACGACCACTCTCGCCCGGAGCGGCCGCTGGCCCGTACGCTGGCCGAAGAGATTTCGCGGGTCATGCGCTCCCGGGTCGTCAATCCGAGATGGATCGATGGGGTGAAGCGCCATGGCTACAAGGGCGCCTTCGAGATCATCGCCACCGTCGACTACATGTTCGCGTTCGCCGCGACGACCGGCGCGGTCGCGACCCACCACTTCGATCTCGCCTTCGAAGCCTTCGTCGAAGACGATGCAACGCGTCGGTTCATTCAGGCCAACAACCGCTTCGGCTATGACGAACTGATCGAAAAGTTCAACGACGCCCGTCGGCGTGGCTTCTGGACGCCCAGGTCGAACTCGGCCTACCAGTGGCTTGGATCGTCCGGATGATCCAACACACCCGATTGTCATCCCTACGAAAGCAGGGACCCAACTCTCATCCAGCGGCGGCGGCGACATGGGCCTTCGCAGCAATGACATCCTCGGCTTGGAGCACACGATGACGGATAGACCGGCCAAGAAGACCGACCTGATGAGCGAAGCCGAGCGCGATGCCTATCATGCCGAAAAGATGCGGAAGAAGAAGGAGGCGCGGAACAAGATCCTCGCCACCAAGACCGAGGAGCGCGGCCTGCTCATCGTCCATACCGGCAAAGGCAAGGGCAAGTCGACCGCCGCCTTCGGCATGGTGTTCCGCGCCATCGGCCACGGCTTCAAGGTCGGGGTCGTGCAGTTCGTCAAGGGCGCCTGGAGCACCGGCGAGCGCGACGTGCTCGACAGGTTCCCCGATCAGGTGACCATCAAGGCGATGGGGGAGGGCTTTACCTGGGACACCCAGGACCGGCAGCGCGACCTCGCTGCCGCCCGCGGCGCCTGGGAGATGGCCAAGGAATTGATCGCCGACGAGAGCTACAAGCTCATCCTGCTCGACGAGCTCAACATCGTGCTGCGCTACGACTACCTGCCGCTCGACGAGGTGCTGGAGGTGCTGAGGAACAAGCCCCGCGACACCCACGTCATCGTCACCGGCCGCAATGCCAAGGACGAGATCATCGAACTGGCGGACCTCGTTACTGAAATGACCGAGATCAAGCACCCATTCCGCTCTGGGGTGAAGGCGCAGGCGGGGATCGAGTTTTAGGGGCTGAACGCGCTCCTCGAGGACTTGGAGGCACGCTGTATCTTGACCCACCGCATGTCATCCCAGCGAAAGCTCATAGGCGCTAAGTTATGGGGCTCCCGGTGCTTCGGAGCTGCGCTTATCGGCGAACTTGCCATAAGGCAGCACCCCAAAACTCGGTGTCATCCCTGCGAAAGCAGGGACCCAACTCACACCCCGCGCCAGCTGATAGATGGGTCCCTGCTTTCGCAGGGATGACAGCCGGTGAGGAGGAGAGGTGGTGCCTTCCATTGCCACTCCCGCCACGTCTGACTAGAAGAGCAACGGCCGAACCCTACTCCAGCCACCGCGTATCGAATTTCGGGCTGGCATGGATGTGGATGCTCTTCATCGGGCCGAGCGTCCTGAACTTGTGCGGTGTGTTGGCCGGCACCACCAGGATCTGCCCCGGTCCGGCTTCGATTTCCTCGTCGCCGACCGTGAACACGGCGCGCCCCTCCTCGACGATAAAGGTCTCGGGGTAGGGGTGGGTGTGTAGCCGCGGCCCGGATCCGGGCTCGATGCTGTCATGCAGGATCACCGTGACATTGGCCTCGCCGCCCTCCCACTCGCCGGATTGGCGCGTCGGGTGCATGGCCCAGTCCTCGCGTTGATAGACCCGGGCCATCAGCACCCTCCCTTCAGACTTTGCACCAGTTGCTCCACCACCGGCTCCATCGTGCCGAGGTCGACCGCCGAGTATTCCAGCCGGAACGCCGCATAGGCGCCGTCGCACAGCGCGATCATCCGCTGGTAGAGGATGCGCTTGCCCTGCGCGCCCGAAAAGCTCGCCCAGCTCGGCGTCACGGCTTCGTAGCTGATGGTCCAGCCGTCAGCCTCGACAAAGCCCTTGGATGAGCCGACTTCGCCTTCGAAGCTGTCTTCGGTGATATTGCCGCCCCACACCAGGAGCTTGCTGGCCCCGCCGCGGAAGGCGCGGCCATCGCCATTGTCGGCCTCCTTGCCCCATTCGAACCCCGGCGGCACGTCGATGGTGTAGCCGAAGCGGGCATTGTCATACTGGCCCCAGTCGGTGGCGAACACCGGGGCGGCAAGGACGATGAAAAGAAAACAAATCAAAGCGCGCATGGCGGTGAAGATCACCCGCCATGCGCCAGCCTGCAACCTCAAACCCGGCAGGTCTCAGGCGCCTTTCATCATCACCGCGGCAGCGAGCACGATGAACGCGACGATCAGGATCCAGAATGCGTAGGTACCAATGAACGCTATCGAGAATAACTGCCCAATCAGCGCAACGACTGCGATGACGACGGCGACGATGAACATGGTCTGGCTAGGCGCATTGAGAGTCATGAGAGATCTCCTGGGTCATGCACACCGCCAGACCTTAGGCGCGCCGCTGAATCGCGGCCATGCCACGCCCGGGGCTTTGCACAGCTTGTACCGCAGCGACCGCTGAGGCTCCGGGACGATCAACACTCACTGACAAAACTCGATTTTCATTGTTCGGCCGACAATTCCACGACAATACTCGCTCAGAATATCGGGCCTTGGGGAACTCGAGTAAGTGTTTGTACCCGAATTGGAACGGCTTGTTCGCGCCGTATTACTGTTGATCTGGGGCAGTCTGCTGGCGCTTCTGCTGTCCCTGCCGGCCTACGCGCAATCCTCCGCCATCGCCCGCATCCAGGCCACCGGCAAGCTCACCGTCGCGGTGTTCTTCGAGGATGTGGTGCCGTTCTTCTATATCGGCCCGGAGGGCAAGCTGGTCGGCGTCGATCCCGCTATCGCCGAGGACATCGCCGAAAAGCTCGGCGTGACGCTGCAATACAACCGCGCCGCCACCACCTTCGACGGGCTGATCGACGAAGTGGTCGAGGGCCGCGCCGATATGGCGATCAGCCTCCTCAGCGATACGCTCGAGCGCGCCGCGCGCGCCAGTTTCTCTCAGAGCTATGTCAGCGTTCGCCAGTTCCTGTTGATCAATCGCCTGCAGCTTGGCCGCCTTGTCGCTGCCGACCCCGAGCGCGCCAACGATATCCCGGCGTTGCTCAACAATCCGCAGTCGCGCATCGGCGTGATCGATGGCACGTCCTATGTCGGCTTCGTCGCCGAGGATTTTCCCGAGGCGCAGAACGTTGCCTTCGGCACCTGGCCGGAAATGCTTGCCGCGGTAAAATCCGGCGACCTGGTGGCGCTGATGTATGACGAGATCGAGATCGGCAACTGGCGCCTCGTCGATTCCGCCGGCGCCGTCGAGCTCAGGCCCTACCACCTCGCCGGCCACCCCGACACCATCGCCATCGCCCTGCCGCCCGGTCAGACCGACCTCAAGGCCTGGGTCGATCTCTACCTCACCAAGGCCAAGGGCAACGGCTTTCTCGATGGCGTGCTCAACGAGTACCTCTATTCGAAAGACAGGGCGCTGATCGATGGCTGAGGCACTGAAGGGCCGCCTTGGCCGGCTATTGCTCCACCCGGTGGCAATCTTTTCCGGGCTGGTCGCCGGCGGTGTGCTTGGTTGGCTCGACCAGGGCCAGCTGCCGGTTATCGGCACGCTCGGCGACATCTACATCCGCCTGTTGCAGATGTGCGTCATCCCGCTGCTGTTCACCGCCGTCGCTACCAGTCTCAGCCGGCTGTTCCTCGATGGCGCCGCCAATCGCTATTTCACCCGTCTGGTGCTGCTGACTATCGGCGGCCTTGCCCTTGCCGGCACCCTTGGCGTGGCGCTGGGCTATTGGGGCCAGCCCGGCGGCGAGTTGCAGCTCGCCGCGCGCGAGGTCATCGGCAAGGTGATCTTCACCGCCGAAGCTGCCGGCACCGGCGTCGACACCACCCATGCACAGGGTGTTTTCTCGGACCTCGTGGTCGGCATGTTCCCCGAGAACATTTTCGGCGCGCTGACGACCGGCAACAAGATCGCCATCCTGATGTTCGCCGTGCTGTTCGGCGTGGCGCTCGGTTCGATCGCCCGGGAGAAATCCGAGCGCGCCACCGCCTTGCTCGAGGCGTTCTACGACACCTTCATCAAGATCATCGAGTGGCTGATGTATGTGCTGCCGTTCGGCCTGTTCTGCCTCGCCTACAGCCAGGTCTCGGCCGTCGGGCTCGATGTGCTGTTCGCCATGACCAAGCTGGTGGTCTTCATCTATGCCGGCGCCATCGTTCTGATCGCGCTCTACTCGGTGCTGATCTGGTGGCGGGTCGGCGGCAGCTATCTCGCAACGCTCGGCGCTATGCGCGAGACGGTGGTTGTCGCCTTCGGCACCTCCAGCAGCTACGCCTCGATCCCATCGGCGCTGCGCGGCCTCAAGGAAGGCCTGCGGCTCGATCGCCGCGTCGTCGACCTGGCCCTGCCGCTCGGCATCACCCTCAACCCGCCCGGCTCCACCTTCCATTTCGCGCTGGCGACGTTGTTCCTCGCCAATCTCTACGGGCTTGCGCTCGATCCCGGCCAGATGGTGTTCGTGCTGTTCGGCGCCATGCTGGCCGGCGTCGCCGCCACCGGCGCCCCGGGCGTCGCGGCGCTGTCGATGATCTCGATCATCCTGGTGCCGCTCGGCCTGCCGGTCGAAGTGGCGATCATCCTCCTCGTCGCCATCGATCCGATCGTCGACCCGATTCTCACCGTGGTGAACGTCCAGGGCAATGCGGCGACGACGGCGCTGCTGGCGGGGAAGCCGGAGCCTGCCGAGGACCCATCAGCGGAAGCGGCAAAGTCACCGACCGCGGTGTAGGCGCTTAAGGGGCTATCGCATACGGGGAACTCAGGCACGGGTGGCTCCCGCGACCCCCTTGCATGTTGATTCTCGCCGACTCGTAGCAGGTTCGGTGATCCCCGGTCGGTGGCCGCCGGCCGGGGATCGGATGGGCGGGACCGTCACCCCCTGGGCATAGCACCGTAAGAGAGCTTGGTCCGTTCGTCCGT
>NZ_DASZAW010000020.1:0-33684 GCF_035944845.1 Devosia sp. | reverse complement strand
GATAGTAGACCATCGGGATGGTCTGACTGTTGGTCGCGAGCTGGTAGATCTTGCCGCCGAAGCTGTTCGAGGTGGGGTTGACCCAGTCGCTCAGCTCGTCTGCGGTGAACTCGGCAAGCTTCCCGGCTTCCGCAAGCCCCGTCGGGGTCACTGCAACCATGATGTCGGGAAGCTGGCCCGTCGAGTCGAGTTGTCTTGCATAAGCGTCGCGATCGATGGTTGGCGACACTAGCTTCTCGATGGTCACCCCCGGCACCACCGCGTTGGCGTCGGCGATGGCCTTGTCCCAATATGCCGCGGTCAGGTTCGGCGTTTCAAACGTCAGAAACGTCAACTCGACGTTGTCCTCCGCCCACGCGGAACCCATCATGAGACCGACGGCAACGGTGGCCGTGATGGTCTTAGCTAATTTGGTCATTTCCGTTCTCCTCCATCGCTTCCTGGGGCGATAGACTTATTTAAGTAACTACCTTATGTATGTCAAGGCACGGTCCCCCGGGCCGCTTGCACGGACGTGTCAACCTGTTATGAGACCCCAATGTCACCTAGGTCAGAACACCCTAACGGTGAGCCATCAACCCTGCGACGGCTCAACCGCGCCGCGGCAATGCGGACTCTTCTGAACGGCGGCGAAACCACGATCGCCGAACTGGCTCGTTCTACCAAACTGTCGCGACAGACAACCACTCAGGTCGTTGATGACCTGGTCGCGTCGGGCTTTGTCGAAATACTTCAGGCCGGCCCGCCTGGCGGAATGGGCCGACCCGCCCAGCGCGTTGTGCTCAAGACCAGCGCGGGCAACGTTCTCGGGGTCGACGTGGGCGCTCACAAGATACTCGTGCTGGTTGGGGACCTGTTTGGGAACATCGTCAGCAAGGCCCGGCGCACCGTCACACCCGCCGACCTTCCTGCCGACAGGTTGTCGGTCACCAACGATTGTATCACAGAGGCGTTGGCCCGCTGTCCCGGCGGCCAGCCGCGGATCACTCAGGCGGGCGTTGCCACTGTGGGTAGCGTCGAGCCGGATGGGAACGTCATCTATTGTAAGGCGATACGGGATTGGGAGGGACAGAACCCGGCCCGCGCCGTTTCGGAGGCGTTTGGTTTTCCGGCTTACGGATTCACTGACATGAACATGTCTGTGCTCGCCGAGCACTGGCGCGGCGCGGCACGTGACGCCACCAACGTGGTGTACCTTCATGCGGGACGCCGTCTCGGGATGGCGCTTCTCGTAGGTGGAGTGCCGCTGCGTGGTCATCATTCAGCGGCCGGACAGATCGGCATCTGGCGGCAGCTGTCCTGGAAGGAAGATTACGAAGACTTGATGAACCCAGTTGGCGGTGCCGAAGCCGTCTTCGCTGCGGCGGCCGCCGGGGACCTTGGCGCCAAGGCGCGCATCGCCTCCTTTGTGGCCGACATGTGTCAAGGCGTAGCCCCAGTCGTGGTCGCATTTGATCCTGAGCTCCTGGTGTTGGGTGGAGGCATTTCCGCTGCGGGCAACCAGATCGCCGAACCGCTCCGGACCGGCATGCAGGTGGAGACGGAATTCGCTCCAAATGTGGTGTGCTCAACGCTAGGGGATGAAGCTGTAGCGCTCGGCGCCCTGCGCGAAGCGCTCGATAGGGCCAAGTCGGGGATTTTCGATGAGCTTGCGATGCCCTCAGTAGGCTAACAATCCTTCTGCCGTCCGCGACCTGTCCTTTGCGCTACCATAGGGACGGCACCACTACCCGATGCGTACGCACTCGACTCATTTGGTCGTCACGTGTTGGCGCGGACAATGCGGTCAGCGTTTTCCAAGACCTTCGACTTTGACCTCGATCTGCGAGATGGGGGCACGTCTGGTTCCGTAGCAGCGGGCGCCGGCGGCAAGGATGCCCAGGACATGCCAAAGGCTTACGCGCAATGTCGCCTGGCACCCATCTGCCGAATCTGCAGGACACCAACACTAGCTTGCGTTGGCACCATGCCACTTGGCCTTGGCCAAGAGCTTATAGTTATCGCGTTGAAATCGCAGTATGTCTCATGAAAGACTAGGCTCGAGTTCCAACGTCAGCACGTGTGCCAGGCAACACAATCGCAAAGTTCTTTGAAACACCGCTTTATTCCTCGACCGCAGCCGCGATGGTAGCTTTTGGGCACATCCTCAAGGGACCGAGACAATGAGTGATTACGACCTACAGGACTTTCTTTTTGACCTGCGCGGCTACCATATCCTGGAGAACGCTGTCGACGCCGAGCTGCTGGGCGAGTTGAACGCCGAGTTCGACAGGTTTCCGCAGGACCTGGGCTACGGAGACTGGTACGGCAACGCCCAACGGCTCGACAACAACGGCTGGGCCGGCCTTGAAATGCAGAACATCGTCGAAGCTGGCAAACCGTTCGAAAAGCTCATCGATCACCCCGCCTGGATCGAGCGACTACGCCGCTATTGCGGTGAAGAAGGTACGTACGTCGAGGGGCTATTCCTCGACGAGTGCTTTGCCTCGATCCGGCGCAATGGGGGTTATTTCCCAATGCACTCGGGTGGGCAGGACGGTATCGTTCGCAACCAGTTCCGCTTCGTCAACGGCAAGTTCCGCTGCGGCCAGGTCAACATCCTTCTGGCACTCACGGACATCGGTCCTGGGGACGGCGGCACGCGCATCCTGCCGGGGAGCCACAAGTCAAACTTCGCGCATCCGGTCTTCGCCCGCGACTTTGCCGAGCGGACCAAGGACACCGACGAAGTCGTCGAGGGCTCGATAGAGGTGACCTTGAAGGCCGGCGATGCGCTGATGTTTTGCGACGCAACTTCACACGGCGCGACCAAGCGAATCAATCAGGGTGACCGCCGCGTCGTGATCTATCGATACGGTCCGTGTTGGGGTTCCACGCGCTACGGCTTCCGCTATTCCGAGGAGCTGTTGAACCGCGTCACGCCCGAACAACGGCGTATCCTGGAGCCGATCGCCCCGCGCGCACCGGGCAGCGGTCACGGACTCAAGAGCTAATCCAGACCGGCGCCGGAGGCTTCCCATGTCCGACATTCCCGTGACCCCGGCGCCGGACTCGCTGCCGATCATTTGCGGCGTCCAGGAGCAAGTCGGCGAATTCGCACGCGGCTGGCGTCCGCGAGGCACCCACGACTGGCTGCTGGTCATGACGACGGGCGGGCAGGGCTATGTCCGCGCCGATGGCCGACAGCGCCTGCTCAGCCGGGGCGACATCCTACTTATCTCGCCGGATACGCCTCAGGAGTACGGCTATGTGGACGAGAACAGCTGGTGGTCGAATATCTGGGCACATTTCCGCCCGCGGCCGCATTGGCTGTCCTGGCTCAACTGGCCGAGCGTGGCCCCGGGGGTCATGGTGCTCGACGCGACCACGCGGCTGGACGAGATCGAGGCCGAGCTTCGGCGCATGGTCGAAGTCGATCAGAGCGCGCGGCGCCTCAGTCTGGAAGCCGCTATGAACGCACTGGAGCGGGCCCTTATCTCCGCCGACGACATCAACCCGCTCCATGCCTCAAGTAGTGTAGATCCCCGCATCCGCCGTGCGCTCGACATCGTCGGCGAACGGCTTAAGGAGACGCTCAGCGTTGACGAACTGGCCCGCTCGGTCGGCTTGTCGCGCTCGCGCTTCAGCGTGCTGTTCTCGCGCGAACTCAACATCTCTCCGCAGTCGTATATCGAGTTGGCGCGGCTCGGTCGGGCCGCACAGCTCCTAATGTTCTCCTCCTCGCCAGTCTCGCAGATCGCCGAGGAGGTTGGCTTCCCCAATGCCTACTACTTTTCGACCCGTTTTCGCCGGCAGTACGGCCTGCCGCCGACCCAGTACCGAGCACACGTGGAGCACGATCATGCAGGAGCATCGCATTGACCGCCGGAATGACCTTGAAGCCTGCCGCCGCTGCGGCCTCTGTGGACAGGGTCGGACACCCTGCGCGAACAGCGAGCCAGCTACTTTGCGGGGTGAATCTGGGGACGCTACTCAACCTGCCCCGGTGGTCGACCGGACCGCGAGGGAACCCGCTGGAGATGGCACGAGCCATTCGTGACGCCGGCTACGAGGCGGTACAGGGAGCCGACGCGGCGCCCTATGCCGAGGCGGGCCTGATCGTCTACGGAGCGGATTGCATCGGGGTTCCACACGAGGCAAGGAAGGTGCTCCAGGCGCAGCGCGCAGGTGGGTTCCGGGCCACGACCCTGCATCTCGGAACCGGGCTGGAAAACGATAGCGAGGCGCTGCGCCTCATCGACGCCACACTGTCCGCTTCCGCGCAACTGGACCAACCGGTTCTGATCGAGACACACCGCGCAACCCTGACGCAGGATATCTGGCGCACGCTGCGCTGGATCGAGTTCTTCCCCGAGCTCCGCTTCAACGCCGACCTTTCTCATTGGTACACTGGGCACGCGATGCCTTACGGCGACTTCACCGCAAAGCTCGATCTGCTGGGACCGGTTTTTGCCCGCACCGGTTTCATCCACGGTCGCATCGGCACCCAGAGCAGCATGCAGGTCTCGATCGGGGTGGGCCATCGCGATGAGCCGCACCTCAGTCATTTCCGGGCGATGTGGAAGCTTTGCTTCGAGGGTTTCCTGCGAAGTGCTCGCCCCACCGACCGGCTCCCTTTCTTGCCCGAGCTTCTGCCCTCGACTGCGGAAGGGCCCGAGGGAACGGTCCACATGGAGTACGCGAACCTTCAATTTGATCGTGACGGGCAGATCGACGAGGTGGTCGACCGCTGGGAACAGGCCTCGATCCTAACTCGCATCGCCGAGGATTTGTTTGCGGCCGTAACTGACGATCTGGCCGCGGTTATGGGCGAGGGCCGCCGAGAATAGCAGCACGACTCCTCGGGCGACCAACTCGCCGAGCTGCTGCACCAGTTCACCGGCGTTGCACATGAACATCCGGTCGCGGTGGCAACTGGCTAGCCAGTCAGATCGCCCGCATCAGTGATCCCCACGGCAAACGGCCGCTAAGGGCCGCAAGCGGAACGTGCTCGTCCGTGTGCAGACGGATATCGGAAGCAGTTGTCGGTAGCCCAATCGGACTTGGCGGCAAGGATTTGGGGCCGGACACTCGGCACTGACCCTATAGCTTCAGTCCACCGACTTGATCGGTGCAACGTGATATCGGCGTTCGCCGGTCTCGTTCCTCTCCGAAGTCACTTCGATCTTGAGCCGCCGTTTCAACGCGCCGCTCAAGAAACCTCTGGCGCTGTGGGCTTGCCAGCCGGTCGCCTTGCAGATTTCGGCTATGCTGGCGCCTTCCTGATGCCGCAGCATGCTCAAGACGAGGTCCTGTTTCGTGGCCCTGTGCACGGCAGACACGGGCTCGGTATTTGCGTTGCCGGGTTTCTTTGCCATCGGGCTCTCTCCATCAGTTAAGTCCGATCAGGATTGACCGGCTGTACTGCCGCGAGCCCGGGTTGGCTGGCCGGGCGGAGAGATGCTGCCGCATCGCGATCGCCACTCATGCTTCGATCGAACAACTAGTCCAGCGGAAGTTCCGAAGCGCCCGTGCGCTGAGCGGTCCCCGGGTTGCCGATCCCGGCGGATGAACGGGTGTCTCAGTCGGGGTTCAGCGGTGGACGTGCATGCTGCTCCGCAACTGGCGCTGCCAGGCATTCAGAGGAGCTGATTATGACCCATCGGCGATTGCTGTTACTCGTCGCCCTGTTGGTTGCGGGACTTTCCGCGACGCTGCCCGCCAAAGCCGTCGATGTAACGGTCGAGTCCGGCGCCTGCGACAGTGCGCTGTCCAGACTCCAGGTCGCCAATGCCGGTGTTACCCGAATCCGCGATATCCAGGGAACCAACATGCTGCGTCGCTACGTCGGAAGGATGCAGTGGCAGGGCGAAAGGATGCTCGTCGGGGCCGAGGTGCACATGTTCACCTGCAAACTGACGAACCTGGTCGCACCGGTCACCGGCACCACGCCGATCTTCGGTCGGTACGCGAGGTCCGGCGGTCACGGTGGCTACTAGCCATGCCTCTGCGGCCTGGACGAGCCGGTAGCAGCGTCGGTCGCACGCCACCGCCTCAATGAAATGAGGAGCCTCAGCTCACGGGGGCTGCTGAGTGATGTTCCTCAAGGC
The DNA here is from genome assembly GCF_035944845.1 of Devosia sp. Lineage (GTDB taxonomy): Bacteria > Pseudomonadota > Alphaproteobacteria > Rhizobiales > Devosiaceae > Devosia_A. Next base: position 27,595 of record NZ_DASZAW010000020.1, on the reverse strand, counting down.
ACTGCCAAGGCCTCACGCGCCGAAGGGTGAGGCAAAGCCGCAACGTTCACCAGCCATGCGCGTTAAGAAGAGCGCCCCTTCCCAGAAGTGATCTACAGGTCGCCACGAATCGGCGCTCATATGGAAGTGGCCTCAGTTACAGCTGAGGCCACCCACGGTTAACGCGATGTTAACCACGACGGATCAGGTTTCTTACCGGACAGGTGCGGGACCAGACCCTTTAACAAGGTTGATTGCCGCGAGGCAGTCAGCCTTGTTCCAGTAACCTTCACCAGAGTTTGCAATCTTGCGACCGTTGCTGGCGTAGAGCGTCCAGCGCCAGTGCTTGTTAACGTCTTCGTAGAGGTTGAAGTACATGTCCATTATCCTTTTGGGTTCGGACGATAAGTTTAACCGGTATCAGTTTGAGTACCGGCATGACGGCGCGGAATATGGCATCGTCATCAGCGCCCGAAGCCCCACTGAGGCCAAGGAGCGCATCAACGCTCTCAACTTCGCCCGCTACTGCGGAGAAGTTCGAGCAACTATCCATGTTCCTAGCGTCGGTCTGATCGGGAGGATCATCAGACGCATTCGAACAATTTATCGCGATTCGCGCCGCGACCAATAAAAATACAGTAATCCACAGAACGGGACAGCATTTCTGCCCCTCTAATTGGTCAGGTCTGCTTACGCTTCTTCGCGATGCGCTTGATCAATGTGATGCGCTGCTTAGGCGTGACCTTCACCAGTCCGCCGATGAGTGGGCGCGTTCCGCCGATACGCGCCAGCGGCAGGGTCGTGACGCTCGGTATCTTCGATGCCCAATGTGGAGCGGCGGTTGTGGTGGCAATCGGACTCCGCGAGGTAGCGATGCAGATGGGCCTCGCCGCAACGCTGACGGGAGAGCGGACCCTCCGGCCCAATTCACCATGTGGACGCGCAACTGCCGCTGCACTCACGCCTTTCAGTCGGGGGGCACGCTCGGCACCTACTTGCTGGCCGTCGCCAGTCACGCAGCCGTGAGCATATTCCACCGGGCCATGGGTGAATGTGGTGGGAGACCGCGGGCCCAGATAACGGGCTCGCGGCTCCCGCCATAGTAGACGCGGCCAATAAAACTCATAGCTGCTTGCACCGTGCGCTGCTGCTGCCCCTCATCGCACCCACGTCCGGGGAGGACCCATCGATGCTCACCGCGGCTGCGAGACCGCGACGGCTCCGCGATGGGCAACGGAGGCGTCAAGCTCCATCTGCCAAGGCGGGCCTTTTCGACAACGAGCCACCATGCTGATCGGCGCCACACCCTGATGGAAGGATCTCGTGCCCGACGAGGGCAGGGATCGTCGTGGACAGGGGCAACGGGTCACGTAGTCATTGCAGTCCGAACTGCTATTGGCCGACGTGACCTACCATAGGGGCAATCGCCAGAACGGCACGGACCGCGCATTCCGTCCGCCTTCAGCTTGACGCCTCCGTTGCCCATCGCGGAGCCGTCGCGGTCTCGCAGCCGCGGTGAGCATCGATGGGTCCTCCCCGGACGTGGGTGCGATGAGGGGCAGCAGCAGCGCGCGATGCAAGCAGCTACGGCGATCTTGTCGAACCTACTCCTCGCTCGGTCGCGGCGATCGGCCCATCGCCTGGAGTCATGAGTACATGTTCCCAACGGCAGTTGTCCGGTTGACGTAGCTCCCAGTAACGGCGTGCCCGGAGAGCCCCGGTTCGCGGGCACCCTGGGGACGGGGGCAAGTAGGTTGGGAACGACTTGCGAGATCGGTGTGTCATGCCGAGGAGCAGGAGCTTTCGGGGCATTCTTCGCCACATGTGGAAGTAACTCGAGTCGATCGGCCATTTCGGAATTTTATGTGTAATTTGAGCGGGGACGTAGATTGGCGTCCAGCCCTCGCGCCAGCTGCCCGATCGCAGCCCGCGCCAGCCGGCTCACGACGTCACCGTCTCTTCGCCCTGCCGCATCGCATGATCGATCGCGGCGGCCACTTCTTAGCCACCGGCACCACCCAACAGGCCACCTGGTCGCCGGCCACCATCGCTGCGCAGCAGCATTGGCGGCCGAACCAGGTATCTCAAGATCCCTCTTGTAAAGGCCAAGATAGTCTTCTAGGTAGACTCATCGGGTCATCCTACCAATCGAGTATCTTGGACATGCAGCAGCTGACCAATATCCGCCTCTACGAACAGATTGCTGCATCGATCCGCGGGCGGATCGTCTCGGGCGAACTGCAGCAGGGCGAGCGCCTGCCCAACGAACGTGACATCGCGGTCGGCTACGGCGTCAGCCGCAACGTGGTGCGCGAGGCGATCCGAGCGCTGGCCAAGGACGGGCTGGTCAGCGTGCGTCAGGGCAGCGGCACCTACGTCGCCGACGGAACCTCGCGGGCGCTGGGAGACTCGTTCGAGCTGGCGCTGTCGGTCGGCGGGCTGGCGCATAACCTCGCGCACCTGATCGAGATCCGTCAGATCATCGAGCCAACTGTCGCCGGGCTCGCGGCGGAGCGCGCCGGGCAGGCCGAGATTGCCGAGCTGAAGGCGGAAGTCGCCATCATGGAGGGCGCCTTCGAGGATGTGGAAGCGTTCATCGCGGCCGACCATCGCTTCCATGTCGCCATCGCCAAGTCCACGCAGAACCATCTGGTGCCGATGATCCTGTTTCCGATCGTCGACGTGCTCAACGAGCAGCGCAAGCGCCTGTTCTTCGTCGAAAAGAGCGCCCGTGCTGCCCAAGCCTTCCACCACCGCATCCTCGACGCCATCGAGCGGCACGACAGTGCCGCCGCCGTCGAAGCGATGCGCGGCCACCTGGGGCAGGTGAGCAGCGATATCTCGACGCTCGCCAAGGGGAGTGCATAACCCCGCGACACGACTACCCGGATCACCGGGCCACAGGCCGCTGAGGGGCGGCTGACAAGAACCGTCTCAAGGAGGAGACCAATGAAAGTACTATTTGGGACAACCGCCCGGCTGTCGTTTGCCGCATTGCTGGCAGCAGCCGTCGCCATCTCGCCGCTCGCGGCGCAGGAGCCGACCCGGCTGCGCATGACCGTGCTCGGCGGCGTCGGCGCCGGCGATGGTACGGTCGGGGCCATCAAGGCCTGGAACGACGCCAACCCCGATATCCAGGTGGACCTGGAGCTGCAGTCGGACGAACTGAACTGGCAGGCAACCGCGCCAACCACGATGTTTGCCTCGAGTGACGGCCCCGATCTCAGTTGGTGGTGGTGCTCGCCATCCTTCCAGTACAAGGAAATGATCGCCGCAGGCCTTTTGGCGCCGCTCGACGAGATCTATGCCAATGGCGGCTATCCCGAAGGCACGATCCAGTATTTCACCGAGCCGGATGGTCACAAGTATGGTGTCAACACCGACGTCGTATGGACGCCCTATGTCTACTACAACAAGAAGATCTTCACCGACCTCGGCCTGACGCCGCCCACCACCTGGGACGAGCTCTACGCCATTGCCGCCAAGGTGCGCGAGGCCGGCTTCCAGCCGATGGTCACGCTCTACGACTACGGCATGGTCAACCACCTGCCCGACGGACTGATGATGCGCTCGTGGACGCAGGAAGAATACAATGCGCTGCTGCGCAACTGGTCACCGGATTCGACGGAGGCCGAGCGTGCCTTCAAGTGGACCGACCCCAACAGCGTCCGCATCTTCCAGACGCTGAAGGATATCGTCGACAAGGGCCTCGCGGCCGACGGCTTTGCCGGCATCATCGACGACGAAGTGGCGAAGTCGATGTTCACCTCGGGTAAGGCCGCCATGTACCAGACCGGTTCGTGGGGCGGCGCCGGCATGCTTGAGCAGGACCAGTTCGAGGTCGGGTACTTCTACTATCCGCCTATCAACGAGGTTGCCTACGGGCCCGTCGGCAGCTGGGTGCCCAACTGCTACATCGCCTTCAACCGCGACAAGCAGGACGCGGCAAAGAAGGTCATCGCTTTCCTCGCCTCGCGCGACGGGGCTCTCGCCTACGCCAAGGCCTCCGGGCTGACCATCGGCCGCACCGACGTCGATGCGGCAGCGCTTGCCGAGTTCCTGAAGCCGATGGTGGCGCAGATGGGCGCCGACGTGGCGCAGATGGGTGCACCGGCGCTCTACGAGTCCTCGGTGCCGTCGGACATCCTCAACACGCTGAAGCGGACGGTCGGCGAAGTGCTCACCGGCGTCATCACGCCCGAGCAGGCCGGCGAGGCCATGCAGGCCGCCTATGAGGACGCGCGCAGCCGCTGAGGCGACGCGCCATGACCCGGTTGGCGCGGCCGGCCGGGTCTTTCTCCCGCCCAGATGGACGAACTGATGACCGCTTCCGCGCCTTCCGGCACACGCGAGGCCGTGCCCCCCGTCATTCCCGCCACACACAGCCGCCGCAGCCTCACCGCGCGGTTCAGGCAGAACGGGCACTGGTACCTGTTCCTCGCGCCCGCCGTGCTGCTGCTGGTCGCCTTTATGGGGTTGCCGCTCTACCGCTCGCTCGAGCTGTCGCTGTTCGAGTGGAAGGGCTTGCTGCCGCGCAAGTGGGTTGGGCTCGAGAACTTCGAGCGGCTGTTCCGCGACCGGTACTTCTGGAGCGCGCTGAGCCACACCATCGTCTTCGCCATCTCGGCAACCGTCGGCACGGTGGGCCTCGGCCTGCTGCTCGCAATCGCCATCTCGCGGCGGGTGCCGGGACACGGCATCTTCCGCTTCGCCTTCTACCTGCCCGTAATGCTGCCAATGACCGTGGTCGCGGCGCTGTGGGCGCGCATTTATGAGCCCAATTACGGGCTGCTGAATTCGGCGCTGAACGCCATCGGCCTCGGCTTTCTGGCGCAGCCCTGGCTGGGCAGCCTCGACCTCGCGCTACCCTCGATCATCGCGGTCTGTATCTGGCAATATGCCGGCTTCCCGATGATCGTGCTGCTTGCCGCCATCGAGGGCATTCCCGAGGAACTGCACCAGGCAGTGACGCTCGATGGCGCCACCGAGTGGGACCGCATGCGCTACCTCATCATCCCGATGATCTGGCCCGTGCTGGTGTCGATCAGCGTCATCCAGATCATTTTCTCGCTCAAGGTGTTCGACATCGTCTGGGTAATGACTAAGGGCGGGCCGGCCGAAAGCTCATCGGTGCTGGGCACCTATCTCTACCGGCGCGCTTTCGAGCAGCAGGAATACGGCTACGCCTCGGCGGTCGCCGTGGCCATGTTCGCGGTGATTTTCACCGTCACTTACCTCTATTATCGGCTGACCAAAGTCGATGCGGTGGAGTTCTGAGATGACCACCCGCACAAGCTTCCGTTTCACCGGCCGGCTACTCGTCGTCGGCGTCCTGCTGCTCTGGCTGGTAGTGCAGGTTTACCCGATCGTCTTCTTGTTCTTCACCTCGCTAAAGACCGATCCGCAGATCCTGTCGACGCCGTTCGCCCTGCCGTTCCCGCCGCAGCTCTCGAACTACGCGGCGGTGATCGAGGGCGGGCGGACCAACCAGTCGATCCTCGTCTACTTCTTCAACTCGGTCGTGGTGACCGTCGGCACGCTGGTGCTGCTGCTCGCGGTGTCGTCGCTCGCCGGCTACGCCTTGGCGCGGGGCCGGTTCCCCGGCAGCGCCGCGACGCAGCAGCTGTTCCTCCTGGCGCTTGCCGTGCCGGTGCACGTGCTGCTGATCCCGATTTACTTCTTTTTCGGCGAGTTGGGGTTGCGCAACAACCTTCTCGGCCTGATCCTACTCTACACCACCCTGGGACTGCCCTTCACCACCATCCTGATGCGCTCGTACTTCGTCTCCTTTCCGCGCGAGCTGGAAGAGGCGGCGCGCATCGATGGGTGTTCGCGCTTCGGCACTTTCTGGCGCGTGGTGCTGCCGGTCTCGCGCGGTGCGCTCGCCTCAATGGCGATCATCAATGTCGGCTGGGTATGGAGCGAGTTGTTCTTCGGTTTGGTGCTGCTCGACAAGCTTGGTGTGCGCACGCTGCCGCTGGCCATCGCCGCCTACAAGCCGTCCTCGATGGCGCAGCAGACCTCGGTGGGCGAACTGTTCGCCATCATGAGCCTCACCGTGCTGCCGATGATCGTCTTCTACTTCGTGTTCCAGAAGCAAATCCGCAAAGGCATGACCGCCGGCGCTGTCAAATGAGTACGGCGCAGGCCGTCAGTGGGGGGAAATCTATGTCGCAGTGGTTTCGCGAGAGCTTTCGCAAGGTCCATCTTCTCTATGTCTCGCCTCAATGGGCGCAGAACCGGGGTGAGAAATTTGACGCCATCGCCTATGCCGATGCCTATGAGCGCGCCGGGGTCGATTGCGTGCAGCTCTACTGCAAGGACCATCACGGGGTCTGCTACTACCCGAGCTCGCTGGGGCTGCAGTATCCGCGCGACATCCTCGGTGAGCTGTTGCCCGAGCTGAAGAAGCGCAACATCAAGCTGATGGCCTATGTCAGCATGTTCTTCGACAACTACGCCATGGGGCTGCACCCGGAATGGCGGGCGGCCAATGAGGCCGGCGACCCACACAAAACCGGTCCGTTCTGGCACGCCTCAGTCTGCTCCCCTTATGCGGAGTTCCTGCTGGCCCAGCTCGGGGAGCTGGCGGCGAACTACGAGGTGGATGGCTACTGGCTCGATATCATCCCGCTGGCCCGACACCTGCCGCAGGAAACCTGGATGATCCAGCCGCATCCCGTGCCGGACTACTCGCTGCACGCCCAGAAGCGTCACCGCGAGATCACCGGCAAGGGCCTGCCGGTGAAGCCGACCGCCGAGGAGACCGACGCGATCTTCGACGTCATGGCCGGCGAGGTCGATGCCTTCATGAACCGGGCCTACGCGGTGCTGCGCAAGCATCGTCCCGACGCGGTGATCACCTACAACGCGGCCGGCGCACCCGGCGACCCGCTGGACTCCGGCGACCTGATCTCGATCGAGGGGCATGCGCCGCACTACACCCGCCAGAGTTTCATCGCCCGCTGGGCCAAGGGGCAGAGCAAGCCATTCGAAATGATGACGGCGGGCGGCGTGTCACGCACCCCGCTGGGCGGCGGCTGGAATGCGCTCGACCAGAAGCCAGCGACCATCCTGCAGCTCGAGGCAGCGATCCTGGTGGCGCAGGCCGGCAACCCGACCATCGGCCAGGTGCCGTTGCCGGACGGCTCGACCGATCCCGGCCAGTTCGACACCTTCGGCAAGGTGTTCCATCCGATCAAGGCGCTCGAGCCATGGCTGGTCGGCGCGATCGGTGTATCCGACGTCGGCCTTGTGCTTGCCAGCAAGCCCCGCAAGGCGTCGGCGCACTGGCTGCGGATGACCGCGTCCGCCGAGGCGGTGCATGAGGCGCTGATCACGCAGCACGTGCAGTATGACATCGTGCGCCTCGACAAGGACATTTCGTCCTATCGCGCCATCGTTCTCGCTGAGCAGACCGCACTCAGCGATGCCGAGGTGGCAAAGCTCGGCGCCTATGTGCAGGGCGGTGGTACGTTGATTGCCGCGGGCAATGCCTCGCTGTTCGACGAGAACGGAAAGCAGCGGGCTGATTTCGCGCTGGCCGACGTGTTCGGGGTCAACTACGCCGGCGCCGTCCCTGCCGACTTCGTCTACCTGACGCTCGAAGACGACGCCCTCAAATCCACGGTGACGCCGCTCCCCATTCTGGTCGACCAGCCCGGTGTGGCGGTGACGCTGGCCGGTGGTCGGTCGCTCGGGCGGCTGGCCGAGCCCGAGGCGCGACGCACCGACGCGACGACGGTGCTGTGGGGTGATGCGCCGCCCGATTGGGAGCACGCGCATCCGGGCCTCGTCGAGCATCGCTTTGGTGCGGGAGTCTGTCGGTATCTGCCATTCCCGATCAAGTGCGATGGCATCCCGAACCTCTGGATCAAGCGGCTGGTCGGCGTGCTGGTTGCCGATGCCGTGGCCGATCCGCTCCTCTCCACCAATGCCGGCCCCGGCATCGAAGTCACGCTCAACCGGCAGGGCGGGCGGCTGGTGATCCACCTCTGCAACCACCACGCCGGCGACCCCAACCGGTTGTCGATCGGCGACAACGTGATGCGGGTGTCCGGCGTCGAGGTGTCTCTCGATCTCGCCCGAGCCGGGCTCAGCGCAGCCGGCTCGATCTACGCGGCACCCGGAACGTCGTTGGCCCACCGCACGGAAGACGGCAAGCTGCTGATCGCGGTGCCGGACTTCAGCATCCACAGCGTCGTCGTGGTCGAGTAGGGACGCCGTGTCGCGGCAGGTCCTGGAGATCGCAGACCTGATGGAGCTGGCGCGGCGACGCGTGCCGCGGATGTTCTTCGATTACGTGGATTCCGGAGCCTATACCGAGGCGACCTACCGCGCTAACGAGGCCGATCTGGCCGCCATCAAGCTCAGGCAGCGCGTCGGACGAAAGCTCAGCGACCGCTCGCTGCATTCGACCATGGTGAGCCAGCCTGTGGCAATGCCGGTGGCTTTGGCACCCACTGGCATCGCCGGAATGCAGCATGCGGATGGCGAAATCCTGGCGGCGCAAGCCGCGGAGGAATTCGGCGTGCCATTCACCCTGTCGACGATGAGCGTCTGCTCGATCGAGGACGTCGCCGCGCATTGCACGAAGCCGTTCTGGTTCCAGCTTTATGTCATGCGCGACCGGGGCTTCGTCGACGCCCTGATCCAGCGCGCGATGCAGGCGAAGTGCTCAGCCTTGATGGTGACGCTCGATCTGCAGGTGGTCGGTCAGCGGCACAAGGATTTGCGTAACGGCCTGTCGACGCCGCCGCGGCTGGGTCTCTCGAGTGTCCTGCAACTGGCAATGCGTCCGCTCTGGTGTGCCCAGATGCTCGCCACACGGCGTCATCGGCTCGGCAACCTCGTGGGACATGCGAAGGGCGCCGACGACCTGACGTCGATGTCGGCCTGGGTCGCCGACCAGTTCGACCTCGAGTTCAACTGGGAAGACTTGGCCTGGATCCGCCACCGCTGGCCCGGCAAGCTGATCCTCAAGGGCATAATGGACGCCGACGACGCCCGCATCGCCGCCTCGACCGGGGCGGACGCCATCATCGTCTCCAATCATGGCGGCCGGCAGCTCGATGGTGCAGCGTCGACCATCAGCAAGCTGCCCTCGATCGTCGAGGCGGTTGGCGATCGCGTCGAGGTGCACATGGACGGAGGTATCCGGTCTGGTCAGGATGTATTTCGCGCTATCGCTCTCGGTGCTCGCGGTACCTACATCGGCCGCCCGTTCCTCTACGGGCTTGGCGCGATCGGCAAGGCCGGCGTCGGTCTTGCGCTCGACATCATCGTCAACGAGCTAGACACGACGATGGCGCTTTGCGGCGAACGGCACATCTCCGAAATTGGGCCGCACAATCTGGAGACAAAGTGAGTTTCGGCTATGCCGTCCGGCGCCCATGCTGGATGCCTGCAGCATCCTGTCGCGCCATAACTTGGCGGGGCCTGTGGAAAAGCAGCGATGGTGCGGGAGTTCGTGACGCCCGCTCGGGGCCGGGTACAACGGATCGAGATCCGCCCGCTCATACGAGGATGCGCCGGTACAACAAGGCGCGGGCAGTGTGGGCGGCCACGCAGTACCATTCGCCGCCCCGCAGAAGCCTAGATCGGCGCCGGTTAGGGAATGGTTTCCCGGTCGTACGTGATTTCGCGGAGCGTCGAGGTGGCTTGCGGCTAGTCCAGCAGCGTCCCCGGCGCCGGTTCTCGGTCGGCCGGAGGGAATGGGATCGGGTCAGACGTCGGGTAGGCGTAGGTAGCGAAACATGCCGGTCCCGTGAGAGCTAGAAGGCCGCCTGAAGCGCCAGAATGATTCCCGCCCATGCAAGCGCAGAAAACGCAATAACGCCAAGCAGCGTCCAGCCTTTGGCTGTCGGCCGAAACCTCAGGCGCGGCGGTGGATCAAGTCTGTGAAGCACACAAACTCCTTCAATCTACAATGCGAACGTACAATAGAGGCCGTTCCGCGAACGTTACGTTCAGTGAGTGGCTTGCCAATGATGGCATTTCGGAACCATTGATCGTCGGGAGGCGCGCCCGCCGCCTAAGCTTCGATCGTCGGCGGCACCAGCCAGGGTTAGCGTGCGTGAAAAGCCGGCGGCGCAATCCCCGCGGTCGCACGAGGATACGAGCGCCGGACCCTGTGGAAGACGCAATCGCAATGATCGGAGCAACCTCGCGCCAGGGAATTGCAGCCTGTGACACGCATGACCCATCGCGCCAGAGGCTGGCTTATCGCCATCACATTTTCGAACGCCGGATCGGGGTTGATCGTCTGCCACTCTCACTTCCTCAAGAATACATCTGGTAGGATCCGCCGCCGCGTCAGGTTCGGCAGCCGGCCAGTCGCTCTCTCGTCGAGAGTGCTTAGGAGTGCCACCATAATAAGGTCAGACGTAGGGAACGGGCGTCGAGTGCCACCACTCGAAGCCCGTTTTCACCGAACCGCGAAGTGTGGACGCAACGGCGATTCGGCCATTTCAGCCTATTCAAGGTGGTGCGAGGTCGAAATCACTTTCGCCCGGATTACCTTGTACCACTTAGGGCCATAAGCGCTGTTGGGGCGCTGGCCGCCTCGTCAAGTTAACGCCCGACCCGCCCAAGCAGCGCGAGGCCCTGCTCGAGCTTGCTCCTCCGCGGACATTTCAACGCACGAAGAAGCGGACATTTTGCCAATACTGGCTTCTACTTGAACGTACAACTAGCCGATGCGGCACCTGTTCTCCTCCAGCCCGGGTATGTCGACGCGTAGTGAGAACAGGCTGCCCGCGAGGCGGTTGCCGGGGGGCGATACTATTGAAGCGGTCGCTATGAAGAGCGTTTTCAGGTCTTCGCCGCCGAAAGTGCAGGTGGTGACGTTCTGGACTGGCATCTCTATGACGCGATCGATGGTTCCCTGTGGGCTGACCCTGACGATGCAAGCGCCGCCGAAGCGGCAGTTCCAGACGTAACCTTCGCTGTCGATCGCTGAGCCGTCGGGAGCGCCGCGTTCGAAGCCCGCGAAATAGCTTCGCTCGTTGCCGATCGACCCATCCGCGCCGTTGTAGTCGAAGGCGTAGAGCTCGTTCTCCAGCGTATCGCCGAAATAGAGGCTGGTGCCATCCGGACTCCAGCAGAGCGTGTTGGAGATTCCGAGGTTACCCCGCCATTGGGTCGACGTGCCGTCAGGAGCGATCCGTAGCAGGACGCCTTCGCCCTTCCCCGCTTCGCCCAGTTCGGCGTTTGGCAGCACGTTGTTCTTCATCGTGCCGAGCCAAAAATTGCCGAGCGGGTCGGAGCGGCCCTCGTTCAGGCGCACGCGCGGGTAGCCGTCGAGCTTGAACCCATGGTCCTGCCGCCGATCGGTTGAGGGCCACCAGTAGATGAGCCTCGAGCCGAGTGCGACGAGCATGCGGCTCGCGTCACTGGTCAGCGACAGCGCCACCACCGGTTCGTCGAAGTGCCAGGAGCGCACCGAGCTGCTGGCGCAATCCAGCCGATGGACGAGGTAGCGCAGCACGTCGACCCAGTAGACTGCTTGCTCCGACTGCGCCCAGACCACGCCCTCGCCACAGCGGTCCCCTACCGGCGCAACACAGGTCACTTGCGATTCCAAAATCTGCTCTCCCTCGTTCTGCATCAAGCACACCATCGCATCGGCTTACCAACTCACACGCAGCACCATCGACGCCGACATGGCCTCGCCCGGCTCCAGCCGGGTCAGGCCGCCGCGCTGATGGGCATCGACGGCGTGTGTCACCGGCTCGAAGCAGAAGAAGTCGGCCTCGGTAGACGGCGAGTAGAGGATGAAGGTGTTCAGCGAGGTCGAGGCGGTGAGGCTGATCTTCGGCTCCTCGTATCCGATCGCGAGTTCGGCCGTCCCATCCCACCCCAGGAACGCGTTATTCACCCAACCGCCCGGCAGGTGCGACCCTCTCCGGAAATCGAAACCATGGCGCTCGCCGACGCCAACCACTTCCGTCGGCAGGTACTGCTCGTCCTGAAGCTCGACCTGCGTCGCAGATGCACGCAACAGCGTCGTCGGGGTCCGCGGGAACCAAGGGTGGAAGCCAAGTCCGAACGGCAAGGCCATAGCCGCCTGGTTGACCACCGTTAGTGAGGCGAACAGGAAGCCATCACCGATGCCGTAGGTCACGTGGGCTGTGTACCGGTACGGACCGATGGCGCCGTCCTCGAGTTCCAGTTCGAGCTCCGTGGCCTCCTTGCGGGAGACCCTCCAGCTTCGTTGAAAGCCATCGCCATGCAGCGGATAGCGTTCGCCCGCGACGTTGGGCGCAACAGCGTGAAACTGTCCCTCGTAGTCGAAGCCGCCACCGGAAAGCCGGTTCGACCACGGCACGAGCAGCTGGCAGCCGCCTTTTAGCGCACCCGTAGCAGGCATCAGCACCGGAACGAGCCGCCCGTCGTGCTGGACTGCTTCCAGCCGGTCGATGCCCCCGCCTTCAGTTGTCGCAGCGAACCGAAGGGTGTCGGAACTGAGTTCGACCATTTCGGCCGTCACCTGTCACCATCCTCCATCGATGGCGATGTTCTGGCCGCTGATCATGTCGGAGGCCGGCGAGACCAGGAAGAACACCAGGCCGGCGACATGCTGTGGTTCAATCCTCCGTTTGAGGCTCTGGTTCTCGAGGACCCAGTCCTGGTACTGCTTCAGCCGGTCGCCGAACACCCGCTCTTCGGCTTCGGAAACGACGGCTCCGGGCGAGATGGCGTTGACGCAGATGCCGTGCGGCCCCAGTTCGCGCGCCAACGATTTCGTCAGCCCCAGCATTGCGCCCTTCGAGGCGACATAGGGCACATAGCCGTCCCAGCGGCCGTTCAGCGTGATCGAGCAAAAGTTGACGATCTTGCCATAGCGCTTCGCCTTCATCTGCGGCGCGCAGGCACGAGCGAGAGCGAAGGCGGCGGATGAGTTGACCCGGATCTGATCCTCATACTCAGCGAGCGAGAACTCCTCGAAGGGTCGGTTGATGATCAGCGCGGCGTTGTTGATCAGGACATCGATGCCGCCGTACTCGGTGGCCAGCGCCGCGGCACATTGCTCGGCACTCTCGAGCTGATTGAGATCACAGCCGACATAGCTGATCCGACCGCCCGCTTCCGCAGCAAGTCCGGCTGTGATTTCCGACGCGCGTTCGGCCTCTGGCCGGTCGAGCAGCAGCACGTGCGCTCCTTCAGCGGCGAGCTTCGTCGCCTGTGCGCGACCGAGTGAGCCGAGGCCTCCCGTGAGCAGCACGATTTTGCCTGCGAGCGATCTCACCTTCGGCCCCCTACAGAACGGAGTGGACTTCGTCGATCGACGTCTGACCGATCGGCTTGTCCAGCACGATCTCGCCGCGCGCCATGGCCACCACGCGGTCGCAGCACTCGAACACGTGGTGCATGTTGTGGCTGATGAACACGCCGGTGACGCCCTGCGCCTTGAGCCCGCGCACGAAGCCGATCACCTTATTGGTCTCCTTGACCGAGAGGTGATTGGTCGGCTCGTCGAGGATCATCACCTTGGACTTGAAGTGCATCGCGCGGGCGATGGCGACGCCCTGGCGCTGCCCGCCGGATAGCTCGCCGACCAGCGCGTCGGGTGAACGCAGATGCAAGTCGACATCGGCGATCGCCTTGATGCTGTCCTCGCGCATGCGGCGCTGGTCGAGAATGCCCATGCCGAACAGCGAGAAGCGGGTCGGCTCGCGTCCGATGAACAGGTTGCGGGCGATCGACATCGTCGGGACCATCGAGTTGTACTGGTAGATGGTCTCGATCCCGAGGTTCATCGCATCGCGCGGCCGCCCGATGCGGGCACGACGACCGTCGACTAAAATTTCGCCTTCATCGGCGAGGTAGACGCCCGAGAGGATGTTGATCAGCGTCGACTTGCCGGCGCCGTTGTCGCCCACGAGGCCGACGGCCTCGTTGCGGCGGAAGTCGAGGTTCACGCCCTTGAGGGCGTGCACGCCCGAATACCATTTGTGCAGGTTGCGAACGGAGATGATGGCGTCGCTCATGGTCAGACCCCGACCTTGATGGACCGGGCGCGCTTGCGCATCCAGGCATTGGCGATGACGGCGAAGATGGTCAGGAAGCCGATGGCGAACTTGAACCAGTTCGCGTCGACCTGGCTCAGCACCAGACCGTTGTCGATGACGCGGATAAGCGCCGCCCCGATGATCCCGCCGACAATAGTGCCGATGCCACCGGCAAGCGCGGTTCCACCGATCACCGCGGCAGCGACGGCCTGCAACTCCATGCCCTCGCCGATCGAGGGCAAGGGTGACCCCAGCCGCATCACCTGGATCATCCCGGCAAATCCCGCCAGCATGGAGCAGAGCATGAAGCAGACCATCTTCACCCGCGCGGTGGGGATGCCCATCGCGGCTGCCGCCGGATGGAACCCACCGGTCGCCTTGATCCAGTTGCCGAAGTTGGTGGCCGACAGCATCAGCGTCAGCAGGATGGCGATACCGACGAACCAGAACAGCGACATCCTGAACATATTGCCGGGACCGACAAACGCCGTGAACAGGCTGGTCGGCAGGTCGTCGGGCAGCAGCGGCGGAAAGCCGCCGGAAATGACGATGGTCAGCGACCGGGCGATGAACAGCATGCCCAGCGTGGCTATGAAGCTCGGGATCTCGAACCGGATCGTCACGTAGCCATTGATAAACCCGATCACCGCGCAAAGCGCGAGGCCGGCCAGCATCGCGACCGGGAACGGCGCGCCGTGCACCATCAGGACAGCCATTGACATGGGCATGAGCGCGAAAACTGAACCGACGGACAGGTCAAACTCGCCCGCGATCATCAGAATGGTGACCCCGATGGCGACCAGCCCCATCTCCGGCAGAATTCCGAGCATGCCGCGGACGTTGTCGTAGCTCAGGAACACCCCGTTGGAGCGGAACTGGAACAACACGATCAGCGCGACGAGTAGGATGAGGCCCGCGAGTTCGGGTTTTTCAAGGTAGGTCTTGAACAGGCGCTTCACGGGATTCTCCATCATTCCAGCGCGAAGGGAGCGGCCGTGACGGCCGCTCCCGGTTTGGTTGGCTCGCAGGTGGTTAGCGAAGCCCCTTGGCCGAGAGCGCCATGATGGCGTCCGCATCGGTCGGCAGCACGATCCCCTGCCCGGTGTCTACATCAGCCGGAGCAAGCCCAATGGTCTTGTTCAGGTAGGCCTGCATCACCGGAATAAAGCCCTGCATGTAGGGCTGCTGGTCGACGAGGGCCTGGACGTAGCCCTTCTGCATCTGCTGCAGCGCTTCGGGCACGAGGTCGAAGCCCGCGAGCAGCACCTTGCCCGGCTCGATGCCGCGGTCCTGCAGCACGCGCGCCACGCCCGCATGCCAGAAGCCGGTGTCGAAATAGGCAGTCGTATCAGGGTGGGCGCTAAGGTAGGCTCCGACGCGATCGGCGGTAACCGCGAGGTCCGTGCCGCTATCGATCCGCTCCCAGCTGATCTCACGATCGGGATGCGCCGCCTTGTATTCCTCGAGGAAGTCCATGACGCCGCCGCCACGGCTTTCCGACCAGTTCTGGCCGGGGGCCGAGATACCGACCAGCACCTTGATCGGACCTTCTGCCGGGAACTGCTCGGATAGCGCCTTTGCCAGCGAATGGCCGGCCGGCCGGAAGCCCTGACCGATGAAGGCCTGGCGGGCATTGCCTGCCGCGCCTTCGAGGTCGTCGACGTTGACGGCGAGAACGAGGACGCCCGCATCGCGGGCCTCCTGGATCACCTCGTCGAGGGCCTGGTTGTCGACGATCGAAGTGAGCAGCGCATCCGGCTTGGCGGCGAGCGCGGCACGCATGTTCGCCACCTGCTGCTCGATCGAGCCTTCGGTCTGCGTGAAGACCATCGAGCACGTCGCTTCGACACGGGTGCAGGCGTCGTCGAAGCCCTTCTTGACGGCCTGCCAGAAGGTATTCGAAGCCGACGAATGGTGCGTGAACACGATGTTCAGCGCCTCGGCGGCGCTGACCTGACCAATGGTCAGCGCAGTGCCGAGGATAAGTGCAGTCGCAAGTCTCTTCATTGTAGTTCTCTCCCTGTGATGGTTGTCAGCTTCCCGCCGCGTCGGAGACGGTGCGGGTGATGGTGAAGGCCCGATCGAGGTTCGGATGGAGTTCGAGGCCGAGGCCGGCGCCGGGCGGCACGCTGATCATGCCGTTCTTGACTTCCGGCAGCGCAGTGACGAGGTCGCGATACCAGGTCCGGTAGAAGGCCCGGACGCTCTCCTGGACGAGGGCGTTGGGCGCATTGAGCGAAAGGTGGGTGGAGGCGGCCAACACCACTGGCCCGGTGCAATCGTGCGGCGCGACCGGCAGGTGCCAGGCCTCGGCCATGGTGGCGATCTTCTTGCCTTCCGACAGCCCCCCGCACCACGAAAGATCGAGCATCACGACTCCCGCGGCGTCGGTCTGGAGCAGGTCGCGGAAGCGCCAGCGCGTCGCCAGGGTCTCCGACGCGCAGACCGGCGCTACCGAGGCTTCGCTGTAGCGCTTGAGATCGCCCAGCGAGTCCATCTTGATCGGGTCTTCGTGCCAGAACGTGTTGTAGGGCGCGAGCGCGCGCGCGATCTGCATCGCCGGCAGCAGTTGCCACATCGAGTGGAACTCGACCATGATGTCGATCTTGTCGCCGACCCGCTTGCGGATCTTCTCGAACGGCGAAAGCGCCGTCTTGAGGTCCTCTGCCGAGATGTACTGACCGCCGGACTTCTCGGCCGCGACGTCGAACGGCCAGATCTTCATGGCCGTGATGCCTTCGCTCAGCAGGTCCTCGGCCAGGTCATCGGCGCGATTGAGGAAGGCATCGAGGTCAGCGTACTGCTTGCGGCCGTTATCCAGCCCATAGTTGGCGACCGTCTGGCCGCCCTCCTGCATGTAGGCGGTGCCTGCGCAGGTGTTGTAGGTGCGGATCTCATTGCGGCTGAAGCCGCCGAGCAGCTGCGCGATGGGCTGCCCGGTCACCTTGCCGAACAGGTCCCAGAGCGCGATGTCGATCGCCGAATTGCCGCGCATCTCGACACCCGAGGAGGCAAAGCCGACATAGCCGGTCAGCGCCTTAGACAGCTTATCGATCGCCAGCGGGTCCTGCCCGAGCAGGATCGGCGCTGCGGTCTCGTGGATGTAGGCCTCGACCGCCTTGGCGCCGAAGAACGTCTCGCCCAGCCCGACCAGCCCCTCGTCCGTGTGCACCTGCACCCAGCAGATATTGGCGTGCTCGCGGATGCGGATCGTTTCGATCTTCTTGATTTTCATGGGGAATGGTCCGTGGAAGATCAGTTGATGCCGCTGGCCAATAGGACCTTGACGGTGTTGTCGAAGTGGGCGGCCATTTGAGCCTCCGCCTCCGGGCGGTTGCCCGCCTGGATGGCAGCGGCAATCGCTTCGTGGCCCGCGACGCTGTCGTAACGCTCAGCGTCGGTCTCGCGCGCCGCCCAGCCGATGCGCCAGGTCTGCCGCGTCACGACATGGAACGAGCCGACGAGAAGCGCGAACATCGGATTGCGTGAGGCGCGGGCGATCGTCTCGTGAAAGGCGATGTCGTGCTCCATCACCTTGTCAGTGTCGAGGAAGTCGGCCCGCATCGCTGCGGCCAACGCAACGATCTCGCGGGCCTCGCGCTCGGTCCGCCGCAGTGCGGCGAGGCCGACAGTGCGCATTTCGATCGTGCGCCGTACGTCGAGAATTTGCTGGATCGACACCTGGTCGGTCTGGACACCGTGGTCCATCACCAGGGCAAGCACTTCGTCGTCGACCGCCGCAACGCGCGCCCTACGCCCGTTGCCAACGTCGATCAGCCGGAGAGCCGACATCGAACGATAAGCCTCCCGCACGACGGCACGGGACACACCCAACTGCTCGCCGATCGCGCCCTCGCTCGGCAACGGATCGCCGACCCGAAGCCCTTCTGAGCGGATCATCGTGCGGATGCCGTGAATGACCTTGGAGACAAGGCTCGTGGGCGTTTCCTGTTCATCTGCGGCGTCGACCGGGCGCAGGTAGGGCGGTCTGTCCATATTGAACCTGTCGTATAGGTTTGCAATTATCTGGCAGAGAGCATAGCGTACACCTATGAGTCAACCATGAAAGGAGATCGAGGTCGTTGACATGGAGTTCGCATGGATGTCCGGCATCGAGCGACGCGAACCATTCACCTTGCGTTGACACTAGAGGCGTGAGATATCGTTTTCTCGATGAACACACGTTCTGGCGGGAAATCGATATCTTGGTTACCATACGCGATGTTGCAAAGCGGGCCGGTGTGTCGGTGCCCACAGTCTCCAGGGTGCTGAACAAGCATCCCGGTGTGGGGGAAGAATTGGTCGCCAGGACCCTGGCTGCCATCGCCGACCTGAACTATCACCCGAGCAGGGCTGCCCAGCAGCTCAGGACCCAGGACAGCGGGCGGGTAGCCGTCGTGTTCTCCGACCTCTCGAACCAGTTTCACATCAGTGTCCTCAAAGGTATCGAGCAGGTACTTTCCGTCGAAGGGATCAGCATTACGATCGGCAACGCCGACCAGGATCCCAAGCGCGAGGCCGCGCTGATCGACATCGTTCTCTCAGACAATGCAAAGGGGCTGATCATCGCGCCGACGCGAGAAGACGTGCCCGCTGTGGAGCGCGCCGTGGAGCAGGGCCTCCCGGTCGTCGTCGTTGACCGGCGGATGCGAAACGTCGCGGTCGATACGATCTACACAGACAGTGCGAAAGGCGCCCAGGACGCTGTCAGGCACCTGATCGAGTTGGGCAACCAACGAGTCGCGATGATCAGTGGGCCGATCCACCTCACCAGTGCCCAGGACCGCTACTCCGGGTACATGCAGGCCATCTCGGATGCAGCGATCTCGTTTGATCCATCACTCCTGCGGTTCGGCGACTACCGACAGGAATCGGGCTACCGGCTGGCGCGCGAGTTGATGGGGCTCGAACAACCGCCATCGGCGATTTTCGTGGCCAACAACGCCATGACCATCGGAGCGCTCAACGCCATCCACGAGATGGGGCGGGCGATACCCGAAGAAATAGCGATTGTTGGCTTCGACGAGGTGGATTGGGCGATTTCGCTGAATCCACCGCTCACAACTGTGGCTCAGTCGCCGGTCGAGATCGGTGTTGGCGCAGCCACGATGCTGCTCGAGCGTATTGCGGGGAAGGCGACTTCGGCGCGCACCATCGTGCGCGATACTTCGCTGCAGATACGGGCGTCCTGCGGCGCGGAGCTTCGCCCAAAATAGTCACCTTACCACCAACCAAGTATTGTCGCGGACGCCCAATGTCGGGGCCGGCCCGCCCGTCAATTTCAGGAGACTTAAGTGACTGAAGGTGTGTTCTCCCCGAAAATAAACCGGGACCGACTGATCTACATAACTCATCCCGATCCGCGCTGCGGCAAAGACCTTTGCGATGAGTTCCTTGTGCGAGGATTTCAGATATCGCTGGTCCCTGATCTGGACGCCATCGTGCGACTGGCACAGATTCGGCGGCCCGACCTCGTCATAGTGCCGCTATGCAGCGGCGAGGATGGCGATGGTGACGCAGCCATGGCAGCTCTGATGGCAATCCGTGCACTGCACCTCAGCATCAAGATGTACGTCCTCGCTCCTGCGAATGCTCGAGCAGAACTGATCTCAGACGTCCTCAAGGCGGGGGCATGCTACGCGTTCTCTCCGCCCTATGCCGCAACACAGATCGTGCATGCCGTCGAGCAGCTGCTGCGGAACGACCTTGCCGTAAGTGGAAAAGATGGCTTCGTGACCGCTGTTTTGACCGGCTTTGGAACGCTGACCAGACGCGAGCGGGAAGTCCTGCAGCTTATCGTCGAGGGCCGCACGAACAAGGAAATCGGCCTTCAAGTCGGCATTTCCTATCGAACCGTTGAAGTGCACCGCCGCCACCTTCTGGGCAAGACCGGCGCACGAAACACCGCCGAACTGGTTCGGCTTGCAGTTGAGGGTTAGTCGGACACGAAGTCCGTCCACTCGCAGATGCGGGCGGAGTGACCCTATCAGTTTCCACTCATGAGCAGATTTCGAGGCGGTTAAGACGTCCAGTATCGATGCTGCTGGGCACAATGTGGAGCGTCCGCGTGCGCAAGAACTGGCCTATAGCCCCAATAAACGTGCTCGCCGTACTGGTTCCGGTCATCGTTTCGGCCGCGCTTGCCTATCAGGTGAGTTTTCACGATCAGCGCAACCGCGCTCAGGTCATCGCTGAGGTGGTTCTCAACCGCAGTGAACTCATCACCATGCAGCTGGAAACGGCGTTCGCTCGCCTCGCTGGGATCGGGTCAAGTCAGGCATGTTCCGCCGAGGCGATCGGGCTGATGCGGGAATCCGACCTCAGCTCGAGTTTGCTGCAAGGCCTTGGCTACGTCGAAAACGATCGGCTGGAGTGCTCTTCGCTGGGTGAGGAGGGTGTTGTCGAGGTCGGGCCGCCCGACTACGTGAGCGCGACCGGTGCGATCATCCGAAGTCAGCGGACGCTGCCAACTGCACCGAACACTCCGCTGCTGCTCGTGACCATTCGCACGGGGTATACCGGAATTGTCCATCCAGGGCTTATCTTCAGCCTTAGCGGCGAGGATGGCGAGTTGCTGGGCGGAACGGTCGGTTACTCAACACGCGAGAACATAGTCCACTCCGGACCCACCACGTTCGACTGGAAGGGCATCGGGATGCCGGCCGACCAGTACAGCGGCAGCCTTGTTCTCGCCGATCAACTGGTCGGCTGGCAGCGCTCGACCAGATGGGACCAGTTTGCCTATGCGGGCATTCCCTTGGCAGCGGTAGGCGAACAGTTTCGAGGGTTGATCGGCATCTTCCTGGCCGGGGGACTTCTTTCGGGTGTGGGTCTGCTCGCGCTGTTTCGGAGGCTTGCGGCCAGCCGCGCATCGCTGCCGTCGCTGCTGAGAATTGGCCTCGCTCGCGGCGAGGTTCACACCGTTTACCAGCCGATCGTCGACATGCGTACCGGCAGCTGGGTCGGCGCTGAAGTCCTGGCGCGGTGGCAGCGACCGAGCGGAGAATGGATCGGGCCCGATGTCTTCGTGCCCATTGCTGAGAAACATGGACTGATGCGGCAGCTGACGCGACATGTGATGACTAGCTGCGCCAACGACCTCAGGGCCTTTGTCGCCATGGCACCGGATTTCTTCGTTTCGGTCAATATCACCGCGATCGATCTTCACGACCCCGACTTCGTCAAGCTCATGGTGGCGGAATGCAATGCAAGAGGCGTGGCACCTCACCGCGTGCACCTCGAAATCACCGAGCGCGTGGAGGTGGACTCGACAAAAGTGTCGGATGCAATCCGTCTACTTAGAGAACACGGATTTGAAATCGGCATCGACGATTTCGGCATTGGCTACTCGAACCTAGCCTACCTCGATAAGCTCGACGTCGACTACCTCAAGATCGATAAGGTCTTCGTCGCTGGCCTCGGAAATGGTGCGATCGGGACGGCCACCGTCGATCACATCATTGAGCTTGCAGCAGAACGGGGGCTGACGACGATCGCCGAGGGTGTCGAACTCGAATGCCAACGCGCTGAGTTAGTGGTTCGTGGCGTGCTGTTGGGGCAGGGCTGGCTTTTTGGCAGGCCCATGTCAGCTTCCAAGCTGCTCGCCGCCTATGCCGAGGCCCCGCAGGTGCCCGTCATGCCATTGAGTTTCGCCAGACTAGCGGGCTGATGGGCATGCGCTAGGCGTTTACGCTTATGGGTTTGCACGCGGCAGACTGGGCCGCAACGGGCGGATAACGCTGACTGCCCTAGCATCGGAACGGTGCGCTAGTTCGATCTGCCCTTTTGCTTGCGAGGTTAGGAGAACAATGGTGCGCTCAGGGGTTGCGGCGGGTATCCAGACCGGCTCCGATCCGGTCGGTCGGCGCGGGCAAACGCGGATCGCGGCCGGCCATGCGCGGCTAGCCACGACTGAACCGTGGTTGCAGCTTTCGCAGCTTCCCCTCACGGCGGCTGTCCTTGCGGCAGCGCTGATCGCGTCGGCAGTACAGCCAGCTGCGGCACAGTTCTATGACCAGGTCGTAGATGTCCCGCCCGATGGTCCGTTTACCGTTGGGTACCACGACTTCACGGGCAGCACGCTAAATGCCGGCATTGCAGACGCCGTTGCGGACGGCGACCCGTTCACAACTTTCCCGCAGTTGTGGTTCTTCCGGCTCTACGAGCTCGACGTCGACGGGACCGTGACAGGAATCCCGGGGGCCGTGACAAGCATCCGGGAAAGCGAACTCAACGCCACGGTGGCAGCAGCCGTTAGCGGTGGCAGTGTAGTCCTGAACGACAGCAGTCAGTTGAACGCCTGGGCGCCCGGGGCCGTCAGCGGCGGCACGATCTATTTCAATGGTGCCCCGTACAGCACGGTGGGCGATCCTGACGCAGGGCAAATAGTTACAGTTATCGAGAACCACCCCAGCGTGCAGGTGCTGGCCGAAGGTGCCCTGACCAACGGAGTCGCCATCGAGTTCGACTACTTCGGCTATGGGGTACCGATCGGCCTGCTGCAGATGAACGGCTTCGACACGACGGTCGGAAAGATCAACGGGCTGGGGACGATCCAGAACGGCGGGGCCGATGCGGCCGTGCTGACGGTCGACAGCTCGGTGCTGGGCGATTCCAATTTCTTCGGAATTATCCAGGATACTGACCCGCTCGACCTGGCAAGCGGCACCGGCGCGCTTGGTCTGACCAAGACCGGCGCGGGCACATTGGTGCTGTCTGCCCTGTCGGGCCCCGGCACCAATACCTACACGGGTCCGACCATTGTCGACGGCGGCACGCTCATGGGCGGCGCGGACAACGCGTTCAGCCAGTTCAGCGCGACGACCGTGAACACGGATGGGACGCTCGATCTGGGCGGCTTCGCGCAGGCAATCGACGATGTCGTCCTTGCCGGCGGTACCATTCGTAACGGCGCACTCAATTCGCTGAACGGTGTCATGTCCACAGGCGGCATCATCGATGGCGTGGGGGGAACTATTGGGCTGACAACCACCGGCGGCATCACCACCGTCTTCGGCATCAACACTTATAGCGGCCTTACCACCGTCAACGGCGGTACACTCACGGTCGCTGACTTGGCGTCGATCGCCAGCGACACCATCGTGAACGCTGGCGGCAGGTTGAACGGCACTGGCTCGGTGGGCAGCACGACGCTCAACCCCGGCGGTATTATCGGACCCGGTAACAACGCGATCGGCATACTGACGGTCAACGGCGACTTCACCAGCAATGGCGGTACGCTCGAGATCGAGGCCGAACTGGGCGGCGATGGCTTTCCCGCCGACCTGTTGCTGATCAACGGCAACTCGCTGCTCGGGCTGGCGCCAACGCTGGTGCAGGTGATCAATGTCGGCGGGCTCGGCGGGCCGGCCACGAACGGTACCAAGATCATCGACGTCGCAGGCGGCACTTCCGATGCGGGCGCCTTCGTGCTCGACGGTCCAGCGATCGGTGGCGCCTATTCCTATCAGTTGGTCCAGGACAACCTCGACTGGTACCTGCGCAACTCGGGCGAGCTCGCTCCGACCACTCCGACCTTCGAGAACTACCCGGTGGCGCTGCTCGGGATGATCGACCTGCCGACCTTGCGGCAGCGCGTCGGCGATCGGACTGACGCCGCTGAGGGCATCTGGACCCGCATCGAAGGTGGCGCCGGCCACTACGAAGCTTCTGGTTCGAGCACCGGCGCCAGCTATGACGGCAGCTACTTCCTCACCCAGATCGGGCTTGAAGGCACATTGCAGCAGTCGAGCGAGGGTTCGCTTACCGCCGGTCTTACGGCGCAGTACAGCCGCCACACGGCCGATGTTGCCTCGAGCTTCGGCGACGGTTCGAACCTCACCGAAAGCCTCGGGTTCGGCGCATCACTTACCTGGCGCGGCGCGGAGGGGACCTATCTCGACCTGCAGGGCCAGCTCGCGAGCTTCGCCAGCGACCTCGAAGCGGTCGGCTACACGCTGGTCGAGGACAATGCGGGCGACGGTCTTGCGGTGAGTCTCGAGACGGGTCACAAGTTCGACCTCGACGACAGCTGGTCGCTGACCCCGCAGGCGCAGCTCAGCTACGCCTCGGTCGATTTCGAGCACTTCACCGACTATTTCGGCTCCGAGATCTCTCTCGGGAAAGGCGACAGTCTGGTCGGCCGGTTCGGCGTGGCGATCGATTATGCCACCGCGGGCGTTTACGAGGACGGGCGGGCGAGCAGCAGCAAGCTCTACGGCATCGCGAATGTCACCTACGAGTTCCTCGACGGTGCGACCGTTGTCGTTTCCGGTACCGACCTCAACTATTCGGGCCAGAAGTTCGGCGCCGAGCTCGGTGTTGGTGGCGCGCTGGAATGGGCTGATGGCGCGCAGGCGCTGCATGGCGAACTCATCGGCTCGTCCAGCCTCGAGGGCAGCTACGCGCTGAAGGGTACGCTCGGCTTCACGGGGCGGTTTTGAACCATCAACATCCGCCGAAGGCGGCAACAGCTTCACCCTCGCGACGACAAACGTCTGGCGTCTCGCGTGAGGGGCTGCCTCCCAGCGGAGAACTGATCCAGCCCGGAATTTGGCGCCTCCCGACCCCCGCTGGGGTCACGCTAGGATGAACGCCGGCTGTTAGATGCCTGGCGGCGTGCAACGAAGTCAGGCTGACAGGGCCTCCAAGATGGCGCCCACCGACACCCAGCCGATCACGATCGACACGATCAAATGACGACAAAAAAGCGCGCAGTCCCTCCAGAAGGTGTCGTGGTGGATGCGCCTAGCCAAGGTTTGTACTCACGCCCTTGCTGCAGAAATATCATTCCCTTCCGCCCACTCAATGCACCGTTCGGAATCGAACAGTTGCAGGGAGGGGCGCCCAATGGGGCGCCCTCTCAATCTACGCGCCGAGGGGGCCAGCCGCGCGTTCGACAGCCGCTGAGGTCGAAAACAGGTACTCGAGCTGAGTTACCAGGGGCCTCATGCAAGAGCTGGTCGATCACTTGGTGAACGCACTTAGACGCACACACTAAGTGTTACCGCGCGTGTGGCTCGGGCATAGCGCTGAACGATATGGGTTTGACTGTGACCAAATAGAAAAGCAGCATCACACACAGAGACGCACCCTCGGCTCTTTGGCAGATGACGGCAATGCGATACAAATTGTCTGCGGTGGTAAGTGTATTAGCAGTTGTTGCTGTCCTGAGTTTCGGAGCGACGGCGGGAGGACTGGTGGGCGAGGGGATCGACGATGTCGGCGATGCCTTACGCGAGATCGTTGCGGGTGATGACACGGCGGTCGTGGCGGACTCGTCGATGTCGACGGCGCGGATGGCAATGTTCTCAACGTCACTCTCGGCAAGGGACAGCGGGCCGGCAATGCCAATGCTTCAATGGGGTCGAATCTCACGGCCAGCCTGAATCTAGGAGGTCTGGCTGGATCTCAGCCTCCCCGGGGTAACGACCTCTAAAGCCTCACACAACGCATGGAACTACACGTGACGAAAACTAATCACCTCGAGCAAACCGGCAAGGTCGTTCCGGCATATGCACGTAAGATCACTGGGTCATCTCGCCTACTCGTGGCCGAACTGTTGTCGATCTTCGACAATTAAATCCGAAATCGGATTCGTTCCGACGTGCGCACTTTCGCGGTGGTAGATCATGATCGGTGATTTGTTTTCCTGTTTGTTATTGCCGTTATTTTCGCTTGGGCGTCCGGTCACTTGTTT
Organism: Devosia sp.; assembly: GCF_035944845.1. Taxonomy (GTDB): domain Bacteria; phylum Pseudomonadota; class Alphaproteobacteria; order Rhizobiales; family Devosiaceae; genus Devosia_A. The sequence goes on along the minus strand of NZ_DASZAW010000020.1, from coordinate 1,906 downwards.
AGGAGTGGCGTGAATGGATAGTTTGCTTCCCGTCACTGCCGAGATCATCGATCGCTCCACCGGCGCGCGACATCAGGTGCCTGCCAGCCAGATCGCTCTCGACGCGCCCGGCATAGTCGTCCTGACCATCCAGCGTGCCGACATCGACCACCTGGAGCGCAGCGGCCAGGATCTCGTCATTCATCTAGTCTCGGGCGAGACCATCACCATCGCCGGTTTCTACGCCGACCCACCCCACGGCCCCGGCAGCGAATTGGTCCTGCAGGGACCGGACGGAAGTCTGTGGTACTGGGACCAGTCGTCCGGGGGCCATTCGCTGAATTTCCTGCAGATCAGCGATATCGAGTCGCTCCTACACGATGAGGACGACGATAATGGCCTGTTGCCGATACTGCTCGGCCTTGGCGGGCTTGGCCTCGCCGGCGCCGTCGCGCTGGCAAATGACGATCCCCCCAATCCGCCCGGCGAGGACGACACCGAGCCGCCCTCCGCACCCACCGCCGCACTCGCCGACGATACCGGGGAACAGGGCGACGGCCGCACCAGCGACGCGACGGTCAATGTTAACGGCCTAGAGCAGGGCGCGAGTTGGGAATATTCGACCGACGGCGGCCAGACCTGGCACCCCGGTACCGGCACCAGCTTCGAGTTGCCGCCCGGCGAGTATGATGCTGACGACGTGCAGGTCCGTCAGACCGACGAAGCCGGCAACACGAGCGCCCCCGGCCTGCTCGGCCCGGTGATCGTCGACACCAGCCCGCCCGCCGCCCCGGTGGAAATGCTGGAGAACGACACCGGCACGCAGGGTGACGGCATCACCACCGACGGCACCATCGTCGTCAGCGGCCTCGAGCCCGACGCGTCTTGGGAATACTCAACCGATGGCGGCGCCAACTGGATCCCCGGCACCGGCACGAGCTTCGAGCTGCCGACCGGCGAGTATGACGCCGGGGACGTCCAGGTCCGCCAGACCGACGCTGCCGGCAACACCGGCGCCCCCGGTCTGCTCGGGCCGCTCGTCATCGACACCGGCATTCCCGCGGCCCCGACCGCCACGCTTGAGAACGACACCGGTACTCCCAGCGATGGCATCAGCAGCGATGGTACGGTCGAGGTCTCGGGCCTCGAGCCCAGCGCGACGTGGGAATACTCCACCAACGGCGGCGTCAGCTGGACCACCGGCACCGGCACCAGCTTCGAGCTGGTCCCCGGCACCTACGACGCCGATGATGTGCAGGTCCGCCAGACCGACACCGCCGGCAACACCAGCGACGAAGGCCTGCTCGGCCCGGTGACGATCGACGCAAGCGCACCCGCCGCGCCTACTCTTTCGCTCGAGAACGACACCGGCACGCTCGGCAGTGACGGTATCACTAGCGATGGCACTGTCGATGTCGGTGGCATCGAACCCGGCGCCACCTGGGAGTATTCCACCGACGGCGGAACCACGTGGGATCCTGGCACCGGCACCAGCTTCGAGCTGGCCCCCGGCACCTACGACGCCGATGACGTGCAGGTCCGCCAGACGGACGCCGCCGGCAACACCAGCGACGAAGGCCTGCTCGGCGTCGTCACCATCGACACCACCGGCCCATCAAGCGCCGGCGCCACGGCGGTCATCTTGCCGATTGCGACGGACGATGTGGTCAACGCCGCCGAAGCCTCGGGCGACATTCCGATCACCGTGACGCTCACCGGCATCCCCGCCGACGCCGTCAGCACCACCGTGACCATCAGTGTCGGCAGCGTGGATTATCCGGCATCAGACAATGGCGACGGCACCTGGACGGCAGATGTGCCCGGCAGCATCGTCGCTGGCACCAACTCGGCGACGGCCACGGCAGTCTTCACCGATGCCGCCGGCAATGACAGCGCACCTGTCACCGACACCCGCCCCTACACCATC
>NZ_DASZAW010000019.1:0-6866 GCF_035944845.1 Devosia sp. | reverse complement strand
CCGCCCACAGGGGCATCGCCGGCGTGTTCTAGCGCGGCCCAAGGCCGGGGCGGTCCGTCCCAATAGCCCGGAAGCGAGTCACCTCCCATTTGCGCCACCGCTATCGATGGGTCCTCCCCGGCGTAGGGGTCAATTGGGGGCAGCAGCAGCGCACGTAGGGAGCAGCTCCGAGGTGCTTACTCGCGGTTACAACCCCTCGCGGCAATGGGAACATAGTCCCAGCTTGCCTAGGAACTAGGCTCTCGGCAGTCGCACGCCTTGTAACCAAGGCGGCATTCGGAGCGGTCGGAGACCGCGGTAACCGTGGCAATCGGGTAGCCGCTCTCGTGGTTACGAGAGCCCGGCAGTCGGGACATGCGCGCGCCATCGTAGCCCCAGCAACAAGGTGGCACCGCGGTGCTCACGCAGTGATCAGGCGTAGACTTGTTGGCAAGGACAGGGCATTGCCGCTTTCGTCGCGCAGTTGCGGGAGGACATTAGAAATCAGGACATCAACCTCGGCGAGGGTCGTCACCATGTGGGGAGCCCGCCGGCCGAACTTCTCGTCGTGCGCAACGAGAATGGTTCGTCGGGACTGCGTAAGCACGTCCCGTACGAGGTCTACCTCCATCGGATCGAACTCAAGAACGGCACCCTGCTCGTCGATGGCGCTCGCGCCGATTATGGCGACGTCGAACTTGAAACGGCGGCGGCTCTCGTCACTCATAGTGAGCACCGAGGAGTCCTTGTTACGGACGTAGCCGCCGTAAACATAGACGGTGGCGTTGGTGTTGAGCGCGCAGGTGTGTGCCACGGTGAGGTTCGGCGTAGCGATCAGGATGCCGGGATGGCGCTCGGCCACCTCGTGCAGCGAGTCGAACGTCGTCCCAAGGCCGACGAATACCGTAGCATCCGGGGTCAGGAATTCCTCGAGCGCCTGCACGAGGCGGCGCTTCACCTCAACCAGCGTCGCCTCCCGCTCGTCATGCCCGTGGCGTGCGACGCCTGGCGACGCGAACGCCGCACCGAACCCTTTCTGCAGAAGGCCGAGGTCTTGCAGAGCCCTCAGATCGCGGCGGATCGTCTGGTGGGTAACGTCGAACTGCGCGGCCAGCGCTGCGACGGACACTGCTCCCTGGACCCTCACGGCGTCGAGAATTTCCGATTGGCGCGACGTGACCGTCGGGCGGTCATGTCGGATCTGAGTGGAGAACTTCGTATGCCCGCCCGTCACTTGAATCGCACCGCCAAATAGGTGCGATCGTCGGTCAGCGCCTGGGCAGTGGTACCTTTGGTGCTGATATAGCGATCGATCTTGTACGGGTCGGCTGCCTCGACCGCACGAAACGACGCCTCCCACTCTAAGATGCCAAAGCCTTTGCCCGGCTCGAAATAGCCGTCTGAGAACAGCTCGATCGACTCGATATCGGCCAGCCGATAGCTGCGGTGCTCAATGTAGCGGTCGGGGATGTGGAAGCCGTCCAACCCGCCATAGCCGAGCGCCTTGTCGGTGACGTTCTGGAATTCTCCCTGACCGTGCTCGATGCCATGCTGGATCAGCAGCATAAGCTCGGCAGCTGGCACATCAGGCAGGCGCGAGCTGCAGGCGGCGAGGGCACGCTGTTCGATTTCGGCGATCACCGGCGGCTCGGCTGTCGCCTCACCAGGTGCCTGGTGCTGCGTGCCGCGCCAGGTCATGAAGGCGGCGAGGGCGTCGCAGCGCTCCGGCGAAAGGCCCCCGCGCTCGAAATAGCGCCAGGTCTCGCGGCGCAGGATGCTGGTGACATCGTCGAGCGGCTTTAGCACCCAAAGCATGTCGGAGCCGTTGACGCGGATGCCACTGTCGCCGACGGCGACGATCTCCAGCCGGTCTCCGATCTGCAGGGCGGCCACAATGGTGCAGCCCGCACGGAGCTTCCAGTTGTCCTCTACCGCTGCCTGCACCCCCTGTTCCACGTAGGCGACCTGCAGCGCAGCCGTGAGGTAGTCGATGAACGCGCGGGGCCCGCCATAGCGAAAATCCGCGGCCACCGATGGCGCCTGCTGCGCGATTAGGAACTGCTCGGTAGCCCGCTTGATGGTTCGAGAGGCGAACTGACCTGACAGCATGCCGGCATAGCGAGTGCCGTTGCGGTCAGTGACGCCGTCGATCACAGCGTAGCCGGCGCCGGGCACGGCGACGAAGCTGTCTTCGTTTGCCTCCGGATGACCGAACTTCTTGCCTTGGGAGAAAGCTTCGAGAAGCATGATCCTGCCATCTGGTGGAGAAAGTCGCGGGGCCCAGCCCCGCGACAGGACGTGTGTGCAGCTTACTCACCTATCGCTTTGCGCCACTCGGCCATCACGGCGTCGGATCCGCCGAAATCGCTGAGCGGCTTGACGTTGACGAGTGTCAGGTCAGCAAGATTCGGGGTCCCCGCCGGGCCCGCCACATCCAGGCGCACTGAACGCCGGCCGATGTCCATGGCCAGCTTTTCCTGCGTTGACTTTGACAAGGCCCAGTCGATGAACTTCTTGCCACCATCCGGGTTTGGCCCGCCCTCGACTAGGGCCACGCCGTCGGGCGTAGCCGCCGTGCCGTCGCTGAGATGGACGATAGAAATTGGCGCCCCGCCCTGCACGTACTCCAGCGCATTGTCCTCTAGCGTCAGCCCCATGGACGCCTCGCCGTCAGCCACGAAACGCGGTACAGCGCCTGAGGAATCGGCGAATACGAAGTTGGCAGCGATCTCCTTGTACTTTTGCCAGCCCTGGTCGCCGAACACGGTGAGCACGGTCGTGAGCTGTTGCATCGCGGAGCCCGAGCCATCGGCACGCGCCGAGGCGATCTGGCCCTTCCACTTCGGATCGGCCAGCTCGGCCCAGGTCTTGGGCGCGGTGTCGAGTGGCTGCAGGTCGGTGTTGACCGCGAGCACGTAGACCACTGCCGTGTAGGGTGTCCACGCCGGATCCTTGATGAACTGCGGATCGATCTTGTCGAATTCGGGCGGCGTGTAGGGCTCAAGCAGTGAGGCGAGTTCAGTCAACGAGCTGCCCGAGATCGACCAGATCACATCCGCTGCCGGTGCGCCGGACTCCGCCTGCACGCGCTTCATGATGTCGCCGGAGCCGAGTTTTACCACTTCGGCCTTGAGCCCGGTTTCCTGTTCGAAGATCGGCAGCAGCGTGTCGACGATCGAGGATTTGTGGGCGGTGTAGATGGTCACCGTGCCGCCGTCCTGGGCGAAGACCGGGGTCATTGCCGTTGCCGCGAGCAGGCCCGCGGCTAAGCCCAAAAATGTCCGTTTGCGAATGTTCATAGACGTCCTCCCGACCGTTTTCGATCATTCTGTGATCGAGTTGATAGTTGCGCGGCGAATTCGATGTTGCAATACGAAAATGTGACTGCTCTTGTGGGCTTTGCTCAGGGGCAAGACCAGGGTGGGGAATGAGCTATCTGACGGTCCAGAACGCAATCAAGCGCTTCGGCAGCTTCGTCGCGCTGAACGATGTCTCGATCGCCGTCGACAAGGGCGAGTTCTTCACGCTGCTAGGCCCGTCCGGCTGCGGCAAGACCACCCTGCTGCGCTCGATCGCCGGTTTTAACGACCTGACCACGGGGACCATTACCCTTGATGGCGCCGACCTGAGGGCCGTGCCGCCGCACCGTCGCGACATCGGCATGGTGTTTCAGGATTACGCCATCTTCCCGCACCTGAGCGTCTTCGACAACGTCGCGTTCGGGCTAAAGCCTCGCAAGGTGCCAGCCGCACAGATCAAGACGCGCGTCATGCAAGCACTGCGCGCCGTGCGGCTTGAAAGCATGGCCGAACGCCTGCCGGCCGCTATGTCCGGTGGTCAGCAGCAACGCATCGGCCTTGCCCGCGCCATGGTGATCAACCCGCGCCTGCTGCTGATGGATGAGCCGCTCTCCAACCTCGACGCCAAGCTGCGCATCGAGCTGCGCGAGGAAATCCGCGACATCCAGAAGCAGGTCAACATTGCTACAATCTATGTGACGCACGACCAGGAGGAGGCACTCGCCATTTCCGACCGCATTTGTGTCATGAGCGCGGGCAGGATCGAGCAGATCGGCACACCACAGGAGATCTACGGCGATCCGCAAACCCAGTTCGTTGCCGGCTTCGTGGGTACACTCAATACGCTTGAACGCGGCCCCGCCACGGAGGCACTGCTCGTCCGCCTCGGCTTGTCCTCGAACCCGGGCCTGACTTGGGCAGTGCGCCCGGAAAACATCGGCCTCGCCGGTTCCTCCATGCAGGGCGCGGCGCTCCCCGGCAAGGTGAACAAGTTCACCTACCTCGGGCGCGAAGCCCACCTTCAAGTCGCCACTCCTGCCGGCGATCTGGTCGTCCACGTCGCCAATCCCTCGCGTAGCGAGATCCTGGCCCCGGGAAGCACGACGACGGTCGTCGTGCCCAAGGAGAGCCTTATGACCTTTGACGCCGACGGACGGCGAACGGCCGCAGGGGGCTGAGCATGGCACGGCCGAACTTCTGGAGCCTCATCGCCATCTTTACGTGGGCCCTGCTGATCCTGCTGCTGTTTTTGCCGGTGGGTTCGGTGCTCACTTCGAGTCTCTACGACCGCGCCGGCAACTTCAGCCTCACCAACTACGCCACGTTCATCTCCGAGCCGCGCTTCTTCACCGCGTTCATCAACACGCTGGTAGTGGGCGCCGGAGGCCTGTTCGGCGCGCTGCTGCTCGGCTCGATCATGGCGTTCTGCATCTCACGCTTCCACATCGCGGGCGGCCGCTTTGTATCCCTGCTGGCAATTCTGGCGCTGGTATCACCACCATTCATCGGCGCCTATTCGTGGATCGTGCTGTTCGGCGCGGGTGGCCTGGTGCGCGGCGTTCTGCGCGACATGGGCATCGCAATGCCGCCGATCTATGGGCTCACCGGCATCCTCATCGTCTTCTCGCTGAAGTTCTATCCTTACGTCTACCTGCTAGTTTCGGGCGCCCTCTCCAACGTCAACCGCTCGCTCGAGGAGGCGGCCGAAGGCCTGGGGCTGACGCCGCTGCAGCGAACGATGCAAATCTCCTTTCCGCTGGTATTTCCGGCGCTTACGGCTGGGGGACTGCTGGCCCTGATCCACGCCATCGCCGATTTCGGTACGCCGCGCCTTCTCGGCCGCGGCTACTCAACGCTGGCGACCGAGGCCTACGCCGCATATTCGGCCGAGGTGGGCAGCAACATGTCGATGGGCACAACCATCAGCGTCATCCTGATCGCGGTATCGATGATCTTCGTGCTGCTGCAGCGCTACATGTCGCGGCGCAACGTCTATCACGGCAACCTCATCAACAAGCCGAACAAGGTTCGGCTGCGCGGGTGGCGCAACGTGGTGGCGCATGTCGCGGTCTATACGATTGCCCTGTGCGGAGCGTTGCCAGTCATTATCTCGGTGATCTACTCGTTCCGCCGCACCAGCGGGCCGGTGTTCAAGGACGGCTTCGCGTTCCAGAGCTACGAGCGCATCATCTTCAATCTCGGTGATGTGGTGCGGAATTCGCTGAGCTTTTCGGGTGCGTCGGTGCTGCTGATCGTCATTGTCGGTACGCTGATCGGGACACTGGTCGCGCGCCGTACCACCATTTCTACCTCGCTGCTCGATGGCGCATTCATGATCCCCTTCGTGATGCCGGGTATCGTCATCGGCATCGCCTACATTGCTGCGTTCAATACCGGCGCGATCGTACTCACCGGTACCGCCGCAATCATCGTGCTCTCCATCTTCATTCGCCGGTTGCCCTACAGCGTGCGTACCACCGCCTCGTCGCTCCGACAGATTTCGCCGAGTATGGAAGAGGCTGCGGTGTCGCTGGGTTATTCGCCGTTCAAGGCCTTCTTGCGCGTCACCGTGCCACTTATCGTGCCGGGCATCATTGCCGGCGGCATGCTGAGTTTCGTCACCGCCATCAACGAACTTTCGTCGTCGCTGGTGCTCTATGTCGGCAGCACCATGACCATGCCAGTGCGCATCTACCTGCTGATCCTCGATGGCGATTTCGGCGTCGCGGCCGCCCTTGCCACGATCTTGCTCGCCATCAGCGGGCTGGCGGTCTACATCGCCTTCCGCTTCCTCGGACGAAACGAGCAGGCGCTGCTGTAGAGTTCGACCTCGATCGGCCGCAGCCGGCGCCCAGAGGCTAAAGGCCGAGATGGCGGTGGTGGCCGTCCTCTCGTGGCCGGGACTTGCGCACAGATCACCTTGGACAGTCGCGACGGCTCCGGGCGAAACCGTGCGAGACCGCGGGCCCAGATAAAGGGCCCGCGGCTCCCGCCATAGTAGATGCGGCCAATAGACCTCATAGCTGCTTGCACCGTGCGCTGCTGCAGCCCCTCATCGCACCCACGTCCGGGGAGGACCCGTCGATCCTCACAGCGGCTGCGAGACCGCGACGGCTCCCCGATGGGCAACGGAGGCGTGGAGCACCCTCTGTTTGTAGCGGACCTACGACAACGCGTCGCCAAGGTTGGTCAGCACTTCATGGAAGGATCGTGCGTCCGACGAGGCGAATGTCCTTCATGGGACAAGTCTGGCCTGTGTTCACACGGTCATTGCCCCAGCACTCTACTAGCCGATGGGATCTTCCATAGGGTCAATCGTCGAAGCGCACGGACCGCGCATCGCTTCTCGCCCCTCTGCTCCACGCCTCCGTTGCCCATCGGGGAGCCGTCGCGGTCTCGCAGCCGCTGTGAGGATCGACGGGTCCTCCCCGGACGTGGGTGCGATGAGGGGCTGCAGCAGCGCACGTAGGGAGCAGCTACGGGTCTTTTATCGAAACTACTACTCGCCCGGCCGCGGCGATCGACCCATCGCCTGGAAGCATGAGAGTGAATTCCCGTCGGCGGTGAGGCGATCGAAGTCGTTTGGCT
>NZ_DASZAW010000018.1:0-8631 GCF_035944845.1 Devosia sp. | reverse complement strand
GCCCGGTGCAGCCGCAGCATCGTTGGAATGTCTGAGGTCATCAGCATTGTGGCGGGAACCTAAACCCGTCCCCGGCGAAAAACCAGAGCAACTAGCTGGTCTTGGGCGAATGCATGGCTGATTTGCCGAACGCGTTGCGGCAATGCAATCGGAAGCGCTCACGCCCCAAGGAAGCGCGCCAGCCGCTTGCCGGCAGCGAGATACTTGCCCGGGTCGACCGCAACATCCTTGCGGCGCACTTCGAAATGCAGGTGCGGCCCAGTGGAGCGGCCGGTGGAACCGACCTTGGCGATCGGGGTACCGGTGTTCACCACCTGGCCTTGCTTGACGAGGAAGGCGCTGAGATGGCCGTAGCGGGTGACGAGGCCGGTCAAGTGGGTGATCTCGACCAGGTTGCCATAACCGGATTTCTCGCCGACGAAGGTCACCTTGCCATAGCCGGCGCTCAGCACCGTGGTGCCCTTGGGCGCCGGGAAGTCGAGGCCGGCATGGAAAGCGCGGCCGCCGGTGAACGGATCTTTGCGGTTGCCGAAAGTCGAGCTGATGCGGTTGAGCGAGTCCATCGGCTTGTGGATCGGGGCGAGGTCGATGGCGCCGCGCGCCGCCTTGAAGCGCGCCAGGGCGAGGTAGACGTCGTTGGCATCGTCGACGATGCCGCTGCTGTCGCCGCCGTCGACCGGCGGCTGATAGGGACCGCCAACGCCGTCGCCCAGGCCGTCGGGCATGTTCGGTTTGATGCCGAGCCCGCCCAGCACATCGAGAATGGTATCGGTCGATTCGGTGGCAGAGACCGACAGCGCGGCCAGCGCCATGCGGCTATCGTCCATCATCCTGGTCATCGACGCGCCAACCTCGGCAAGATCGCCGCCGGCCACGATCGGCGCGACAGCGGCGGCGGGAACAGCGTCGTCGATGTTCGGGTCGACCGCCGCGGTTTCGATGCCGAGTTCGGCGGCCTTGGCCGCAAGTTGCTTCACCAGCTGATGCTGTTCCAGCAGCACTTCCTGCTGCTGGGTCAACTCCTGCAGCTGCAGGTTGATGTCGCCGGCCTGGGCAAACTGCCGCGAATGCAAGCGGTCGACTTCGACCCGCAACTGGGCGATCCGGTCCTCATAGGCAGAGACGACCACGTCGTTCTGGCCGTTGAGCAGGGCCGCGATGTCGGGGGCCATGAGGAAGCCGACCAGGGTTACGACGTTGGTCCCGAACAGCGCAGCGAATGCGAGGTAAAGCAGGCCGGGCCTGATGCCCGGGTCCCGCTTCGCCCTCCGCGGGGGGGCTCCGAACACCTTGGAGACCGGCTGGGGAGCCGGTTGAACGCCACTCGATTTCGCACGCACCGCCAGAACTCCGGGACGCCACTTTCACTGGCCCCGATCATGATCCGTTAGGGTTAACAAACGCGAAAAGTCCGGCAAAGCGCGGGGCTCAGCCCTTGGCGCGCCTCGGTTTGGAGGGAGCGGAGGCCGCTTTGGCGGGAATGGCGCTGGCGTTGGCGACGAGTGTGCGAGTCGCGGCAAGCACCTTTTCGGCATGGCCCTTGATGCGGGTGGCATGGAAAACTTCGGCCACCTTGCCGTCGGGGCCGACGAGCACGGTGATGCGCTTCACCCCCATATACTCGACACCCCAGAGCTTCTTGAGCTGCCAGATGCCATAGGCCTCGATGGCCCGGCGTTCGGGATCGGCCGCGAGAATAACGCCGAGGTTGTACTTGTCGCGGAACGAGCAGTGCTGCTCGACGGTGTCGGGTGAGATGCCGACGACAACCGCGCCGAGCCGCTTGAATTCGGGCATCTGGTCGGTGAACTCGATGTTCTCGATCGTGCAGCCCTCGGTGTCGTCCTGCGGATAGAAGTAGAGGATCACCGGGTGACCAAGATGATCCGACAGGCGGAACTTCTCGTAGCTGTCGGTGATCAGTTCGAAGTCTGGGGCAGGGGTGCCGGGAAGGGGAAGGGTCATGTCATCCGGTTCGGTAGACGGGAAAACGCCGGAAAAGCCGCGCATCCGATGGGGTGTTAGTGCCATATTGCAGCCGGTATCATCTGGCAGTGAACCGCTGCTCGGTTTGATTCTAGAATAGGGCGGCAAAGCGAGCGGCCTCAAGTCGGAAAGCAGTGAAACCTACTCCAGCCCCTGGCTCCCAGCTCCGCAAGCGCTCGGCATGGCGCATCCTGGGTAGGATCGCAGCGGCGGCAGTCGCCGCGCCTGTCATCCTGCTCGTCGCCATGTACGCCGTGTTGCTCGTCACCCCGATCCCGTTGCCCTTCGTCAGCTCGCAGGTGCGCAATCTGGTGCTCGGCTCAATGCCATCCGGCAGCAAGCTCGAGTTGGGCGACATGGCGCTGGCGCTCGAGGGCTTCGTCTGGCCGGTGATCCAGTTCAAACCCGTCACCTTCACCGACGTGAAGACCGGCGGCACGGTGAGCATGGATGCACTCGAGGTCGGCTTCTCGCCGCTCAGAGCATTGGTGGGCCAGCCCGGCGCCACGGTGACGATCGTCGGCCCGCACCTGCAGGTGAACCAGGATCTGTTCGGACCGCGTCTCGCCAAGTTCGAGTATGTCGACGAGCCGGACGGTGGCCGCACAGTGCGCGTCATCGAGGGCGAAGATCAGTTCCCCGAGGTCAACCTCTCGCCGGACGGTGTGGACGTGAAGGGCCAGGTGCCGGAGGCCAGCCTCGGCATCCGCTCCGACAATGACTGGCTGGTCTACAACCTCGAAGCGGCCGCCAAAGGCATTGCCGGCATCGTGCAGCAGGCCAAGCTCGGCAATTTCTCCCGGCTGGTGGTCAAGCGCGGCGCGCTCGACATGAACGACGCGCTTTATGGTGTGCTCAGGCATTTCACCGAGATCAATATCGACATCGCTCCCAATGCCGACGGCAAGTCGGCCTCCGGTAATTTTTCCGCCGGCATTGGCGGCTCGGTGATGAACGGCATTCTCGAGTGGGTCGAGACCGACGATGGCGGCGCGCGCCTCAAGGCCTCGATCACCAACCTCGACCCAGGCGCCTTCGCCCCCTTCGTGGGGGAGCAGGAGACGGCGATCGCGGTGGTGGGTACGGCCTCGGTGTCGATCGATGTGGGCTTCACCAACACCCAGAAAATCACCGACGGGCTGTTCCATATCGATCTGACCGGCATGGATGTGCGGGCCAATGGGCAGTACTTCCCGATCGCCACTTCGATTGCCGAGGTGGTGTGGGATCCTGCCATCGGCCAGTTCACCATGGGCGAGATGCAGGTGAGCGTCGCCGGGAGCACGGGTTACGTCAGCGGCGTGTTCAAGCTCGGGCTCGATCCGCTCTATGGTCCGATCGTCGGTATGAAGGTCGCGGCGCGCGACGTCGCCATCGCCAACGAGCAGGGTATGCCGGAGGCACCATTCAGCGAGGTCAATTTCCAGGGCTGGTCGGCGCCGCTTTATGGCGCCACCGGCATCGACCAGTTCGAAGCAAGGAAGGCCGACGGCAGCCAGCTGGTGTCGACCGGGCGCATCGACATGGTGCGGCGCGGCACTGGCTTTGAAATGAACATCGCCGGCGACGGGCTCTCGGCCGACGACCTCAAGCGGCTATGGCCAGCTTTCCTTGCCAGCGAGTCGCGTGACTGGTTCGTCAAGAACGTGGTTGGCGGGCGGATCAAGAAATCGACCATGCGCTACGACTTCCCGATCGGCTCACTGGGCGAGCCGGGCGAGAACAAGCCGATGCCCAAGAACGCGATGACGATCGACATCGTCGGGGTCGGCGTCCAGATCAAGGCACTCGACACGATGGAGCCGATCACCATCGAAGGCGAGATGAAGCTCAGCCTCAAGGACACCGACATCCAGATTTCCGGCGATGGCGCGACCATCCCGACACCCAAAGGCAACATCTCGATCGCCAATGCCGGCTTCATTATCGGGTCCAACAGCGACACCGAGGCGGTGTACGAGATCTCCGGTGATCTCTCCGGCGGCATCCCGGCGCTGCTCGACTGGGTCAAGACGAACCAGCCCGATGCACTGAAGCAAGTGGCGTTGCCGAAGAACTTCGACGCCGTCAAAGGCCTGGTGTCGCTCGGGCTGGTGGCAACCATCGTCACCGACAAAAAGACCAACCAGCCGCGGACGATGGATTACGTCATCAATGGTACACTGCAGGACCTGGAAACCGCCGAGCCGATCGAGGGGCATTCGGTGGCCAAGGGGCAGTTGCAGTTCCGCGTGACACAGGCCGGCTTCAACGTCAGCGGAACGACCGAGTTCGACGGTGTGCCGGCGGCCATATCGGCAATGGGGACGCTGGATCCCAAGAAGCCGGACGTGGTGTTGACAGCCAAGGTCGACTCCGACGCGTTCAAGAAGTTCGGCGTCGACACCTCGGACTTCCTCGATGGACCGCTGACCATCTCGGCCAAGCCCCTGAGCGACGGCACAATCCAACTGGCGGCAGACCTCGAGGACGCGCGGCTCGCCATCAAGGACCTCGGCATCAGCAAGGCTGCCGGCGTCAAGGGAACAGCCGCGGCGCAGATCAAGCTGGACGGCGATGCCGTCACCATCAACGACCTCGATCTCGGCTTCGGCGACGTGAAACTCCAGGGGGCCCTCGATTTCGATTTGAAGGAAGGCCTGCAGTCGGCCGAGTTCACCTCGTTTGCGCTAAGCCCCGGCGACGAGGCGCAGATTTCCCTGACGCCGATCCGCAACGGCTACCAGGTGCGGCTGCGCGGTGACCAGCTCGACCTGAAACCGATGCTGCAGCGCTTCTTCAGCCTCTCGGGCGATTCGACCGGCGGTCCGCAGGCGACGGCGGTCAACGACCAGACCATTGCGGTTGACCTCGAGCTCAAACGAGCGCTCGGCTTCTACAAGACGACGGCGTTCAACGTGAACCTCGACCTGGTGCTGCGCGGAGCCGACCTGCAGCGCGTGAACCTGCAGGCCAACCTCGGCGGCAATCGCAGCGTCTCGGTCACGACCAATCCAACGCCGGATGGCAAGGTGATGTCGGTGGCGTTCAATGATCTCGGGACGCTTTTGCGGCTGATGAACGTCTACCCCAATGTCGAGGGCGGTGCCGGCAGCCTGGTGGTCGAGACGGTCAACGACCAGAAGATCGATGTCGGGCAGTTCTCGCTGCGCAATTTCGCTTTCGTCAACGAAGGCAATGTGGCGCAGATTCTTGGGAACGACACACAGTCCAGGCAGATGATTGCCCGCTCCAACAAGCTGGAGTTCAAGAGTGCCGAGGCGCAGTTCGTGCGGCGCAGCGACCGCGTGGAGATCACCGATGCGGTGCTGGCTGGAGCAACGGTTGGCGGCACGGCCCGCGGCTTCATCTATACCGACAAACGTCAGTACGACATTACCGGTACCTATGTGCCGCTGTTCGGGCTCAACAACGCGTTCTCGAAACTGCTCGGGCCGCTGGCCGGGCGCGATGGCGAGGGGCTGTTCGGGGTGACCTTTGCGGTGCGCGGCCCGCTGGACAAGCCGGATTTCAAGATCAACCCGATGTCGGCGCTGGTGCCCGGGGCGTTCCGCCGGATGTTCGAGTACCGAGCCAAGGAAATCCCGCGCGTCGAGTGACCAGGGGCAGGTCGAGTGACCCGCCCGGAGTAGGTTGATTTCTATCAATGTACGGGTTGGCGCAACGGCTTACGATCGCCACATGGTGGTCTGGAGGTACGAAATGTACGCACATATTCTCGTTGCAACGGATGGTTCGGAACTCGCCTCGCGTGCGCTGGATCATGCACTCGGTCTCGCCAAGGCGCTTGGCTCGGCGGTGACAATCGTCACAGTGACGGAACCCACTGCAGTGCTCGGCGGTGGTTACGCGACCGTCGCAGGCGCGGCATTCGATCCGATCCCGGAACTGATCGAAGCCCAGGAAACTGCGGCCAAGGACTTGCTCGGCAAGGCGGAAAAGGCAGCGGCTGCTGCCGGCGTGACTGCCAAGACGGTCTATGTCAATGACAGTTTTCCGGCCGACGGCATCATCTCGACCGCCAATTCGGTGGGGGCGGATCTGATCGTCATGGGCTCGCACGGCCGCAGCGGGCTTGGCCGGCTGTTGCTCGGCAGCCAGACCAACAACGTGCTGTCGCACACCACCATTCCGGTGCTGGTGACGCGCTGAGTAAGGGCAGGCTTGGGTCCAAAATTACCTCACCCACCGGCTGTCATCCCAGCGAAAGCTGGGGACCCAACTCTCCGCTGGTTCGGGCTGCGAAATGGGTCCCCAGCTTTCGCTGGGATGACACCGAGTGTTGGGCAATTCCCGTGGGTCCGCTCGAAGGCCGTCGCAGCCGCTTGGACGATGGCGCGCACGGTGCCGTCCCCACTCACGGTGTCACTCCGGCGAAGGGGTGACACCGTGGAGGTGGAAGGTCGGGGTGCCAGTTAAGGTGGCGCTCAAACCGGTTTCAGCAGCGCGTGCTTCTTCTTGCCGACCGAGAGCTTGATCACGCCTTCCGGCAACAGCGCCGCCGTGCCCAGGGTGGCACGATCGTCGGTGGCCGGTTCGTCGTTGACCCGCACTGCGCCCGATTGAATGTGCCGGCGTGCCTCGCCGTTGGACGCGGCAAGGCCGGCAGTGACCAGCGCGGCAAGCAACCCGATGCCGGCGGCCAAGTCCGACTTCGACACCTCCGCCGTCGGCAGCGACAGGTCGAGCGAGCCGGCTTCGAAGGTGGCCGCAGCAGTCGATGCCGACTGCTCCGCCGCTTCGCGGCCGTGTACGATGGCGGTGACTTCCGTCGCCAAGACCTTCTTGGCTTCGTTCAGTTCCGAACCGCCCAGCGCCGCGAGCTTTTCGATCTCGTCGAGCGGCAGGCGGGTGAAGATCTTGAGGAACTTGCCGACATCGGCATCCTCGGTGTTCCGGAAGTACTGCCAGAAATCGTAGGGGCTGAAGAGCTCGCCGTTGAGCCAGACGGCGCCGGAGGCCGACTTGCCCATCTTCTCGCCCGACGCCTTGGTCAAGAGCGGGGTGGTCAGCGCGTATAGCTGCGGTCCGCCCATGCGGTGGCTGAGATCGACGCCGTTGATGATGTTGCCCCACTGGTCGGAGCCGCCCATCTGCAGCACCGTGCCGTAGCGCCGGTTGAGCTCGGTGAAATCATAGCCCTGCATGATCATGTAGTTGAACTCGAGGAAGCTCAACGACTGTTCGCGGTCGAGCCTGAGCTTCACCGAGTCGAAGCTCAGCATGCGGTTGACCGAGAAGAAGCGGCCGACATCGCGCAGGAATTCGACATAGTTCAGCTTCAGCAGCCAGTCCGCATTGTCCACCATGATGGCGTCGGTCGGGCCGTCACCATAGCGGAGGATGCGCGAGTAGACCTTCTTGATGCTCTCGATGTTGGCCTTGATCTTTTCGACGCTGAGCAGGCTCCGCTGGTCGTCGCGGAATGAGGGATCGCCAACCATCGAGGTGCCGCCGCCCATCAGGCTGATCGGCCGATGGCCGGTTTCCTGCAGCCAGTAGAGCATCGTCACGGTGATCAGGTTGCCGATATGGATGCTGGTGGCCGTCGCATCGTAACCGACATAGCCGGTGATGCGCTCCTTGGCCGCGAGGGCATCGAGCCCCTCGGGATCGGAGATCTGGTGGATGAAGCCTCGCTGATCGAGGACGTTCAGGAAATCGGATTTGAACTTGGCGGCCATCGGCTTGCCCTATGTAATCGACCGGCTCGTCATGAGGGCAAGGTGCACCCCCATGAGGACCTCATCCCGAGCCGTCCGAAGGACGAGGTCCGGGGCGTCTGGCTAGCGCCCCTTGCCCGCCGCGATTTCCGCGCGGCGCCGGTCAAGATAGTCGGCGCAGCGTTCGGTGAGTTCGTCGATCTTGCCTTCGTAGAAGTGGTTGGCGCCCTCGACCTGCTGCTGCTCGATGGTGATGCCCTTCTGGGTCTTCAGCTTGTCGACCAGCTTCTGCACCGATTGCGGCGGCGCCACACGGTCCTTGTCGCCATGGATGATCAGGCCCGAGGACGGGCAGGGGGCGAGGAAGGAGAAATCGTAGAGGTTCTCCGGCGGGCTCACCGAGATGAAGCCCTCAACCTCGGGGCGACGCATCAGGAGCTGCATGCCGATCCAGGCGCCGAACGAGAAGCCGGCAATCCAGCAGCCGCGCGACTCGCGGTTGAGGCTCTGCAGCCAGTCGAGCGCCGCGGCGGCGTCCGAGAGTTCGCCGATGCCGTGATCGAACAGACCCTGCGAGCGACCCACGCCACGCGAATTGAAGCGCAGGACGGAGAAACCGCGCTGGGCGAACATGTAGAACAGGTTGTAGACGATCTGGTTGTTCATCGTGCCGCCGAACTGCGGATGCGGATGAAGCACGATCGCGATCGGGGCGTTCGGATCCTTGCCCTGCTGGTAGCGCCCCTCGAGGCGGCCTTCGGGTCCGTTGAAGATGACTTCTGGCATTAGGTCGTTTCCTTGACCGTTCTTTTTGGGGCCCCGCCGAGCCTCTATGCGCTGAGCTCATGCCTCGCGCGCGGGCCGGTCTCTCGGCTTGACGAATGCTGCGCCGCTGCCTAAAACATGGGCCGAAAACTCCAGTTTCGAATAATTCTAAACTGGGTTTTCGAAGGCGGCAGTTGGTGGTCCAACCGCTTCCGGT
>NZ_DASZAW010000017.1:0-8640 GCF_035944845.1 Devosia sp. | reverse complement strand
GACTTCCTGACGAACCTCTTGCAGGAACTTCAGCGGGTTCAGTGCAGCCATCAGCTCTACTTTCGGTCGGGCCGTCAGGCCAAAAACGAAGAACCGCGCGAGTCACCCCGGGCGGCTTGGGAAGCGGTATCTAATGGCTTGGACCAGCTATTGCAAGCCCAAATGACGGGCCGCTGTCAACCTGCCGAAGGCGGCAAACGGCCTGTCAGGCATCCGTCAGCTTGCCTCCGTTACCAACGGAGCACGGACCCGCGGCGTGATTCTGGGGCGAAGCGAATGGGGGCACTGCGACAGGCAATGACACGAGCCCAACTCGGACACTGGTTGCCGGTGGCGATCGTGATCGCAGCGGCGATTGTCGCATTCCTCGCCGCCTTCGACCTCAGTCTCTCCCTGCCGGTCGACATGGAATAGTGCGAGGCCATCGATGCTCACCGCCTACGACCTTCATCCCGATCCTGCCGCAGCGCTGCAACTGGTGGGGCTCCAAGCCGCCGATGTCGAACGCGAGTTGATCCTTGCGACCCTACGCGCCACGCACGGTAACCGCACCCACGCCGCCGCCATCCTCGCCATCAGCATCCGGACGCTGCGCAACAAGCTGCATGACTATCTCGAGGAAGGGATCAGCGTGCCGCCTCACGACGCCGGAAACTCCGACGAAGCATAGAGCCGGCGCATCGCGAAGCTGTCATAGCGCTCGCCATCGACCTCCAGCGTCGCCGCACTCAGCTTGCCGGGCAGCAGCGACTCCATGGCGTAGCGCAGCGCCAGGGCGGCAGAGGGGAAGCGACGGTAGTCGAGGCCGGCCTTCCGCCCCACTTGCACGGGAAAGTAGAGATCGGCCGGTTCGGTGTAGTCGAACGGCGTCGGCAGGCCTTCGTTGCCGACGCCCGGAGCGGGGTCGGCTGAAGTTTCTCGCCTAATCGGCATGGTGTGCGCCTCCGTCAGCCGAGGCTCACGCCGAAGCGCAGCAGCGGCGCCAGGACGAACAGCGCACCGAGAGTGATGAAAAAGCTCAGCGCCACGGTGAGGGTGCGACTGGGCATGCGACGAACCGCGACGGGCGCGGTGTCGGGATGATCGACGGGCATATCGGGGTGTCGCTTTCGCTGGTGGCGCGTTCATGCGCCGCAACACCCTACGCCCTCGCTCGACACTCAGCTATCGAATTCGCCGCGAGCGCTCAGCCGGCCCCATCAGGACTGGCAATGGAATCGGGGATGGACGCGGAGCCTTCGGGTGCCGGTTTCGCGCCCGACATGCGGTTGAACCACCGAATGGCGAAGCCGAAACCGACCAGCAGCAAGCCGCCACCGACAATCGAGAGCGGCGACGGCCCCAAGGTAGCGAACCACTGGATGAAGAAATGGATCGCCCCGAACACGGCGGCGGCATTGACCACCCAGCGGCGGTTGGCGCGGATCGCCCAGAAGCCGGTAACGATGAGCACCAGGGCCCAGGCCACGCTGAAGGCCGGCGGCGGCAGGTTCAGTGCGTCGTCGCCGAACAGCGAGCCGATGAGGAAGCCGCAGTTCAGCATCAGGATGGCAACGCGCGCCGCGATGATCGCCAACCGCTCATAGTCCGGCGGCAGCCGCAGCGACAGCAGATAGAGCCCGAGCGTCAGCACCGCGAGGATGCCGATAGTCAGCGCCGGTTGCCAGAAGAAGCTGCCATTGTAGGCGGTCGCCCCGCCCACCGTTGCCGTCAGCATGATCACCGACAGCGCCGCCAACAGCCCCGAGCGCGCCGCCACAGCCGCCACTGCCAGCCCTGCCCCGATGGCCAGATTGATCGGGACAGAACCGTTGGCGAGGATCGAGACGCCGCCCGACAGGACAAGCGCGCCGATGGCGACCGACACCTGGCCGAACAGCGTCCAGCGTTCGATACGGTTGAACCTGAGCACCAGCCCCAAGGCCAGCAGCAGTCCGCCCAGCACAATGGCGGCCTCTGCTGTCGGGAACAGCGCACCGAGACCGATGACGATGGCGCAGGCGCCGAACGACAGCAGGATGTTGGTGCCCAGAGCACTGGTATCGGCGGTGGCCAGGCGCTTGAGCCGATCAGCCTCGGCCTGCGTGAGTTCGCCGCGCGCGACGAGATCGTCGAGATCGAGCATCACTTTCATGTGGTCACGTCCCCGCGGGCTCCACGCGTCTTATTGAGACAGATCGGCAGAGGCGGCAAGGCTCACCGCGCGTGTCCCCGCTGCGGCTTTGCGAAAAGTGATCCCGTCGCTCGGGAGGATGTCATTGTTAAATGCGCAGCCCTGCCCGCCACCTTATGAGTAGGGCCTTCGGGAGGAAGCAGCGGGCAGCTGACTCTGGTGGCAAGCTGTGTCGCGCCCGCTGACTTTCTCCCCGAGGCTCCATGCTCGAGACGATCCTGCTCAAGGCGCTGTACGCTAGCCTGGTGGCCGCAATGCTGGCGACACCGGTCGCGATGTATTTCGGCATGCTGTGATCAATCGGCGGACGACAACGGGCGCGCCACATTCAGCCGGCAGTTTGTGGAATTGGTCGGCGCTCAGGCGCCTGGGCAGGTGGCAGGGGCAGAAGGACTTGAACCCTCGACCCTCGGTTTTGGAGACCGATGCTCTACCAACTGAGCTATACCCCTAAACCTGCGGCCCTCCCTCTACTGAAAAGCCTCGGGCGACGCAAGTGGCAAGGGGGCAACCTTCGCGTGAAGATTGCATGGCGCCGTGGCCAGGGATTAGGCTTCGTGCCGCGCAGCCCGGCGCTTCACCGAAGGCCGGGCGCGCTTGGAGGTAACCAGGGGAAATAGATGAAGAGACTCGTTCTCGTTGCCGCGCTCGCCGCGTCGGGTTTCGCCGTGCCTGTCCTGCCCGCCGCTGCCGCTCCGATGCTGTCGGATTCGGAAGTGAACTGCCTGATCTTTCCGGCCCTGAAAAAGGAGTGCTGGGAAAGAGGCGCCGAGATGCTGAAGGCAACGCCGGCGACCGTCGTAACGGCTACGGCCACCGTCGCCGAAGCAACCGAGACCACCGCGACGAAGCTCAAACTGCCGCTGCTGTGGAACTGTACCGCCGCACCCCAGGGCTCGGGCCACCTGCTCGACTGCTGACCGCCCGGCGGCACCGCCGCCCGGTTGGTCTGCTGCACAAAATTTGCAGGCCCGGCAGCAGTGCCGGGCCTTTTCTCATGCGCCGCTTCGAAAACGCAGCAAGTCATCACGGGTGGTGAAAAGGATAGTCGTGGTCGGCAGCGCCGATATCGGAGCGAAGATAGGGGCTGAGCTCGCGGATATCGGCTATCGGATGCGCCCGGCGCGGCAACAGGGTGTGCTTCACCCAGCCGAGCAGCCGAGCAGCGCGGGACCTGGGGGCCTGGTAGAGCATTTCTCGTCTCCGTCAGTTTTGATGTGCTGACCGGAAGATGCGCTCGCAGCGCTTTGATTTCCAACCAAAGCTCGAGTATCCTACATAAGGAGGCCTTATGTCAGATCACCTACCCCCACTGGCTGCGATCCGTGTTTTCGAGGCTGCGGCCCGGCACCTGAGCTTCACCCGCGCGGCCCAGGAACTGGGGATGACCCAGGCCGCGGTGAGCTACCAGATCAAACTGCTGGAGGAGCGCGTGGGCTCGCCCCTGTTCCTGCGGCGTCCGCGTGAAGTGGTGCTGACCGAAGCCGGTGAGCGGCTCGGGCCGGAGGTGAGCCGCGCCTTCGATATCCTGCGAAGCGCTTTCGTCGATTTCGGCGAACGTGAGCACGGCACGCTGATCGTCAACACCATGCACACATTCGCCGCGCAGTGGTTGGCGCCACGGCTGGGCATCTTCCAGTTGCGCCACCCGGAAATCGCGGTGCGGCTGGAGACGACAGACCGGATGGTGGACTTCGGGCGCGAGCAAGTGGACGTCGTCGTCCGCGCGGGCAAGGGCAACTGGCCTGGACTCAACGCGGTGAAGTTGATCGACGTGCGCTTCACGCCGATGTTGTCGCCGGCTCTGGCGGCCACTATCGGCGGCGTGCGCGAGCCCGCCGACATCCTGAAACTGCCATTGCTCGATTCCGACGACCCATGGTGGATCCGCTGGCTCGATGCCTACGGCCTGCCGCACGATGTGCTGAAGCAGCAGACGACACCGTCAATGAATATGCAGACCTTCGACGCCATCGCGGCGATGGCCGGCCAGGGCGTAACCCTGCTCACCCCCGAGTACTTCCAGCGCGAGTTGGCCGAGGGGCGGCTGATCCAGCCATTCGAACGCGTCATAGATGTCGGCACGAACTACTGGCTCGCCTACCCTGAGGGGCGCCGTAACGTCGCCAAGATCAAGGCATTCCGAGACTGG
This sequence comes from Devosia sp., assembly GCF_035944845.1. Taxonomy (GTDB): domain Bacteria; phylum Pseudomonadota; class Alphaproteobacteria; order Rhizobiales; family Devosiaceae; genus Devosia_A. The sequence continues at coordinate 4,315 of NZ_DASZAW010000017.1, read as the reverse complement.
GTGGTCGAGGAAGCGAACAAACCGATCGGCTGAGAGAACCGCGCTGTCAGGTGTTGGAGCGGGTGAAGGGAATCGAACCACGAAGGAGCCGCCGGCGGCTCCGACCAGCGACGAAACGAGGGTTCATATCCGCGGACCGGGCGTTGGAGCGGGTGAAGGGAATCGAACCCTCGTCATAAGCTTGGAAGGCTTCTGCTCTACCATTGAGCTACACCCGCGCCGGAGCGCCAGCGCTTCTTAGTGGTTGAGGCGCGATGCTGGCAAGCCCGTTTGCTCCCTTCATTGTGGCTTGCCCACGAGCAGGATCGGAGTCAGCGTGCCGTATGCGCGCCGCAATTGCTCTGCTGGTGCTGCCGCTGCTGGCGGCCCCTGCCCCGGTTTACGCCGAGGATGCCCGGTTCATGCTGTGCGAAGCCTTGCCCCACCTGACCTGCGTGTGGTCCGGCGACAGCTTCTATTTGCGTGGCAAGGTTGTCCGCCTGGCCGACGCCGTCTCCCCGGAGCGCTACACCGGGGAATGCCCCCAGGCGAGCCAGCTTTCATGGCGATCGGCGCTGCGGCTGCGTGACCTGCTGAATGCCGGGACATTCGAAATCGCGGCTTCCGAGGGGGCCGAACTGGCCGCGGTGACACGGAACGGACAGTCGCTGGGCGAGCAGATGATCGCCGAAGGGCTGGCTCAGGAGAGGACGCCCGAGGCGCCGAACTGGTGTGGCTAGCGACCACGCGCTACAGGCGAACGTCTGATTGACTCCGGGCGCTGCCGCCGGATGGATGCCGTGTCTCGAGGAGGATGACGATGCGGCTTGGTATGAGCGGGTGCTTTCTGCCCGCGGACATGAATGACCTCACCCCCGAAATGTGCCGACGGGTTCGCGATGCGGGCTTTTCCGGCATCTTCACGCGCTTTCGCGACAATGATCCGCTGACGGCGCGGCGCGAGGATGCCGAACGCCTCAAGGCGCTGCTGGCCGACGAGGGCGTGGCACTGTTCCAGACCACCGGGTACTGGCAGAATCTGGTGACCTCGGACGAGACGGCTCGGGCGCTATCGGTACGCGTGGTGCAGGCGGCGCTGCGGCTCGCCGGCTGGATGGGAGCGCGCGGCATCGACACCGGTCCCGGATCGATGAACCCTGACGGGCCATGGTTCCCGCATCCCGACAACTGGACGGCCAAGGCCGAGGAGCAGTTGATCCGCTCGCTGCGTGAATGCGCCAAGGCGGCCGAGGACGCCGGCGTGTTTCTCAGCCTCGAATCGCACTCGCTGGTGACGCCACGCACACCCGGGATCGCCGCCCGCATCCTCGATGCGGTGGATTCGCCTTGGGTGCGCTGCGACTACGATTCCGCCAACTGGATCACGCTCGAGACGATCTACGACACCGGCGGCGCGCTCAACGCGCATTTCGATCTGCTCGGCCGCCACATCTGCAGCGCCCACGCCAAGGACATCTGGGTTGAGAACCGGCTGGCGATCCATCTGCAGGATGGCTGTCCCGGCAAGGGTGTCATGGACTTTCCGACGCTGTTCAATCGGCTCGAAGCGCTCGATCCGGACTATCCGCTGATCGCCGAGGGCAACTCGAGCGAGGAGCTCCCCGAGGTCGGCGCGCTGTTCCACCGGATCGCCGAAGAGAACGGCATCCGCATCCTCGATGTCGCCGACAAGCCGGGGGCGGCACGATGAAGCTGCTGCTCGTCGGCGGGGCCGGCCATGTCGGCCAGCTGATCACGCCCTACCTCAAGGCCAGGCATAGCCTGCGAGTGCTCGACCTCACAGCACCCGCCGACCCCGATGTCGAGCATGTTCAGGGCTCGGTGCTCGACCCCGATGCGATCCGCCGGGCGCTCCAGGGTGTCGATGGCTTCGTCTGGCTGGCCATGCGCAGCGCCCAGGGCGGCATGGTCACCGACCAGGATGTCGAAACCATCGTGAACAACTACGACTTGAATACCAAGGCATTGCACCTGTTCCTTTATCTGGCACAGGAAGCCGGGGTGAAGCGCGGCGTCTATACCAGCTCGATGAGTGTCCACTATCGCGGCCGGCCGAACTACCCCGGCGAGGACCAGGTGCCACTCGACTCGCCGTCGGTTTACGGCCTGAGCAAAGGGTTGGGCGAGGAAATCTGCGCCTACTTCGCCCGCTGGTTCGGCATGAACATCATCGGGCTGAGGATCAGCGGACCGCGCAAGCGGGCTGACTACCTGGCACAGCGCCGCAACCCGCAGCGTGCCGGCGACGGCAGCTATGTCTATCCGCTCGACGAAGAAGACATGGCGAACGCCTACCTGGGCGCGCTCGAGGCCGTGACGCCACCCTCCGCGGGTGGATACGAGTCGCTGTTCATCGTTGGCGACGAGAACGGAGAGGAACACGACCTTTCGAAAGCCGCCCAACTCATAGGCTGGCAGCCGCGATCGCACCAGCTGCTGACCGAATAGCACTGGGACACGAAGAATCTTCCAGACGCTCGGAACCATGGCGCGTCCTTGTCGTTCATTCAGGGGTGTCTGGGGGACCATATGCAGGCTGAACGGGTAGACCTCGACGAGGGTGAGCGCATCATCGAGGCGCGGCTCGCGGCGATTATCGATTCTTCCTTCGATGCGGTGATTGCCAAGGATCTGAACAGCATCATCACCGACTGGAATCCGGCAGCCGAGCGGATGTTCGGGTATTCGGCCGACGAAGCCATCGGCCGCTCCATCACCATGCTGATCCCGCCGCATCTGCAGAGCGAGGAAACCGACATCATCCGGCGCATCCGCGCCAATGAGCGGGTCGAGAGCTATGAGACGGTCCGGCTGCGCAAGGATGGCAGCACGGTGTTCGTGTCGCTGACCGTGTCACCGATCCGCAATCCGCGCGGCGAGGTGGTGGGGGCATCGAAGATTGCCCGCGACATTACCCAGACCAAAGAGAGCGAGCGGCGGATCCAGGTGTTGCTGCGCGAAATCAACCACCGGGTGAAGAACCAGTATGCGGTGATCCTGTCGCTGATCCGCGAGACCGGGCTCAGTTCAGTGTCGATCGACGAATTCCAGCAGAAGATTCGCACCCGCATCGCCAGCCTCGCGGCCTCGCACGACCTGCTGGTGCGCTCGGAGTGGACCGGCTCGACGCTGGCCGAGCTGGTCAACGCGCAACTGGCGCCGTTCGGGCACGAGCAACTGGTGACGATATCCGGTCCTCTGGTGTCGGTCTCACCGAACGCGGTGCAGAATCTGGGCATGGCGTTTCACGAGCTGGGCACCAACTCAGCCAAATACGGCGTGCTGGCCGGCCGCAGCGGTTCGGTGACCGTATCGTGGTCGTTGAGCCGGGGCGCTGAGCCCGAACTGACGGTGAACTGGGACGAAGCGTTTGACGAACCCCTGGAGTTGGAGCCGCAAAGCGGCCGGGGTTTCGGTACTGTGGTGTTGGAGCGGGTAACGCCGGTCGCGCTGAATGGCCGCGCCAGAGCCAGCCGGACCCGGTCGGGCATCACTTGGACGCTCGAGGCACCGGCGAACTCGGTTTTGATGCAAGAAGCTGGCGCGGACGGCGATGGCTAAGCGGCGCCGCCTGCACCTCCGGTGATCGTCGGGGAACGGTTGCGCTTCGGATAACGGTACCGTCTTATTTCGCGGCAACCGGGACCGACGAGGCAATGGCAACACTTCACTTGATGGTCGGACTGCCCGGCAGCGGCAAGACGACGTTGGCCCGGAAGCTTGAGGTTGATCACAGCGCGCTCCGCCTGACCGTCGACGAGTGGCATGTCCGCTTGTTCGGAATGGACGTCGAGGACCACAGCGATGACGCCGATCTCGCGATCCACAACGCCAGGCACGGGGCAATCGAGTCGCTGCTGTGGGAGACGGCGTCGAGGGCTTTGTTGCTTGGCGTAAACGTGATCCTCGACTTCGGCTTCTGGAGCAAGCGCGAGCGGGACGAACTGCGCGCGAAGGCTCGCGACCTCGGTGTCGGCTTCAGGATCCACTTTGCCGATGCGACTGAGGACTTGTTGCTCGAGCGCATCAGGGCCCGGAACAGAGAACTGCCGGCTGGCACGTTTCACATCCCCGAGACGAGGCTCAAACAGTGGATTGGCCTGTTCGAGGCCCCAACGCCCGACGAGCTCAACGAGTAAGCCGGGTGTCGGCTCTGAGACTACCGGCCATGTCAGGGGTGGTGGAGGGGACTGGATTCGAACCAGTGTACGCTAAGCGAGCAGATTTACAGTCTGCCGGATTTAACCACTCTCCCACCCCTCCATTCAGAGCCGGAGAAACGAACGGCGCCCGTCCCCGGGCGCGTCGTCGGGGC